>NZ_JAAZQN010000002.1:0-614805 GCF_012275365.1 Novosphingobium sp. SG720 | reverse complement strand
CTTGCTTTAAACTGGACGTCGGAGCCCAAAGACCCCCGACACCAGGCGCCGTCGCCCACATGTCCCTTCATCTAATCAACAATGTCAAAGACCAAACCCAGACAACAAAACCCGGACAACAATCAATCCCCGGTTCTCACCGGAAACCTAAGCCGTCCGTAGCTATCTGGCGACCAACACCGCAACACCTGGAAACAACCAGGCCGCCGGAAAAACCGGCTGCACCGCATCGGTGAAGCGGCATATATGGAGGCTCTCCCCAACCGTCAACGGCCATTTTTCCACAACCCCCGCAAATCCAACCAAAACCCCCACACCACAAGGCTTTTGAACCCAAACTTTTCTGTCTTTCCCCCCCAACCAACCCGAATCACCGCCGCTGAATCACTCCCCAAACACCCCCTCTCCAACACCATCACGTCAGAAGAAGCGCGGAAAAGGCACAAAAAACCCCGCAGCTCGCGCTGCGGGGTTTTTCGTTTGCGATCGAATCGCGGCTTAGTGGTGCGGCGTATCCTCAATCACCGGCAGCGTTTCGAACTGGTGGAACGGCGGCGGGCTGGACAGCGTCCATTCCAACGTCGTGGCGCCTTCGCCCCAGTAGTTGGGCGCGGCCTTCTTGCCGGCCAGGAAGGCGTAGGCGATGTTGATGAAGAAGATCACCAGCGACACGGCCATGACCATGTAGCCGATCGTGGCGATGTGGTTCCAGTATTCGAACGCCGGCGCATAATCGGGATAGCGGCGCGGCATGCCCTGCACACCCAGGAAGTGCATCGGGAAGAAGATCAGGTTCACCCCGACGAAGAACACCCAGAACTGCAGATGGCTGAGGAATTCCGAGTGCATCCGGCCGCTCATCTTGGGGAACCAGTAGAAGAACCCGGCGAAGAGCGAAGTCACCGCACCCAGCGACAGCACGTAGTGGAAGTGCGCAACGACGTAATAGCCGTCCTGCAGGTTATCGTCGATGCCGCCGTTGGCGAGGACCACGCCGGTCACGCCGCCCACGGTGAACAGGAAGATGAACCCGATGGCCCAGACCATGGGCGACTTGAACTCGATCGAACCGCCCCACATCGTGGCGATCCACGAGAAAATCTTGATGCCGGTGGGCACCGCGATCACCATCGTGGCGGCGGTGAAATACATCTTCGTGTTCACGTCGAGCCCGGTTGTGTACATGTGGTGGGCCCACACGATGAAGCCGACCAGGCCGATGGCGACCATGGCATAGGCCATGCCGAGGTAGCCGAACACCGGCTTGCGCGAGAAGGTGGAGATGATCTGGCTGACGATGCCGAAGCCCGGCAGGATCATGATGTAGACTTCGGGGTGGCCGAAGAACCAGAACAGGTGCTGGTAGAGCACCGGATCACCACCGCCGGCCGGATCGAAGAACGTGGTGCCGAAGTTGCGATCGGTGAGCAGCATGGTGATGGCCGCGGCCAGCACCGGCAGCGCCAGCAGCAGCAGGAACGCGGTGACCAGCACCGACCACACGAACAGCGGCATCTTGTGCAGCGTCATGCCCGGTGCGCGCATGTTGAAGATGGTGGTGATGAAGTTCACCGCACCCAGGATCGAGCCGGCGCCTGAAAGGTGCAGCGAGAAGATCGCGAAGTCCACCGCCGGGCCGACCGAGCCGGACGTGGAAAGCGGCGCATAGACCGTCCACCCGGTACCGGCGCCATGGCCGGTGCCGCCCGGCACGAAGGGCGAGATCATCAGCGAGCAGAAGCCCGAGAAGGTCAGCCAGAACGAGATGTTGTTCATGCGGGGGAAGGCCATGTCGGGCGCGCCGATCATGATCGGCACGAACCAGTTGCCAAAGCCGCCGATGATCGCGGGCATGACCATGAAGAACACCATGATCAGGCCGTGCGCCGTGATCAGCACGTTCCACATGTGCAAGGTCTGGTTGAAATCGGCGCCATCACCGCCGACGAAGCGGGTCCAGAACGCCAGGTACTGGATACCGGGATGCGCCAGTTCGGCGCGCATGATGCCCGAGATCGCGCCGCCGATGACACCGGCGAAGATCGCGAAGATCAGGTAGAGCGTGCCGATGTCCTTGTGGTTGGTGGACATGAACCAGCGCGCGAAGAAGCTGGGCTTGTGATCGTGTTCATGCGCATGATCATGATGCGCATCGAAGCTTTCATGATCGGCGGGAATGGTGGCCATGACGGGCGATCCTCTTTCCGATTGTCGTTCAGGCAGCAGGCGCTGCAGGCGCTGCGCCCACGGTGCCGCCCTGGCTCTTGATCCAGGAGTCGAACTGCGGCTTGGTCACCGCTTCGACCACGATCGGCATATAGCCGTGGCGGGCGCCGCACAGTTCCGAACACTGGCCGTAATAGACGCCGGGCTTGTTGATCATCAGCACCTTTTCATTGATGCGGCCTGGCACGGCGTCGAGCTTGAACCACAGCGAGGGCACCGCGAACGAGTGGATCACGTCAGACCCGGTGGTCTGGAGGCGAATCGGCACGCCGGCAGGCACGACCATGCGGTTGTCGGCGGCAAGCTGCGGCTGTTCGCCCCGCTTGATCGCCTCGGCCGGCGGCAGCATGTTGGAAATCACCTCGAACCCGCCGTTGTCGGGATAAGTATAGCCCCAATACCACTGGTAGCCGGTGACCTTCACGGTCAACGCGCCCTTGGGCGCCGGTTCGTACTGGTGGGCCAAGAGGCGAATCGAGGGCACCGCGATCACCACCAGGATCAGCACCGGAACCAGCGTCCAGATCACTTCGATCACGGTGTTGTGGCTGGTCTTGGAAGCGACCGGATTCTTGCGGCGGTTGAACTTGGCCATCACCGCGATCAGCAGGAACAGCACCAGCAGCACGATGGCCGTGATCACCGGCATCAGCACGTAATCGTGCATTTTCAATGCTTCCTGACCAATCGGCGAATATTGGTCCTGGAACGTCCAGCCACCGGGAACCGGTTGCCCCTTGCCCGCAACCGGCTTGGCCGGGACGTAAGTGGCCGCAGCCAGCGCCAACGAAGGCGCGGCAGCCGCCGCAGTTGCTGCAATGCCTGCCACGAGATGACCGGCGGTCCGAAACGCTGTGCCCGCATGGCGGACGAATTCGATTGGACTCATCGTCGCTTGTTCCGCTCTTCCCCGCGTACACGCCGGTTTCGAGGTCCGCGTGCACTGATTGTAATTCCCTCGATTGAACCGGGCTATACGCGGCCTTGTCGCGCCCCACAAGTTGCGACCTTCACCATGGCGGCAGGAAAGGATTGCCCCTTTGGCCAAGATGCCGCTTTGGCGCGGGCCAATGGGCGAAAAATCCTTGCCCGCCGCCGCGCCAGCGCCCATGGCAGGCCGCAAACACCAGCAAGCCCCCCAACACCCCGGGCGGGCGATCATGCAGGACCAGCGAACGACAGCCATGCAGGACGAAGACATCCTTTCCGAATTCCGTGCGTGCCAGGCGCTGCTTGAAGGGCATTTCCTGCTCTCTTCGGGACGCCGCAGTGCCTATTATCTTCAGTGCGCACGCGTGTTGATGGACCCGATGCGCGCCTCGCGCCTGGCCAGTGCCCTGGCCGCCAAGCTGCCGCGCGACTTGCGCCAGCAGATTGCCAAGGTGGTTTCCCCCGCGATGGGCGGCGTGATCATCGGCCACGAGATGGGCCGCGCGCTGGGCGTGGAAGCAGTGTTCGTGGAGCGGCCCACCGGCACGTTCGAACTGCGCCGCGGCTTTTCGCTCAATCCGGGCGAAAAGGTGCTGATGGTGGAAGACGTGGTGACAACCGGCCTTTCGAGCCGCGAGGCGATCAAAGCCGTGGAAGAAGCCGGCGGCGTGGTGATCGCCGAGGCGGCCCTGGTCGATCGGTCGGCCGGCGCGGTGGACCTGGGTGTGCCGTTCTATCCGCTCGTCTCGCTCAACTTCCCCACTTATGCCCCGGACGAGATCCCGGCCGAACTGGCCGCCCTGCCGGCGATCAAGCCCGGCAGCCGCGCGCAACCCTGAAGGCACGACCCAAGGACAGGAGACGGTGGCAGTGAGCGAGTTGTTCACGCCGGCCCGGCTGAGGCTGGGGGTTAACATCGATCACGTGGCGACGATCCGCAACGCGCGCGGCGGGGATCATCCCGATCCGGTGCGCGCGGCCGAAATCGTGGCGGCCGTGGGCGGCGACGGGATCACCGCGCACTTGCGCGAAGACCGGCGCCACATCCGCGACGAAGATCTGGCCCGCATCCAGGCCGCGACCAACCTGCCACTGAACCTGGAGATGGCCGCCACCGACGAAATGCTGGCGATCGCGCTGCGCCACAAGCCGCACGCCTGCTGCATCGTGCCCGAGCGGCGCGAGGAACGCACCACCGAAGGCGGGCTCGATGCCGCTGGGCAGCACAACCGCCTCGCCCCGATCGTGGCGCGCCTGCGCGACGCCGGCATCCGCGTCAGCCTGTTTATCGCGCCCGAAGCGCGGCAGATCGAAGCGGCGATGAAACTGGGCGCGCCGGTGGTGGAACTGCACACCGGCGAATATGCCCATGCGCAAGGGGAAGCCCGCGCGGCGGAATTGAAGCGCCTGGCCGACATGGCCGCGCTGGCCGCCAAGAACGGTATCGAGCCCCACGCCGGCCATGGCCTGACCTATGACAACGTGCAGCCCGTCGCCGCGATTCCCCAAGTGGCCGAACTCAACATCGGCCACTACCTGATCGGCGAGGCGATCTTCGTGGGACTTGACGCAGCGGTGCGCCGCATGCGCAGTCTGATGGACGAAGTGCGCTGATGCCAGCGCGCGCATCGGAGGAGCACCCCGCGTGATCATCGGCCTGGGTTCCGACTTGTGCAACATCGAACGCATCCAGCACTCGCTGGAACGGTTCGGCGATCGCTTCGTGGAACGGGTGTTCACACCCACGGAACAAGCCAAGGCCGCGCGGCGCCCCTACACCCGCGCCGGAACCCTGGCCAAGCGGTTTGCCGCCAAGGAAGCCTATTCCAAGGCCGTCGGCACAGGCTTCAAGGCCGGCGTGTTCATGAAGGACATCGGCGTGGTCAATGCGCCGTCGGGTGCCCCCACCCTGGCGTTGACCGGTGGCGCTGCCGCGCGCCTCGCCGCCATCACCCCGCCCGGCCACAAGGCCGTGGTGCACCTGACGATGACCGACGACCATCCCTGGGCGCAGGCGTTCGTGGTGATCGAGGCGGTTCCGGCATGAGCGACGGCGTGACCGGCATCCCGCCCGAACAGGCCCAGGCCCGCACCGGGCGTGTCAACTGGTGGGAGGAACTGCGCGGCCTGGTCGGCATGCTGCTGGCCGTGCTGGTGTTCCACAGCCTGCTGGCCAAGCCGTTCTACATCCCCTCGATGTCGATGATGCCCAATCTGCTGGTCGGTGACAGGCTGGTGGTGTCCAAGTATCCCTATGGCTGGTCGTGGGTTTCGCCCTCGTTCCACGTGCTGCCACGCTCGGCCACGCGGCTGTTTCCGGCAACGCCGCAATATGGCGATATCGTCATCGTGGTCCCGCGCGGCAGCAACGAGGACTATATCAAGCGCGTGGTGGCGCTGCCGGGCGATCGCATCGCGGTGGTCCACGGGCAGATCGTGCTGAACGGCCGCGCCGTGCCGCAAGCGGTCGAAGCCCCGCTCGATCTGCCGGTCGACGCCAACGACCCATGCGATCCGGCCGATTTTCCCGGCCTGCGCTTTCGCGACGCCATGGGCCACGATTTCTGCGAATTGCCGATCCTGCGCGAGACCCTGCCCAATGGCGCAACCTATCGCATCATCGACCACAAGCAGCAGCCGCTGGACGATTATGCCGAAGTAACGGTGCCGGCCGGCCACGTCTTTCTGATGGGCGACAACCGCGATCATTCCGCCGACAGCCGCGAGCCGCTGGCACTCAAGGGACTGGGCGGACCCGTGCCGCTGGCCGACGTGGGCGGCCGCGCCGAATTCGTCACCGTTTCGCTGGATGGCAGCGAGACCTGGAACCCGTTGACGTGGTGGCATGCCTTGCGTCACGGCCGCAGTGGGACGACACTGCGCCCCGAACGGGGGCCGGAACGGGATGCGCCAACGCCCGTTCCCGCTTCCTGACGTCTCTTAGCAAGGTAGCTTGCCACCGATGCCCGACACTGCCCATCCCGCCGCCGCGCAACCAGCTATGACACCGGGGGTACAGACCAAGGCCCACGCCCCCGGCCCCACCGACATCGCCGATCGCACCGTCCGCCAGGAAGCCAAGAAGGCCTTCGTGTGGATCGGCATCGCGGCCCTGGTGGTTCTGGCGGTGTTCCTGGCGCAACCGCTGCTGGTCATTTTCGGCGGCGTGGTGTTCGCATCGCTGATCGAAGGCGGGCAGCGCCTGCTGGGCCGCATCCTGCCCGGCCCGCGCGCCTTGCGCATCGCCCTGGTGCTGGTGGCGGCGGTCGGTTTCCTGGTGTGGCTGGGCTATTTCGCCGGCAACCAGATCGCCGCGCAGGCTGCGCAGTTCCCCCATATCGTGGAAGGGCAGGCCCAGCGCACGCTGAGTTGGCTGCACGGCCATGGCATCAACGTGGGCCAGGCCGACGTTTCGAAGATTGCCGAACAGGTGATCGGCGGCGTGGGCCCGGTCACCCAGGCGCTGGGCGGGATTTTCGGCGGTTTCACCACGTTTTTCCTGATCGTGATCCTGGGCATCTATTTCGTGCTGGAGCCTGACATCTATCGACGCGGCTTTGCCTGGCTGTTTCCGCTGGAAAGCCGCCCGCATTTCCAGGTGACGCTGCAGCGCATGGGCAAGTCGTTGCGCATGCTGCTGTTCGGGCGGATGATCGGCATGTTCACCGAAGGTCTGGCCACCTGGGTGCTGCTGGCGGTCTATGGCGTGCCGATGTCCGCGCTGCTCGGCATCCTCACCGGCCTTCTGGTGTTCCTGCCCAATATCGGCGCGCCGCTTTCCGGGTTGCTGATGGTACTGGTGGGCTTCTCGGGCGGCACCGACATGGGCATCTATTGCATCATCGTCTACCTGGTGGTCCAGACGGTGGACGGCAACATCATCGTGCCGATGGTGGCGAAGAAGACGGCAGACCTGGCACCAGCGATGGTGCTGGGCGCGCAGCTCATTTTCGGCGTGCTGTTCGGTATCCTGGGGCTGGCCCTGGCCGATCCGATCGTGGCGATGATCAAGATCGCACTGGAACGCCAGGCGGAGCGCAACGACGGGGAGCGCGCGCAACCGGACGGCGAAACTACCACGCACGACGGCACTGCGCTTTCGACATGACGGTATAATGATCAAGCGGGTAATCCAGGCCGGCGCGTTGTTCGTGGCGCTGGCCTTGCTGTGCCTTGGCGTGCTGAGCCAATGTTCCGCGCAGATTTCACGCTATGCCTTTGCGCCAACCCACGGGTTCGAACCCGGTGCACCGCTGCCGCCGCGCGCCTATGACGACGCCGCGATGTGGATCGCGCGGCCGGGATTGGCCCGCGATCCCGCGCAATGGCTGCCACCCGGCATGATCCATGGCGTGACCGGCGATGCGGCGGTGTTCTTCGTCCATCCGACCAGCTACCTCAGCCGCAACCACTGGAACGCCCCGCTGACAGACGCGGATTCGCGCCGCCGTGCCGAAGTGCTGGTTGCGGCAACTGCCAGCGCGTTCAACAGCGTGGGCCCGGTCTGGGTGCCACGCTATCGCCAGGCCGCCTTCGGGGCATTTCTCACCGAAGGAGCAGAGCGGCAGCGCGCGATGGACCTTGCCTATGGCGACGTGCGCGCGGCCTTTGCCACATTCCTGACAACGCTGCCGCCCGAGACGCCGATCGTGCTGGCCGGGCACAGCCAGGGGGCCTGGATCGTGGCCCGCCTGCTGCGTGACATGGTGCGGGGCAAGCCGCTGGCCCGCCGCGTAGTGGCCGCCTATGCCATCGGCTGGCCGATCGTCGCGTCGCGTGCCGCTGCCGAAACCGGCTTGCCACCCTGCAGCGCGCCCGATCAGGCCGGATGCCTCGCGGGCTGGATCAGCTTTGCCGAACCGGCCGATCCAAGGCTGCTGGTCCAGGCCTATCACCCCTGGCCCGAAACCGGCGCGGCAAACCAGCCGGCCGATGCGCCGCTGCTTTGCGTCAATCCCCTGACCGGCACCCAGGGAGGCGCGGCGCCACGCAGCGCCAACCGCGGCACGCTGCTGCCCGATGAGAACGACGACGAGACCGAACGGGCGGGACCTTTGGTGCCGGCGCTGGTGCCGGCGCACTGCAGCGCGCAAGGCATCCTGCTGATCGGGTCGCCGCCTGAAATCGGCCTGTTCGTGCTGCCCGGCAACAACTATCACGTCTACGATATCCCGCTGTTCTGGGCCAATCTGCGCGCGGACGCCTTGCGTCGCAGCGCCGCGTGGCACCAGAAGCGGGATGGAGGAACCCGATGATCACGCAAAGCACTGCCGATTTTCGCGCCGCCCTGCCGATGGGCGGGGTGCTGATGGGTCTTGATCCCGGCACCAAGACGATCGGCGTGGCGCTGTGCGATACCGGCTGGCGCTTTGCCACGGCGGGGCAAACCGTGATCCGCCGCAAGTTTGCGCAGGACAAGGCCGCGCTTACCGCCATCGTCGCCGAACGCAGCGTGAAAGGCCTGGTCATCGGCCTGCCACTCAACATGGATGGCAGCGATGGGCCGCGCAGCCAATCCGCCCGCGCCATGGCCCGCAATCTGGCTGACCTCAACCTGCCGGTCCTGATGTGGGACGAACGCTGGTCTACCCAGGCCGCCGAACGCGCGATGATCGAGCAGGATTTCAGCCGGGCCAAGCGCGCCCAGCGCATCGATTCGCATGCCGCCGCATTGATTCTCCAGGCCGCGATCGACGCCCTGGCCGGCGGCGTCCTGTAATTTAAGCATTCGGTTGAACACTGCCCCGCGATGCGGCAAGGAACGGTGATGGCAGACGATCAACCCCCAACCTGGCGCAACGAAGGCCCGTTCGATCCGGCCCGTGCCGGCCAGTTGCTGGGGCGGATGGGCCACGGCGGATTCCTGGGCATGCGCTATGGCGATCACGGCCCCGACTGGTTCGAGGCGGAACTGCCGTGGCGCGAGGACCTGGTGGGCGCAGGCAACACCGGCGTGCTGGCTTCGGGCCCGATCATCAGCTTGTTCGACAATTGCACGGCGATGGCGATCTGGACACGGCGCGGGCGCTTCGTGCCCCATGTGACGCTGGACCTGCGCATCGACTACGTGCGCGCCGCGGTGCCGGGGCGCAGCGTGATCGCGCGGGCCGAATGCTATCAATTGCGCGGTGACCTGGCCTTTGCCCGCGCGCTGGCCCACGATGGCGACATCGCCGATCCGCTGGCCCACGCCGCGGCGATATTCATGGTGCTGGGGGAAAGCGAATGAGCGATCGCCCGGCCTTCATCCTGCCTCCCTTTGCGCTGGCGATGGGCATGGCGCTGTCCGCCGACGACGATGGCAATCCGATCGTCACGATGCAGTTCGGCAGCCATTCCGAAGGGCGCCCGGGTTTCCTGCACGGCGGCGCCATCGGCGGCCTGCTGGAAATGGCGGGCTTTGCCGCGCTTGCCACCGATCACGCCCGCCGCGGGGTGGAGCAGCGGATGAAGCCGATCAACATCTCGATCGAATATCTGCGCGCCGGCCTGCCCCGCCCGATCCACGCCATGGGACAAGTGCTGCGCGCCGGGCGCCGCGTGGCCAATGTGCGTGTGGAAGCCTGGCAGGCTGACCGCGCCACGCCCATCGCCAGTTGCTGGATGAATTTCCACCTCTCGGCGCCCAAGGCCTGATCAGCCGGGCAAGCGCAGTTCCACGGTCAGCCCCTCGGGGAGGGCCGCGCCGGGCGGCAGGCGCTGCGCATCGGCGCGAGCGCGGGCCAGCAGCGCTGCGGGCACATCGGAAGCGGCGACAACCGCGTCGGCCATGCCGAGCAGGCGCGCCTCGCGCAAGGTAAGGTCTTCGGGATCGGCGCTGCGCAGCGCGATCACGTGATGGCCGGTCGCACCGCCCCGCGCGCCGCCCAGCCAGGCCTCTACCGCGCCCGCCGGCTGCGCCACCATGGGATCGAGCGCCCCGCCCTCGCCCAGCGCCAGGTCGAGCGCGCGGCGCCGTTCCGCACCATCGGGAAAGCGCGCGCGCAAGCCTTCGCGCGCAGCAAACAACGCATCGGCCAGCGCGCCCAGGCCCTGGGGCAACAACCGCTCCAGCCGCAGGCGGATATGCTTGGCCAGGCCCGCCGAAGCGCCCGCCGTGCCCACGGCGATCACCACCGGGCTGCGATCGACCAGCGACGGCGTGGTAAAATCGCACAGCGCCGGGCGATCCACCACGTTGACCAGCAGGCCCGCCCCCCGCGCGCGCAGCGCGTCGGCCATGCAGGCATCGGCGCTGTCGTGGGCTATGAAGGCCAGCCGCGCGCCGATGTCGATGCCGTGGGCCAGATCGTCGATCACCTGCCCGCCGGCCCGTTCCACCAGCCGGGCCTTGGCCTGCGCTGCCTCCCCATGGCCCAGCACGATCACCGGCTGCCCGGCGATGCGGTGGAACAGGGGGAGAGCAGGCAGGCTCATCGCGTCAGGCCAGCCATTCCGGCACGCGCTCGGCGGCCAGGATCGTGGCGGGCTCGATGCGGTCGGCCACCACTGCCCACTTGTCGCCATCGACCATCACTTCGGGCACCAAGGGCCGTGAGTTGTAGGTGTTGGCCATCGTCGCGCCATAAGCGCCGGCGGTGCGGAACACGGCAAGGTCGCCCCGCGCCACCTTGTCGATCGTGCGGCCCATGGCAAAGGTATCGCTCGATTCGCAGATCGGGCCGACGATGTTGGCCTCCATCGTCTCGCCACCGGGCGAAACGGCGGCGAAATCGTGCCAGGCATCATAGAGCGCCGGACGCGCCAGATCGTTCATCGCGGCATCGACCACCACCCAGGGGGCGCCCACGCCTTCCTTCACGCGCACCACGCGCGTCATCAGCACGCCGGTGTTGCCGGTGATCACCCGGCCGGGCTCGAACATCGCGGTAATGTCCCAGCCTTGCGTCACGCGGGCGACCATCGCGGCGTATTCTTCCGGCTGGGGGAATACTTCGCCGGCCTTGTAGGGCACGCCCACCCCGCCACCGAAATCGATATGCGTGACGGCATGGCCAGCCTGGCGGATCGCGCGCATCAGGTCGCCGATCTTGGTAAAGGCGGCTTCCAGCGGATCGAGCCGCGACAGCTGGCTGCCGATATGCAGCGCCAGGCCGCGCATCGCCAGGCCCGGCGTGGCGGCCAGGCGCGCATAGATCGCGCCCGCGCGGTCATAAGGCACGCCGAACTTGTTTTCCGCCTTGCCGGTGGAAATCTTGCCATGGGTGCCCGCGTCCACATCGGGGTTCACCCGCAGCGCGCATTGCGCGGTCTTGCCCAGGGCCACGGCGATTTCGGCCAGCTCCAGGCCTTCTTCTTCGCTTTCCAGGTTGAACTGGCCGATCCCGGCCTCCAGCGCGCGGGCGAGTTCCGCTTGTGTCTTGCCCACGCCCGAAAACACGATGCCATCCGCCGGCATTCCCGCCGCCAGCGCGCGTTCCATTTCCCCACCCGAAACCACATCGGCGCCATAACCTTCGGCGGCCAGAACCTTGAGCACGGCAAGGTTGGGGTTGGACTTGACTGCAAAGGCCAGCTTCACCCGCGGCAGCACGGCCAGGGCATCGCGAAACACGCGGGCATGGCGCGTCAGCGTGGCGCGGGAATAGACATAGAGCGGGGTGCCCACCGCTTCGGCCAGCGTGGGCAGGGCAATATCCTCGGCGTGCAGCACGCCGTTCAACGTGTGAAAGTGGTCCATCGGAACTCTCGAAACAGATTTTTGAAAACGCTTATTCTTCGGGCGGCAGATCGAACGGGTCGTCCTCGCGCTCTTGCGAGCGGCTGCGCAACTCCACGTTGCGATCGGGCTTGGCCTGGATCGGCGCTTTCAAAAGCTCGTCCGCCCCGCGGCTCTGCGCACGCCCATAAGGCGCCGGCGGCAGGCCATGCCCCGGCGTGGGTTTCAGCTCGCGTTTGTTGCCGCAGCCGGCAAGCGCCAGCGCGGCTACACCAACGAGCAGGAACCCAACGGCTTTCGGGGCAGCGGGACGGATCAAGCGATTACTCCTCTATACCCAGTGCTTCGCGCGCCTGGGCCACGCGCTTCCTTACCTCGGCGGGGGCAGTTCCGCCATGGCTGCTACGCGCCGCCACCGATGCTTCGACCGAAAGCGCGGCATAGACGCGTTCGTCGATACGCGCATCGATGGCTTTCAGATCCTCGAGCGGCAACTGGTCGAGCGCGATGCCCCGGCTTTCAGCGAGCTTCACGGCGCTGCCGGTGATGTGGTGCGCTTCGCGGAACGGGATATTGGCCTGGCGGACCAGCCAATCGGCCAGGTCGGTCGCCGTGGCATAGCCGAGTTCGGCTGCGCCGCGCATCCGCTCGGTGCGGAACTTGGCCTCGGCCACCATGCCGGCCATCGCCGCGATCGACAGGGCCAGCAGGCTGGCTGCTTCGAACACCGGCGGCTTGTCGTCCTGCATGTCCTTGGAATAGGCCAGCGGCAGGCCCTTCATGGTGATCATCAGGGCCGTTAGGCAGCCCACGATCCGCCCCGAATGGCCGCGCACCAGTTCGGCCGCGTCGGGATTCTTCTTCTGCGGCATGATCGAGCTGCCGGTCGAAAGGCTGTCGGGCAGCGTGACGAAGCCGAACGGCTGGCTCGCCCAGATGATGAATTCCTCGGCCAGGCGCGAAAGGTGTAGCGAACATTGCGCGGCTGCCATCAGGTAATCGAGCGCGAAATCGCGATCGGACACCGAATCGAGGCTGTTGTCGGTCGGCCCGTCGAAGCCCAGCGCCTGCGCCGTGCGGAAGCGGTCGATCGGAAAACCGGTGCCGGCAAGCGCGGCGGCGCCCAGTGGCGAGCGGTTCATGCGGGCGCGCGCATCGGCAAAGCGCGAGCGATCGCGCGCGATCATCTCGTAATAGGCCATCAGGTGGTGGCCCAGCGTCACCGGCTGCGCGGTTTGCAGGTGGGTGAAGCCGGGCATGATGCTGGCGGCATGTTCGCCCGCGCGCGTGACCAGCGCGGTTTGCAGCGCCAGCAGGCCCGAATCGACCTGATCGATGGCATCGCGCACCCACAGGCGGAAATCGGTGGCCACCTGGTCGTTGCGGCTGCGCGCGGTGTGCAGGCGGCCTGCCGCCGGGCCGATCAGTTCGGCCAGCCGGCTTTCGGTGGTCATGTGGATGTCTTCCAGGTCCCAGTTCTCGGGCACCCCATTGGCTTCGTATTCGGCGGCCACCTGGTCCAGGCCGCCCGCGATCAGGCGCGCATCATCCTCGGCCACGATGCCTTGCGTGGCCAACATGTCCACATGGGCCTTTGACGCGGCGATGTCTTGGCGCCACAGCGCCTTGTCGAAGGGAATCGAGGCGTTAATCTCGCGCATGATGGCCGAAGGGCCGGCGGCGAAACGCCCGCCCCACATCTGGTTGGAGCCTGAATTGCCGCTCATGTCCGCTCGTCCGCCCTATGTGCCGTTGATCCTGGGTGCGCTGGCCGCAGCCACGCTTGGCGGCTGCGATAGGCAAGCAAGCCCGCCGGCGCAACCGTCGAGCGCCGCTGCCGCACCCGCAGGTGGCGCGAACGCCGCCGCTGGCAAGATCGACAGCAGCCACAAGGGCGCTGCCATGCCCGCCTTTGCGCTGACCGGGCCCGATGGCACCAAGGTTTCGTCAAAGGATCTGGCCGGCAAGCCGGTGCTGGTGAACCTATGGGCCACCTGGTGCGGCCCCTGCGTGGTGGAAATGCCCACGCTCGACAAGCTGGCCGCCGGCGGCCTGCGCGTGCTGACCGTGTCGCAGGACAGCGCGGGCCAGGCCGACAAGGTCAAGGGCTTCAAGGCCGAGCATGGCCTGGCCCACGTGCAGATGCTGCTCGATCCCGACAACGACCTGTCGTTCCACTACAACACCGGCGTGCTGCCCACCACCGTGGTCTATGACGCGCAAGGCAAGGAAGTGGGGCGCGTGGTCGGCGCGTTCGACTGGACCGGGCCCGAGGCTGCAGCCCTGATCAAGGCCGCCTCCTGATCCACCAGCGCCACACCCCGGTGACATAGAGCGCCACGGGCACCAGCCCCGCCAGCACGACGGCCAGCCGCAAGGGCAGCCCGGCGGCCGAGCCATCGTGCAGCGGATGCAGCCACTTGAGCCAGATGTCCATGGCCCCGCCCCGCGCCACGTCTGCCGTGGCCAGCACGGCGCCGCTGTGGCGATCGACCATGACCCAGCTATGCGGAAAGCGCGGCGATGGATCGGCGCGCTGCGCCAGGCGCAAGCGATAGGCGCCCTGCCCGCGCCCGGGCAATTCCACCCACACCGCGCGGGCACCAGGCAGGGCCGCCTGTGCCACCGCCACCGCGCGCGAGACCGGAATGTCGCGCCCCGGCGCGGCATCCGCAGGCTGGACCGGGGCCTTTTGCGCCTGGCCCAGCATGGGTGACAGAACGCTGTCGGTTTCCTGCGGCAGAGCCAGCATCACGCCGGTCAACGTCAGCAGCAGCAATAGCGGCGCGCCCGCCAGGCCCGCCAGTTTGTGCCAGTCGTAAAGCCGGCGCACCGGGGCGGCCCCGGCCTTGAAACGCAAGGCCTTGGCCCATCCGCCCCTTGGCCACCAGGCCCAGATGCCACTGGCCAGCAGCATGGCCAGGGCCAGCCCCGCCCAGCCGAAGATCGTGCCGCCCAAGGGCCCCAGCTTCAGGCAATAATGCAGGTCATAAATCCAGGTCATCCCCCCGTCGCCCCAGAATTCGGCGCGCAGCACCCGGCCGCCATCGGGGGAAAGCCAGGCCATCAACGGGGCATGGCCCGCGCCCGCACGCTCGGCCGGATGGTAATAGCGCGCGGGGATCGCGCCATCCCGGCCGGTCAGTTCCAGCCGCCACGGACCGTCCCGCTGTGGAAACATGGCGTGCAGGGTAACCGCTGCCCGGTCCCAATCGGCCGGCCCAGCATGGCCCGCCACCTGCACCACCGGGTGCAGGGCGCGGTCGATCTCCACATAGAAGACCAGCAGCGCCCCGGTCACCCCGGCCAGCACCATCAGCGCCCCCAGCGACAGACCCAGCCACAGGTGCACGCGCCGCACCCATGCGCGCAGGCTTATGGTACGGCGCGCCATGGTCAGAAACGCACGCGGGCGCTGGCGGTCAGGCCCAGGCCCTCGGCCGGGCTGTGCGCGCTGGGCGAACGGCTCTGGCTGGTGGTTATGCTCGAATCGTACCAGACATATTCGTAAGCCCGGTCGAACAGGTTCTTGCCCGTCAGCGCCAGTTCCAGCTTCTCCAGCCTTTCCAGCGGGCGAAACGCCACTTCGGCATTGAACACGGCGTATTGGCCGAACTTGCCCACCGCCGGGTCGTTGGCCGTGGTCAGCCAATAGCTCGATTGCCCATTGCCCCAGACCGAAACGCGCCAGCGGGCCGAAGGCGTCAGGTCCACCCCGCCCGACCACAACCAGTGCGGCACGTGGTCGATCTCGTGCCCTATATACGTGGGGGTTGCCGGATCGGCGACGCGGATGCGCGAGGTTTGCCAGGACAGCGCGCCCCAGGCGGAAACGCCCGCCACCGGCCTGACGTTCACCTGCACGTCCACCCCGCGCCGCCGCGTGGCACCCACGTTTTCGCTGTCGCCCAGCGGATCGTTGAGCTTGCGCTTGATCTCGCCACTGGCATCCTGCAGCCACAGCGCCACGCGCGCTTCCACCCCTGCCACCGGGCGCAGCTTTACGCCGGCTTCCCAGCCTTCGTTGATCGAAGGCGCCAGATCGGTGGTGCGCGGCGGGATCAGATAGGCACCCGATCCCACCCCGATCTGGAAGCTCTTGCCATAGTTGCCATAGAGCGTGACCTGGCTGACCGGGGTGATCGCCACTTGCAGCTTGGGCTGGCTGATCGTGCCGTAATCGTTGATCGGCGCCGTGGTGCCGGTCAGCCGGTTGTGGAACGTGCCGCCCACCCAATCGAGCCGCCAGCCCGGGCTGATCGTCAGCCAGGGCGCCGGCTCCAGCCGAACCTGGGCATAGACGCCGCCGATGTTGGTGGTGAAGGCCTGGTCGCGCGTTTGCGCGGTCACCACCCGCGCCACGGTGTTGTAGCGCAGCGAGACATTGTCCTGCCACTGCATGTCGCCGCCCACTTCGGCCATGACCGGAACGCCGGCCACGCGCGCATGCCAATGCAGCGCCGCGCTGGCGCCATAATGGTCTTCGTCGGTCACCCGCCGTTGCTGCGATGTGGTGGCGGAAAACTTGACATAGCGATCGTCGCGCAGGCGGTTGGCATAGGCCTTGGCGGTAAAATCGACCGTGTCGCCCAGGCTTGCATCCAGGTGCAGGCTGCCCTGCGCCACGGTGCGCGTGTCGCCATCGGTGCGGTTGTAGGCGTTGGTCATGCGCGGGTTGGCGGCGGCGTTTTCCAAGGTCAGATAGCCCGGCTCGTCGGCCGTGCCGCGATACCAGCGCGCAATCGCGCCGATGCGCACATCCTCGCTCGGGCGAAAGAACCACTTGCCCGCCAGCGTGCCCCGCGTCAGGCCGCCATGATCGCGCCACCCGCCGGCCTGGCGCCAAGCCGCCAGGTAGTTCTGGCTGAACCGGCCCTTTTCGATTCCCGCCACGGCCTGCGCTTCATAGGTATCGAAGCTGCCGCCCGAAACCTTGCCTTCCAGATAGTTGCCGCCAATCCGCGTCTGGATATTGGCGCTGCCGGCAATGGCATGCACGCCATAGCGCGGATCGGAAGTGCCGCGCACCACTTCGATCCCGGCGATATCGAGTGGAAAGACCGCATCGATATAGGGCATGTTGCCGTCGTTGCTGTTGGCCGGCACGCCATCGATCAGCAGCTTGACCGCGTTGATCTCGCCCTCGCCATTGAAACCGCGAAAGCTGAACTTGCCGCTGGTGGTGCCTTGGTTGAAATTGGTGAGCATCACGCCGGGCAGGCGGCCGACCAGTTCCCAGGCATAGTTGACGTTGGCCCGCTGCGCCACGTCGCCGCCCATACGGTCGATCGAGGTCAGGACGTTCTGCGACGAGGCGGCCATCGATCGCGCCGACACCACGATCTGCTCCCCGATCGAAAAACCGGTATCGACACCGTTGGCTTTCTCTGCAGCAGCCGGCGCTGGCTCTGCCGCCTGCGCGGGCATGGCGAAAACAAGCGCGCAGGCAAGCGCGCTTCCCGAAATACGCATTGTGATAATCCCCTGTCCGGCGCCTGGCGCCGGCCTGAACCTTGGTCATGCCGCCCCGGCAGTGGGGGCGGCGTGGTGTGGATCAGGCGATCAGGGGTGGGCCGCGCAGCGGGGGCCAGGCATGGGAATGCCGGCGCGGCGCGAGAGCCGCCACTGGTGCAAAGCCCAGCGCCAGGATAAAGGCCAGCGCGCCAGCCAGCAGCACCGGATCGGCGCCACCCAGCAAGGCATGGCCCAGGGCGCCAAACGGACACGTGCCCTGTGCCTTGGCATGGCCGGCATCGGCCTTGTCGGCCGCACCGCTCGCCGGCACCACCACCTGGCGCACCAGATCGTGGCGCCCGTCGATCCCTTCGGAACAGAGCTGGATGGTAAAGCTGCGCGTTTCCCCGCCCACCATATAGCCGGCGGGCACCAGCGCCTTCATCGCCAGGGCCAAGGCCACCAGCGCAAGGGCCAGGCCACGATTCCGCAGAAGAAAGGCGCGCAGGGCAATCATGCGATACGCGCCATAAGTGGCGCTAGCCGGATTGTCATCAGGGCAAAATGTCCCGCGAGGCCATAAACCGCCTGCTCTCACGGTATAAACGAGATGCTCTGGCGCGTGGTCCTGGTGGGCGGTGACGGGCTCGAACCGCCGACCCTCTCGGTGTAAACGAGATGCTCTACCAACTGAGCTAACCGCCCCCGTCCGGGGAAGCGCGCCTTTGCGGGATTTGCGCGGCAAGGTCAACGGGTTTGCGCACTGTCCTCTATCCGAAATGTGAGCCGCGCGGTGCTGTGGGCAGGCACGGTCACGCGCCAGAGCGGCTGGCCGTTCTTGCGGGTGAGCGGGCGGGAGGGGCGGGTCAGGCGCTGGTCTTCCGGCACGGGAATGGTGAGTTCGGCCTGCACGGGCTGGTCACGGCTGTTGGTCAGGGTGGCTATGTGATCGCGCCACTGCCTATGTTCGTCTTCCGTGGTCTCGGCCTCGGCCAGATGCACCGCCGTTGCCTGGCCAAGTTCGATCTCGATCTCCTCGCCTTCGGCCTTGTCGTCCATGCGGCCTTCGCCCACCGGCAGGGTGGTGGCTCCATGCGGTTCCAGCACCACGACATGCCCGGCCGGCAAGGCCAGACCCAGGCCATCGGCCTTGCGGTTGTTGAGGCGGATGGCCTGGCGCAGCGGTTGGTCCTCGCGATCGTCGAGCGACAGCGTGCCTTTGGTGAACGGCTGCACTTTCACGCCGCGCCGTTGCGCCAGGGCCACCTGCTTTTGCGCGCGCGGGGCGATCGTGGTGGGCATGGGCAGGCGATAGAGCTTGAGATCGCCCAAGGCTTCCTGCCGCGCCATCACGGGCGCGCGGCGCTGCGCGGTGACGATGATGTCCTCCATGCCCGCCACGGGTGCCGGGGCCATCAACATGAGCGGCGCCGACTCCGGCGGAGGTGGCGGGGGTGGCGGCGGAGGTGGAGGGTTGGTTTCGCATTGAAACGACAACCACTCGCCGCTGTTGTACCGGCCGCCCCAGCCCCGCCGCTGCTTTTCCGGCTTGCCGGCCACCACGGCGGCGGCAGCCCCGGCAAAGGCGGTATCGTCGCTGCTCGCCAGGGTAATCCACGCCGCCAGATCGAGATGGCGGCCATCAGGCCGCATCGACAGCACATAATCGGCACGCCAGTCGAACCCCCAGGCAAGGTAGCTGAGCGTCAGGCGCGCCGACGTGGCGACCGGCGCGGCGGTTTGCACCGACAGGGTGGGCTTGGCGACCAGGCCGGCGGGCAGTTCGCCATAGCTGATATATTCATCGGGCCAGGCGCAGCGGGCAGAGCGAAAACCTTCGCGCGTCTGGATCACCGCCGCGCCATCGGGGCCGGAGCGGATCACGCCTGCTTCCTCGATCACCGCCTTGGTCTTGGGATCGACCCGGCGCAGCATGACCGGCCGGCCAAAGCTGCGGGCATAGAGATTGCGCGCGCCGATCAGGTCTGCGTCCAGGTTCTGTTCGGCCACGCTGCCAGGCAACCCGCGCACCAGCGCGGTTTCGGCCAGCATCCCGGCCGCCACCCCTTCAAACCGCACGGTGGCCGGCCCGGCAGGCAAGGCCACGTCGCGCGTTTCGGTGACGAGGGCATAGCCACGCAGCCAATTGCCATCGAAATCGGCGTCCGCGGTCCGTCCCGGCTCGCGATAGATCGTCACCGCCACGCTGGCCGGCGCAGACGAAGTCACCGCCTGCTGCGCCAGCGCCAGGCCGGGCCACAGCGCCACGGCCGCGATCAGGCTGCGCATCGACACCCGCCTCAATAGCGGGTGTCGATCGTGGCCGTCAGGGTGACCGCGCCGCGCGCCGGCACCTTCACGCGCCAGACCCGGCTATCGCGCGAAAGCTGCCGTCCTGGCTGGCTTTCGGCCGAAACGCGCGTGTCGTGCCAGCCATTGTCGAGGCCATCCTGGATCACGTCCACCTCCACCGGAACGGCGCGGGCATTGGTCACTTTCCAGGCCATCTGCGTGCGCCAATACGTGGGATGCGCTTCCACCGTATACGTCACGGGCGCCTCGGCATTGCGGGTGATCCGCCATTGATCGACGCGCTGCCATTCCTCGCCGGTGATGCGCTCGCGCTTTTCAACCGTGGGCTGCACTTTCACATCGAACGCGGTGCCGGTTTTCAGCGCCAGGTCCGATCCCATCGGGGTGTGGGGCAGCGGGCTTTCCCCCACGAACTGCGGGTTCCCGCGCGCATCGCGCATATAGACGCGCATCGTGCCGGCCGGCAGCGCATCGCCCAGCCCGCCATCCTTGGCCGAAGTGAACGCCAGCACGGTATCGACGCTTTCGCCTTCCTCCGCGCTATGCTGCCAGTCGTTGCGATACTGATACAGCTTTTGCGCCGGCACGCCGGCCACGTTGAGGAAGCTGACCTGCTTGGTCTGGGCATTGGCCACCGTGGTGCGCCCGGCCAGCGGATAGACATGGAAATCGCCCAGCGTCTCGCGCCCGTCTTCGCCGCCGGTGCCCATGCGATTGCCGATCGGGCGCCGCCTTTGCGGGGGATAGACGACGGCATTGCCATCGTCGCCGTCGCCGCTTGGCTGGCCCGCCACCAGCATCACCCGCGCATTGGCAAAGCCGGTGCCCGTGGTGTTGGTCAGCGTGACCCAGCCCTGGACATCGAGCTTGCCCGCGCCTTCATCGAACAGCGCCACATAATCGGCCTTCCAGCCGAACCCGCGCGAGAGATAGCGCAGCCCCACGGCCCGTGCCCCACCGCCGGCAGCATCGAGCGTGACCGAAAGCGTGGGCCGCGCACGCAGGCCTGCCGGCAGCCCGGAATAGACCACGCGGCCCGGCATTTCGCGCAGCACCTCGATCCGGTTGCCCACCTGCACCACCGCGCCCTGGTTGTTGGCCAGCACATGCGCAGTCGTGGCCACTTCCTTGCCATCAGGCCCCAGGCGCACCACGCTCACGTCCTGGCCTACGGACTTGTCGAGCAGGGCACTGGGCGTGAGCAGGTCGTAATCGAAATTCTGTTCCACCACGGCGGCACCAGGCGCGGAAATGGTGACCGTTTCCGGCCTGATCTGCGCCGAGACATCGGGAAATTCCTGGCGGCTGAGGCCCTTGGGCAGCTCGATCCGCCGCACATCCTCGATCAGGGCCATGCCGTTATAGATGGTGAGCGCCACATCACCCTGCGCGCTTCGGGTTTCCACCACATCAGGCGTGGCCGCATGGCCCGCGGCGGCCACGCCCAGGCCCAGCGCCACGCTGCCCATCGCCCACGTTGTCCAACCCGGCCGCATCGCGCTCTCTCCCAATTGCCGAACCCCACGATAACCGTTTGTTTCGAATGCGCCACCGTCGATCGCAGCCACACCGGCGCAAATCGCCATCGCGCTTGAGCAGGCATGCGTGCTGGCCTAAACTCGGGCCATGGCACCGGCACCGCATATCAAGATCAAGCTGCAACTCTATTGCGGCGATGCCATCGCCATGGGGCCGGGCAAGGCCGACCTGCTCGATGCCATCGCCCGCGAAGGCTCGATCTCGGCCGCGGGCCGCGCCATGGGGATGAGCTATCGCCGCGCCTGGCAACTGGTCGACGTGATGAACCGCTGCTGGCACGGGCCGCTGGTGGAAACCTTCCCCGGCAGTGCCCACGGCGGCGGCGCCAAGGTCAGCGCGTTGGGCCAGTCCGTGCTGTCACACTACCGCGCCTTGCAAGCCCGGTTAGGCGGCGAGGCAACCTGTACCGATGCACAAGCGCTGGCAGGCCTGCTGCGCACCGAACCGCTGGAGCGGCAGGACGAACGCGCGGGGTAAGAGCACAGCCGCTGCGCGAAACCCACTCCGTCACCCCGGACTTGATCCGGAGGCTCGCCCTGTTTTGCCGTTTACGATCAATTCTGCCAAATGCTGGCGGCTTGGCGCCAATCGTCCTGAGAGCCATAGTGGGCGATGGCTTCGGCACGGTTCACCAACAGCCAGGCTATCATCGCAGCGATGGCTGCTTTCTGGGCCGCATCAAACGAATGCAACAGGCGGTTGTCAGGGCCATCGTGGGTCAGATGAAAGGCCATCTGGCCCGCATACCAATCCAGATCGGGCCAAAGATCGGGCGCCATCGTAAATCGCGCCAAGGCCGGCATCAGATGCGCGACACCCTGCGCGCTGGTATAATAAAGGGGATCCCAACCTTCGTGCCCAAGATCGGCGCGACGCAAGGCCATGCGCGGTCGGGCCTTAAGCTCTTCGTCGTGCTCGCGGCATTCCGAGCAGTGGTCAACATTGGTGAAATGGACAGGTCGCTCGATAGGGGCGAAAGCCTCGTCCACCAGCCGCAGAACCTGTGCGGCTTCGGCATCCCATGCAAAGCCTTGAGGCAAATCGTCGGGCTGCCATGTCAATGTCTTTGCCATCGGAACGATACTGACATGGCCCGATGGCCAAACACAACGGTGTCTGCGCAAGAGAGGCCGGCCTGAGCCGACATACCCCCTCTGCCTTTAGCCAGACACCTCCCCCACGATGTGGGGGAGGATCGTTGCGGCATCAGCCCTCGCGGCGGCGGGGCGGGCCCTTGCGGTGCGGGGTGCGGGGGCCATCGCCGCGCGGACCGTCGCCACGTGGGCCGAAGCCTTCGCGCGGGCGGTTGGGGCCATTGCCCTGGCGGCGGTTGGTGCGGGCCATTTCACGCGGCGGTTCGCTCGGTTCGATACGGATGCCGCTTTCGTCCTCGGCGCCTTCGCGGGCGGTGCGTTGCAGCGCGGCGCGGAAGCGGTCTTCCATTGCCTTGGGCACCTGGAAAAAGGTTTCGCTCGGCCCGATGCGGATCGCACCGATTTCGTTGCGGGTGATGTGGCCACGGCGGCACAGCAGCGGCAACAGCCAGCGCGGATCGGCATTCTGGCGGCGGCCGATATCCATGCGGAACCAGGCCACATCGTCAAAGCCGGTGCGGTGGGTGGCCTTGCGGCCTTCCTCGGTGGAAAGGTCGATCAGGTCTTCGGGCTGCGGCATGGCCAGGCGATGGCTGCGCACCAGGGCGAGCGCGATGTCGCGCGGGGCCATCTTTTCCATCAGCGTTTCGGCCAGCGCCACGTCCACGTCGGCCAAATCTTCGGCGTCGATCGGCGTCAGCAGCTTTTCCATCAGGCGCTCGCTGTCGCGCTGGCGAATCTGGTCCGCGCCCGGTGCCGGCATCCATTCCGCCTCGATCCGCGCGCGGCGCAGCATTTCTTCCAGGCGGCGGCGGCGCGGATAGGGCACCACCAGCACGGCCGTGCCCTTGCGCCCGGCACGGCCGGTGCGGCCCGAACGGTGCTGCAGGGTTTCGGCATCGCGCGGCACTTCCACGTGCACCACCAGGCTGAGCGAAGGAATGTCGATCCCGCGTGCGGCCACGTCGGTCGCCACGCAGATCCGCGCGCGCCCGTCGCGCAGCGCCTGGATCGCCTGGTTGCGCTCGTTCTGGCTGTGCTCGCCCGAAAGCGCCACGGCGGCAAAGCCGCGTTCGACCAGCGTGGCGTGCAGCCGGCGCACGTTGTCGCGCGTGGCGCAGAACAGCATGGCCGTTTCCGCCTCGTGGAAACGCAGCAGGTTGATGACCGCGTTCTCGATGTCGTTGGGCGAGACGGCGACCGCCTGATAGCTGATGTCACCATGGCCCTGGCGTTCGTCGATGGTCGAGATACGCAGCGCGTCGCGCTGGTACTGCTTGGCCAGCAAGGCGATGGGGCGCGGCATGGTCGCCGAGAACAGCAGGGTGCGGCGCTGCGCCGGGGTGGCGTCGAGCAGTTCTTCCAGGTCTTCGCGGAAGCCCATATCGAGCATTTCGTCGGCTTCGTCGAGCACCACGAAACGCAGGGCCGAGAGGTCGAGCGCGCCGCGCTCCAGATGGTCGCGCAGGCGGCCGGGCGTGCCCACCACGATATGCGCGCCATGGTTGAGCTGGCGACGTTCCTTCGACGGGTCCATCCCGCCAACGCAGGTGGCAATGCGCAGGCCGGCCTTTTCGTAAAGCCAGGCCAGTTCGCGGCTCACCTGAAGGGCCAGTTCGCGGGTGGGGGCAATCGCCAGGGCCAGCGGCGCGCCGGCGGGCGGAATGCCGTCGCCCAACAGGTCGGCGGCCATGGCCACGCCAAAGGCCACGGTCTTGCCCGAGCCGGTCTGGGCCGAAACGAGAAGATCGCGGCCGGCCGCTTCCGCTTCGAGCACGGCAGCCTGGACCGGAGTCGGCTCGGCATAGCCGCGTGCGGCAAGGGATTCGGAAACGGCAGCAGGGAGAGATGAAAAGGGCATGAAACTCAACGGGTCTGGGCCGGGCCGCAACGTGGGCAGGGACCGGCGGGGGATTATTACGCGAAGGGTCTAAAGGCCTGATGACAGTGCCACGGCCTCACCACGCGAAGCCCGATATACCATCTCTCGGCCCGAGCCCCCTAGCCGCTTGTTCCTTTCACCGCCATGACCAAATGCCAAAAATCGCCATCATCGTGGCGATTCTTCGAAAAAATGCCTATTTTGGCACGACGGTCAGCGATGGCAGAGGGTGCCAACCCCATGGATTGGGGGAAAACCCGGTCACGCCGCCTCGCACCAGCGACCAGCGCAGCGGCCGGGCAATCGGAATGAAGCCATTGGCCGCAGTTACCGCGCGCTCGGCCTGGGCAAGCAGCGCGGTGCGCGCCGCCGGATCGCGTTCGCCCCGCGCCTGGGCCGCCAGGGCATCGCCTTGCGGGCTGCATGCCGCGGGGCTGACCGGGCAGGCCAACTGGTTGAGAAACCAGGCAACGCGGGTATAGCGGGCGACATTGTCGACCAGGCGCAAATCCGCCGCCCTGCCCTCGTCCACGCGTTCCACCTCCACGCCGATGCCGGCAAGGTCGGCGGCGATGCGCGACAGCGCCAGGCGGGAACCCGGCCCATCGGGCGCGGCGATGCGCAACCGCGGCGCGCCTTGGCCCGTCGCCATCCACGCGATCACGCGCTGGCGGGCCAGGGCGCGCCGCTGGTCCAGCGTGGTGCCGCCCCAGCGTTCGCCGACACTGCCGTCGCTGTCGGGCACTTCGGCCGAAACCAGCCGCGTCGTGCCGCTCCACCCACCGATGCCGAATGCAGCCACCAGGCCATCGCGATCGATCGCCAGGGCCAATGCCTCACGCCGCAGGGGATCGGCCAGGAACCCGTCGGCGCGCAGCACCTGCAATCCGAACAGGCCCATGACCGGATCGAGCTGGACGTTGCCGCGCGAAAGCATGGTCGTACCGGCTAAGGGCAGCGAATCGATCGTGCCGCCCAACGCCACATCGATCAGCCCGTCGTTGAACCGCTGCGCCGCCACGGCCATCGGCTCCAATTCCAGGGCAAGCGGCCGCACGCTGCGCGAGAACCCGTCCTGCGCAGGCAGCCCCCGCTTTTCGGGGGGAATCGGGGAAAGCGTGGCCGATAGCCCATCATGGCGCAGGCCAAGCGGGCCCGAACCCAGCCGCGTGCGTGGCAGGCCGAGTTCGGGCTGGGCCAACAGGGTGAGCAGGTCGGGCAGCGGCGCGGACAAATCCACTTCCACCACGCGATCGGTCATCACCCGGATATCGTCGATCGGCGCGAGATCGAGCCCCAGCGCCGTGCCCGATAGCGCGCTGCGCGCCCGGCGCAGGGCAGTGGCCACGCTGGGTGCGTCGATCGGCGTGCCATCGGGCCATGTGCCATCGCGCAGCCGGAAAATATAGCTGAGGCCATCGTCGGTCACGATCCAGCGCTCGGCAATCGCGGGCACCACGCGTCCTTGCGCGTCAAATCCCACCAACCCTTCCACCGTCGCCGCGCGCAAGACCTGGGCCGCGGGCGAAAGGCGGGTGGCGGCGGTCTGGAATGCGGTTTCATCGCCAGCCAGCGCCACCGGCAGCGGGCCGCGACGGTCTGCGCCGCAACTGGCCAGAGCGCCGGCCAGAACCGGGGCCAACAGCGGCAGAAACGCCGCAAGCGTGCGGCGCGAATGGCAAAACAGCGGGGCCATGGCCCCTGCCTAGCAGATCAAGGCCGGCAGGCCAGTAAAGAAGGGCGTGGTAGAATTCGCCCGCGCCCAGTCAACGCTTGTGACGGCTCACAGCTTGCGCAGGCGCTTGACTTCGTTCTGCGCCAGCGGCGGGCGTACATAGCGCGGGGCGTAATCGTCGGATGGCTGCGTGGCCACCGGCTCGCGCGCCAGCTTGGGATCGATCTGTTCGACAAAGGCGATGCCAAAGCGGTTGTCCTGCACCCAGGCCACCACGCCTTCGATCCAGCCGATGTGGCGCAAGTTCGCCTCAAGCCGGGTACCGCGCGACACGCGCAGCGCACCTTCGGCCATCATCCCCCCGGCCGAAAGATTGCGCACGCGCACGCGATGCTCGCCGTCCTGCCCATCAAGGCGCAGGTCGGCCATCAGAAAAAGGCTGTCGCGCCCCAATTGCCGATGGTCGATATCAGTCACCGTCAGGTTCCGTTCCAGCAGAGATGGGCCAGCAAGGATGGATCAAGGAAGATGGGGCCAGCCACAAGTGGCTTGCGCCCGCCCTGCCCATCATGCGCAGCTATCCGTACCGACGCTGTAAACGAAAACGGCAAAAAAATCCTTAAAATCGGCATGGCCCAGCAGACAAGTGCCGATGGCAGCGGGGCGGCAGGCCCGCCCGCGCGTTTACCGAGTATCACAGCGTGGCGGATCGCCCGCGGCCGCCGGCCGGCGCATGGCCAGGCCGAGCGTGCCGCCAAGCCCATCACATGTCGCGCGAAATCTTTTCGCGGCGCTCGTGCGCTTCTTGCGCTTCGACAGTCATCGTCGCGATCGGGCGGGCGATCAAGCGGCCCAGGCCGATCGGCTCCCCGGTCACTTCGCAAAAGCCGTATTCGCCTTCGTCGATGCGACGCATGGCCGAATCGATCTTGGCGATCAGCTTGCGCTGGCGATCACGGGTGCGCAGCTCGATGCCCCAGTCGGTTTCGCTCGACGCGCGATCGTTGAGATCGGGTTCGCGAAGCGGGCCGTCCTGCAGGGCCGAAAGCGTGCCGGCCGAGGCAGAGAGGATCGATTTCTTCCATTCGAGCAAAAGGCGGCGAAAATAGTCGAGCTGAAGCTCGCTCATATAGGGTTCGTCGTCACTCGGAACGTAATCACCCGGCATGGCCCGGCGGGCTTTTGCCAACACGTCAATTTCGTCACCCAGAACCCCAGCCATCCGGCCCTCCGTATTGCGCCTTCCGACCACCGGGGCCGCAACGCGCCGCATGTTGGCGCGACCAGCCCCCGGCTTGCCGCGCCTATAGGCAGGCTGGAAAGGGCGCACAAGCACTTCCTCAACACCTTGGCGCATTGCTGCTGAACCGATGTGAAACAGACCGATAGGCATTGCGCACCAGTCCCCCGGCCAAATCGCGGCACGCAGCGATTCATGATTAACGGTTTGTTGACCTTAATTGGCGAGCGTTGCCGTGCCGCCAGGGGTTGGGTCTGGCAGATTCGCAGGGGGAATGAACGATGCCACAAGCACAATCCGAAACGGCGCAGAGCAGGATGTCATTGGTGCCGCCGCCACCGCCCGCCCATGCCGCGATGGGCGCGCACGGCACCGCAGACCGCGCCGACAGCCTGATCGCCGCATGCCTGGCTGCTGCCGCGCAGGGTGACAGCCACGCCTATTTCGATCTGGGCGTCGCGTTTTCCACCGGCAGCTATGGGGCCTGCTGCGATCTGGTCGAAGCGCACAAGTGGTTCAACCTGGCCGCCGTTGCCGGGCATAACGATGCCGCCCGCGCCCGCGCCGATGTTGCCGAAGACCTGACCGCACGCGAAATTGCCGAAGCGCAGCGCCGCGCCCGCGAATGGCTGCGCGCCGCCGCCCGCCGCGCTGCCTGACCGGCAAGGTTACCCCTTGCGATAGGGGGTGTGCCCGGCCAGTTCGAGCTGGCCCTGTTCGATCCCTTCGCGCTCGCGCACCAGGAAATCGGCCACGGCGGCGCGAAAACCGCGATCGGCGATGTAATGCGCCGACCACGTCTGCACCGGCTCATAGCCGCGCGCCAACTTGTGCTGCCCCTGCGCCCCCGCCTCCACGCGCGACAGGCCCAGCGCGATGGCTGCATCGATCGCCTGATAATAGCACAGCTCGAAATGCAGGAACGGCTTGTCCACCACGGCACCCCAATAGCGGCCGTACAGCGTATCACGGCCGATGAAATTGAGTGCGCCTGCCACCGGTTCGCCCTCGTGCAGCGCCAGCACCAGCAAGACCTTGTCCGCCATGCGCTGCCCGATCAGGTCGAACGCCGCGCGGGTCAGATAGGGCCGGCCCCACTTGCGCGCGCCGGTATCCTGGTAGAACACCCAGAACGCATCCCAGTGGGCTGGCGTGATCGCATCGCCGGTCAGCGCCACGATCTCCACCCCCGCCTGGGCGGCGGCGCGTTCCTTGCGCAGGTTCTTGCGCTTGGCCGAAGACAGCACGGCCAGGAAATCGTCGAACGTGGCATAGCCGCGGTTTTCCCAGTGGAACTGCAGGTCTGACCGCAAGAGCCAGCCGGCCTCCTCGAACAGCGGCAACTGCGCGGGCGCGATGAACGTGGCGTGGGCCGATGACAGGCCGTTCTGGTCCACGACCGCTTCGGCCGCGCGCAACAGCGGCAACGCCAGGTCGGGCCGCCCCTCGCACAGCAGGCGCGGGCCCGTGGCCGGGGTGAACGGCGCGGCGATCTGCAACTTGGGATAATATTCCCCGCCCGCGCGCTGCCAAGCATCTGCCCAGGCGTGATCGAACACATATTCGCCTTGGCTGTGCTGCTTGAGATAGGCCGGCAATGCCGCCGCAGGCCGGCCATCGGCATCGTCGATCAGCAGCGGCAGTGGCGTCCACCCGCTGCGCCCGCCGACGCTGCCCGATTCTTCCAGCAGGGTCAGGAACGCGTGGCTGACAAAGGGATTGTCCGCGCCGGCCAGCCGGTCCCAATCATCGGCCGGAACCGCGCCCACCGCGTGTTCCACGCGGGCGACCAGGCTCATGATGCGGGAGGGGCCAACAGCACCGGTCCTTCGGCGATCGGCGCATCGGCATAGGCGGCCGCGCGCTTGGCGTCTTCGGGCGTACGCACGGTCCAGGTCAGCACCGGCACACCCCGGCGCCGGGCCAGGCGCACCACGGGATTGGCGATATCGGCAATGTCATAGGCCAGGAATTGGGGACGCGCCCGCCACAGCGCAAGATGCCTCTTCAGGCGGGCCAGCAGGGTGCGGCGGCCCGCCTCGGTCACCACCAGCCCATGCACGACATGGGGCGAATAGCGCCGGAACCAGGCGGGCACGCGGGGATCAAAGCTCATCACCGCCACCGGCCCGCGATACCCTTCGAGCAGGCGCCGCACCGCCAGGCACAAGGGCGCAATGCGCCGGCCGCCCTGCGATTTCACCTCGATCAGCAGCGGCACGCGGCCTTCGATGCGATCGAGCAACTGGCGCAGGCCGGGAATGGTTTCGCCCGGCACCGCAGCACCGGTTTCGTCCAGCAGGCCGATGCGCGCCAGGTCTGCTGCGTTGAGATCGCCCACGCTGCCCTCGCGGCCGGTCAGGCGTTCGAGCGTCCAATCGTGGAACACGATGGCCTGGCCATCGTGGCTGCGCTGCACATCGCACTCGATGCCAAAGCCGCGCGCGATGGCGGCATCGGCCGCTGCCAGTGAATTTTCCGGCACGCCGGGGCCGTGCAGCCCGCGATGGGCATAGATCGCGTGCGCCAACCAGCCGGCCCGGTCCGCAGCCCGCGCCGGCAGGAGGAAGCGATCAATGAGCGCGAACAGCAAAGACAGCATCGATTTCCACCGCAGCGCCCAACGGCAGCACCGGCACGCCCACGGCGCTGCGGGCATGGCGCCCGGCATCGCCGAACACGGCCTGCATCAGTTCCGAGGCGCCATTGGCCACCTTGGGCTGATCGGTGAAATCGCCGGTCGAATTGATGAAGGCGCCCAGCTTGACGACCTGCTCGATCCGATCGAGCGAGCCGAGCGCAGCCTTGGCCTGGGCCAGCAGCATCAGCGCGCAGGCCTTGGCCGCGGCCGTGCCCTGTTCCAGGCTCACGTCTTCGCCCAGGCGGCCGGTGACCAGCTTGCCCTCGATGAACGGCAACTGCCCCGAAACGTGCAGCAGCCCGCCCGCCAGAACCGTGGGCACATAGGCCGCCACGGGCGCGGCGGCCTGCGGCAGTTCCAGGCCCAGTTCGGCAAGGCGGGCATCGATCGAAACGGTCATTACGGCAAACTCCAAGACGTGAAGCGAAAAATCAGGCGGCGGCCCAGTCCAGGCGGGCCAGTCCAGGCGGCCCAGCCCAGGCGGGCTAATCCAGCCGCGCCATCAGCCACGGCAGCGCGTGGTCCCAGGTATCGATCCGCGCGTGGGCGTGCCCCGCCTTGTGCGCGCAATCGATATGCGGCGCCAGCAAGGGCTCGCCGCACAGATGCAGGCGGATGACCTCGGGCGTGAGTTGTGACGCCGAATGGTGATGCTGGGGCAGATCATCGATGAACACCGCGCGCGTGGGCTGGTATTCATCGAGAATGGCCTTGAGCGCCGGCCCCTTGGGTCCCTGGTTGGTAAAGACGCGGGCCGTGATGCCCACGCTTTCCAGCTGCGCCGTGCGCGCCGCGCGATAGCCGTCCCCCAGGTTGGTGAGGATCACGAAATCGGCGCGTGTCGCCAATGTGCCCACCGCCTCCACCGCGCCGGCAATGGCCGGCTGGGCGTGCATCTGGGTGTCGAAGAACAAGTCGAGCAGGCGCCAGATCTCGCGCGGCTCCACCGCGCGGCCATCGGCGGCATGGCGCATGGCCTTGCCGAAATCGTTGCTTTCCATGACGAAGTCGATGTCGTGGTGGGCTTTCAACCAGGCCTTGTACGGGGCCACCATGTGCAGCAGCACTTCATCGCAATCGCTGATCACCAGCGGGCGGCTCATCCCAACTTCTCCCGTGCTGCGGCCAAGGCCTGGGGGCTTATATCGAGCGCGTCGGCCGCGGCAACAAGATCGGGCTCGTAAGCCATGAGGAAATCGAGCACCCCGCCCAGCACCGCGCTTTGCCCGGCCGGATCGGCCAGGCCGCTGCGCAGGGTTTCGGGCGTCATCCCGCTCAACGCCAGGAAGCGTTCGGCACGCTGCCCGTCGCCCAGCACCCAGCCGAGCGCGGCCAGCGCCAGATCCTGGGGATCGGGTACGGGGGACGATGGTTCGCGAATGATTGTCAGAGCCTTTCGAGGTCAATAGAGCATGGCGCGAACGAGGTGGGGCCCAAGGATGAGAGCCATGTGCCCTCGCGCAATAGAGGTGTTCCGTGGCAAAAAGAATTCTGGTTGTCGAGGACAACGACCTCAACCGCAAACTGTTCTGCGACCTGCTGGTCGCCAACGGCTTTACCGTGGAGCCGGTGGCTGATGGGCGCGAGGCGCTGGACCGCGCGCGCCAGTTCGTGCCGGGCCTGGTGATCATGGATATCCAGTTGCCCAACATTTCGGGCCTGGAACTGATCGAGGCACTCAAAGCCGATCCGGTGCTGCGCCAGATTCCGGTGCTGGCCGTCACCGCCTATGCCGGCAAGGGCGACGAGGAGCGCATCCGCGAGGCGGGCGCCGAAGGATACCTGGCCAAGCCGGTGTCGATCGGGCCGTTCATGCAGGCGGTGATGAAACTGGTGTAATTCCCCGTTCAGGCTTGACAGGGCAGGCCACAGGCCGCTTTTCCGCCGCAATGTTCTGGCAGGGGCACAGCCCTGCCCCACGGAGATAGAGACAAGATGGACCGCGCAGCGACCGCCGCAAGGATTGCCGAACTGATCGAGCCCTTCAACAAGAAGGGCGTGGCCATCAGCGATGCCACCACCTTTGCCGGCGACCTGGAGTGGGACAGCCTGACGGTGATGGATTTCGTTGCCGCGATCGAGGACGAATTCGACATCATCATCAGCATGAACCAGCAGGCCGAGATCGAGACGTACGGCCAGCTGATCGACGCCGTGACCAAGCTGCAAGGGTGAAACTGCCCATGACCGACCTGTTTTCCAAGTTTGACGGCCTGATCGAACAGCGCCGCGCCCTGCTGTCCACCGGCGTCACCGATCCGTTCAACCTGGTGATGGAAAAGGTGATCTCGCCCACGGTCGCGATCTGCAACGGCCGCGAGACGATCCTGCTGGGCACCTACAACTACATGGGCATGACGTTCGATCCGGACGTGATCGCCGCGGGCAAGCAGGCGCTGGACGAATTCGGTTCGGGTACCACCGGCAGCCGCGTGCTCAACGGCACGTATGCCGGGCACCGCGCCGTGGAAGACGCGCTCAAGGAATTCTATGGCATGGACCATGCCATGGTGTTTTCCACCGGCTACCAGGCGAACCTGGGCATCATTTCCACGATGGCCGGCAAGGGCGATTACATCGTGCTCGACATCGACAGCCACGCTTCCATCTGGGACGGCTGCAAGATGGGCGACGCCGAAGTCGTGCCGTTCAAGCACAACGATATCGAAGCGATGGAAAAGCGCCTCAAGCGCATTCCCGAAGGCGCGGGCAAGCTGGTCGTGCTCGAGGGCGTCTATTCCATGCTGGGCGACATTGCCCCGCTCAAGGAAATGATCGCCGTGGCCAAGGCCCACGGCGCCATGGTGCTGGTGGACGAAGCCCACTCGATGGGCTTCATCGGCCCCAACGGGCGCGGCGTGGCCGAGGACCAGGGCGTGCTCGACCAGGTCGATTTCGTGATCGGCACGTTCTCCAAGTCGGTCGGCACCGTCGGCGGCTTCTGCGTTTCGAACCATCCCAAGTTCGAGATCCTGCGCCTGGTCTGCCGGCCCTATGTGTTCACCGCCTCGCTGCCGCCCAGCGTGGTCCACACCGCCAGCACCTCGATCCGCAAGCTCATGCACGCGGCCGACAAGCGCGCGCACTTGTGGGAAAATTCCAAGACGCTGCACGCCGGCCTCACCCAGCGTGGCTTCAAGCTGGGCACGGAAACACCGCAAAGCGCGATCATCTCGGTGATCATGCCCGATCTGGAACGCGGCGCGATGATGTGGGAAGCGCTGCTGCACGAAGGGCTCTATGTGAACCTGGCGCGCCCGCCGGCCACGCCCGCCGGCATGACCCTGCTGCGCTGCTCGCTGTGTGCCGCGCACAGTGCCGATCAGGTGCAGACCATCATCGGCATGTTCGAACGCGCCGGCAAGGCGGTGGGTATCATCTGATGCGCGTGCGGTTGGTTGCTTTGGCCGGCGCGCTGGCGCTCGCCACGGCCGCTTCGCCCGTGCTGGCAGCCCAGGCCGGGCAGCCGGCCGCACCCGTGGTGGTGCCGGCCGCGCCTGCGCCGCGCGCTGCCGTGGCAGTGGCGGTGGCCCCCACCGGGCCCACCGCCATGGTACCCGAACCCTGCACGCCCAGCCGCGTGGGCGGCTATGACTGGGCCAATTTGTGCCGCTATCAGAAAGCGGATCGCCAGGTACCCCAGCCGGTGCGCGCGGTGTTCATCGGCGATTCGATCACAGAATGGTGGCTGACCACGGCGCCCGGCATCTTTGCCGGTGGCGTGGTGGACCGTGGCATTGCCGGGCAGACCAGCCCGCAGATCCTGCTGCGCTTTTACCAAGACGTGGTGCGCCTGCGCCCGCGGGTGGTGCACATCATGTGCGGCACCAACGATGTGGCCGGCAACACCGGCCCCACCAGCCCCGAGGAATATGCCGCCAATGTCCTGGCCATGGTCGATCTGGCCAAGGCCAACGGCATTGCCGTGGTGCTGGGCAGCGTGCTGCCGGCCGGTGGCTTCAACTGGCGCAGCGAAATGAAGCCTGCCGCGCAGATTGCCACGCTCAATGCCTGGCTCAAGGATCTCGCCCGCGCGCGGGGCCTGGCCTATGCCGATTACTACAGCGCGATGGCCACGCCCGAAGGCGCGATGAAGCCAGGCCTGTCGAGCGACGGGGTGCATCCCAATGCGGCCGGCTATGCCGTGATGGAGCCGATCGCCCGCGCCGCCCTGGCCGAGGCGGAAAAGCCGCGCTGACGTTTCGCGGTTGAAATTGGACACTTGTCCTACCCCCGCCCTATCTGCTTAGATCACAGATAGGGCGGCGCAGGGGGCGTCGCGCCGATGCGCGAGGTTGCCCAAATGTCTTCCCTTCGCCTGCTTTCGCTTCTCGCCGGTTCGGCGCTGGCGCTCGCCGCCGGCACGGCCCACGCAGCGCCTGCCGCCGATACGGTGCTGCTCCACGGCCGCATTCACACCATCGACGCCAAGGACAGCGTGGCCCAGGCCGTGGCGATCAAGGACGGGCGCATCGTCTATGTGGGCAGCGATGCCGGGGCCAAGGCGTTTACCGGGCCGGCGACCGAAACCATCGACCTGAAGGGCGGGGTGGTCATGCCCGGCCTGGTCGATGGGCACATGCACCCGCTGGAAGGGGGATCGGGCCTGCAGGCATGCGATCTGCAATACAAGCGGCTGACCGTGCCCGAATTCCAGGCCGCGCTGAGCGCCTGCGCCGCCAAGGATGGGGCCAGTGGAAACGGGGGCGGCCACGATGGCAAGTGGCTGGTCGCGGTGCACTGGTTCCAGCACGAAATGCAACCCTTGGGCATCGAGCGGACCAAGGCCATGCTCGATGCCTTGCCCACGCCACGCCCCGTGGCGGTGTTTGACTCGTTCGGCCATTCCGCGCTGGTCAACAGCCGCGCCCTGGCACTGGCCGGGATCGATGCCAAGACGCCCGATCCAGTGGGCGGGGCAATCCATCACGATGCCAGCGGCGCGCCCACCGGTCTGCTCGAGGATTCAGCGATGGATCTGGTGCGCAAGCTGATACCCACCCCCACGCCGGAAGATGACGTGGTGGCCGCCCGCGCCGCACTGGCCGCCATGGCGGCGCAAGGCGTGACCACGTTCCTCGATGCCGATGCGCCGGTCGAATCGATCCGCGCCTTTTCCACCCTGTCGAAAGCCGGGCAATTGACCGCGCGCGGCCATTTCGCCCCGCACATCGCGCCCGAGGAAGGGCCGAGCCCGGAAGGCGCGCTGTCGCGCATCATCGAATGGCGCCGCACCTATGACGAAGGCGCCGCGCGCGTGCAGCCCTCGATCATGGTGCGCACGGTCAAGCTCTATATGGACGGGGTGATCACCGCGCCCGCGTTTACCGGCGTGATGATCGCGCCCTATCTGGAAAACCACGGCACGGCGGACAAGCCCGATTGGCAGCCCGGCACCAACCGTGGCCCCGCGCCCTATTTCCCGCCGGCCTTGCTGGCCCCGCTGGTCGATCGCATCACCGCGCTGGGGTTCGACCCGCACATGCACGCCGATGGCGACGGCGCGGTGCGCATCGCGCTCGATGCCGTGGCCGCCTTGCGCAAGAGCCACCCGGCGCGCGACGCGCGCCCGGCCATTGCCCATGACGAGATCGTCGATCCCGCCGATTTCCCGCGCTTCCAGGCGCTGGGCGTCACCCCGGTGTTGTCGCTACAATGGGGCAAGCAGGCCGCCGATACAGTGGCCGGTGCCAAGGATTTCCTGGGGCCGAAACGCTATGCCTTCATGGAGCCATCGGGCCTGCTGGCCAAGGCCGGCGCGCGGATCACGTTCGGCAGCGACTGGCCGGTCGATCCGCTGAACGAATGGTTCGCGCTGAAAGTGGGCGTCACACGGCGCAACGATCCCTCTGCCGGGCCGGAATATAGCCAGCCGCTGTCGGGCGGCCCGCCGCTCACCGTGCCGCAGGCGGTGCGCGCCGCCACGATCAACGCGGCCTGGTCGCTGCGCGCGGAAAGCCAGGTCGGCAGCCTGGAACCGGGCAAGTTTGCCGACCTGATCTGGATCGACCGCGATATCTTCACCGGCAACCCCGATGCCATCGCGCAAACGCGCGTGCTGCGCACCATCGTCGGCGGCAAGACGGTGTACCAGGCGCCGTGATCGCGGCCTGATTCCCGCGGTCAATCTCCGGCGCGGTAGATCACCGGGGCAATGTCGGTGAAATTGGCCACGTCGCCCAGGATTTCCGGCGTATCGGGGCTGGCCAGCGCGGCATCGATTGCCGCCTGGCTGGCAAAGCGCAACAGCACGGCGGCTTTCCACGGCTGCTCGCCCGCCGGAAACAGGACTTCGGCCTGGGTGAAGCCGTGCGCCGTCCACAGCCTTTCCACCAGGGGAATGTGCGTGCCGGTGTAATAGGCGGTGTCGAACCTGGCGCCTTCTTGCGCGGGATAGCTGACGATCAAAGTGGCCATCGCATGTCTCCTGTGGTGAACATCCATAAATTCAGGGATTCGGCACGGGCACCGGGGCCGTATCGACCAGGCTGCCGCCGGCATCGTGCCAGCCTTCGATGCCTTCGGCCAGCCAGCGCACGCCCGTGACGCCGCCCAGCGCCAGGCGCCGCGCCACGTTCCAGCTCATCCAGCAATCGGCCCGGCAGAACACCACGATCGGCGCCCCTCGGTGTTGTTGCCGGAACGCCGCCACGCGCGCGGCAAGCGCCTGCCACAACACCGGATCGGGCGGGCTGCGCCCCGTTTCGGGATACCACAGCGCGCCGGGTATGGTTTGGTGCGGGCTGGCCAGCTGCCATGCGCCACTTGCGCCATCACGACGGGCGCCTTCGGCCGGCAACACATCGAGGAACAAGGCAGCGCCCGGCGCCAGGCCCAGCGCCTGCGCCGGCGATATGGCCGTGGCGGGCGCGGGATCGCGATCGACCGGCGCGCGAAAGGCGGCGCTGCGATAACCCTGGGCATCGAACGGTGCCTGTGACAAAGCCTGGGCATGAACCGGCGAAGACGCCAGGGCCAGGATCGCCGCGCCTGCGACCCCGGCGGGCAGCATGCGGCCCATCGCTGCGATCATCCTCTCATGCCTTCCGTTCTTGGCCTATGGTGCAATTGTAAGCGGGCCCCGGCCCAAGGCAAATGGTGCCTTGGTATGAAGCGCGCTGCCCCCTTCTTGCTGGCCATCCTGCTGGCCGTGCCGGGAACGACCCTGGCCGCGCCGGTGGCCGACCCGCTCGATTCGCCGATGTGGGCCAACCATGCCGCCTGGCTGCTCGGCAAGGCGCCGGTCCGGTTTGATCCGGCGGTGATCGTGACCATGCCCGATGTGACGGAAAACCAGCACGCCTTTCCCGTTGCCGTCGATGCCCGCGCCTTGGCGGGCGTGCAGCGCATCGTCGTGCTGATGGATCTCAACCCCCTGCCCGTGGCGATCGATTACCAGCCCCAGGCCGCGCTCCCTTACGTCTCGCTGCGCATCAAGCTGGACCAGCGCACCCCGGTGCGTGCCCTGGTGCTGACCGCTGACGGCGTGTGGCACGTGGCCGGGCGCTGGATCGATGCCGCCGGGGGTGGATGTTCTGCCCCGCCGGTCAGCCGGGTCAAAGGCGATTGGGCGCAGCATCTGGGCGAAATGCGCGGCGCGCTGTGGCGCGAGGCCGGCGATACCCGCCTGCGCCTGACAGTGCGCCATCCGATGGACACCGGCTACGTCGACAATATCGCCGCCTACAATATCGAAGCGCTGACCGTGCGCGGCGCAGATGGCGCCGCGCTGGGCACCATGGCGATCAACGGTTCGGTATCGGAAGACCCCGCTTTCACGCTGCTCTTGCCGCCTGGCGTGTCAGGCCCGGTGCACGTGCACATGGCCGACAGCAATGGCCGCACGTTCGATGGAAACCTCACGCCATGACCTGCACGCGGCGCGCCGCGCTGGGCCTCATCGCGGCAACACCCATCGCAGCCCATGCGGAGACCTTTGCCGGCGCCTATGCCTATGATCCGCAAGCGATCGGGCCGGGCATCTGGCTGGTGCGCGGCGCGGATGAAGCGATCGTTTTCGGCAATGGCGGGGCGATTGCCAACGCGGTGATCCTGGCCTGTCCGCAGGGCGGGGCGATCCTGTTCGATTGCGGCCCTTCGCTGCGCTATGCCCAGGGGCTGGCCGCCCTGGCCCGGAAGCTGGCTGGCGGGCCGGTGCGCCGCGTGTTCCTCAGCCACCTTCACCCAGACCATGCCCTGGGCACCGCCGCGTTCGATCCGGCCATCGTGGCCGCGCTGCCCGCCACCCGCGCCGAACTGGAGCGTGACGGCAATGGCTTTGCCGATGCGATGTATCGCATCCTCGCCGATTGGATGCGTGGCACCGCCGTTACCCTGCCCGGCGCCAGCGTCGTGCCCGGCCCGATCGAAGTGGGCGGGCGCAAGCTGACGGCTTTGTCGCTCGCCGGCCATTCCGCCGGTGACCTCGTGCTGGTGGACGAGGCGAGCGGCACCGTCCTCGCCGGAGACCTGGTGTTCCACGACCGCGCGCCAGCGACGCCCGATGCCGACCTGACCGCCTGGCGCAACAGCCTCGCCACGTTGGCGGCCCTGCCCCATCGCCAACTGGTGCCGGGCCACGGCCCGCTCGATCCCACCGACCAGGCCGCCATCGCGCAGACCCGCGACTGGCTCGATTGGCTGGAACCGGCGCTGCAACAGGCCGTGGCGCGGGGCCTGGACATGACCGAGGCGGGCGCGCTTCCCATTCCCGAACGCTTCGCATCCATGAAACTGACCCGTTACGAGCTGCAGCGCAGCGTGGCACACTTCTATGCCGCGCTGGAACAGCAGCACTTGCCGCGGATCGATGCCGCTGCGGGAAATGGCTGACAAGCGGTGATTTTGCGGGAATAGTGCGGCCTTCGCCACGATCACCAGGCGGGGGCAAAATTCATGAATCGCAACACGCGTCATCGTCGTTTCGCGCAAGGGCTGGGCCTTGCCGCGCTCGCCATGATCATGGCCACAGCGCCGGCCAGCGCCGAAGATTTCCGGGTCACCGTGCCCACCACGGCCAAGGACGGCCCCATCGATGGGCGCGTGCTGGTGATCCTGGCCGCCAAGCCCGACCCCGAACCGCGCGAGCAGGTAAAGCCCGACTATGATGGCGCGCAGGTCTTCGGCGTGACGGTCGATGGCCTCAAGCCCGGCGAGAGCACGACGGTGGGCAGCGGCGTGCTCGGCTTCCCGACGCTCGATCTCAAGTCCGTGCCGGCAGGGCACTACACGGTGCAGGCGGTGCTGCACCGCTATGACACCTATCACCTGGGCAACGGCAAGACCGTCAAGCTGCCCGCCCCGCGCGGCGCCGGGCAGAACTGGCGCGCAGAGCCGGGCAATCTGTTCAGCACGCCGCAGCAGATCGATTTCGATCCGGCGCGGCCGGGCACGATCGCCCTCACGCTCGACCAGGTGAACCCGCCGATCACCCCGCCGGCCGACACGCCCTTCGTGCGCCATTTCAAGATGCGCAGCGCGCTGCTCTCCAAGTTCTGGGGGCGCGACATCTTCCTGACGGCGCACGTGCTGGTGCCGCGCGATTTCGACAAGCATCCAAAAGCGCACTTTCCGCTCATGATATTCCACGGCCACTTCCCGGCCGACTTCGGCGGCTTCCGCACCAGCCCACCCGATCCCAACCTGAAATGCCAGCCCAGCGAACGCTTCAACCTGCCCTGCTACAACCGCACCGAGCAGGAAGAAGCCTATGCGTTCTACCAGCAGTGGATCGGCGACAAATTCCCCCGCTTCCTGGCGGTGGAGATCGACCACTCCAACCCCTATTACGACGATTCCTATGCGGTGAACTCGGCCAACCTCGGCCCTTATGGCGATGCCATCACGCACGAGCTGGTGCCGGCCATCGAAAAGCAGTTCCGTGGCCTGGGCCAGGGCTGGGCGCGGTTCCTCTATGGCGGATCGACCGGCGGGTGGGAATCGCTGGGCGTGCAGATCAAGTACCCCGACGATTACAACGGCGCCTTTGCCGCCTGCCCCGATCCCATCGATTTTCGCCAGTTCATGCTGACCGACATCTATGCCGACAAGAACGCCTATGCCTATGAGGGGCCGTTCGGGCGGGTGGAGCATCCCGGCAAGCGCGACTGGCTGGACCACGTGCCCTATACGATGGAGATGGAAAACCGCCTGGAGCTGGTGCTGGGCGACAAGAACCGGTCGGGCGGGCAGTGGGACATCTGGGAAGCGGTGTTTTCGCCGATGGGTGCCGATGGCTATCCCCAGCGGCTGTGGGACAAGCGCACCGGGGTGATCGATCCCAAGGTGGCGGCCTATTGGCGCGAAAACTATGACCTGCGCTATACGCTGGAGCGTGACTGGCCCAAGCTGGCGCCCAAGCTGCAGGGCAAGCTGCACATCTATGTCGGCACGATGGACAATTTCTTCCTCAACAACGCCGTCTACCTGATGGAAGATTTCCTCAAGAAGAGCGATCCGCCCTATCGCGGCGTGGTCGATTACGGCGACCGCGCAGAGCATTGCTGGAACGGGGATCATGCCCATCCCAACGCGATTGCGCGGCTGCGCTATCACACGTTCTACCTGCCCCAGATCCTCAAGCGGATCGAGGAAACCGCCCCACCCGGCGCCGACCTGAAGAGCTGGCGCTACTAAAGCGCCCGCTCTCTTTCCGCCGCGCTCAGTTGATGGTGATTACCCCATTGACCGCGCGGTATTCCTGCGGGCCGATCAGGTGGCGATGGGCGATGCGCACGGAATGGAGTGCAGCATCGATTTCGCGCCGCCAATGATCGAGGAACCCGCCCAGGCGGGGGAACCGCGGCGCAAGATCGTATTGCTGAAAGGCAAACATCTGCAACAGCGCCGGGTGATCGGGCATGTAATAATGCACCTCGATCGTGGTCAGGCCATAGCCGGCAAGTTGGCTCAAGAAATCGCTATCAATTCGTCCAGTATTCGCTCCGCCACGCACCATGCCTTCCCTCCGTGCGAGAAAGGGGCCCGGCCCGACGCAAAGCGGTCAGGCCCCGTGAAAGCCTGAAGACTTGAGGGGCCAAGCTTGGCACGTTGCGCTGCACAGTCAAGCCGCGGCATTAACCGCAGCGGCGTTTACCCTTGGGTGAGAATCGCCTTTTCGCAGCGCTCCATCGCCGCGGTCTTGCCACCGCCGCCGCCCAGCAAGGTTGCGGCTGCGAAGCCGGCCACCACCAGGATCACGAACCCGGCGGTGACCAGGCCCAGGTACTTGTCGATGAACCGCTTGATCGGTGCCCCGAACAGGCGGAACAGCACGCCCACGATCATGAAGCTGATCGAACGCGAAACCACGCTGGCCAGCAGGAACGGCACCAGCGGCATGCCGATGAAGCCGGCGGTGATGGTCAGCAGCTTGAAGGGGATCGGCGTTGCCCCCTTGAGCACGATGATCTCCACGCCATATTCGCGCAAGTAGCAGGCTGCCTTGGGGAAACTTTCCGTCAGATGCAGCAGGGCAAGCAGTTGCGTGCCCACGCTGTCGTACAGGAAATGCCCGATCGCATAGCCCAGCATCCCGCCCAGCACCGATCCCGCCGTGGCAAACGCGGCATAGCGGACGGCCTTGCGCGGCTCTGCCAGGCACATCAAACCCAGGAGCGGGTGGGGCGGGATCGGAAAGAAACTGGCTTCCATGAAGGCGAAGAGGAACAGCCACCAGCTGGCCTGCGGATGGGCGGCCTTGGCCATGGTCCAATCGTAAAGGCGGCGCAGCATGGTGTTGTCGTGTCCCCGGGTCAGTGGCGGCAATGGCGTGCGGGCGGGCCGCATCGCCCGTTCCTAGTGCAGTGCACAAGATTGCGCCAGCCATGTGAAGCCCGGTGTTGCTGCTTTGCCCACGGCACGCTCGCGCCAGATTGGCACCCCGCGCGCATGCGGGATGGCAAGGCCCGATCTCCGCCTATCGCGGACCAAATGCAGCTCATCGGCATTTTTTGCGCGAAATTCGGGAACCGCTTTTCACCTGCAGCATTGGAGGGGGCACATGAGGGTGGTTTCAACCGGGAAATTGCTGCGATGGTGACTGATACAGTTGCTTTTCGGCAACAGTTCACGCGTGTGTCCGCTTGCATGAACATAACAGAACCGGTAGACAACTGCCACGACGTGGCATGATCTCGCTAAAAAGGGGAAACGTAATGCGGAAACTGATCCTGGGCGTTGCCTTGGCATCAAGCGCACTGGCGACGCCCGCGCTTGCCAAGAGCAAGAGCTGGTATGTGGAAGGCGATGGCGGCGCGATGCTGCTTGAAGACGCCAACCACGATGTGAACGGCACCACGGATGCCGTAACGGTCGACTCCAAGACCGGTTATGACTTCGGTGCAGTCGTCGGTTACGATTTCGGTGGCTTCCGCCTCGAAACCGAAGCCAGCTATCGCCGCGCTCGTAACGACAAGGTTCGCAACAACGTCAGCGGCGTGGAATACACCCGTGACGCTGGCCAGATCGGCGGCAGCACCAGCGCGCTGAGCTTCATGGTCAACGGCCTGCTCGACTTCGGTCCCGACGATGGCCTCCAGGGCTTCATCGGCGGTGGTGCCGGTGTTGCCAAGGCGAAGTACTACGTCGCCACCCCGGTCGGCCTTCTTGACGACTCGCAGACCAAGTTCGCCTGGCAGGTTCTGGCCGGCGTTCGCGCGCCGCTCACCAAGCATGTCGACGTGGGCCTGAAGTATCGCTTCTTCAACGTCAGCGACGTCAACCTGGTCGGCACCAACGGCGCCTATGCCGGTGCGGACTTCTCGACCCGCTTCCGTTCGCACTCGATCCTGGGCACGCTGACCTACAACTTCGGTGGCGAAGAGCCGGCTCCGCCGCCGCCCCCGCCGCCTCCGCCCCCGCCGCCTCCGCCGCCCCCCCCGCCTCCGCCGCCGCCTCCGCCGCCGCCGGTGTGCAACAAGGGCCCGTACATCGTGTTCTTCGACTGGAACAAGTCGGACATCACGCCTGAAGCGGCCACCATCCTGGACAACGCCATCACCCAGTATGGCAACTGCCAGACCGTTCCGATCATGCTGGCCGGTTACACCGACCGCTCGGGCTCGCCGAAGTACAACCTTGGCCTGTCCAAGCGTCGTAACGACTCGGTCCAGGCTTACCTGACGTCGCACGGCATCCCGGCCTCGACGATCACCAGCCAGGCCTTCGGTGAAGCCAACCCGCGCGTTCCGACCGCCGACGGCGTGCGTGAACTCCAGAACCGTCGCGTGGAAATCACGTACGGTCCGGGTTCGGGCAACTAAGTTCCTCGGCCCCGGTAAAACGGGGCCGGGTTACCCAAGCCGAACGCAAAAAAACGAAGAGGGGTCGGAGCAATCCGGCCCCTTTTTCGTTGTCCGCTGCAGCAATGCCCGGCACATCGACTAGCGCCACGGCACAGCGGCAATATGCCAAGGAGATCCCGGATGCCTTCATCGCTTCTTTTCCACCGACTGCGCGCTCTGCGTCCCCTCCCCATCCTGGCGGGCCTGGCCCTGCCGCTAACCCTGGCCGCGTGCGGTGATGGCAGCATGGGGGGCATGCACAGCACCCCCACGCCCAAGGCGCAGGTCGTGGCCAATGCCACCCTCATGCTGGCCAGCGGCGCCAGTGCCGGCACGGCCGAACTGTTGCAGGGCCCCGATGGCTTCCGCGTGCATGTCGATGCCAAGGGCCTGCCGCCCGGCGTGCACGGCATTCACCTGCACACCGTGGGCAAGTGCGAGGCGCCCGGCTTCACCACAGCCGGCGGACATCTCAATCCCGATGGGCACCAGCACGGCGCGGAAAATCCGGCCGGATCGCACCTGGGTGACCTCACCAACCTGACGGTGGGCGCCGACGGCACCGGCGCGCTCGATTTCAGCCTGCGTGGCGGCGCCGACATGACCGGGCCGGCCCTGTTCGACGCCGATGGCACCGCCTTGGTGATCCATGCCGCGCCCGATGACTACAAGACCGATCCCAGCGGCAACAGCGGCGCTCGCCTGGCCTGCGGGGTCTTCGTGCGGCAGTGACCGCGCGCTGACGCAAAAAGGGGATGGGCAGGCTGGCTGCTCATCCCCCTTTTTTGCAACGGGTTGGCGGTATCAGGCGCCGTAGCGCGTGCCGTCGGTCAGGCCCGCTTCGGCAAAGCCCGCCTTGCGCAGGCGGCAACTGTCGCATTCGCCGCAGGCGCGGCCATCGGGCAGCGGATCATAGCACGACCAGCTTTCCCCGGCGTCGAGGCCAAGGCGCGCGGCCTCTTGCGCGATTTCCGATTTCTTGAGGTGCTGGAGCGGGGCATGCACGGTCACGGTGCCACCCTGGCTGCCGACCTTGGTGGCGACGCGCGCCAGGCCTTCGAAGCCATGGATGAATTCGGGCCGGCAATCGGGGTAGCCCGAATAGTCCAGCGCATTCACGCCGATATAGAGATCCTTGGCCCCGGCCGCTTCGGCCCACGCCAGGGCAAGCGACAGGAACACCAGATTGCGGGCGGGCACATACGTGATCGGGATGTCGTCGGTCAGGCCATCCTTGGGTACGTCGATCGCAGCGGTCAACGCCGAGCCGCCGAACTGGCGCAGATCGAGCGGCAGGATGACGTGGCGTTCAACCCCCAGGCGTGCGGCAATCACGCGCGCCGCATCAAGTTCCACGCGATGACGCTGGTTGTAGTCGATGGTCAAGGCCAGGACGCGAAAGCCCTGCTCCTGGGCCAGGGCCGCGCAGACCATCGAGTCCAGCCCGCCGGACAGCAGGACAACGGCAAGCGGCGCCTGTGCCGCGGGGGAAGATGAAGACAAGTCGGTATCGGTCATGGGCCAAGGGGCTAGACCTCTCGCCCAGCGCAGGCAAGCCCCCGGCACCCGCCGATTTTTGGCCTGGTGCCGGTCAGCGGGTGCAGGCGCCCAGCCGGCGTGCCTCGGCATTGAAGGCGAAAGGCAACCCCTGGGCGATGCCCTGGGCTTCGATCTGCAGCAGTTGCTCGTTTTCGAAGCGGATGCGGGTGAGCCCCGAACCGGCTGGGCCACAGGCATAGCTGACCGACACGGCGTTGGCCTCGTCCTGCACCACGAACCGGCGGCACGCTTGGCCGGGATGGCGCAGCTGGATCAACGGGCGCCCTTCGGCCAGGCACAGCCTGCTTTCGAAACCACCCGTTTCCCGCGCGCGCACCTGCCATTGCCCAGGCAGGATCCGATCGAGCATGGCAAGGCTCGCGTCACCCCGCTCGGCATCCGCCGGCGCCACCCAGGCGAGTGCAGAAGCAAGGATCGCCGCAGCGCAAGCGCGGCGCAACGCAGCACGGTACGTCATCAACCACCCTCCATCCCTGCCCGACGCGCGCAGCAGGTGCTTGCAATATAGAGCAACGGCGCCGCAATTGAAGGCCTGCGCGTTTTGCCAGCCTCAATCGAAACGAAGCGGAAACTCTTTCGAGCAGAACGCGCAATCCACCACGATAAGTCCATCGTCATTGGCCATTTCGGCGCGTTGGGCTTCGCCAAACCGGGCCAGCAATTCGCGGTAGTGCTCTGCCGAGCAGCGGCATCCGCGGGTGAGCGGCAGGCCGCGCGCCACGCGCACTTCGCTTTCCTCGTGAAACAGGCGCCACACCAGGTTTTCGAGGCCGAGTTGCGGATCGGTCAGTTCGGCAGGCGTGAGCGAACCGGCCAGCGCTGCCACGTGCTCCCATTCGGGATGGTCGAGCCGGGCATGCAACCGCTCGCGCCCTTCCTCGCCATCGGGCAGGTGCTGCACCAGCAGGGCACCCGCCACCGTGCGGCCGCCTTCGCTGTGCACGCTCACGCGGATCAGCGTGGGTACTTGTTCGGACTGGAAGAAATAGCTTTCGCAGGCGCGCGCCAGGCTGTCACCTTCCAGCGGCACGATACCCTGGTAACGCTGATCGCTGCTGGACAGATCGAAGGTGATCGCCAGATAGCCGTCCCCGAACAGGGCATGAAGCGAAGGGTGCGGCCCGAGTTCATCAAGCCGCGCGCGATCGTGGCGAACATAGCCACGCAATTCGCCCCCGCGATAATCGCATACCAGCAAGTCCACCACCCCATCCTGGGTCTGGGCCTGCATGGTCAGTTGGCCATCATCGTCCTTGAGCAGGGCGCCCAGCAGCGCGGTCAGCGCCAGCGCTTCGGCCAGCAGGTTGCGGATCGGCGCTGGATAGGCATGGGCCGAGAGCACGGTATCGAGCACCGGCCCCAGCCGCACCACGCGCCCCCGCGCGTCGCGCGCGGGGACGGTGAATTGCAGCACTTGGTCAAATCCGGTTTCGGCTTGGTCAGTCATGGAAGCTTTCGTTGGTTAGCAGCGCGGTCAGATCTGGCCGAACGCCCAGCGCAGCACCGATTTCTGCGCGTGAATACGGTTTTCAGCCTCGTCCCACACCACCGAGCGCGGGCCATCGATCACCGCGTCGGTCACCTCTTCGTTGCGGTGGGCAGGCAGGCAATGCAGGAACAGCGCGTCGCCCTTGGCTTGGGCCATCAGGGCCTCGTTCACCTGGAATGGTGCCATGGCCGCCAGCTTGGCCTCTGCATGGGCCTGGCCCATGGAAATCCAGGTGTCGGTCACCACCACGTCCGCCCCGGCCACGGCCTGCGCCGCATCGCGATAGACCGTGACTTTGGCGCCCTGGGCCTGCGCGCGCGTGACGAACCCGGCGTCGCAATCATAGCCTTCGGGCACGCCGATGCGCACGTTGAACTTCATCAGGCCGGCGGCCTCGACGATCGAGTTGAGCACGTTGTTGCCATCGCCCAGCCAGGCCACTTCGAGCCCGGGCAGCGCCTTGCGATGCTCGATCACGGTCAGCAGGTCAGCCATGATCTGGCACGGATGAGACAGGTCGGTAAGGCCATTGATGACAGGAACGCTGGCATAATGCGCGAGTTCCTCGACCTTGGCATGGTCGTCGGTGCGCAGCATGATGGCATCGGCCATGCGGCTGAGCACGCGAGCCGTGTCGGCGATGGTTTCGCCGCGGCCCAGCTGCGTGGTGCCGGCATCGAGCACAAGCGCCGATCCGCCCAACTGGCGCATCGCCACGTCGAACGACACGCGCGTGCGGGTGGAATTCTTTTCGAACACCATGGCCAGCACATGCCCGGCCAAGGGCGCATCGGCATCGGCCCGCCCCTTGGGCAGCGCGGCGCGCGCCGCCTTGCGATCCAGCGCATCGGCCAGCATCGCCGCCACCGCATCACCGCCGGCATCGGAAAGGTTGAGGAAGTGCCTGATCATGTCTGCTCGTCTCACGCCGCGGGAGCCGGAGGAACATAGCTGGCCGCGGCGGCCGAAAGCTTGTCCATGAATTCATCGATGTGGCTGTCGTCGATCACCAGCGGCGGCAGGACGCGGAACGTCATGTCGCCAGCCGAAACCGCCAGGAGCTGGTGGTTGTCGCGCATGTGGGCGACGAACGGGCGCGGCTCCATCTTGCACTTGACGCCCAGCATCAGGCCACGCCCGCGCACCAGTTCGAACAAGTCGGGATAGTTGCCGATGAACTGTTCGAGCCGCGCCTTGAGGCGATCACCGGTGGCGCGCACCTGGGCCAGGAATTCGGGATTGGCGACCACGTCGAGCACGGCCTCGCCCGCGGCCATGGCCAGGGGATTGCCGCCATAAGTGCTGCCATGCGTACCGAACACCATGCCGCGCGCGGCCTGCTCGGTGGCCAGGCAAGCGCCGAGCGGGAAGCCGCCGCCGATGCCCTTGGCGATGGACATGATATCGGGCGTCACGCCATACTGCTCATAGGCGAACATCGTGCCGGTCCGCGCCACGCCGCACTGCACTTCGTCGAAGATCAGCATCAGGCCATGCTCGTCGCACAGCGCGCGCAGGCCCTTGATGAATTCCTCGGTGCCTTCCTTGATGCCGCCCTCGCCCTGGATCGGTTCGACCAGGATGCCGGCGGTGTGCGGGCCGATCAGCGCCTTGGTCGCTTCCAGGTCATTGAAATCGACATAGTGGAAGCCGGGCAGGATGGGCAGGAAGCCCTTGTGCATCTTTTCCTGGTCCGAGGCACTGATCGTGCCCAGCGTGCGGCCGTGGAAGGCATTGCGGAACGTGATGATCTCGAACCGCTCCGGGCTCTGGCCGTGATACTGGTGATAGGCGCGCGCGGTCTTGATCGCGCATTCCACCGCTTCCGCGCCGGAATTGGTGAAGAACACCGTATCGGCAAAGGTCATGTCGACCAGGCGCTGCGCCAGATGCTCGCCCTGCGGGCTGCCATAGAGGTTGGACACGTGCATCAGCGTTTCGACCTGGCGCTGCAACGCGCCGATCAGGTGCGGATGCGAATGGCCCAGCAGGTTGACCGCGATGCCGCTGGCGAAATCGAGATAGCGCGTGCCGTCTTCGGAAATCAGGTGGCAGTGTTCGCCTCGCACCGGACGCACGCCGCACCGGGGATAGACGGGCATGAGCGGGGTGATCGACATGGGGTATGCTCCTGTAAATTCCAAGGACGGTGTATGGATCGGAAATGGCTGCAAAACGACAAATGGCGGCCCAGCGGACCGCCATTTGCACGCGTATGTGGTGATGCAAGGCCCCCGGGTCCATCAGACCCAAGGGGCAATGCGGCCGGGATCAATCCTGGCGCGGCACCAGGTTGACCGCCGAGTGCTTGCCTCGTCGATCAACTTCGAGGTCAAACTCCAGCTTGTCGCCTTCGTTGAGCTCGCGCAGGCCGGAGCGTTCGACAGCGCTGATGTGCACGAATGCATCGGGCTGGCCATCGTCACGGGTAATGAAGCCGAAGCCCTTCATGCTGTTGAAGAACTTGACGGTGCCAGTGGCCTTTTCGCCGGTCAGCTGACGCTGCGGGGCAGCCGGCTTGGCCGCCACGGGGATCACGTCGCCCACAACCTGAAGGTCAGCGGCAGAAATCTTGCCACCGCGATCGACGAGGTTGAATTCCAGGGTCTGACCTTCGGCCAGGCCTTCAAGGCCGGCACGTTCCACGGCGCTGATGTGCACGAACACGTCTTCGCCGCCGTCTTCACGCTGAATGAAGCCGAAGCCCTTCTGGCCGTTGAAGAACTTGACGACGCCCTTGCCGGTGCCAACCACCTGGGCAGGCATGCCGCCACCACGGGGAGCGCCGCCGAAGCCGCCACCACCGCCGCCGCCGCGATTGCCGCCGCCAAAGCCGCCGCGATCGCCGCCGCCGAAGCCGCCGCGGTCACCACCGCCGAAGCCGCCGCCGCGGTTGCCGCCGCCAAAGCCGCCACGGTCACCGCCGCCGAAGCCGCCGCGATCGTAGCCACCGCCAAAACCGCCGCCACCGCCGTAGGGATCGAAACCGCCGTCGTCGCCGAAACCGTCGCGCTTGTCGCGTCCGCGACCACGCCGCCCTCTGTCAAAACCCATAAAACCCAATAAACCTTACAATCCGCCCCAATTTTCCCGGCGCCACTGGCCGGACGCGGAGACCAGGGGCACGACAAGGACGACGTGCCGGGCTTTATGGGCCGGCCCTCTCCATTGCGCGGAAGACTATAACGAATAAAAAGCCGATGCGCGAACGGAATCGACGCGCATACGCGATTCAATCGCAAAATATCATTCTCAGCCACAATTCGTGACAAAAGTGCCGCGCTTTAGTGCCGCTTGGCGCCTTGCCGCAGCCTGAACGATACGGCACAAGCGGCCCATGGACCTTGTCGCTCTTCTATCCGACCCGCAGGCCTGGGCCGCGTTCGTCACCCTGGTGCTGCTGGAAATCGTGCTGGGCATCGACAACCTGGTGTTCATCGCGATTCTGTCCAACAAGTTGCCCGCCCACCAGCAGGCACGCGCGCGGCGCATCGGCCTGGCGCTGGCGCTGGTGCTGCGCCTGGGGCTGCTGTCCCTGATCGGCTGGATCGTGACCTTGCAGGCCCCGCTGTTCGACCTGGGCCTGGCCGGCGCCCCCGGCGCCCATGGCGAGCCCACGTTCGAAACGGCGTTTTCGGGACGTGACCTGATCCTGGTGGCGGGCGGGCTGTTCCTGCTGTGGAAAGCGACCAAGGAAATCCACCACACGCTTGACCCCGAACCCAGCGGCGAACTGCTCGACCAGAAGGGACACGGGGAAAAAGGCGGCCTGGGCCAGGCTGTCGTCGCCAACTTCGGCGCGACGATCGCCCAGATCATCGCGCTGGACCTGGTTTTCTCGATCGATTCGATCCTGACCGCGGTGGGCATGACCGACCAAGTGCCGATCATGATCGCGGCGGTCATCACCACGGTTTCGCTGATGATGCTGGCGGCCGATCCGCTGGCCAAGTTCATCGAGCACAATCCCACGCTGGTCATGCTGGCGCTGGCGTTCCTGGTGATGATCGGGCTGGTGTTGTTGGCCGATGGCTTTGGCGTTCACATTCCCAAGGGCTATATCTACGCCGCGATGGGCTTTTCGGTGTTCGTCGAACTGCTCAACATTGCCGGCCGCCGCCGGCGCACCGCCACGCGCCAGGCCTCCTGAAATTTCTCCTTTCGCACGCAAGGTATTGCCATGTCCCAGTTTCGCCAAGTCGACAGCCAGTTCCTGGCCAGCCCGCAGATCACCGTGGCCGACGTGGCCGAAGCCCAGCAACTGGGGGTGAAGCTGATCGTCAACAACCGCCCCGAGGGCGAATCCGACGACCAGACCCCCGGCGCGGAAATCGCCGCGGCTGCCGAGGCCGCCGGTATTGCCTATGTGGCCATTCCGGTCACGCACGCGGGCTTTTCCATGCCGCAGGTGGAAGCTCTCAAGCAGGCGCTGGCCCAGATCGGGGATGCGCCGGTGCTCGCCTATTGCCGGTCGGGTACGCGGTCCACGCTGCTGTGGGCGCTGGCCCAGGCGGCCAACGGCGGCAATCCGTTCGAGATCGCGGCCAAGGCGGGCGCGGCCGGCTATGACATCGGGCCGATCCGCGCCCAGGTGGATATCCTGAGCGCCCGCGCACAAGGTTAACGCGACGGCGCACCGGAAGGCCACCTGGCGCATGCCAGCGGCCGCCAAACCGGGCCTCAAGCGTTAAGGATTGTCAAAACACTGTGCCATCGTGAGACCCGACGCAAAACTGTGTTGCGTTGTATCGCCAAGCGTGGCCAGGGTTTTTCGCGCGCCTGACGCTCGGGCGCGCGCTGCGACAGGACATCACTTTCCCATGCCCGCCCCTCATCGGCTGCCCGCCCGTACCCGCCTGACCGCTGCCGTTGCCACGCTGGCTGCGCTGGCGCTGCCGTTCCAGGCCATTGCCGCATCCACCCCGGTGGGGATCGATGCGCTCAAGGTCTACAACCTCATCGTGCTGGGCAACCTTACCTCTTCATCGGAAGTGGAAGGACGTACGTTCGTGGGCGGGAACCTCACGGGCAATTCGTCCAACTATCTCATCTCAACCCTGCCTGCGTCGAGCTATACCGGCCCCGGCCTGGTCGTGGTGGGCGACGTGACGGGCGGGATCAAGAACCTCAACAACGGGTCGGGCGCAATCGTGGGGGGCAACGTTTCGAGCGGGTTCAACCTCAACGGCGCCACGCAGACCGTCCAGGTGGGTGGCGCGATCGCCAACACCAACGTCAATTCCAATACCGTCCAGGCGAACCTGGGCACGACCAATCCGGGCTTCGTCAGCAGCCTGCAGCAGGACGGCAGCCTGATGTCGACCAGCATGACCGGGCTGTCCTACCAGCTTTCCCAGCAGGGCGCGAACAGCACCCTGTCGATCAGCGGCAATCGCGGCACGTTCAACGCGCAGCCGGGCAGCAACGGCGTGGCGGTGTTTTCGATCACGGCAGCCGATCTCGACAAGATCGGCGAGATCCAGTTCAACACCAACGGCGCCGATACGGTAATCGTGAACGTGACCGGCAGCACGATCAACCTGAACGACAATTTCCTGGGTGGCACGGCCAACCTGGGCGAACACGTGATCTGGAACTTCGTGGACGCGACGGACCTGACACTGACGACCGCGTGGGGCGGTTCGGTGCTGGCGCCCAAGGCGGCCGCGCACACCTATAACTATATCCAGGGTTCGGCGGTGTTCGGCAGCCTGGTCCAGGACGGCGAAATGCATATCGGCACGTATAGCGGCAGCTATGTCGTGCCAAGCGATCCGCAAGTGCCGTCTTCGTCCAGCACGAGCAGCAGCAGCACGGGCGGCACCGACGTGCCCGAGCCGGGCATGCTGGCCCTGCTGGCACTGGGCCTGGGCGGGCTGATATTGGGCCGCAAGCGGCGCGACGACGCCGCCGCCTGAACCGGGCGAAGCGCAGACATAAAAAGGGCCGCGCCAGCCATGCTGCGCGGCCCTTTTTGCATGCCCTACGCGCGGGCCGGCTCAATCGCTGCCGACACGCTCCACATCGGCGCCGAGCAGGGCGAGCTTTTCTTCCAGCCGCTCGTACCCGCGATCGAGGTGATAAAGGCGGTGGACCTGGGTTTCGCCCTCGGCGGCAAGGCCGGCGATCACCAGGCTCATCGAGGCGCGCAAGTCGGTGGCCATGACTTCGGCGCCCGACAGCTTGTCCACGCCGTGGACCACGGCGGTGCGGCCCGAGGTTTCGATGCGCGCGCCCATGCGGTTCAATTCGGGCACGTGCATGTAGCGGTTTTCGAAGATCGTTTCGGTCAGCACGCTGGAGCCCTTGGCCAGGCACAGCATGGCCATGAGCTGGGCCTGCATGTCGGTGGCAAAGCCGGGATAGGGTGCGGTGGAAATGGTCACGGGCCGCAAATCGCCATCGGCGGCAATGTGCAGGCCGCCGCGCACCGGCTCTACCGAAACGCCGGCATCGCGCAGCGCCTGGACGGTGGTTTCCATGTCTTCGATCTTGGCGCCCTGGAGCGTGACTTCGCCGCCGGTGATCGCCGCTGCGCAGGCATAGGACCCAGCCTCGATACGATCGGGCATGACCATGTAGGTGGCGCCGTGCAGGCGCTCCACGCCATGGATCGTCAGGTCCGAGGTGCCGATCCCTTCGATATCCGCGCCCATCGCCACCAGCAGGTTGCACAGGTCGACGATTTCCGGCTCGCGCGCGGCGTTGTGCAGGGTGGACTTGCCCTTGGCCAGCACCGCGGCCATCAGCGCATTTTCAGTGGCGCCCACCGACACCACCGGGAAGCTGTAGCGCCCGCCGGGCAGCCCGCCATCGGGCGCGATCGCGCGGACATAGCCGGCGGCCAGTTCGATATGCGCGCCGAACGCTTCGAGGGCCTTCAAGTGCAGGTCGATCGGGCGGTTGCCGATGGCGCAGCCGCCGGGCAGCGACACGGTCGCCTCGCCAGCACGCGCGAGCAGCGGGCCGAGCACGAGGATCGAGGCGCGCATCTTGCGCACGAGGTCATAGGGCGCGACGGTCGAGGTGAGCCGCGTGGCCTGCAGCGTCATCACGCGGCCGAAATCCTCGGGGCGCGCGCCGGCGATCGCAGTGGACACGCCGAACTGGTTCATCAGGTGCTGGAAGCCGTCGATATCGGCCAGGCGCGGCAGGTTGCGCAGCGTTACCGCTTCATCGGTCAGCAGCGCGCAGGGCAGCAACGTGAGCGCCGCATTCTTTGCCCCCGAGACCGGGACCGTACCAGAAAGACGCTTGCCGCCGCGAATGATGATCTTGTCCATCGCGGCGGTTTAGCCGGTTTGCGATGCAGGGCAAGGGGCTAGGCGGCATTGCAGGCAACATGGTGAATATTGCGTTGCAGCATTTTTTGCACGCCCTGCCCGTTGCGGAACTTGTCATCACAAAGGCAGGCTGCTTAACTATCGTGTAACAGGACAATGGGAAAGACAACGTCATGAGCGAAACCACCGCAAGTCCCCGCAAACCGATCCGCAAGGCCGTGTTTCCCGTTGCCGGCCTTGGCACCCGCTTCCTGCCGGCCACCAAGGCCGTGCCCAAGGAGATGCTGCCGATCGTCGACCGCCCGCTGATCCAGTACGCCGTGGACGAAGCGCGCGAAGCAGGGATCGAGGAACTGATTTTCGTGACCGGCCGCGGCAAGACCGCGATCGTGGAGCATTTCGACACCGCGTTCGAGCTGGAAACCACGATGGCCAGCCGCGGCAAGGATCTTTCCGTGCTCGACGATACCCGCATCAAGCCGGGCAACCTGGTCACCGTGCGCCAGCAGGTGGCCATGGGCCTGGGCCACGCAGTGTGGTGCGCGCGCGAAGTGGTGGGCGATGAACCCTTTGCCATTTTCCTGCCCGACGAACTGATGGTGGGCGCGCCCGGCTGCATGAAGCAGATGGTCGACGCTTATAACGAAGTGGGCGGCAACCTGATCTCGGTGCTGGAAGTGCCCGAGGAAGAAGTGTCGAGCTATGGCGTGATCGCACCGGGCGCGAAGATTTCCGGCAGCCTGACCGAAGTGACCGGGCTGGTCGAAAAGCCCAAGCGCGAAGATGCGCCGTCCAACCTGATCATCTCGGGCCGCTATATCCTTCAGCCCGAAGTGATGCGCACGCTGGAAAACCAGGAAAAGGGCGCCGGCGGCGAAATTCAGCTGACCGACGCGATGGCCAAGATGATCGGCACCCAGCCGTTCCATGCGGTGACCTTTGCCGGGCGCCGGTTCGACTGCGGCAGCAAGGCCGGTTTCGTGGAAGCGACGATCGCCTTGGCGCTGGAGCGTCCCGACCTGGCCGACGATGTGCGCGCCGTGATCAAGAAACTGGTGGGCTGAACCCCGCACGCCTTGCCAGCAAGGCAAACAGGGCGGCGAAGCGATCTTGCGCTTTGCCGCCCTTTTTTGCGGGCCAGAGCCGCCACCGCGCGCGGCACCGGCATAGAAAAAGGCGGCCGTTGCCGACCGCCTTTTTCCGCATCCTCTCCGATGCTTTATCCGGGAAAGCTGGCGCTTATTCTTCGCCCTCGCCTTCGGCGTCGGTGGCGTTGAACGCGCGGATCTGCGAAGCGTCGGCGGCGCTGGCCAGCTGGGCAAGATTGGCGTCACGCTGCATGTAGGGCAGCGGATTGACCGCTTCGCCAGCAACGCGAACTTCATAGTGCAAGTGCGGGCCGGTCGAATGGCCGGTCGAACCGACGTAGCCGATCACGTCGCCCTTGTGCACGCGCTGCCCTTCGGCAACCGCGATGCGCGACATATGGCCATAACGGGTTTCAAGATTGCCGCCATGTTCGAGCTGAACATAAAGGCCATACCCACCAAAGCGTTCGGCCTTGCCCACCAGGCCATCGGCGCTGGCGCGGATCGGCGTGCCGGTGGGCGCGGGCAGATCGACACCCTTGTGCGCGCGCAGGCCACCGTAGATCGGGTGGGTGCGCAGGCCAAAGGCGCTGCTCATCGCGCGGCTGCTGGTGATCGGCATCAGGGTGGGGATCGAAACCGAGCTGGAACGAACCAGGGGAGCCTGGGCCGAGGCGGCGTTGCCACCATCGAGTGCTTCCCAACTGGCGAACAGCTTGGAGAATTCTTCATCGCCAGCCGGCGCGGTCAGGCCGGCCTTGGCGGCTTCGGCGTTGCGCAGCGGGGCGGCAATATCGGCGGAAGCGGCGTTGTTGGCCAGAGCCGGCGTGGCAAGCCCAAGAGTGAGAATGGTGCCAAGGGCAGCCAGACCGGTAGACAAGGTTTTTTTCATTGCGACCCGTACAACCTCTTTTCGGCTGGTATGCCGCGCGCCCTGCCCATCGGGCCTTGCGCCATCGGCACCCGCTTTGTGCTGACCCCCAGCGAACCGCGCCTGCCAGACGATCGCGGTGGAACCGCGTGCCCGGCCGGGCGTTGTTCAGAGATTGGTGGTAACCCCCCGCCGATCTCGTGACGGTGGGGTAGCGGCGGGTGCGCCTCTCACGCAAGAGCCGCCATCATTTCACACGACAAACCGGCTGAACGACGCGCCGAGTCGTTGAACGGTGGCTTAACGCTGCCTCGGAAGTGTTGCGTAACCAGCGTTTTCCAAAGCTGCGGTGCCTGTTTACCACGCTCTGCGCACACTTTGGCGAAATGGCTTGTACCAAAACGGACATGCCGCACTTCGTCGTCAACGATTCGCTGCAGGATTCGCGCGGTGGTGTGATCGTCTGCCGCCTGGAAGCGGGCGATGGTCTGCGGTGTCACATCCAACCCGCGGGCTTCGAGCACCATCGGCACGACGGCCAGGCGCGCGGCCACATCGTGCGCCGTTTCGCGCGCCGCATCCCACAGCCCATCGTGGGCCGGCATGGCGCCATAATGGCTGCCCAACGTGCGCAGGCGGCGTGCCAGCAGGGCAAAATGCATCGCTTCGTCTGCGGCCACGCCCAACCAGTCCGACACGAAATCGCGTCCGCGCTCGGCGCCAAAGCGGCCTGCGGCATCGAGCGCCAAGTCGATCGCCACGAATTCGATGTGGCACAAGGCATGGATCAGCGCGAGGCGCCCCCGTTCCGAACCGCCGCGCCCGCGCTTGGGCATCTGGCTCGGCGGCAGCAGTTCGGGTTGTGCGGGCCGCGCCGGCACATCGGGCATGGTCACGTCAAAGGCGAAGGCAAGCTGCCCGGCAGCCCAGTCACGCGCCACGGCCCGCGTGGCCATGACCTTGTCACGCGGATCGGCGGTCAGCATGGCGGCGCGAATCGCCGCCGCCACGGTAGGAAGCGATGGAGTCATGCCGCGCGCGTTACAGCGCCTTGGCCGCCGCGAGAACCTGCGCGGCGTGGTCCTTGACCTTAACCTTGTTCCACACTTGCGCGATCTTGCCATCGGTGCCGACAAGGTAGGTGGTGCGCTCCATGCCCATGTAGGTGCGGCCATACATGGACTTTTCGGTCCAGATGCCGAGCGCATCGGACAGGCCGCCTTCTTCTGCATCGCTGGCGAGCGGCGCGGCCAGGCCATGCTTGGCAATGAACTTCTCGTGGCGTTTGGGCGGATCCTTGCTCACCCCCAGCAGCGCGGTGCCGGCGGCGGCAAAGTCTTCGGCCAGGGCGGAGAAGTCCTTGTTTTCCGTGGTGCAGCCGGGCGTATCATCCTTGGGATAGAAGAACACGACCAGCTTGCGCCCGGCAAAATCAGAAGGCTTCACCGTGCTGCCATCGGGCGCGGTCAGCGGCAGATCGGGCAGCGGATCGCCCACGCCGGGAAAAGTGCTCATGCGTTATATCTCCAATGGTTGCCCGAAGACCTGGCCCCAGGCGTGGGCGATGCGGTGTCTTGCCCGGGCGACCGCGTCAAGCAGGGCATCCCAGCTTTCCTGGCCGCAGGCGGTGGCGACGATGGCACGGCTGGCGGGCGGCGGGAACATGCCATCAGGGGCAACCAGGCGCACCACCACCAGAAGCCCCGCCAACAGATCGTGCGCGCCACGCAGGCCCGCTGGCAGCAGGCCCGACTGCTCCAGCGCGGAAACCGCCGCGCCCAGATCGGGTTCGAGCGCGACATGATCGCGCAATTGCAGGTAGTGTGCGAGGAATTCCAGATCGACCAGGCCACCGCGCGCAAGCTTGACATCGAGCGGGCCTTTCGCGGGCTTGTGCCGTGCCATTTCGCTGCGCATGGCCAGCACATCATCGCGCAGCGCCGTGCCATCGCGGGGACGGCACAGCACGCGGCCGACGATTTCGGCCAAGGCCACGCGATCGGCGGCGGTGCCGAACAGCGGGCGCGCGCGGCACAGCGCCATGTGCTCCCATGTCCACGCATCCTCGCGCTGATAGCGCTCGAAACTGTCGAGGCTGACCGCGATAGGCCCTTGCGCGCCCGAAGGACGCAGGCGCGTATCGACGTCATAAAGCGCGCCGGCGGCCGTGGGCACGGATAGCGCGGCAATCATGCGCTGGGCCAGCCGGTTGAAATAGAGCGTGCCGCCGATCGGCCGTGCGCCATCGGATTCGCGGGCAAAGGCATCGGCCGGCCCGCCGAACAGGAACACCAGATCGAGATCCGAGGCGTGGGTCAGCGCGCCCCCGCCCAGCCGCCCCAGGCCGAGCACGACCATGCGCGCACCGGGCACCTGGCCATGGACGCGGGCAAATTCCTCCTCCGCCGCCGTGCCCAGCACCGCCAGTGCCGCCTCTGCCACGCGGCTGAGCGCGGCGGCGACGGCCAGCGGCGGGTGCAGGCCTTCGACCAGTTGCACGCCCAGGGCAAAGCGCAGTTCGCCCACCTTGCGCCGCACCGCATCGAGCAGGCGCTGGTAATCGTCGCCCACTTCGCCGCGCGACAGATCGGCCATGATCTCTGCAACGCCGCCCGGCAGCGCGAAGGCGGAATGATCGATCAGGGTATCGAGCAGGTCGGCCCGCCGCGCCAGGTCGTCAGCCAGGGTTGGCGCATGGGCCAGCACGCGCATGACCACGGCCATCAGGCCCGGCCGCGCCTCCAGCAAACGGAACACGTTGATTGCCGAAGGCAGCGCGGCCAGGAGCCGCTCCCACCGCGCCAGGGCATGATCGGGGTCTGGCGCCTCTGCCAGGGCCTGGAGCAATTGCGGGCGCACGCGCGAAAAGGCGGCGCGCGCCTCGTCGCTGCGCAGCGCGCGAAAGGCGCCGCTGTCCCACGCTTCCACGCGGCGGGCGAGGCCGTCGGCATCGGCAAAGCCCAGGTCGGCCAGATCCTGGGCCAGGCTGCGGTTGTCCACCGCCACCGCGCCAGTGGGGGAAATGATCGCCAGCAGCGCATCGAAGCGCCGGGCGACCGCCTCGGAAATGCCCTGGATCTCGGCGATCAGCGCGGCGCCATCGGCATGGCCGGACAGTTGCGCGACACTATCGAGTGCGGCCTGGTTTTGCGGCAGGGCGTGGGTCTGCTGGTCTGCCACCATCTGCAGCCGGTGTTCGAGCACGCGCAGCCGGTCATAGCTTTCGCCCATGACCACGGCATCGCCATCGGTGATGATCCCGGCCTCTGCCAGGGCATCGAGCGCGGGCCGCGTGCCGCGCAGGCGCAGCGCCGGATTGCGCCCGCCGTGGATCAGCTGGTGCGTCTGGGCAAAGAATTCCACTTCGCGAATGCCGCCGCGCCCGCGCTTCAAGTCATAGCCCGGCCCCACCTGCTGCCCGGCGGCATAGTGATCGCGGATCCGCGCGGTCAGCCGGCCGATTTCGGCAATCGCGCCGAAATCCAGGCTGCGCCGCCACACGAAGGGGCGGATCGTGTCGAGGAACGCCTGCCCGCGCGCCACATCGCCCGAAGCGGCTCGCGCGCGGATATAGGCGGCACGTTCCCACGCCAGCGCACTCGATTCATAATGCGTGATCGCGCCTTCGAACGGGATCGCCAGGGGGCTGACTTCCGAAGCGGGGCGCAGGCGCAAGTCGATGCGGAAGACATAGCCTTCATCGGTGATGGTGGAGAGCAGTTCCACCACCCCGCGCGCCACGCGTTGCGCCGCCTCTCCCGGTTCGTCACGCGCGCGGCGCGGCAGGGCATCGGGATCGTAGAGCAGGATAGGATCGATATCCGACGAATAGTTCAATTCCTGCGCGCCATGCTTGCCCAGGCCAATCGCGGAAAAGCCCACCGAAAGCGCATCGGGCACGCGCCGCGCGATCGCCGCGGCAATCGCCGCATCGAGCGCGCGATCGGCAAAATCGGACAATTCCTGCATGACCCGGCCAAGCGGCAGCGCGCCGGCGATATCACCCACCGCCAGGGCCAGCGCCAGGGCCAGCCGTTCGCGCCGCAAGGCGATGCCCACATCGTCGCACCCCTCCCCCGCGCGACGCGCATGGGCTAGCGCAGCCTCGATCTTGCCCGCTGCCAGCAAGGCAGCCAGATCGGGCTGGCGATCGAGCGCGCGGGCCAGGAACGTGGTATGCGCGCGCGCCAGGACCAACCCTTGTTCCCAATCGATTCCGTGCGGCACGCGGGCTTCCTCTTTAGCTGGCCGTTCGCGCGGCCACGGCAGGCCGTCTTGCCGCAGCGGGCCGCCTCTGCCAAGTAGCCGGCATGAGGCCCGCGCGTTCCCCCCATGGCGCGGGATTGTTTGCAAAAAGGGATTTGCCCCATGCGTGTTTCCTTTGGCGCCCGCGCGGCTGCCTTCCTGCTGGCCACGGCGCTGGCCGCCCCCGCGCCCGTCTTTGCCGCCACCGCCCCGGTGCCCTCCGTGCCGGTTCCGCTGATGCGCGAAACGATCAAGACCCTCGCGTCTGACGAACTGGAAGGCCGCGCGCCCAGCGGGCCCAAGGAACAGGCGGTGCTGGATGCGATCATAACCCGCTTCAAAGCCGCCGGCCTCAAGCCCGGCAACAAGGGGCAGTGGCTGCAACCCGTGCCGATGGTGACGATCGCGGCCAAGAACATCAGCCCGCTGACCGTGGGCAGCCTGTCGTTCAAGCCGGGCGCCGATTTCGTGGTGGGTTCCTACCGCGAGGCCGATCACACCGCGATCGACGCCAGCGAACTGGTCTTCGTTGGCTATGGCATCACCGCGCCCGAGCTGGGCTGGGACGATTATGCCGGCGTGGACATGAAGGGCAAGATCGCGGTGATCCTGGTCAACGACCCGGACTATGAAAACGCCGACGAACAGGGCCTGTTCAAGGGCCGCCGGATGACCTGGTACGGCCGCTGGCCCTACAAGTATGCCGAGGCCGCGCGCCACGGCGCCAAGGCTGCGCTGATCGTGCACGATACCTTCCCCGCCGCCTATGGCTGGAACGTGCTGGAATCGAGCGGCGGCACCGGCAATTTCGTGGCCAGCGCCAACAAGGGCATGGACCAGACCGAGGCCAATGGCTGGATCCGCCGCCCGGTGGCCGAGGCGATCTTCCAGGCCGCCGGCAAGGACTTTGCCGCGCTGTCGACCGCCGCCAAGCAGAAGGGCTTCCACGCGGTGCCGCTGGGCGCCACGGCCAGCCTGTCGTTCAACAACACGGTGACGCACAGCACCTCGCACAACGTGATCGGGGTGATCCCCGGCACCAGTCGCGCCAATGAATATGTGCTCTATTCCGGCCACTGGGACCACCTGGGCCACTGCAAGCCCGATGCCACCGGCGACGATATCTGCAACGGCGCGATCGACAATGCCAGCGGCGTGGGCGCACTGGTCGCGCTGGCGCAGATGAACCGCCGCGCCGGCCCCACGCCGCGCACCCAGGTGTTCGCCGCCTGGACGCTGGAGGAATCGGGCCTTCTGGGTTCGGAATACTATGCCCAGCATCCGGTCTATCCGCTGGCCCGCACGGTGGGCGGGGTCAACATGGATGCGCTTTCGCTGATCGGCCCGACGCGTGACGTGCAGGTGACCGGGGGCGACAAGTCCGATCTCACCGCCATCCTGCGCCAGGTGGAAAGCCAGATGCACCTGACCGAAACGCCCGAGGATCACCCCGAGCGCGGGCACTATTACCGGTCTGACCATTTCAGCCTGGCCAAGCGCGGCGTGCCGATGTTTGCCGTGGGCCGCGGCACCGACCTGGTCAATGGCGGCACCAAGGCGGGCGAAGCGGCCACCGAAGACTATGTCGAGCATCACTATCACCAGCCTTCGGACGAATATTCCGATAGCTGGGACATGACCGGCATGGCCCAGGAAGTGGAACTCTATTACCGCCTGGGCCGCGCGCTGGCCACCGGCACGACCTGGCCCAACTGGCACCAGGGCGACGAGTTCCGCGCGATCCGCGATGCCAGCCGCGCAACCGTCACGCAGGGCAAGTAAGCAAACCTGATGAGCGAAAACACTTTCACGGGCGGTTTGATGCCGCCCGAATTCGCCCCGCAGGACTGGCTGTGGGTGGGCTTTCCCCACCTGGCCGAGGAATGGTCGGGCGTGATCGACCGCGCGCAGGAACAGATCGCACAATTTGCCAGCACCGTGGCCGAGAGCGGCCAGCCGGTGAAGCTGATCGTGCGCGATGCGGCCAATCGCATGCGGGCCGAGCGGCTGACCAGCGCCGCCGTGACCATCGAAGAGCGCGTCTATGGCGACGTGTGGCTGCGCGACACCGGGCCGCTGGTGGTGTCGGATAGCGCCGGCGGGCGCCGCGCGCAGTTGTTCGGGTTCAACGGCTGGGGCGGCAAATACCTGATGCCGGGCGACCAGGAGATCGGCGCCAGGCTGGCGGCCGATGCGGGCCTTTCCGCCAGCAAGGCCGATTGGGTGCTGGAAGGCGGCGCGCTCGATGGCGATGGCACCGGCCTTGTCGCCACGACCGAGCAATGCCTGCTCAACCCCAACCGCAATCCGCACTTGTCGCGCGCCGACCTGGAAATGCGGCTGCACCGCGATCTGGGCTATGACCGCGTCTTGTGGCTGGGCGACGGGCTGATCAACGACCACACCGATGGCCATGTCGACAACCTGGCGCGCTTCGTCGGCGCCAATCGCCTGGCTTTGCCCCGCGCCACCGGGCCGGACGATCCCAACGCGGCGATCTATGCCGATGCTGCCGCCCGTGCGCGCGATTTCGGCGTGGACTTGGTGGAAGTGCCCTCCCCCGGCCGTATCGAATGGGGCGGCACGATCCAGCCGGCCAGCTACATGAACTTCGTGATCACCACGCATATGGTGATCGTGCCGGTGTTCGGCTCGGTGCACGATGCGGCCGGCGTGGAAGCGATCGGCGCGCTGTTCCCCGGCCGCGCCACGGTTGGCGTGATGGGCGATGCCGTGCTGGTGGGCGGCGGCGGATTCCACTGCGCCAGCCAGCAGATGCCGAGGGCCTAAAGGATCGGGATGTGGAGAGGCTAGCCCGCTACCGCTCCACATCCGATGTTTCCCTTAAGCGCAAGCCCTTATCCGGCGCTTAAGATTCGCCCTATAAGGCGGGCCCATGACCCAGCCCGCACCCAAGACCGTCCTCCTCGTGTTCGGCACCCGGCCCGAGGCGATCAAGATGTTTCCCGTGGTTCACGCCTTGCGCGCCGATGGGCGCTTTCGCGTGGTCACTTGCGTCACCGCGCAGCATCGCGGGATGCTGGACCAGGTCCTGGCCATCGCCGGGATTGTGCCCGATCATGATCTCGACCTGATGCGCCCGAACCAGACGCTGGATGGATTGACCGCAGCGCTGCTGACCGAAATCGGCAAAGTGATGGACGCGGAAAAGCCCGATTGGGTGGTTGTCCAGGGCGATACCGCCACGGCCATGGCGGGCGCGCTGGCCGCCTATTACCGCAAGATTGCCGTGGCCCATGTGGAAGCGGGGCTGCGCAGCCACAATATCTATCACCCCTGGCCCGAGGAGGTGAACCGCAAGATCATCGGCACGATCGCCGCGCTGCATTTCGCCCCCACCGAAACCGCCGCCGCCGCGCTGCGCGCCGAAAACGTGGGCCCGGCCGCGATCCACGTGACCGGCAACACCGTGATCGACGCGCTGCACTGGGTGACCGACAAGATCGCCGCAGAGCCCACGCTCGCCAGTGGCCTGGCGCCGCTCGAAGCCCGCTTTGCCGGCAAGCGCCTGATCGGCGTGACCAGCCACCGCCGCGAAAACTTCGGCGGCGGGCTGGAAGCCATTGCCGAGGCGATCCGCACCCTGGCCGCGCGGCCAGATGTGGCGCTGATCTTCCCGGTCCACCCCAACCCCAACGTGCGCGCGGTGATGGACGCAGCCCTCGCCGGCCTGCCCAACGTCGCCCTGATCGAACCGCTCGACTATCCCCACTTCGCCCGCCTCCTCGCCATCAGCGAGATCATGCTGACAGACAGTGGCGGCGTGCAGGAAGAAGCCCCGGCACTGGGCAAGCCCGTGCTGGTGATGCGCGAAACCACCGAGCGCCCCGAAGGCGTGGAAGCCGGCACCGCCAAACTGGTCGGCACGGATGCGGCGCGCATCGTGGCAGAGGCGACCATGCTGCTGGACGATACCGCCGCCTATGCCGCGATGGCGCGGGCGCATAATCCGTTCGGCGATGGGCATTCGGCCGTACGGATTGCGGATTTGCTGTCGGGTTAGAAGAACTTAGCCCCTAACTTTTCAATTGGCACCGGCAGAGGGCCTGCGGGCAAGGGGCTTCGACAAGCTCAGCCCGAACGGAATCTCAGGGAACTCCATACGTACCTCCCATTCGCCCTGAGCTTGTCGAAGGGCTCCGCGCGCGGCGCTCGCGGCTGGAAGGACACTCGGGCCAAGTCGAACCTGGAACGTCTTGGCTTATTTTGCAACACTACTCAGTGGGAGCAGCCGAACCTTAATTTTGCTTGGTTCAATTTCACCCTGATCAGGATATAGAACGAGGTTCGCTGCCGGCTGTGCTTTCCTTGCTAGTGGTGGACGAACACCAAACATGTAACATTGCCCGAGCTTTCCGTTGAGTTTGAGATCGTTGGCTGACTGGTACCGACAGAAGACGGCAACGAGGGGCGCACAACAAATTTTACCCGTGGTATCTGGCAGGAACCACTCTTGATTTACCTCGGCTTGGAAACGGAACTCAGCATATTTACCGGGCGCTATTATTTCTCCAAACCCGTCTGGAGCTGTTATAGAATCAATCTTCCCCTCGATTTCTTTTCGGAAATTGCCTTGCAAGATAGCAATCGCTTCCATTGGAACGTTAGCAAAATCGATCAGAAAATTCACTGCTGGCACGCTGCCGTGGTTATATACTTTAACGAGAACGTTGAACCAAGCGCCGTCATCGTCCCACCGCACGGAACTCTCCGGCTCAATTTCCATGGTTATCCACGGCCGAAGCGCCTGTTCGGCAGCATCCGCACTCCTTTTCGTGTGGTACGCCGCACGTTCAGCAAAAAAAGCGGCTGCGAAAGCGGCAAGCAATGTGAGAATTCCTGCACTAAAGCCCCACGCAGCAATTCGCGTCTGCTCATACGCTACAATGGCACTTGCGTCTGCCGCGTCCGCTGCGCGCCTGGCTTGTACCAGGCTGTCATTGGCTTCACGATACTGTTCTTCCGCTTTTGCGCATGCATCAGCCTTCCGTGTGCGCAACTTGACGGGTAGCACGCTAATCCTAGCCGGTTGGCAGTCACTCCCAACAGCGCGATAGAAATTGGGTTGCTCACTTTGGCCAATGCTACCGACAAGATTTGGTCGTTCGGGTTGCAAAAGCGATCCCAACGCAACAGCGATGACCAGGCTTAAGAAAGCCGTGAAAAAGAATAACCGATAGCCAGGCGCCATTGAGTCAGAAACACCGTTGTGAATCTACGACGGAGAATGTCGCGCAGGTTCGGCTCCGTGTCCACCGCAGGAATTGCAGAAACTAAACCGCCGCTGCGCCTGAACTATCAATAGCTTGCCTCTCAAAGGTTATGCCATCCGCCGCCTACTTCCGCAACCTGCGCCACAGCAGCACCCCCGCCACCGGCACCGCCAGACCCAGCGCTGCAAATGCAGCCACTTTTGCCGCGGCCATGGCTATGCCCGACAGCAGGAACAGCACGATTTCCAGGGTGGCTTTCAGCATGGGCGGGGGCGGCGCAGCATCCGGTTGCAACGGGGGAACGGCACCCCTTGTGCCATGCAAACGTGAAAAACCCCGCCTTCTTCCGTTGGGGATACCGGAAAAAGGCGGGGTGGTAAGCCAGAAAGGCGCACGAGAAGGGGATCTGCGCCTTTCTTGCCGACTTTGTCAGTCCTGGGGGTCAGGCTTTCAGGTCAAAGCGATCGGCCTCCATCACTTTGGTCCAGGCCGCCACGAAGGCATCGACGAACGGCTTTTCAGCATCATCGGTGGCATAGGCTTCGGCCAGGGCGCGCAGTTCTGAATTGGCGCCGAAGATCAGGTCTACGCGGGTGGCACCGTACTTGGGCTCGCCGGTCTTGCGATCGAACGCGGTGAACACGCCTTCCCCGGTTTCCTGCCAGCGCATCGCCGTGGTGGCGGCCAGCAGGTTGCGGAAGAAATCGTTGCTCAATGTGCCGGGGCGATCGGTGAACTGGCCCAGCTTGCTGCCGCCGTGGTTGGCGCCCAGCACCCGCAACCCGCCGACCAGCACGGTCATTTCCGGCGCGGTCAGGCCCAGCAACTGCGCGCGGTCGACCAGCAGTTCTTCCGGGCTGCGCCGGGCCCTGCCGGAGCCTGGCCCGCCGGCATAGTTGCGGAAACCATCGACCTTGGGTTCGAGCACGGCAAAGCTGTCCGCGTCGGTCTGCTCATCGCTGGCGTCGGTGCGGCCGGGATTGAACGGCACGACCACGTCGTGACCGGCCGCCTTGGCCGCCGCTTCCACGCCGGCATTGCCGGCCAGCACGATCAAGTCAGCCAGGCTCACCTTGCGGCCACCGGGCGCGACCACGTCGAACGCCGCCTTGATGCTGCGCAGCACGTCTAGCACGCGGGCCAGTTCGGCCGGTTCGTTGACCGCCCAATCCCTTTGCGGGGAGAGGGCGATGCGCGCGCCGTTGGCGCCCCCGCGCTTGTCGGACTGGCGGAACGTGGACGCACTGGCCCAGGCGGTTTTCACCAGGTCGGCAATCGACAGGCCACTGGCCAGGATATGGGCCTTGAGCGTGGCGATATCGGTTTCGGTCACCAGCGGGTGGTCCACCGCGGGCACCGGGTCCATCCAGACGCGCGGCGACTGCGGCACATCCTTGCCCAGGAAACGCACCTGCGGGCCCATGTCGCGGTGGGTCAGCTTGAACCAGGCCTCGGCATAGGCGCGGGCGAACTTGTCCGGGTTGGCGTGGAAATCCTGCGAAATCGACCGGTACGCCGGATCGGCGATCAGCGCGATATCGCTGGTGAACATCATCGGCTGGTGGCGGCGCGTGGCATCGTGGGCATCGGGCACGGTGCCGCTGCCGGCATCGCCCTTGGGCTTCCACTGGTGGGCGCCGGCCGGGCTCCTGGTCAGTTCCCACTCGTAGCCCAGCAGGGCATCGAAATAGCCGTTGTCCCAGGCGATCGGGTTGGTCGTCCAGGCGCCTTCCAGCCCGCTGGTGATCGCGTCTACCCCAGCGCCGCTGCCATGCGTGCTGATCCAGCCCAGCCCCTGGGCAAGAATGTCAGCCCCTTCGGGAGCGACGCCCACGTGGGCGGCATCGCCCGCGCCATGGGCCTTGCCGAACGTGTGGCCACCGGCGATCAGGGCGACGGTTTCTTCGTCATTCATCGCCATGCGGGCAAAGGTTTCGCGGATGTCGCGCGCCGAGGCGAGCGGATCGGGCGTGCCATTGGGCCCTTCCGGGTTCACATAGATCAGGCCCATCTGCACGGCAGCGAGCGGATCGGCCAGTTCGCGATCTTCGCCGCTATAGCGCGCATCGGCCAGCCATTCGGTTTCCGGACCCCAATAGATGTCGGCTTCGCTTTCCCACACGTCTTCGCGGCCACCGCCAAAACCCACCGTGGGCAGCCCCATCGATTCCAGCGCGCAATTGCCGGCCAGGACCATGAGATCGGCCCAGCTCAGCGCGGCGCCGTACTTCTGCTTGACCGGCCACAGCAGCAGGCGTGCCTTGTCCAGGTTCACGTTGTCGGGCCAGGAGTTGAGCGGGGCAAAGCGCTGCGTGCCGGTGGACGCGCCGCCGCGCCCATCGAACGTGCGATAGGTGCCCGCGCTGTGCCACGCCATGCGGATGAACAGTGGGCCATAATGACCATAATCAGCCGGCCACCAATCCTGCGATTGCGTCATCAACGCGTGGATATCGGCCTTGACCGCATCGAGATCGAGCCGGGCAAAGGCCGCGCGATAATCGTGGCCATGGGGCATCGGATCGCTTTTGTGCGAATGCTGGCGCAGGATGCCCAGGTCCAGCCGGTTGGGCCACCACATCTGGTTGGTCTGTGCCGGAACCTGGGCCTGGGCCAGCGCGTCGGCGCTGGCGCCTTGGTGGAACGGGCACTTCGAAGGGGCAGACATCGCTTGGCTCTCCATCAGGGGAAGATCGTTGGACGCGGTGTAGTGCCTGGCGTTTGATCGTCTAAATGGATTAAAATGCCTAGAGTAAGTTGAAATGACGATTTGTGTTGGCGCAAGGCCCTTGCCCGGCAGGCCATGGCACCGTAAAGCGCGCCCACTTTCTCCATCGCAGACGGGGCGATTTTTCAGACATGACGGCCACTCCCAAGACTTCCGCGCTGATGGCGCGCGGCGCCGCGTTCCTGGGCACTGAACATGCAATCCTGTGCGGGGCGATGAGTTGGGTTTCGGAACGGAACCTGGTGGCCGCGATCAGCAATGCCGGCGGCTTTGGCGTGATCGCCTGCGGGGCGATGACGCCCGACCTGCTCGACGCGGAAATCGCCGGGACCAAGGCCCTGACGGCAAAGCCCTTTGGCGTGAACCTCATTACCATGCACCCGCTGCTGTTCGATCTGATCGGGGTGTGCGCAAAGCATGGCGTGGGCCATGTCGTGCTGGCCGGCGGCATTCCGCCCAAGGGCAGCGTGGAAGCGATCAAGGCATTCGGCGCCAAGGTGATCGTGTTTGCCCCGACGATCGCGCTGGCCAAGAAGCTGTTTCGTTCGGGCGCCGATGCGCTGGTGATCGAAGGCAGCGAGGCAGGCGGCCACATCGGGCCGGTTTCCACCTCGGTGCTGGCACAGGAATTCCTGCCCGCGCTGGCGGCCGACCACCTGGTGTTCGTGGCCGGCGGCATCGGCCGGGGCGAAGCAATCGCATCCTATCTGGAAATGGGCGCGGCCGGGGTGCAGCTGGGCACGCGCTTTGCCTGCGCCAGCGAATCGATTGCCCACGCTGCGTTCAAGCAGGCGTTCTTTCGCGGCAACGCGCGCGATGCCATCGCGTCGGTCCAGGTCGATCCGCGGCTGCCGGTCATTCCCGTGCGCGCGCTCAAGAACAAGGGCACCGAGGAATTCACCGCCAAGCAGATCGAAGTGGCGCGACGGCTGGACGCCGGCGAACTGGACATGGCGGCCGCCCAACTGGAAATCGAGCATTTCTGGGCAGGCGCCCTGCGCCGCGCGGTGATCGATGGCGATGTCGAGCGTGGCTCGGTCATGGCCGGGCAATCGGTGGGCATGGTCACCAAGGAAGAACCGGTGGCCACGATCATGGCACAGCTGCTGGACGAGTGCGAAACCGCGCTGGACCGGCGCTGACACACAAGCCGCGCTGAATCGGGCCAGCGCGCGGGAGGGGGCATTTCATGACGCATCGGGCATCGCTGAGCTTCGTCTTTGCCATCGTGCTGATCGACATGCTCGGCTTTGGCATCGTCATCCCGGTGTTTCCGGGGCTGATCATGCATCTGGCCAAGGTTTCGATCACCCAGGCGGCCGAATATGCCGGCTGGCTGGGCGCCGGCTATGCCGTCATGCAGTTCGTGTTCGCCCCGGTGATCGGCAACCTGTCGGACCGCTATGGCCGGCGGCCGGTGTTGCTGGCCGCGGTGTTCGCGCTGGGCCTGGACTATCTGCTGCAGGCCTTTGCCCCGGCGATGAGCTGGCTGGTTGCCGGGCGGATCATCGCCGGGATCACCGGCGCCAGCTTTTCGGCCGCCTATGCCTATATCGCCGACGTGACCCCGCCCGAAAAGCGCGCGGCCAGTTTCGGCCTGATGGGCATGGCCTTTGGCATCGGCTTCGTGGTCGGCCCGGCGCTGGGCGGGCTGCTCGGCACGCTGGGGCCGCGCGTGCCGTTCATGGCCGCCGCCGGGCTGAGCCTGGCCAATTTCGTGTTCGGCTTCTTCACCTTGCGCGAATCGCTCGATGCCGATCATCGCCGCCCGTTCGACTGGCGCCGCGCCAACGCGCTGTCGAGCCTGCTGGCACTGAAAGGGCAGAGCGCGCGGGTGCTGTGGTTCGTGGCGGCGCTGGGCGCTTGGCAACTGGCCAACGTGGTCTATCCCGCGATCTGGACCTACATGGCGATCGCTGCCTATGGCTTTTCGACCAAGGCGGTGGGGCTGGCGCTGGCGGTGGTCGGCCTGACGGCCGCATTGTTCCAGGGATTTGGCATGCGCCTGCTGCTGCCCCGGCTGGGCGAACGGCGCGCCGTGATCATGGGCGTGGTGTCGCTGGCGCTGTCGGCGGTGGCCTATTGCCTCGCGCGCGAGGCGTGGCAGGTCTATATCGCCATCGGCATCGGTTCGTTCCAGGGCGCGGTGCAGCCAGCGATATCGGCCATGAACAGCCGCGCGGTCGATGCGCGCAGCCAGGGCGAATTGCAGGGGGCGGTGCAGTCGATCGGATCGATCGCCCAGATCATCGGCCCGCCGCTTTATGCCCAGACCTTGGCGCGGTTCAGCGGGCCCAATGCGCTGATCGACCTGCCGACGATGCCGATGCTGGTGGCCACGGCGATTGCCCTGGCAGCCCTGGCGCTATTCCTGAAAGGCGCAGGGCGCGCCGGCGAACAGCCGGCCTGAACACCGCCGGCGCGGCGGCCGTCAGCTTTCCAGTTCGACGTCCCAATAGAGCCAGTCGCGCCAGCTTTCGTGCAAGTGATTGGGCGGAAAGGCGCGGCCCTTTTCCTGCAATTGCCAGGTGGTGGGGCGGATCGGCTCTTCCATCAGGCGCATGTGCGCCTGGGCCGGGGTGCGGCCGCCCTTGGCCATGTTGCACGGCGCGCAGGCGGTGGTGACGTTTTCCCAGGTGGTGCGCCCGCCCAGCCGGCGCGGCACGACGTGATCGAACGTGAGGTGTTCGCCGCTGCCGCAGTACTGGCATACGAAGCGATCGCGCAGGAACAGGTTGAAGCGGGTGAAGGCCGGAAACTCGCTGGGCTTCACATATTGGCGCAGCGCGATCACCGACGGGATCTTCATGTCGAGCGAGGGGCTGTGCACCGCGCGATCATACGTCGCGATGATGTCCACCCGTTCGAGGAACACCGCCTTGATCGCGGTCTGCCAGGGCCACAGGCTGAGCGGGTAATAGCTGAGCGGCGTGTAATCCGCGTTCAGAACCAGTGCTGGGCAATTGTCGAGATGGCGATTGGATGCCAGCAAACGGGGTGTGGCGGCGGCATCGCCGCTATGGGGCCTGGCCGCAGCCGCCCGCTCGATCAGCGCCTGGTGAAGCATGCTCCGCTTGCGCTCCTGTGCCAAATCGGCTTCAGCCTCGCTCGGGGCGAGGCATGAAGGACAGGCATGACCGCTTCATGACGCATGCGCACAACGAACACCTTTGCGCCTTTTCGGTCAAGACCCGACTGCCCCGCCAAAAGGGCAGCCGGGCTTTATCCACAGCTTGGCACGCCGCTTGGCGTTACCGCGCGTAGGCGTTCACCAGATCATAGAGATAGGCGCGGCCGGTAAGCAGCGACTTGACCTCGATCCGCTCGTTCAACCCGTGCACGCCGTTGCCATCCGGGTTGCCCCACGCGCCCGGCACGCCGTAAGTCGGGATGCCCACCGCTTCCAGGAAAATGCCGTCGGTCGCCCCGGTCGACATGTCGGGCACCACCGGCACGCCGGGGAAATATTGCGCGGCCAGCTTTTCCATCGGGCCGATGATCTTGGGATCGAGCGTCGGCGCCTTGGCAAGCGGGCGCTGCGGCGGCACCAGGCTGACGCTCACCCCCGGATCGGCGACGACTTTCTGCAAGGCAGCCTGGATTTCCTCCACCGAATGGCCGGGGAAGATGCGGCAGTTCACGTTGGCTCCGGCGCGCTGCGGGAGGGCGTTGTTGGCGTGCCCGCCATCAAGCAGCGTGGCGACGCAGGTGGTGCGCAGCTTGGAATGAAAGCTGCGGTCGGTGTTCACCAGTTTTTCCGCGTCGACAAAAGCCGGGCTGCCGATCGGATTGGCGGCCAGTGCCTGCATCGCCTTGCCCATGGCATCGCCGCGCGCGGCGCCCGCCTTGGCAAAGAAAGCGCGCGTGGTGTCGCTCAGTTCGGCGGGGAAGTCGAAATCGCGCAGGCGCGCGAGGGCATCGGCGAGTTCATAAATGGCGTTCTCACGCACGGGGATGGAACTGTGGCCACCGGGATTGCGGGTTTCGAAGCGATAGTTCTGCACCGCCTTTTCACCCACCTGGATAGACTGGTTGACGAGGCGGCCCCCCTCGGAAAGGCCTTTGCCGTCGGTCTTGCCGCCGCCGCCTTCGTTCAGCGCGAATTCGGCGTCGATCAGGTCGCGCTTGTTTTGGGCCAGCCATTGCGCGCCGTTGAACGCCCAGGTGGTTTCCTCGCCGCATGTCAGCGCCAGTTTGACCGTGCGCTTGAGCGGCTTGGCCGCCTTGAGGCGCACCATCGTATCGACCCAGATCGCGGCCATCGACTTGTCGTCGGCGGTGCCGCGACCATAGAAATAGCCGCCTTCCTCGATCAGGGTGAAAGGATCGCGCTCCCAATCGGCGCGCTTGGCCTCAACCACGTCGAGATGGGCGAGCAGCAGGATGGGCTTGGCTGCCTTGGACGTGCCGGGCAGCACGGCGACCAGGCCGCCGTCCTTGGGATGATCGGGCACCGAAAACAGGGTGATCTGGCTGTCGGCATAGCCGGCCGCCTTGAGATGCGCGGCCATGCGCTCTGCCGCCAGGGTGCAGGACCCGGTGCTGACGGTCGTGTTGGTTTCCACCAGCTCTTTATAGATCGCACGAAACTGCGCCTCGCCAGAATCGGGCGCCGCAGCAGGCGCGGCCTGGGCCGCGGCGGCAGTGGCCATCGCCGCCACCACGGCGGCCGAAACGAATGTGTGCTTGATCAAAGGATTGCCCCCTTGTTTCCGATCGAATGCGCGCAGCATGCCGCACTTGGCCATGCATGCAAGCCGGTTGCCACAACCCACCGCGCGCCCTGTGCAAAACATGGCCAATTCGCTTGGGTTTTGCGGGCAAAGTGCCTATGTGCGAGACTATGGCCAGCACCAACGAAAATACCCCGAACACCAATTCCTATGGCGCCGACTCGATCAAGGTCCTCAAGGGCCTGGACGCGGTGCGCAAGCGCCCCGGCATGTACATCGGCGATACCGATGATGGCTCGGGCCTGCATCACATGGTCTTCGAAGTGTCGGACAACGCGATCGACGAGGCGCTGGCCGGCCATTGCGACCTGGTGCTGATCGAACTGAACCCGGATGGTTCGGTCTCGGTCGAAGACAACGGGCGCGGCATTCCCACCGGCATCCATGCCGAGGAAGGCGTTTCGGCCGCCGAAGTGATCATGACCCAGCTGCACGCCGGCGGGAAATTCGAGAACACGTCTGACGACAACGCCTACAAGGTTTCGGGCGGCCTGCATGGCGTGGGCGTTTCGGTGGTCAACGCGCTGTCGGAATGGCTGGAACTGACGATCTGGCGCGATGGCCAGGAACACTGGATGAAGTTTGCCCATGGCGATGCCGTGGCCCCGCTCAAGATCACCGGGCCCGCGCCGCAGACGGCCGAGGGCAAACCCAAGAAGGGCACCCGCGTGACCTTCTTTGCCAGCCACGACACGTTCAAGAACGTCACCGATTTCGATTTCGACAAGCTCGAACACCGCTATCGCGAACTGGCGTTCCTCAATTCCGGCGTGCGCATCCTGCTGCGCGACAAGCGCCATGAAGAGGTCAAGGAACACGACCTCTATTACGAAGGCGGCATCGCCGCATTCGTGAAGTACCTCGATCGCAACAAGCAGGCGCTGATCCCCGAACCCATCGCCATTTCCGCGATGCGCGACGGCATCGGCATCGACGTGTCGCTGGAATGGAACGACAGCTATTACGAAAACGTGCTGTGTTTCACCAACAACATCCCGCAGCGCGATGGCGGCACGCACCTGGCCGCATTCCGCGCGGCGCTGACCCGCACGCTCAACAACTATGCCGACCGGTCGGGCCTGCTGAAGAAGGAAAAGGTTTCACTTTCGGGCGATGACATGCGCGAAGGGCTGACCGCGATCGTTTCGGTCAAGCTGCCCGACCCGAAGTTTTCCAGCCAGACCAAGGACAAGCTGGTCTCTTCCGAAGTGCGCCAGCCGCTCGAAAGCCTGATGGCCGACAAGATGAGCGAATGGCTGGAGGAAAACCCGGCCCACGCCAAGTCGGTGATTCTCAAGGTGATCGACGCCGCCGCCGCGCGCGAAGCGGCCCGCCGCGCGCGCGAGTTGACCCGCCGCAAGGGCGCGATGGACATTGCCAGCCTGCCCGGCAAGCTGGCCGACTGCCAGGAGCGTGACGCCAGCAAGTGCGAACTGTTCCTGGTCGAAGGGGATTCGGCCGGCGGCAGCGCCAAGCAGGGCCGCGACCGCAAGACGCAGGCAATCCTGCCCCTGCGCGGCAAGATCCTCAACGTGGAGCGCGCGCGGTTCGACCGCATCATTTCCTCGCGCGAAGTGGGCACGCTGATCCAAGCCATGGGCACGGGCATCCGTGACGAATTTAACCTGGAAAAGCTGCGCTATCACAAGATCGTGATCATGACCGACGCCGACGTCGACGGCGCGCACATCCGCACCCTGCTGCTCACGTTCTTCCACCGCCAGATGCCCGACATCATTCGCGCCGGTCACTTGTTCATCGCCCAGCCGCCGCTCTACAAAGTCGCCAAGGGCCGCAGCGAGGTCTACCTCAAGGACAACGCCGCGCTCGATCGCTACCTGGTCGAAGCCGGCACGGCCGGCCGCATCCTGGAAACCCCGGGCGGCGCGCGCGGCAGCCAGGAACTGGCCGAACTGGTCGACCATGCGCTGCGCCTGCGCAACCTGATGGCGTTCGTGCCGCGCCGCTACAACTATGACATCATCGAAGCGCTGGCCCTGGCCGGGGCGCTCGATCCCGATCTTTCGGCCGATGCGCGCGTTGCGGCTCTTGCCGATGCGGCAAGCTGGCTCGATCGCGGCGATCCCGAGGCGCAGTGGTCTGCGCAGATGAGCGCGGAAGGCGGCTATCACATCCAGCGTGCCTGGCGCGGCGTGACCGACCACCACATGATCGAGGCCGGCTTCCTCACCAGCGCCGAAGCGCGCAAGCTGGCGCGGCTGGCCGGTGAACACGCCGACGTCTATGCCGGCGTTGCCCGCCTGGTCCGCGCCAGCGCCGCCGCGGCCGAGCCGGAAAGCACCGCAGTCGATGGGGAAGAAACCCCCGCTGCGACGCGCGCCGACAGCAAGGACGCGGGCATCACCCGGCCTTCGCAACTGCTCGAGGCGGTGATGGCCAATGGCCGCAAGGGCCTGGCGATCCAGCGCTACAAGGGCCTGGGCGAAATGAACGCGGAGCAGCTGTGGGAAACCACGCTTGATCCCGAAGTCCGCTCGCTGCTGCAGGTGAAGGTAGAAGACGCCGACGTGACGGACGAGATCTTCACCCGCCTGATGGGCGACGTGGTCGAGCCGCGGCGCGATTTCATCCAGGAAAACGCGCTCAACGTGGCCAACCTGGACGTTTAAGCGCGATGAGCACGCAGACCATCCCCTGGGACCAGGCGGCGACGATGATCGACCTGGAAGGCCGCACGCCGATCATCGGCACGGTGCGCGACTGCGCCCTGCACTTCTCGCTCTACAAGCCGCACGCCAAGGAAAACGCCCGCGTGCTGCTGACCGTGCCGATCCACCGCGAAGGGCGCAAGACGCGCACCTGGCTGCTCGACCCGCCGGAAATCGCCGAACTGGCCGAGCGCCTGGCTCGCGAGACGCAATAGCGCCTGCGGGCCCATCTGCTTACGCCTTGAGCAGCTCCGGCAGCTTCCCGCTCATGCCCCGTGCCTCATCCATGAACCAGCGCTTGAGCGCGGGCAGGCGCTGCACCCCGGCCATGCCGAAGCGCCGGACCAGGCTGGGCACGCGGCCCGGCAGGCCGAACAGGCGGGTCAGCACGTCGGTGGCCGCTGCCACCATGAAAGTATCGGCCGCGCGCCAGCGTTCATAGCGGGCAAGCAATTGCGCTTCGCCCGGCTCCAGCCCCAGCCGCGCGCCTTCGGCCAGGACTTCGACCAGCGCGGCCACATCGCGCAGGCCCACGTTGAGGCCCTGCCCCGCAATCGGGTGCATCCCGTGCGCGGCATCGCCCACCAGCGCCAGGCGATGATCGACGACCTTGGCGGTGTGATGGAAATTGAGCGGGTAGGACGAGCGCGGGCCATTGAGCGCGATTGTGCCGAACACGCCGCCCATGCGCTTTTCCACTTCGGCCAGGAATGCCTTTTCGCCCATGGCGAGCACGCCCGCGGCATCCTTTTCCGCCACGGTCCACACCAGCGCGCTACGGTGCGTGCCGTCCGCCTCGTCCAGCAAGGGCAGCAGGGCGAAGGGACCAGCCGGATAGAAGATTTCCCAGGCGGTGTTCTCGTGCGGCCTTTCGTGGGTGAGGCCCGCAATGATCGCGCGATGACCATAGTCCCAGCGCGCCGGGGTGAAACCCGCCTCGTCGCGCGTGGGGCTGCGACGGCCTTCGGCAGCGACGAGCAGACTGCCTTTCAGCAAACGGCCATCGGCCAGCGTCACGGTGACGCCATGTTCGCCGCGCTCGCGCATGGCGACCTGGGCGTTGGGCAGGAACGTGATCAGGCTTTCGCGCGCGGCGGCCTCGTACATCACCAGCCGCAGATCGCGGTTGGCATACATGCGGCCGAGCGAGCCCTCGTCGGCGCCGGGGCGGAAATCGATGCGGCCGGGCTTCATGCTGTCGGTCACGGCGATGGCGTCGATCGGGCAGCCCTTGGGCGCCAGCGCCTCGGCCATGCCCAGGTTGGTGTAGAGATTCCAGCTGGCGGTGGAAATCGCCGAGGCGCGACCATCAAACCCGGCGGCGGTCTGTGCTGCTGGATCGGAGGAATCGACCACCACGCTCGACAGGCCCTGCTTGGCGAGGCCAATCGCCAGCGTCATGCCGACCAGGCCGCCGCCCAGGATCACCACGTCGCCCGAGAGCGCCTGTTCCCCAGCCTGTTCCCCAGCCCTATTCGGCGCCAAATCGCTCATCACTTCACTCCGCAGGTGCTGCCCGGCCCGGAATCGAGATCGAGGCAGCGACCGTCATAGGCGCCTTGCGGCGCCGGCAAATTGATCCATGCCGAAAGGGTGGGGGCAATGTCCACTGTTTCAACGGGCGATGGCTGTTCAAAGCCGGTCATCCCCTTGCGCCAGAACAGGATCGGCACGCGCCGGTCATAGTCCCAGGGCGAACCGTGGGTGGCGACATAGCCCGGCCCCGGCTGGGGCAGCGCCATGACCCCGCGCCGCAGCATGACCACGAAATCGCCCGAGCGCGGGGCATAGAACGAAGCGCGCGCGCGCTGGATCAGGCTCCAGGTTTCAGGCGATCCGGACGGCATCGGCGTGGCCGCGATTTCAGCGGCGGTGAACACGCTCGCGACTTGCGGATTGGCCACCAGGATGGCGCGCGCGGCTTCCACCACGGCGGCCTTTTGCGCCGCGGGCAGATCGGCCTTGACCCAGAAATCACCGGCCGCGCCATCGCCCAGAATCAGCCCCTGTGCCGGCAGTTGCAGCCGCGCGGCGACTTGCTCGCTCAGCGCCTTGGGCAGCAGCGCCACATCGGCGCGGGCGGCCTGGGGCAGCGCTTCGCGGTTCTGCCGCTCGGGCATGTCGAACCCGCCGTGGTCGGCAGAGAGCACCACGCCGTAATCGATGTGGCGCGCATCGAGCGCTGCAAAGAACGCCCCCAGCGCCTGGTCGACCGTGGCCAGCTGGATGCACATTTCCGGCCCCTGCGTGCCGGTGCTGTGCCCGACATAGTCCGTCGCCGAAAGGCTGACGGCCAGCATGTCGGGCGCCGGCCCTTGGCCCAGCTTCATCGCATCGACCAGCTTGAGCGCCAGAGCGAGCGTCGCCTGGTCCAGCCGGGGCGAGGCGCGGAACGCCGTGGCATCACCTGCCGCCAGGGCAAAGTGGCCAGTGCCCACTGTCGCGCTGCCGGCCTGGATCGCGCCTTCGCGCGGGGCGCAGAACGCGGGCAACGGCAGGGCCGGGGCGCCCTTGGCCAGCAGCTTGGCCACGGCGGCGTTTTCCTGGCTGGCGGCCGGAATGGCGGGGCGGCCATCCAGCGTGACGAAGGCATTGTTCTTCCACCACCACACCTGGTCGATCACATGGCCGCCCATCATCAGCGCGGCGCGATCCTTGCCCGAAACCGCCACGTTGCGCGCGGCGGGCCACTGCTGCTTCATCCGCTCGCCCAGGGTGGGCACCAGCAGGTGGCCCACACTCGCCACGTAATCCTTGGGATCGGCGGCCGCCTTGGTCTCGTCCTCGGCGCAATAGACCTCTTTCTTGGGCCGTGCGGCAGACTGGTCGATCCAGGTGTTGGCGATGATGCCGGTGTGCGCCGGGCGATTGCCGGTGAGCAGGGTGGAATGGCCAGGGCAGGTTTCGGTGGCGGCGTGGCTTTGATAGCCGGCCGGGAACACCGCGCCGGTCGCCAGACGCGCCAGGCCGCCCGTGAAATGGCTGCGATATTCGGCAAACAGGTCGGCCGAGAACTGGTCCATCGCCAGTGCGATCAGCAGGCGCGGCGGGGTCGCGGCAGCCGAGGTTGCAGGGGCCGTGGCAGGTGTGGGTGCCGGCGCCGCCGATGCCGGCGCAGCGGCGATCGTGGCGGCCGCAATGGCGGCAAGGGCGGAAGTCAGGAACCGGGTCTTGTGCATGAAGTCACCTCAAGGGGATGCCGCCGCCGATGTCTATCCCGCCCTTGGGGTATTCACCAAGGGGCGTTCTGGACGGGGCGGGCCATGTGCCGTACATCGCGCGGGCGAACGACCGATCCTTCGCGCCGGAGACGGAGAACCTGTGCCCCTGTTGCAGCGGTTGTGGACCAGCCTGATGTGCGCCCCAGAGCGCCAGATAGCGCGCTTGAACCTGCCATTGCGCGCGATTGTTGCAGCCGTGTGGCTGCTGCCGTTCGCGCTGATGGGCGGGCCTGGGGTGCATGCCCAGCAAGCCGCGCATATTCGCGCCACGCTGCTGGCCGAGGGCCCTGCCCTGCCCGGGCAAACCGTCACCATGGCCGTGCTGATGGAGCCCGAGGCCGGCTGGCATGGCTATTGGAGCAATCCGGGCGATGCCGGGCTGCCGCTGTCGCTGGATTGGACCCTGCCGGCGGGCGCCAAGGCGGGGGATCTGCAATTCCCCGTGCCGCGGACGCTGGTGGTGCAGGGGCTGATGAACCATGTCTACGAACAGGCCTATGCCGTCTTGGTGCCGGTAACGCTGCCGGCCGATGCGCGCGTGGGCAGCACCCTGGCAGTCAGCGCGAAGGCGCAATGGCTGGCCTGCACGAACCAGATCTGCGTGCCCGAGCGCGCCAGCCTGATGGGCACGATCACCGTGGGCGGTGGCGCCAAGGATGGGCGCTTTGCCGCCTGGCGCGCCGCCCTGCCCGCGCGGCTGGACCAACCCGCCCGGTTCGAAGCGACACCGGCCGGGCTGTCGCTTGCCGTGCCCTTTCCCGCCAGCGCGGCGGTGGATGATCCCCACTTCTTCATCGGCGCGCAGGGCCTCGTCGATTATGCCGCGCCCCAGGCGTTCCGCCGCCAGGGCGACTGGCTGATCGTCGACCTGGCGCGGGCCAAGGGCGCCTTGCCCGAACATCCGCAAAGCGTTTCGGGCGTCCTGGCGCTGGGGCCCGGCGCCGGCGGCCTGGCGATCACCGCCACGCCTGGTGCGGTGCCCAAGGGCGGCACCCCTATCGGCGGCAGTGCCAAGGCTGCGTTTTCATGGGGCACCTTGGCCCTGGCCATGCTTGGCGCGCTGGCGGGGGGCCTGATCCTCAACGTCATGCCTTGCGTGTTTCCGATCCTCAGCCTCAAGGCCATGGCCCTGGCACGCGGCAACAGCCGCCACGCGCGGGCCGAAGGGCTGGCCTATAGCGCCGGGGTGATCCTCGCCTGCCTGCTGCTGGGCGCGGTGCTGCTGGCACTGCGCGCGGGCGGCGCGCAAGTGGGCTGGGCGTTCCAGCTCCAGAACCCCGGCGTCGTGGCCGTGCTGGTGCTGCTGGCCACCGCAATTACCGCCAACTTTGCCGGGCTTTACGAACTGCCAGGGCTTTCGGTGTCGCGCAGCGGCGCCAGTGCGGGCACCGTGGGCGGCGCCTTCGGTACCGGGCTGCTGGCCGCTTTCGTGGCGACGCCCTGCACCGGGCCGTTCATGGCCGCCGCGATGGGCGTGGCGCTGGTGCTGCCGCCGCTGGCGGGCATGGCCGTGTTTGCCGCGCTTGGCCTGGGCCTGGCGCTGCCGTTCCTGCTGATCGGCTTTGTCCCGCCGCTGCGCCGCATCCTGCCGCGCCCAGGGCCATGGATGGACCGCTTCCGCCGCGCCATGGCTGTGCCGATGGGGCTCACCGTCGCGGCGCTGCTGTGGCTGGCCTGGCGCCAGGGCGGCTGGGGCCTGGTCGCCGCCGCCGCCATCCTGGCGATCGTGTTGCTGGCCATGCTGGCCCTGGCCGAGCGCCAGCGTCGCCAAGGCCGACGCGTGACGGCTTGGGTCGCACCGCTGGCTCTCGCCCTGGTCGCCGTCGCGCTGTTCGCCGCGCCGCGCCTCGCCGCGCGACCTGCGACTGAAAGCGACGGCCTGCCTGGCGCACAACCGTTCAGCCAGGCCACGCTCGACCGCGTGCGCGCCAGCGGCAAGCCGGTGTTCCTCTATTTCACCGCAGACTGGTGCCTGTCGTGCAAGGTCAACGAAAGCGTCGCGATCGACCGCGAGGCCACGGCCAAGGCCTTCGCCAAGGCCGGCGTGCAAGTGATCGTGGGCGACTGGACCCGCGCCGATCCAGCCATCACCACGTTCCTCACCACGCAAGGCGCGGCCGGCGTGCCGCTCTACCTGTGGTACGCCCCCGGCGCGGCAAGCCCTGCCAAACTGCCACAAGTGCTCACCCCGCAGACCCTGCCGGACCTGGCGGCCAAGACCCAACAAGACGGTTGACCACCCCGCCCCCCTGTGGCAATCGCGCCCCACCCGAGCGGGTGTAGCTCAATGGTAGAGCAGCAGCTTCCCAAGCTGAATACGAGGGTTCGATTCCCTTCACCCGCTCCAATTCCCGGTCTCAGGGCATCCCCGACAGCTTTACAAGCCGCTGAAATCTGCGGCATTTTTCAGGGCGTCCGGCTGGCGAAGTCTCGCCTCATGCCATGCTAGGCCGGCCCTATGTTATTGCCGATATGGCAATTCGCAGAGCCAAGACGCGTGATAAGCCCTAGAAGTCGCATGACGAGCTCGGGCTCTTTCTGGTGATCTCGCCGTCTGGCTGGTTTCTTGCACCCCGGTGAACTGCCTGCCCGGTGCCGGGAGTTGTGGTGCAGCTACAATGGTCGTACAACAACCCGCAACATCAGTACCAGATCCGCAACGCGCCTTGGGCCGAAGTGTGGGGGACTGGAACGGGAACTGAATTTTCGATCTTCAAAAATAATCTTTTAAAATAAATGCCATACAACCATATTCGAGCGTCTCGACCGCGCCAATACCTCTAAGGCATGGCGACGGCAGTTACCTGACCCAAACGCGATGGCCGCCCTCGCTTTGCTGCTCCAGCCTGACGGCCCTGCCGGCGAAGCGCTGCGCAATGTCGATTGCAGTGATCAGATGCTGGCTGGGCTTGACCGTGGTGAAAGCACCGCCACCTGCCAATACAAAGGGCAGCACCAACTGATCGGCCAGATAGGGCCCGGCGAAGGCGTCGCTTTCCAGATAGCCGCGCATCCGCGCCGCCGCGGTCTTGCCCAAGCGCTCCGCCGTCACGCCCATCTGGCCGAAGCCACTGACGATTTCCGTCGCCCCTTCATAGCGCGCCTCCAGCATCAGGATCACGCCAGGGCCCTGATCTTCGGGCAATTGGCGCATGGCAAAGTCAGCGGCCTCCCAATTCGGCAAATCCTTGCGGGCACGGTCGAGCATGCGCTGCGGAATTTCGCGGGGAAGGCCGCAATAGGCTGCCTGCGCACCCACGCCCAGCAAGGCCCCGCGCTTGGTGCAGTCCACAGGTGCCAGCGGCGCGGGCGCGATCTCCACCTCGATTCGCCCGCCGCCGCGCGGGTAGAAGCCATGCCGCACCAGGCGTGCTGACACACGTGGCCCCATACGGTTGATGATGGGCAGAAAACAGCGCTCGATAAAGTCGAAGGGCGGGGCCAGCATGTTGTGCGTGCCCCCTTCCAGCACCAGGCGCGAGGGGCCATCGGCCAAAAGCAGCGGCATCAACACCGTTTGCAGCACCAGCCCGGTGCTTCCTGCGGTGCCGATCGCAAAGTGATAGTCCCCCGCCCGCGCCGTGCCGGGGTGAAAGGTGAGATCGCACGAGCCCACCGTGAGCCCGCTGCACGTGCTGCCGGAAATGGCCGCCGCAGCCTCCACCGCGGTCGCATGCTGGCGCATCAGGCCGGGCTTGGAGCGCTTGGCGCGGATGTTGATGATGCGGAAAGGCTGGCCGGTGACCAGCGACAGCGCGCATGAATTGCGCACCATCTGGCCACCGCCCTCGCCTTCCGATCCGTCGATAATCATCATTTCTAATCTGTGTCCGTAACCATGAGGACAGTCGCGATGCCCCTGCGAGTGTCAAACCACAGGAATGTTCCATCCCAAGCCACGTCCAAGAACCAATCCGTCCATGGCATCCAATTTACCCAAGTGTTCGTTTCGGAGAATCGCTTCTCGCATACTGATTCCATGAGGCCGGTCGCCAACTTCAAAGCGGCTTCGTCCGACCCATTAAATTTGCGATAGGCACCGCCTTCGCGAATCCAGTCGGCCAATCGACCAAATGCGGTTAATGTGCCCTCCATTTGGAAAGCGCAGATTGTTGGTTTAATCCGTTCCACTGGGGGTAAAATCTCTTTGACCAAAGTGTGCCTGAAAAATCGCCCCAACAAATCGAATTCATTCCAGCGATTGCGCGAAAGCGCCCATCGTACTGCGGGCGCGGCATCGATTTCAAACTGAGCGATTTTCGCACCGCCATTAACGTGCGTACTTACCAACGCACGAACGACCGACCTTATTTTCTCGTCCGTTTGCCGAATTGGAGTGATGACTGTCCGGTCCCAATCGCTTGCAACCGCGATCGGATCCGGACAGTCGGACTGCCAATCAATGTCGCGAAAATCCATCATCACCCCTTCACGCAGACCACTTGTTTCAACGTGTGGACGATCTCGACCAGATCGGCTTGCGCCGCCATGACGGCCTCGATCGGCTTGTACGCACGGGGCGTTTCATCGATCACGCCCACGTCCTTGCGGCACTCCACGCCTGCCGTATCGGCGATATGGTCGGCCAGACTGACCAGGCGCTTGGCCGCGGTGCGGCTCATCACGCGGCCCGCGCCATGCGAGCAGCTGTCAAAGCTCTCCGCATTGCCAAGGCCGCGCACGATGAAGCTTTTGGCCCCCATCGAGCCGGGGATGATCCCCAGTACGCCCTTGGCCGCACGCACCGCACCCTTGCGGGTGACCAGCACGTTCTCGCCGAAATGGTTTTCGCGCGTGACGTAGTTGTGGTGGCAGTTCACCGCTTCCAGTTCCGCCTCGAACGGCTTGGCAATCTGGCCCCGCAATGCGGCGATCACATTGGCCATCATCATCCGCCGGTTGAGCGCGGCAAAATCCTGCGCCCAGCCCACCGCCTCGACATAATCGTCGAAATGGTCGGTCCCTTCGGGGAAGTAGGCGAGGTCCGCGTCGGGCAGGTTGATGTGCCATTTGCGCATGTCCTGCTTGGCGAGCTCGATGAAGAACGAGCCGATCGCGTTGCCCACCCCGCGCGAGCCGGAATGCAGCATCACCCACACCCGCGCGTCCTGGTCTAGGCACAGTTCGATGAAATGATTGCCCGTGCCCAGCGTGCCCAGGTGCGTGAGGTTGTTGGTGTTCTTCAGGCGGGGATGCTTGTCGCAGATCCGCGCGAAGCGCACCGCCAGGCTGGCCCATGCCTCGACAATGGCAGCCGGCGGGTTACCCCACGAACCATGATCGCGCTTGCCACGCCCCACGCTGCGCCCATGCGGCACGGCCTGTTCGATGGCACTGCGGATGCCTTCCAGATTGTCGGGCAAGTCATGCGCCATCAGCGAGGTGCGCGCGGCCATCATGCCACAGCCGATGTCCACCCCCACCGCCGCCGGGATTACCGCGCCGCGCGTGGGGATGACCGAGCCGACCGTGGCGCCAATGCCGACATGCACGTCGGGCATGGCGGCGACATGCTTGAAGATGAACGGCATCCTGGCCGCGCGCACCAGTTGGTCGCGGGCCTGGTCTTCGACAGCCACGCCGCGCGTCCACATCTTGATCGGCACGCCGCCAGCGACATCGTGAAATTCATAAGTGGTCTCAGCCATCTCGGCCTCCCGCATGGTGATCATGGTGCCGGCGACGCGGCATTGGCAAGTCGCTGGCCGCCCATGGCAAAATTCGTTGTGAGGGGCGGTCTGGGGGCGGCCGGCCCATTCCGGCCGCCCCGCTTGCCGCTTACCTGTCGGGCTGTTCGACTGACCCGACGCAATACCATCTGCAGATGACGTGCCAGTTTTGGGAATGATGCTTTGGAAATTTTGTAAAGCATTGATAATTAATGTATTTAAAATCTTCTTGCTGATTGAGGGCAGCAAAGGCCACCGCAAAAATTCGGAAATTGTATCTGAAAATATAAGCTGATATAAATTTCGCGCATGAAGCCAACCACCGTCATCAGCTTTCTTGGCTCCACGCTCGACGCCGCAAAATTCGGCCCTTCGCGCTGGATGAAGTGGCGGCCGTCGGTGGGGCTGTGCATGCATGAGGATTTGCGGGTGGATCGCTTCGTCATGATCCATGGCAATCTGCACAGCCGCCTCGCTGACTATGTCGCGCAGGACATTGCCTCGGTCTCGCCCGAAACGCGGGTGGAACGGCATGTCCTCGACTTCAAGGACGCCTGGGATTTTGAAGAGGTCTACGGCAAGCTGCTCGACTTTGCGCGGGGGCTGGCGCTGGACCCTGATGCCGAGGATGTGCTGGTGCATATCACCACCGGCACCCATGTCGCACAGATCTGCCTGTTCCTGCTGACAGAGGCGCATTATCTGCCCGGGCGCCTGCTGCAGACCCAGCCCAAGCGCGGCGCCCCCGATGCGGCAGGCACGTGGAGCGTGATCGACCTTGATCTCTCGCGCTATGACAGCATTGCCACGCGCTTTGCCAGCGAGAGCGCGGAGAGTTCCTCGTTCCTGAAATCGGGGATCGAAACGCTCAACCCCGCCTTCAACACCATGATCGACGAGATCGAGCAAGTGGCCAGCCGCACACGCGCGCCCATCCTGCTGATGGGGCCAACCGGCGCTGGCAAGAGCCAGCTTGCCCGCCGCATCTTCGAACTGAAGAAACTCAAGCGCCAGATGACCGGCAGCTTTGTCGAGGTGAACTGTGCCACCTTGCGCGGGGACAGCGCGATGTCGGCACTCTTCGGCCACAAGAAGGGCGCTTTCACCGGCGCGGCGGCGGATCGCGCCGGGCTTTTGCGCAGCGCCGATGGCGGGATGCTGTTCCTCGACGAAATTGGTGAACTGGGCCTCGACGAGCAGGCGATGATCCTGCGCGCCATCGAGGACAAGCGCTTCCTGCCCGTGGGTGCCGACAAGGAAGCGCAGAGCGAATTCCAGCTGATCGCCGGGACCAACCGCGATCTGGCGTCTTGCGTGGCTGCAGGCACTTTCCGCGAGGATCTCTACGCTCGCCTCAACCTCTGGACCTTCGCGCTCCCCGGCCTGGCCGAGCGGCGCGAGGATATCGCCCCGAACCTCGATTACGAACTCGATCGCCATGCCGAGCGCGAAGGCGAAAGGGTGACGTTCAACAAGGAAGCACGGGCCGATTACCTCGCCTTCGCGCTGTCTCCCGCCGCGCGCTGGTCAGGCAATTTCCGCGATCTGGCCGCCAGTGTCACGCGCATGGCAACCTTCTCGCCCAAGGGACGGATCGATGTTCCGGCCGTGGCCAAGGAGATCGAACGGCTCAAGCGCCTCTGGGCCGATGGCCCGGTCGATGGCGATAGGCTGGAACGCTGGCTGTCCGCCGATGCGCTGGCTGATCTTGACCCGTTTGACCGCGTGCAACTGGCCTTTGTTGTGCAAACCTGCGCTTCTGCCCGTTCCCTGTCCGAAGCAGGCCGCACACTCTTCGCCGCATCGCGCGTAAAACGTGCCAGTACCAATGACGCCGACCGGCTGCGCAAATATCTGGCGCGGTTCGGGCTGGGGTGGGATGATTTCAGGGGTGGCAGATAAGCGCGCTAAATGCCCAACCATTCCAAGCCACCCGGCAAGGCGTCGGCGCTGAAATCCACTTGAAGAACGCGTCGATGCCCGGGCTGGCTGGCAGCATCGGAGGCATGAAGGATGGGCGTGGAATAGGCCCAGATGTCTCCCGCCTCGGCAAGGCAGGCAACAACGCCACATTCCGCCACCACCTGAGCTACCGAAGATTCCGGCACGCGGCTGCGGCAGTGCGACCCGGGAGCGATCAGCAGGGGAGCATTGATGGTAGGCACATCATCGAAATGAACCCGCAGCGTTACCATGCGCGACAGCAATTCTGCAGGAGGGGCAACGTGGAGCAGGCCCGCCTTGACTGACCATGGCCCAAAACCGGGCACCGCGATCCTATCACGCACGCAGATGGTACGATCCTGGTGCCAGCCCAACGACCAGTTGGTCGCCGCGCTCTTGTCGAACAGGATGGCGCGGACAGGCTTGGCTGCGGCGCCAAGGACGTTGCTGGCGATGGCACCGATCGAGCCGGACGGCGCCAGACAGGGGCGCAGCAGGCCCACTCCATGAATGCGGACACCCGCCTGATCGGGAGGCAGTTCTGCCGTTGCTGTCTGCAACTCCTGCAGGTCCGCCAAGGCTGCCCCGCAGAAAAGCTGCGCCCCATGCTCCGCAAGGCGCAGCGCATCAAGCGCGGTCATGCCAGCCACTTGGCCGCGCCTTGCTCCACTTCTGCCTTCGCCCGTCGCAGCAGTTCGGGGTGCCCTTCGGTCAGCACCTCCAGCAGGGCGGCAATCTCGTGCAGATAGACCCGGGCAAAGCCATCGCCGTGATAGACAATCGAGCGGGTGTTGGAAATCACATCGGCCAGCTTGACGGTCTTCATCTCGGCAGGGGCCTGCGCCAGATGCGCGCGGTCCATTGCCTTGCGGACCGTGCGGTTGCCATCCTCGGGACGGCTGACATCGGTGAGCCAAGCGACGCCTTGCGCAATGTCCTCGCCAAACTGGGCACGAACATCCTCAATGCTGGCCTCGGTATCCTCAACCACATCGTGGAGCAGTGCCGCCGCAATCATCGTCGGCGTTCCACCGACCTCCGCCACCGTTCGCGCCACCTCCAGACAATGCAGCACATAGGGCTCGCCGGTATATTTGCGCTGCTGGTTGCCGTGCATGCGCGTGGCAAAGGCGCAGGCATCCAGGACAATCTGCGTCGCGGCAAGGTCTTGGGCAAACAACACGGTATCTCCAGGAGATCGGTGGGCGGGTGCAAAACCACCCACCGACGGCGTTCAAGCCGATCTTAGCTGAAACCGCTCTCCGGCATAGACCCTGACCGCGTTCCCACGTTCAAGCTCCTGATGGACCTGCCATTGCGATCTGCGCGCATCGTCTTGGGCTTGCCCGTGCCACTCTTCCAGCATGATCGCCAGTTTCAGCCGCGCCAGCTTGCGGTTGGCGTGCTGGGACCGCTGCTCTTGCGCGGTGGCGACAAGGCCTGTCGGCCGGTGCGTTGCCCGCACCGCGCTGTCGGTCTTGTTGACATGCTGCCCACCCGGCCCGCTGGCGCGCATGGCCTGATAATCGATATCCTCCTCTCTCAGATCGATCATCTCGTCGGGCTTGGGCGCCAATGACACACCGACGAACCAGTTGCGCCGCTTGTGCGTTGGGCGAAAGGGGCTGTTGCCGATCCACTGGTTGGTGCCGATGCGCTTGGCGGCAAAGGCCGACGCTGCCTCCCCCGCGAGGCGCAGCAAGATGGAGGCTGGCCGTTCCTCCGCCCCATCGAGCACTTCGCATTCCAGCCCCACGGCCTTGGCCTCCCGCGCAAAGGCACGTGCCAGGCCGGCCACCACCCAGCGGCACTCCTGCGGCCCCTTGCCCGCTGTGACATGCAGGATCACCTCGCTCATGCTGCCCTCGTCTTGTAGCTGAGGAGAGGGCGCAGCTTGGCAATGACGCGGATCAGCCCTGCCAGCTCCAGATCGGCGATGACCATGCCAATGTCCTTGTACGCTTCGGGCGCCTCCTCGAAGATCAGGCGGCGGTCTTCGCAGATCACCTGGCTGCCCAGCGCAGTGCGCTGCAGATCCGCTACTTTGAAGCGGCGCGACAGGCGCGCGTGCGCATCCTTGCGGCTCCACTTGCGGCCCGCGCCATGGGCCAGCGAATGGAGCGCATGATCGGCGCCTTCCGCGACGGGTTCGACCAGATAGCTGAAATCGCCGCGCGAGCCTGGAATGGTCACCAACCCGCGATCGGCGGGCGCCGCCCCCTTGCGGTGCAGCCAGCCGCCTTGATGCGGCGTGACACTGTTGTGGCAGATGTCCAGCACGCGGCGCCCACCAAACCCAAGGCTCTCGCAAAAGCGCCGGGCAATGACCTGGCGGTTGAGGATAGCCCATCCCAACGCGGCGTCGTGGTCGGCCAGATAGGCTTCCGCTTCGGGACGACCGGCGGGGATGCCCTGGTGCGCATCAGCCTGGCGATGCGCCTGCAGGATGGCTTGGCCCAGCCCGCGCGACCCACTGTGGACCATCATCCACACGCGGTCCTGCCGCAGGCCCAATGCAGCAAAGCGGGCCTCGTCCACCACCGCTTCGACGCGCTGGAATTCGACGAAGTGATTGCCACCACCAATCGTGCCCAGCGCCGGACTGGCCAGATGCGGGGGGAGCCCGGCCTCGGCCAGAGCGGCCGCATGATCGCCTGCCCAAGGCGCGTCCAGCCCGTGCAACTTGCGCTCGACGGAACCGAGGCGAAACTTGCGCAAGGGGCAGTCCGTTTCCCACAGGGCCATGCCACAGCCAATGTCGCTGCCCACCAGATGCGGCCAGACGTGGCTTGGCGACCAAAAGGCGGCGCCCACGGCAATGCCATTGCCGGCGTGCAGATCGGGCAGTCCGACGATGCGCGCCATGCCGTCATAGCGCGCGCAAGCTGCCAGTTGATCAAGCGCCAAGGGATCGAAACGCGATGGATCGCGGGCGATCAGGGCTATCGGGCTCATTGCGCACCACCCTGGCCATGATTCTGGCCGGCAGGCAGAGCAGCAAGGATGGAAATGTCTGAAAAATCAGCGGCGTGATGGCCGCGAAAAGCAATCAGGCGAAACGTGTCGCCCGGGATAGAATTGCCCATGCAATCTGTTCCTGAACACAGGGAAGTAAGAAGTGGTTTGTGTTGCGGGCGGATGCTGCACGCATGGTCTTCTCCTTTCCTTGTTCAAAAACAGGCCGGTCTTGGCTGGGTGGGGCAATAGTTCAGATTGACCTTGTGGGCAAGCCGCCCAAAAAGTGCCGGCGATTTTGGTCCGAGGCGTTGCTTGAAAACCATTCTGTTCATTTGCAGCCAGAACCGCCTGCGCAGCCCGACGGCCGAGCAGGTGTTCGCCGAGTATCCAGGGTTGGAAGTGTCGTCAGCCGGCACCAACCAGGGCGCGGAAAACCCGCTGACCGCTGAACTGGTCTCATGGGCGGACATCATCGTGGTGATGGAAAAACAGCATCGCGCCAAGCTGCAACGGCGGTTCCGCGCGGCCTTGCGCGGGCAGCGACTAATCTGCCTGGATATTCCGGACGATTATGCCTTCATGCAGCCGGAATTGGTGGAACTGCTCAAGGCCCGTATGGCGCGGCATCTGCCGCCGGCATGATCGTGAATCGATGGCGGCTTCGGACGCACGTGATTGGACTTGGCAAGGCCGGCTTTTGCGGCGGCCGTTGACCGCTTGTGCATGCCATTTACGATTTTTCCAGCCTGTCACCAGCCTCGGCCGGCGCCTTCCATCCACCAATTTGGGATGCCCTTATGTCCTGGATAGCCGTTCAATTCTATGTCGGCGCAAGATTTCTGCAGAAAAATTCCCTACAATTACATCGAGTCCGGCTGCTGCATCCACGTCGTTTCCGCAAACGAACAGGTCAACTGCCGCCTCACCGGTTTCTGGCCAAGTGTGGATTGAAATGTGGGATTCCGCCAGCAGGGCGACTCCGGTTACGCCCATGCCCTCTCCAAAGGCGTGGACATGGACACTCAATACCTTGGCGCCTGCCGCCAAAGCCGCTTGGCGCAGCGTAGCCTCGACCAGTTCGAAGTCGCTCAGCCGCTTCCCTTGGCACAAGTCTGCGAGCAGATGGACACTGGTGCCGGGCAAATGCGCCATGTCAGGCAAGACTCTCGAAAGGGTGAGCAAGGTGGGCCAGCGCAGCCTCCGCTGCGACGACGCCGCGGTAGTGCGCCTCCTCGAACAACGAAAGACCGGACAGGTCCGAGTGGGCGAAGAGAACGGGCGGTTTTGCGTCGATCGCAGCCCTGCGGGCCGGGTCGGACAAAAAGCCCGGTGTAGGGCTGATCATGGCATGGCCCCAGCGCCAGACGTCGATCCTGTCGATTGCGCCCATCAGATCGGGATTCATCGTCAGGAGATCATCCGCGATCAGCCGTTGCCACGCTTGCAGCGTGCGCGTCATCATCAGCTTGCGCGCTTCGTTTGGAGCGGTCCTGGACAAGGGCAAATACCAAGTCAGCACGGTGGGGCCATTACCGCCACTTGCCGACTGGTGCGTCGCGACGACATAACCGAGGCTGTCGCTGCCGGTCGAGACATTGTCCCACGCAAGGCCGACGCCTCGCCCCTTCGGATGCCGATTGACGGTCACATTGGCCACGACCCAGGGCGCATAGCGAAAACGCCCTTCGCCGGCGTGTGCTGGGGCCACACGCGCGGCAACAAAATGCGGCATAGCGACGATCGCGCAAGCCGCATTCCACCGGGTGGTGGACCCGGCCTTGTGGTCAAAGGCGTCAACCACAGCGTGGTCGCCGTGCTGCGCGATCGCACATACACTGTGGGCCGCGCGGACATGATCGGAGACGCCGTCACGCAGCAGCGAGACGAGACGCCCATTCCCTTCGGGCCAAGTGAGCTCACGATCGCCGTCGTTGCCCGCAGCCCACCCGCGGCGCGCCGCGAAATAGTGCACGCCCGCCCATGCCGATACCTCTTCCGGTTCGGTCCCATAGTCATCCCGGCAGCAGTAACGCAGGTAGGCCCGTAGCACGGGAGAGCTGTAGCCGCGCTGATCGAGCCACTGCGCAAACGAGAGTCGATCAAGCCCGGTGTAGGCGGGATCGACGCTCGAATAGGCGCGGGGGATGGCGAACGCAGGGCGCCCATCCGTGCCCACGGCATTGCGAAGCTGCGCCATTTCCTGCGCAAAACGATCGCGTTGGGCGGCATCTTCTCTCGTCAGTCCGCTGGACGGATACAACCCTTCTTGCCAGCTTCCCCGCCACAGCAGGCGCTCTTCAAGATCGGCGCAGAGTTGATAAGGATCGTAGAGCGGCGCGCCGCCTTCCTCGCCCACGATCATGCCGAACTCTTTCAGCATGTGCCGCAGGGCCACAGCTTCCTTATTCGGCACCGGTAGATAGTGGGCGCCAAGTGGATAGGCGCTCACCGGGTTGCGACCAGATCGCGCATTGCCACCGACCTTGTCCTCAAGCTCCAGGAGCACGAAATCGTCGAAACCGGCGGCCTTGAGCCGCCAGGCAGCGGAGAGCCCAGCCACGCCCCCGCCGGCGATCAGGATCGCCGCCTGCTGTTCTGCCCCGTTTGCAGGTGGAAACTTGCCGTCGCGGACGAGGTGGCCGCGCCGCCAATCCGATCCGTCCAATGTGCCAGCCATGGGCGGCGTGGCGCAACTGCCCAGAGAAAGGGCGCCTGCTCCGGCGGCGCCAGCCCGAAGGACATCGCGCCGGGTGGCATCAGCCATCGTAATGCCCCCATTCCTCGGCAAAGCTGCGCACCAGCGCCTGGTTGTCGAGGCGGTTCACAGGCGTAGGGCGGCGCGCCATATCCGGCGGGAAATCGAACATGGCCCGTTCGCTGGCCTGCGTCAGGAACCGAAGCCCAGGAGGAAGGGCCACAGCATCCCCCGGCGGGCTGTGTGCAGCCATGGTGAAGCCCCATTCGCCGAAGCTGGGAACATAGGCGTGGTAGCCGCGTGCCGATAGCCCAGCAGCTTCAAGCGTGCTTGCCACGGTCCAGTAAGAGCGTGGCGCCACGAGAGGCGACGTGCTCTGCACCGTGAGCACGCCGGCGGGGGCCAGCAGGCGTGCGACCTCGCGATAGAAACTCTCGGTATAGAGCTTGCCGAGCGAAAACTCGGTGGGATCGGGAAAGTCGATCAGGATTGCGTCATAGGGCCCGGCCGCCTTTCTGACCCAACGGAACGCATCGCCATTGATCACCTGCATCTTCGGAGAGGACAGCGAATGCCGGTTGAGTTGTGCAAGCTGGGGTACATCCCGGAACAGGTGCGTCATTTCCGGGTCGAGATCGACCAGCGTCACCTTCGATACGCGCGGATCGCGCAGGACTTCACGTGCGGCGAGACCGTCGCCGCCGCCCAGGATCAGCACCTGCCGCGGATGGGCAACGCGGCCGAGCACGGGCCAGACCAGCGCCTCGTGATATCGGTATTCGTCGCGCGTCGAGAACTGCAGGTTGCCGTTGAGGTAGAGGCGCAGGTCCTCGCCCCGCCGCGTGATGGCGATGCGCTGGTACGGCGTCGAGCGGGCATAGATGACAGGCTCGCCATAGAACGCGACTTCCGACCAGCGCTGGATATGGTCGGCTGCAAACAGGCCGGCGACAAGCGATGCGAGCACGATGAGGGCCGCAACGAGATCGCGACCAATACTCTGTCGTGCGCGCAGGGCGATAAGCAAGGCGACCGCCACGCCGACATTGGCCAGACCGAACACAAAGCCGGTGCGGATCATGCCGAGCCAGGGCACCAGGACCAGCGGGAACAGCAACGAGGCAATGAGCGCCCCGATGTAGTCATAGGTCAGGACGTTCGACACGAGATCGCGAAAAGCGAAGCGATGGCGCAAGATGCGAATCAGCAACGGGATTTCCAAGCCGACAAGGATGCCGATCGCCAGCACCAGCGCATAGAGCGCGACCCGGAAATCCTCGACGATGGGGAAGAGCAGGAACAGCCCGGCGCCCGACCATCCTCCCAGCGCGGCGATCAGTATCTCGACGCGGACGAACACTCCGATCTCGTTGTGCCGCACATGGCGCGACAGGTAACTGCCGATGCCCATGGCGAACAAATAGCTGCCGATCACGGTCGAGAACTGCGTGACGCTGTCGCCAAGCAGGTAGCTGGCGAGTGTCCCGGCGAGCAACTCGTAGATCAGGCCACAGGTAGCGACGACCAGGACCGATACCAGCAGGATGATCGCGAGGGATCCAGGAGCGTCCGGTTGGGCTCCGCCGTCATCCCCCGTAACAGGATCAACCATGCACGGCAGCAGCGATAATGTTGGAAATCCCGATGGCCACGGCCCCGGCAAGCAGCGCCACGGCCATGTTCTTGCGCTCGATGATCTCGCGCCACAGCTCGCCGGGCGTCAACTTGTCGACCAGCACGAAGCTCACGATGAATATGACGATGCCGAGCGCTGCATAAAGCACGGTTGCGAGGAAAACGTCGAGGGTCAGCATAGGCACAACTCCATCGTGCGAAAGGTGGACTACTTGTGGGTGGGGCCCCGATAGCCGGTAGAGGCAGGTCGTTCGTCGTCGGAGAAAGGCGACCAGGCGAACCACGTCGCGATGCCCGCCAGAATGATCAGGAAGGCGCACCAGGCGGAGAAGAAGATCAGGCGCTTGCTCATCTCAATCCCGGTGCCTCCGCCACAGGATCAGGCAAGGCGCGCCGAACAGCAGGATCGCAAAAATCCAGAACATGCCCCACGAATGCCCGCCGGTGCAGGCGTTAAACCACATGGATATGGAATCCGGCGCACTCCATGGGTGGTCGGGATCCGTCGCATTTGCCGGCGGGTCGGTTGGCCAGCCGTGTGATCCGGTATCAACGTAAACATCGTAGCTACCGCGCGGAACGCCGGCAAACTGGGTCTCGCTATGATGGCTGCCCTCGGTCCACGGACCGTCGCTGTCGGACCCGGAATAGTATTCCACGATGCCATAGGCATCGATCGACTGCTGTGTGCGGCGGTTGACCAGGCTGTAGTCTAAATCCACCCAGCGGTTGCTGAAGTCGTTGCTGTCCGCCTGGATGGTGACGAACTGCCAGGGGCGCGTCACCTCGATCGTGCCGATCTTGTGAGTCGCGGTAGCGGCGCCGACAACGACATCGAAGCGATTGTTGGCGCACAGGTGCGGCCGGCTCATCAGGTCCTGGACGATCCCGATCATGAGCAGGGCGCCCAGCGCCATCAGAAACATCATTGGCAGGTCGTTTTCGCCCGTGCCTGGGGCCTTGAAGAAGCCGTCCGGTATGGCCTTGAGGCCTGCCCTCGGCTTGTAGCGCTGCCGGACGGCGAATGCCTCCTCCACCTGGCGCCGGTCGACCGGGACGAGGTGTGTCCATGTAACCTCATCCATGGCTGCTTCACGCGACAGGAAGCTGCTGCCGCATGCGAAAGTCGCGCATTGCACGCGATCCCCTCGCGACACGCGCCAGTAGAATTCGCCCAGGACAGTCGTGGTTTCGACCGTCGCATCGTCATCGAGCTGGTAGGTCTTTCCCCGCCATTCGATCGAAGCCCCTGCGCCATCGGGCCGATCGAGCAGCATCGTGCCGAATTGCCATTCGCCATCGGCAACGACCAACCAGCGGTATCCGGCGTAGGGATTGAAGAGAAGGTATTCCTGCCAGATCGCTCCCGGGCTCCGCCGGCGCAGTGCCCCGATCGCTTCCCACTCCACATCGAATAAGGAGCCACGCGTGCCAAGTTCGATGGCAAAATTGGCGTTGGCGCGCTTATAGGCGGTGATCAGCCGGACATCTTCGTGGGCGACGTCGAGAACCGATCCGCAATAGCGACATGCGAGGGTGACGGTGTAGCCGGCAGCCCGCACCTCGATCGAACCGCCACATGACGGACAAGTGACGGCTCGGGCCAGGGTCATGCCAGCGTTCCAGGCATGGTCCAGCCTTCGATCCGGCGCAGGTTCTTCGGCTGCAACCCTGCCAGATCACTCCAGCGGCCGAGCCATGCCGTCGTGCCATCATCGTCGCGCTGAACCGAAAGCGCATCGCCGTTGGCGTTACGGAAATCGACGTTGGTCATGGTCCGGCCCGGAAGCGTCGCGAAAGGCAGATCGCCTTCGCTGCCAAGACAGGATGCTTCCTTCACGTCTGTTGCCTCGAGCCACTTGCCGCCAGCCTTTACGGTAGCCCCCAGGGCAAAGGGATTGCCGTCGGCGAAGTTTTTGATGGCAGGCACCGCCAGGACGGCGGGGTATTCGCTGGTCAGCATATACATGCCCATTGCCTCGCCCAGCCAGTAATGCCGGCCATCGTCGGCGCGCAGGAACCATTCGTTCCAGGAACCATCCTGCCAGCCCCAGCGCACACGGCCAACCGCCACCGCGCTGTTTCCATCAAGGGCGAAAGTCGTCCCGATCTGTATCGGAGAAACATCGAGGGGCAGGCTGGCAACCGTTCCCACAACCTCGGCAGCGCCGTCCCGCCGCCTGACGAGGCTTTGGCAGTATTGGCAGGTCGAATACGGCAAACCCGGATCGCGCAGCGGAAGCAAAGCCCCGCATGAGGGACAGTTCACGCTTTCCATTCATCCCGCCCCGATTACACTCAGCGTATCCGGCTGAGCAGCTCGGCCTTCTTGGCGTCGAACTCTTCCTGGCTCAGGGCTCCGATGGTGACCAGGCGGTGCAGCTTCTCGATTGTCGCCAGGGGATCTTCGGTCACGGCGGCCGGCTGCCCCATCGGCGTGGCGCCCAGTCCCTGGGCCATCGCACCGCCAAGGGCGGTCGCCGCTGCCATGCCTGCGCCGATACCAGCCATCCCGGCGTCGTTGCCCGCAGCCTGCTCGATCGCCTCGGCGGCCTGGAACCGGGTGTAAGCGGCAAGATCGCCCAGCACCCGCATGGAACTGCCCTTGTCGAGATGGGCCTGCACTTCGTCCGGTAGCGAGACACTCTCGACGTAGAACGAAAGGCAGGTAAGGCCCCACTGGGCGAATGCTTTGTCGACTTCGACCTTGATCTTGTCCGACAGTGCTTGCTGGTTGGCTGCAAGATCGAGAAAGGCAATGCCGCTGCCGCCCAGCGCTGTTGCAATCGCGGTCTGGATCGCGGCCCGCAGCTGCGGTTCGAGCGATGCGACGGTCACGCCGGACATGGTGCCCAGCACCCGCGATACGAAAGGCGCAGCTTCGCTCAGGCGGAACGAGTAGGAGCCGAACGCGCGCAGCCGCAGCGCGCCGAACTCGGTATCGCGGACCGTGATGGGCTGCGCCGTGCCCCACTTCAATCCTTGCTGTTCCTTGAGCGAAAGAAACACGACGTCCGACTTGAAGGGCGAACGGAAGCCCTTGTCCCAGTTCATCAGGTCCGAGAGCAACGGCAGGTTGGCGGTTTCCAAGGTGTGCAGGCCGGGCCCGAAGTAGTCGGCCATCCGGCCTTCGTTGACGAACGCGGCGATTTGCCCCTCACGCACCGTCAACTGCGCGCCATGCTGGATCTCTTGATCCGCAAAAGGCACACGCCAGGCCAACTGGCCGGGCTCTTCCAGCCACTCGATGATATCGACGAATTGCTTCTTCAGGAAATCGAACATGGTCACCTGCCGGTCGGCTACTCGCGTATCCTACAACATACTACCGCACCGGCAATGCTTTGCCGTCGCGGTGCGAAGCACGGCCGGCTAAAGCCGCTGTCTGGTCCTGGCAGGCAACCTGTCGCTGAACATGTCGCGCGGGACCAGCGCGGCGTGCGCCTGTTCCGAGACATGTGCCGGTCGTTGGACGAGGCACAGCCTTTGCCAGTGATCGTAGGCGCTCTCGCGTTGCTCCTCCCCTCCTTGCTAGGCACGCATGTGATCGTGCCCGCCTTTATCTTGCCAAGGACAATATCGATCTCGTGGTGCAGATCGGCGAATTGCCGGAAATTCCGAGGATTATCGCCCGCCGCCTTGGCGCCGTGGTCTCATAACAATCCAGCTAGAACCGAAAATGGTGCTCGACGGCAGTCTTCTGACGCCTTCGACGATCCGCGCCGGGCAGGGATTGGGGCTGGTCCCATATTGGCTTGCCCGCGGTGCGATTGCCGATGGCAGTCTCGTCTCGGTCCTGGAAGAACTTGTGGCCGGTCACCTGCCGATCCACGCGCTGTTGGATCGCGTCACCCACCCTGGTTCCGCGCCTGCGCATGACGACCGACGCCATCGTCGAAGCTGTGCGAGGGGCCGCGGTTGCTGGACTGATCGGCTGAATTGATACCAGGTTCCTGGCCGGTCGTCGCGGCGCGCAGCAAATGCGCTGCTGCACAGAACCTTTCCTCAGCGGGGAGAAACGGGGCGGTTTCAGTCCCCCGTCTGGTCCCCCGTTTTGCGGGCACTGGGAGGATACACGTTGGGTTGCGGTGAGGCAAGAAATGGCTGTTTTCAGCCATTTGGAGATTTCATGAGCAGCCCTGGGATGGGTGCTGGTGCGGTCGAGAAGACTCGAACTTCCACGGGCTTTCGCCCACAACGACCTCAACGTTGCGCGTCTACCAATTCCGCCACGACCGCATATCGCATCCGGGGCATGGCCTGGGGCCAGATCCCGTCGGGGTAGGAGCGCGCCCCTAGCAGGGGATTTGGGGGCCTGCAACAGGGGCGAACACTTTTTTATCCCCAGGGCGCGCTTGGTTCGGGCTTATTCGGGCTTCCAGCCGATTTCGGCCGACTTGGCGCTCTTGGGCACATCGGTCACCGCTTCGTTGATCGTCACGCTTTCGCCCGGGCGCAGCTTGTCCTTGGGCGGGGCGACATCCCAGGTATAGACCACGCGGTTTTGCGCATCGCGCAGCACGATCAGGATCGGCGGCACTTCGCGCAGGTCCTTGCCCACGTTGGTCACCGTGCCGCTGGCACCGAAATAGGCCGTGCCGTTGGGCAGCGTGCGCCGGTCCTGCCGCGCGGGCGGGAACGACAGCACCAGGTCGGGACTGCCATTGCCGAACGTGGGGCGGTTGACCGGCAGCCAATCGGGCAGGCCCAGCCAGGATACCAGGCCGATCATCGCCGCCACAGCCAGGGCAAAGGTGACGCCGGCCGCCGTCCACAGCCGCGCCGGATTGCGGCGCGGGCGGAACGGGGGCTCGTGCTCGAAGCTGGACACCGGCGAGACGAATTCACTGGCCGGTGGCGCGGGCTGGCGCGGCGGTTCGGCACGGGGCGCGGGGGCCGGCGGTGTTTCGGCAGCGGGCGGTGGCGCGGCTGCCGGTGCTGGCGCTACAGGCTCTGTCCGGGGTGCCGGGGCGGGCCGTTCGGCCGGCGCGGCTGCGGGCGATCCCGCCCCGGATGATGCAGGGGGAGCATCGGGCGATGGGCGCGCGGGCAGTTCTGGGCCGGCCTGGAACCAGCTGTGCCGGCACTTGGCACAGCGCACGGTGCGGCCGTCCACACCGATCGCACTGTCGGGAACGACATAGCGCGTCGCACAGGCGGGACAGGCGATTATCATGGAAACGGTCTAAGCATGGCGAGAGGGGCTGAAACAATAGGGAGCAAGGGGGCAAAACGCCCATGCGCCCTTTTTTCCACATGCATTGACGCGTATAGGCCCTATTGCCAATCGCGCAGCTGCGGCACATTGCCAATCGGCGAGTGCGCCGGCATGGTCTGCGCCGCTGGCGATCGACCAAACACGCGAACGGGGCTTGACCTTACTTCCATGAACCAACCCGCCGCCGAGATTGTCCAGTTCGACAATGTCGGGCTGCGGTATGGTGCCGGCCGCGAAGTGCTGGCCGACGTTTCGTTCACGCTTTACCCAGGCTGCTTCTATTTCCTCACCGGCGCCAGCGGCGCGGGCAAGACCAGCCTGCTCAAGCTGCTCTACCTGGCCGGGCGCCCCTCGCGCGGGCTGATCCGCATGTTCGGCACCGACGCCATCACGCTGCCGCGCGAACGCCTGCCCGGCTTTCGCCGCCGCATCGGCGTGGTGTTCCAGGATTTCCGCCTGGTGCCGCATCTTTCGGCGTGGGACAACGTCGCCCTGCCGCTGCGCGTGGCCGGGCAAAGCGAAAAGGACATCGCCAAGCCGGTGTCCGACATGCTGGAATGGGTGGGACTGGGCGACCGTTTCCAGGCGCGCCCCGCCACGCTTTCGGGCGGGGAACAGCAGCGCGTAGCCATCGCCCGCGCCGTGATCGCCCGCCCCGACATCCTGGTGGCCGACGAGCCGACCGGCAACGTGGACCCGGACATGGCAATCAAGTTGCTGCGCCTGTTCGAAAGCCTCAATCGCCTGGGCACGACGGTGGTGGTGGCCACCCACGATCTGCACCTGATCCGCAAAGTGCCCGATTCGCTGATCATGCGGCTGGACAAGGGCAAGCTGGCCGACCCCACCGGCGCGCTGCGCTATCCCCCGCGCCGCCCGATCGAGGGGGGAAGCGCGCCCGACAGCCTGATCGGCCCCGGCCCTGCGGGCGGGAACCTCCTGCCATGAAGCGCCTGGCTGCGTCCCTGCCCCGCACGCTGCGCGCCTGGGGCGGCGAGGGCGAATCCCCGCTGCTGCCCGAAGCGCGCCTGTCCGGGCCGATGCCTTGGGTGATTGCCATCATGATCGCGCTGACCGTGGTGGCCGCTGCCAGCGCGCTGGCCCTGCGCCATGCCGCGCAGGCGGCCAGCGCCGACCTGGAAGGCGGGGTCACGGTCCAGATCGTCTCGGCCGCCCCGGCCGAGCGGCAACGCCAAGCCGAAGCGGCCCTCGCCGTGCTGTCCCGTGCGCCCGGCGTGGTCAGCGCCGCGGCTGTGCCGCAAGACCAGCTCAATGCACTGGTCGAACCGTGGCTGGGCACGCGCACCGGCGATGACCTCGACGACCTGCCGATCCCCGCGCTGATCGACGTGCGCCTGGCGGGCGCTGCCACCCCGCCCCGGCTCACCGCGTTGCGCACGGCGGTGGTGGCCAAGGCGCCCGCCGCGCGGGTCGATGCCCAATCCAGCTGGCTGGCTCCGGTGTTCCGCGCGATCGGCGCGCTGCAATGGGCAGCGGGCGGCCTGATCGCGCTGTTTGCCTTTGCCACGGTATCGGCGGTGCTGCTGGCCGCGCGCAATGCGCTGGGCACCCATCGCGAAACGATCGAGATCGTGCACATGCTGGGCGCCACCGACGTGCAGATCGCCCGCGTGTTCCAGCGCTCGATGGCCACGGACGCGGCGATGGGCGGCGTGGTGGGCCTGCTTGCGGGGGTGATCACGGTACTGGGCCTGGGCCGGCAGTTTGCCGCGCTGGGATCGGGCATGGTCGCCCAAGGTTCGCTCGCCTGGACCGATTGGGTGGTGCTGGCCGGCATTCCCATCGCCGGCGTGCTGCTGGTGATGGTTACCGCGCGGCTTACCGTGCTCTCTGCCCTGCGGCGCATGGTATAACGCCCATGGCCATGCGATACCCCACCCCCATGAGAACAGTTGCGTCATGAGAAAGCCACGGGGCCTTTTCCGCCGGATCGGTTCGGCGCTGCTGCTGGTGTGGGTGCTGGGCTTCCTGTGGTTTGCCTGGTTCCTCCCCCAGCCGGCCAGCGATAGCGTGCGCACCGACGGCATCGTCGTGTTGACCGGCGGCGGCGGGCGCATCCCCCGCGCGCTGGCCATGCTGCACGCCGGCAAGGCACAGACCATGCTGGTCAGCGGCGTGGACCGCCAGGTGCGGCCCGGCGAATTCGCCGCCGAATACAAGGTCGATCCCGCGCAGCTTGCCTGCTGCATCACGCTGGGCTTCGATTCCGTGGATACCCGATCCAACGCGCGCGAGGCAGCCGACTGGATCGCGAAGGCCAAGATCCGCTCGGTGCGGCTGGTCACCACCGATTGGCACATGCGCCGCGCCACGTTCGATTTGTGGGTGGTGGCGCCCAAGGGGCTGGTGATCGTGCGCGATGCCGTGCCATCGCGCCCCAGCCTCAAGATCCTGTTCCTGGAATACAACAAGCTGCTGGCCCGCATGGTGGCGTGGCTGGCGGGATGGTGACGAACGCGTGGACGAAAATCCCCCGACTTTGGCCGAAATCGCGCGCAGCGTGATCTTCTACATTCTGTTCTATGGCTTCACCGTGGCGCTGCTGCTGGTGATGATCGTGGTGCTGTGGCTGGCGCCGCGCGGCGTGCCGGCGATGGTTCAGGCCTGGACCATGGTGCATCGCGCGTTGGTGCGCCATGTGCTGGGCATCAAGGTGGAAGTGGTGGGCACGCCGCCCCAGGAAGGGGTGTTCTATGCCCTGCGCCATGAAAGCTTTTTCGAGGCGATCGATTTGCCCCAGGTGCTGCACCGCCCCTGCATCTTTGCCAAGATCGAGTTGATGCGCATTCCCGTGTGGGGCCGCGCCGGCTGGGCCTATGGCCTGATCGGGGTGGAGCGCGAGGCTGGCGCCAAGACGCTGCGCACCATGCTCAGCCACGCTCGCGCGCGCCTGGCCGAAGGACGCCCGCTGGTGATCTTTCCCGAAGGCACCCGCGTGCCGGTGGGCCAGCGCGTGCCGCTGCAATCGGGCTTTGCCGGGCTGTACAAGCTCCTGTCATTGCCGGTGGTGCCCGTCGCGGTCCACAGCGGGGCGCTCTACCACCGGGTGTGGAAGCGGCGCGGCACGATCCGCTATGTCATTGGCGAGACGATCCCTGCCGGCCTGCCGCGTGACGAGATCGAGGCCCGCGTGCTCGACGCGATCACCGCACCCACGCCATGACCGAACCGCCCGCCCAGGAAACGCGGAAAGGCGGCTCGATCTTTTCCGCGCTGGGACCGGGCCTTGTCACCGGTGCGGCCGACGACGATCCCAGCGGCATCGGCACTTACAGCCAGGTCGGCGCGCAGTTCGGCTTTTCGCTGTCGTGGGCGATGGTCTTTGCCTTTCCGCTGCTCGCCGCGATCCAGGCGATCTGTGCCCGCATCGGCGCCACCACCGGGCGGGGCATCGCCACCAACCTGCGCCGCCACTATTCGCCGTGGCTGCTGCGCGGCATGGTCGCCTTGCTGCTGGTGGCCAACGTGATCAACCTGGGGGCAGACCTGGGCGCGATGGCGGCGGCCGTGCACCTGCTGCTGCCCGGCCCGCTCTTGCTCTATACCCTGGGCTTTGCCGTGGTCAGCGTCGCGCTCGAAGTGCTGGTGCCCTATGCGCGCTATGCCGGCGTGCTCAAGTGGACCACGCTTTCGCTGTTTGCCTATATCGCCGTGCTCTGCGCCACGCCGGTGGATTGGCCTGCCGTGTTGCGCGGCATGGCCGTGCCCGCCTTTGCGCTGGACCACGATCACGCCATGGGCCTGGTGGCGCTGCTGGGCACCACGATCAGCCCCTACCTGTTCTTCTGGCAGGCCGGGCAGGAAGTGGAAGAGCAGCGCCGCCGCCACGTCCGCCCGCTTTATCTCGCGCCGCGCCAGGCCGGGCCGGAACTGCGCCGCATCCGCACCGATACGCTGGTGGGCATGGGCTTTTCCAACCTGACCGCGCAGGCCATCGTCATCGCCACCGCCGTGACGCTGCACGCGCATGGCATTCTCGATATCACGTCGGCCGATCAAGCGGCCATGGCGCTGCGCCCCTTTGCCGGCGATCTGGCCTTTGCCCTGTTTGCGCTGGGCATCGTGGGCACGGGGCTGCTGGCGGTGCCGGTGCTGGCCGGCTCGGCTGCCTATGCGCTGAGCGAGGCGCTGCGCTGGAACGAAGGGCTGGACCGGGCGCCGCGCGATGCGCGCGCATTCTATGTGGCCATCGCGCTGGCGACGTTTGCCGGCCTGGGCATGAATTTCCTTGGCATCAACCCGATGCGCGCGCTCTATTGGACCGCGGTGATCAACGGGTTGCTGGCCCCGCCGCTGATGGTCGTCACCATGCTGATCGCGCGCAATCCGCGCGCCATGGGCCACCTGGTCATCTCCCCTGCCCTGGCCGCGCTGGGCTGGGTGGCCACGGCGGCGATGACGGCGGTGGCCCTGCTGTTCCTGTGGGCCTGAAAGACATACGATGACCATGCCACCACGCATCCTCTCCATCGCCGGTTCGGATTCGGGTGGCGGTGCCGGCATCCAGGCCGATATCAAGACCATCACGATGCTGGGCGGCTTTGCCATGACGGCGATCTGCGCGCTGACCGCGCAGAACACCCTGGGGGTCAGCGCGGTGGTGGCGGTGGCGCCCGAAATGGTCGCGGCGCAGATCGATGCCTGCGTGGCCGATATCGGCGTCGATGCCGTCAAGATCGGCATGCTCGGCTCGCCCGCCATTGCCGCCGTGGTGGCCGATCGCCTGGAAGCCTTGCGCGTGCCGATCGTGTTCGATCCAGTGATGATCGCCACCAGCGGCGCAGCGCTCGCCGACGCGCCCACCATCGCCGGGTTCGAACGGCTGATGGCGCTGGCCACGCTGACCACGCCCAACGTGCCCGAGCTTGCCGCCCTGGGCGGAGACGCCGCGATGGCCGCGCGCGGCATTGCCTATCTGGCCAAGGGCGGCGATGCCACCGGGCCGGTGGTGGAAGACCGGCTGGTGGTGCCGGGCGGCCAGCCGCGCCTGTGGCACGCCCCGCGTATCGCCACGCGCCACAGCCATGGCACCGGCTGCACGCTATCGAGCGCGATTGCCACCGAACTGGGGCGCGGCGCATCGCTGGAACAGGCGGTGGAGCGCGCCCGCGCCTTCGTGCGCGCCGCCCTCCTGGCCGCGCCTGGCCTGGGCGGCGGGCATGGGCCGATGGGGCATTACGCGGTGCGTCTGTAAAGGCGGCCCCTCCACCAGCCTGCCGGCGGCCGCCTCCCCGCCAAGCGAGGAAGACCTTCCCGATCCTCCCCATGCAATGGGGAGGGAGGCCGCCGGCGCACCGGGTGGTGGAGGGGCTCAGGCCTTACTCCCCGCCGCAATCCAGTTCATAGAACTTGACGATCTCGGCCCAGGCTTCCTCGGCGGTTTCCACCGGCTTGAACAGGTCGAGATCCTCGAAATTGATCACCCCTTCCTCGGCAATGGCGCGGAAGTTGATCACCTTGTTCCAATAGTCCGCCCCGAACAGCAGCACCGGAATGGGCTTCATCTTGCCGGTCTGGATCAGGGTAAGCAGTTCGAAGAATTCGTCGAAGGTGCCGAACCCGCCGGGGAACACCGCCACGGCCCGCGCGCGCATCAGGAAGTGCATCTTGCGCAGCGCGAAATAGTGGAACTGGAACGAGAGGTGCGGGGTCACATAGGGGTTGGGCGCCTGTTCGTGCGGCAGCACGATGTTGAGGCCGATCGAATCCGCCCCCACGTCCACCGCGCCGCGATTGGCCGCTTCCATGATCGAGGGGCCACCGCCCGAGCAGACCACGAACTGGCGCTTGCCTTCCTCCACCACACCGCAGGTGGAGGCATAGCGCGCGAGCTTGCGCGCCTCTTCGTAATACTTCGACTTGGCCACCAGCCGCTCGATCACGGCCTTGCGTTCGGGCGTGGTGGCCGTGGCGAGCGCGGCTTCGGCCGCTTCGGGCGCCGGGATGCGGGCCGAACCGTACATCACCAGGGTCGAGCCGATGTCGGCCTCTTCCAGCAGCATTTCGGCCTTGAGCAGTTCCAGCTGGAACCGCACCGGGCGCAGCTCCTCGCGCAGGAGGAAATCGGTATCGCCAAAGGCCAGGCGATAGGCCGGATCTTGCTGCTGTGGGGTGATCTTGGGGTGGCTTTGCGCGAACCCGGCTTCCTGCTCGGCCTTGTAAAACTTACGATTGACGAGCTGGCGATTGATTTCTTCTTCGGTCATTTGCCGCAAGGTGGGCTTGCCCGCGCCGCTTGGCAAGCCCATCCGCAATAGTTTCAGATGTTGTTATCTTTGCTGAAACCGGGGCCACGTTTGCCCACCAGGCCACGATCAGACCAAGGCGCCGACCAGCATCTGCAGGGCAGCGCCGTAATACTCCTGCGCCAGGCCCAGCGGCGGCTGGGTGCCGATCAGCTTGGCGGCAATCGCCGCACCGCCGTTAGAAATGGCATAGGGCGCGCGCTCTCCGGTGTTGAGATCGATCCAGGCGGGAATGGGCTGACCCTGGGCCAGGCATTGCCGCCAGAAATCGGCCACCGGCTTGGCCAGGCTGGCGCGGTTGCCGGCCAGGGCATAGAGCGGCACGCGAATGGCATCGAAGCCGAAGCGCGGATCGTGGCCGGGTGCCAGCGCGAACTGGCCGGGACCGGCCACTTCCACCCAATCGGCGGGCAGGCCATATTGGCCAAAGCGCGCGCCTGCCACGATCGTGGTGGCATCGTCTGACAATTGCTGCCACACGCCGGGCCCATCCCACTGCGCAAAGCTGCGGAACGCGGGCCAGATGAAATACGACGGGTTGACGATCACCCGGCCGTTTTCCTGAAAGCCTTCCAGCCCCGGCAGCAACAGCTTCATGCCAAAGCGATCGACCACCAGGCGCTGGCGGATCGCCGCGCGGATCGCGGTCGAGCGCGTGCGCCATTCGGCCACGCCCCAATGCTGCGCGGCGCGCTGCAGGGCCCAGGCGATCAGGATGTCGCCATCGGCGGCATTGTTGCGATCGGGCACGCGATCCGGGCTGTTGGGATCGTATTTCCACGCATGCAGCGCCACGTCGCTGCGCAGCAAATTGTCGTTCGTCCAATCCGCGATCAGCTCGAATGCGGCGCGATCGCCTGCCTCCAGCGCGAGCACCAAGCCATAGCTCTGCCCCTCGCTGTGGCTGATGCCGCCGTTCTGCGGATCGACGATCCGGCCCGAGGGATCGAGAAAGCGGGCCTTGAACGTATCCCAGTCGCTGTTGCTGCCCATGGCCTTGCTTTGCCGTCCCGGCGCACAAGCTGCCGTCAGCGCCACCAACAATCCGAAACCGAACCCGCGCCGATTGATCTCACCACCAGTCTTGGCATCACTGGCGCCCGCACCAACAGACTTAACGACCATGCCGGATTTCAAGCGTCTGCCCTTTCCATTCCGCCGTGGTCGCCAGCGCATGGCTGCTGCCCATCATGCGGAACCACGTGTCATAGGTGCCTTCCATCAAGGGCGGCAGCAGCGCCTTCCATGGGTCGGCGATCTCGGCTTCGGTTTCGGGATAGAGACCTTCCTGGCGCACCACGAGCGCGCTGTCCTCGACCGTCACCACCGCGCTGCCCCAGCCAAGCGTTGCCCACAGCGCGTTGATGCGCGTGGTCATCGTGCCCAGGTCTTCCACGTCATCAAGCGGTACGACCGCCGCGATGCGCTTGCCCACGGCCACGTAAAAGCCGTGGCTCTGCTCTTCGGTGGCAGCGCTGGAAAGTTCGCGGGCGATCATGGCCACCAGGAAACTGGCGCCGGCGGGCGGTGTGGCGCGAAACGCGCTCGACACGCGCGGTGTCTTTGGGTCCTCAAACATCATTTGGTTGCTCCCAAACTCTGGCGGATGCCAATGGTCGAGCGAAGCTCGTCATAGCTGCCAAAGGTGTTGTAACTGGCCTCTCCCCCGATCCGAGTGGAGGGGCTGATCTGGTAATAGAGCGAGCCCTCGGCCGAGAGGGCAAAGCCGGTCTTGCTCAGGCTGTCATAGCGGGCACGCACGTCGCTATCCTGCGACTTGAGCACGTTGAGCTGGCCCTGGCGGGTATCGTCGGTGGGATAGAGCGCAGCGTCCTTCTGGCTGTAGCTCTGATAGCCCGGGGTCACCGCCGCCCGCAGGCTCAACTGGTCCTTGTCCAGGCTGTAGCGCACCGGGAAGCTGACAGAGAGGAAGCTCTGCGGGCTGAAATAGCCGCCATGGCCATAGGTGAAGTAGTTCTGCGGGTTGTCATAGGACTGGTAGTTGACGTTGATCCCGCTGGTCAGCGCCGAATGTTCGGTGCGATAGACCCGCAGATAGCCGCCGACATTGGCTTCGACGCCATGGTTCTTGCGCACGTTGGTGCCGCGGTAGCGGTTGTAGGCCACGGTGCCATATGCTCCGCTGCCATTGCGATCGACCGAAAGCCCGGCGCCGCCACCCAGCCGCATGACCTGGCCCCAGGTCTCCCCGGAAACCGGATCGCGGGTGCCGGCATAGGAAATCACGCTGTCCGTCACCGGGCGGCGTTCCACCCAGGCCTGCGCCTGCGTGCCGTTGCCCAGGCTGGGCGTGACCCCGGCGTGGAACGACACTTGCGTCTTGCCCATCCCGATCGGCGTGGTGCCGACATCGGCATGCACCACGCTGCTGTCATAGCCGGCGCTCAAGGCCAGGCCCGACTGGTGCTGGGTCTCGGCCTGGACCAGGGCCGAAGCCTTCTGGTCGACGATCGCCTGCGCCTCGATCGTGGCATTGGTGCCAAAGCGCGCCAGGCCCGATCCGGTCGGCCGGCCAGAATCGATCACCACCGCTTCGGCGCGGGCGCGCACGCGGCCACCGGCCAGGCCGGTGGAAATCTCGGCCGATCCGCGCAGGTCGCTCAATTGCGATAGCCCGGTCTCGCCCTTGCGCTCGCGGTACGACGTGCCCAGGTCGATGCGCGGGCCGCTTTCGCGGGTGAGTTGGGCAATGTCGCCCGAAATCTTGGCCATGACCGGATCGACCGGGCCACCGCCAGCGAGCGGCGCTGCCGCATCACCGAACGGCGAAGCGGCCGGCGCCGGGGCCGTGCCGAACGCCGGGGCGCCAAAGGCCGGCGCCGGCAGTGCACTTTGACCAGCATAAGCAGACGGCGCGGCATAGCCGCCAGACGCCGCATAGCCGCCGCCGCTGTTGCCGCCATCCATCACCGATCGCGCGTTGCCGCCCTGCCCTGCGCCGCCAGCATAGCCCGGCGCCGCATAGGCGGTTGCCGTGCCCAGGCCCGGTGCGGCGCCATAGGCGGGCGCGCCAAAGCTGGCCGGTGCGGCATAGGCCGGAGCGCCGCCAAAGCCGCCCGTCATCGGCACGACTTGCGCCGTGGGCAGGCGGGTGCCGCCCCCCAGGGCAAAGGGATTGATCTGCGGCTGGGGCTGCGCGGCCGGCTGGTCGCGGAACGGGTTCCCGCTCGCCACGCCCATGGGATCGGCGGCAAAGGGGTTGCCGCCAAAGGCATCGATGCCGTTGCTGCCGGTTTGCCGGGCATAGAGCGCGCGGGCCTCTTTCAACAGGCGCACCGCCGTGCTGCGATCGCCGCGCGCCTGGGCCACCTGGGCCAGTGTCAGCCGCACCTGGTAGTCCTGGGGAAAGGCCTGGAGCGCGCGGGTTGCCGCGCTTTGCGAAAGATCCTTGTCGCCGGCGGCCTGCGCGGTCTGCGCCAGCCCAAGCAGCGCGTCGCGGTTGCGCCCGTCGCGCGTCAGCACGATCTGGAACGTCTGCGCGGCGCGCGCGGACATGCCGCCCGATTGATAGAGCCGCGCCAGGGCCGAGAGGATTTCCAGGCTATCGGGCGCAGAGCCCCAGGCCCCGCGCAGCACGTCGAAAGCCTGGGCATATTGGCCGTTGAGGCGCAGGCGATCGGCCTGCCCAACCGCCAGGCCCGCCGACATGCGCGCCAGCGTGCGTTGTCCTTCGGGCGAGGTATTGCCCAGCGTCGCGGCCTTTTGCAGCGCGGCGCGGGCAAGGTCGTCGCGCCCGGTCTTGGCCAGCACGCGCACCACCGCGTCATAACCATCCAGGTCGCCGATATCGCCGCTCATCGCCTGCTGGGCAAACTGCCCGGCGCCCACACCATCGCCCAGGTCGAACAGCGCGCTGGCAATCGCGGCGCGGCGCGCGGCGGGCAGAGTCTTGATCGCGCCAAGCTGGCGCAACGCGGCAATCGCCTGGTCGCGCTGGCCGTTCGCGGCCATCGCCTTGGCCCGTTCGATCGCGCTATCGGTCTTGATGCCCAGGGCAAAGTTGCGCATCGCCGGGGTGCGCTGGGTTTCGGGCACGCGATCGATCAGGGCTTCGGCCGCGGCATTGCGGCCCAGATCGGCATCTATCAGCGCGGCGGCGTAAAGCGCATCGGGATCGCTCGCCTGGGTCAGCGTGCCGATCAGCGATTCCGCCTCGATGCTGCGGCCATGGCGGATCAGGAAGCGCGCGAATTCATAGCGGATCCACGGATCGGTTTGATCCAGCATCAGCCCGCCCTGGAATTCCTGCTCGGCGGTCAGATCATCGCCCCGCGCCACGGCGGCCAGCGCGCGGCCACGCGCGGCGCGGCTTTGCAGGCGCTGGTCGGTCTGCGCGCCGGCGGTTTCGGCGGCCTGGCGATAGAAATCGGCCGCGTCGGCAAACCGGCCCTGGCGTTCATAGATATCGGCCAGCAGTTCCAGCGCCGGCCCGGTCTGGGCAAAGCCCGAGCGCACCAGCGCTTCGGCGGTGGCCTGGGCCTGGTCGGTCTGCCCGCGCGCCAGCAGGGTGCGCGCTTCGTCCATCCCGGCATAGAACCGCGCGGCCGCCAGCGCTTCGGCCCAGCGGCCCGGATTGGGCTGGCGCGAAGCCTGTTCGAGCAGATCGCGCGCTTCGGCAAAACGGCTTTGCCGCAGGCGCACGATGCCAAGACCGCCCAGCGCATCGCCGTCGTTGCGGTTGACGCCCAGCGCCTTTTGGAAACGGCTGGCGGCGGCATCCAGGTTGTTGTCGTCCAGCGCGTCGAACCCGGCCATGCGCTGCTTGCCCGCAGCGTCGGCGGCGCGCTGGCGCGGGGCAGGCGCGGCCTGGGCCACGGGCGCCGGGCGGGGGGCAGGCTGTGGCGCGGCGCGGGCCACGGCCGGGCGAGGCGCCGGGCGCGGGGCCGGCTTGGCCGGCGCGGCCTTGGGCGCTGCGGCCACTTTCGCCGGCGCGGCTGCCGGTGCCGGCGCGCCGCCTGCCAGCGCGCGGCGTGCCTCGGCATTGCCGGGATCGAGCGCCAGCGCCCGGCGCAAGGCCTGCTCGGCCAGATCCTGCCGCCCCTTGGCTTTCCAATAGAGCCCCTGCGCGATCAGGGCCTTGACCCCGGGCACTTCGGCAAAGGCCACCTGGGGCACCGCGAGCGGAGCGACAGAGGCCAGCATGACGGCAACAGCGGCACGGGGGAAAGCGTTGGCGGCGGACATCTCATTCATCCTTTGCACCCAGGCGCAAGCGGGCCTGGCGGCGGAAGTAGGCATAGGCAGGGCCGGTCAGCCCCAGCGCCAGAATGAGCGTGCCGAACGCCATGAGCAAGGGGCGTTGGCTGAACCAGAACGCCACTTTCATCCAGATCGGCAGGCTGCCCACCCAATAAGTGGACCCGATGGCAAAGCTCGCCATGCCATCGCCGGTGGTCACCGACAGGTCTCCCTGGATCTGCGCGTTGATCTTGGCGTCGGCCATGCCATCGACCAGCGGCGGCAGATCGGCGGCGTCATCGGCCACCAGCGCCACCACCGTGCGGTCGGAAGCATAGGGCGATTGGAAGCTGACGATGCCGGCAAAGCCGCGCGCGGCGTGGATCATCGGCTCGACATCGGCCTCGTTGGTCAGGCCGCGATCGGAAAACAGCGAGCTGACATATTGCAGCGGGCTCTTTTCCGACACTTTCAGCCCGCGCCCGTCCCAATGCAGCGGTGCATTGGCAAAGACCTGGCCGGCGCCGGCAATGGCCGAACTGCCGATCACCAGGATGTCCTGCCCGGCCAGGCGATCGGGGTCGATGCCTTCGGCCACGGTCACCCCGGTGGGGGCGACGCCGGTGCTGTCGCCAAAGCGGCCCATGAGATTGAGGAACGCCTGCACCGATGCCGGGGTGGGATTGCGGCTCATCAGCACGGTCGTCTCGCCCAGGTCGGGGCGGATGGTGAAGGGATAGCCGGCCCCGGCAAAAGTGGCGAGGTCGGGCATTTCCAGCGCGTGATAGGCGTGGCTCAGGTCGATGGTGGACGTGGGATCGATCGCCACGCGCACGTTGTCGGGCAGCGTGCCGGTGCACTTCTGCTTGTCGGCCAGGATCAGGTTGTAATCGAAGACCAGGTCGTTCTGCCCGAACAGGTTATAGCGCGGCAGGGTCAGGCTGGCCGATCCGTCAAAGCTCTTGGCGCCCTTCGCTCCGAACCAGTCGCTCCACCAGCTGCCGGCCAGCGGCAGGGTCTTGAGGAACTGGCTGTTGATCGAGATGTCGAGGCGCGAGGCCTTGCGGTCCATCCACTTGGCCAGCGGATAGCGATAGGTCAGGTTGAGCGTGCCCCCCTGGCGCGGCCAGAAGAACAAGTCGGGCGCCACGCGGAAGCGCGCGGTCAGCGGGCCAGGCGGCAGGCCCATGCCCTGCAGGGCATAAGGCTCCATGATCTCGCCCAGCTTGACCGCGTGATCGGTGGTGATCCAGCGCGGCGCGCCATAGCGCGGATAGGTGGGCACGCGCGCGCCGTCGAAATTCATCTTGGCGCCGCCGAACACGCCGCGTCCCGAGGAAACGGCCGCCGCCGCCACGCGCAGTTCGCCATCGTCGCGGCCCATGATCACCAGCACGGTGCCAAAGGCGTCGCGCGGGTTGCGCACCACCACCGCCGAAGCGCCGGTGACCGGAATGTTCAAGCCCGGCAGGCTCTGCCCGGCCTTGAGGAAGGCAATGACATTGCCGGTCGGCATCTGGCCATAGAGCGGCTGGAACGAAAAGCCGCGATAGCTGGCCATGGAGCCCAGCCAGCCGGCCATGGCCGCAGCCGCTTCCAGTTCGCCCTTGTGCGGCTGGCCGGCGAACACGAACGGCATTTTCAGCGTGGTGTTGGTGGCGCGATCGAAAAACGGCCCAGGCAGGCGCGACAAGTCGGGCACGTTGGGCAGCGCCTGGGTGGTGATGTCCAGCCACGAGCGCGTGTTGCTGACATTGGCCCACAGCACCGAATTGAACGGGTCTTCGCAATCGCGGGCATAGTGGCCGATCAGGCGCAGGTTGAGCTGGTTGTCGCCAGGCAGGAACAGTGCCGGGTTGATCGGCAGGGTCAGCACCTGGCCGCCCGAATCCTGCGGGCGCAGCGGCACGGTCTGCACCACTTCGCCGTTCACCAGCACGACCAGCTGCGACAGATCGCCCAGCATCGCCGGGGACCAGGCCAGTTGCAGGGTGATCGACGCATCGGTCACCACCTGGTTCTTGCGCACGCCAAAGGGGATGGAGATTTCGCCGCGCGTGCCCTGGAGGCGCACGGCGTTCTTGATGCGCAGGTCCTTGAACGTGAGCCTTTCACGCGCCACGCCGCCGCCACCGTTCGCAGCCGGCGCTGCCGCCGCCGGCGCGGCAACCGGGGCCGCCTGCGCCTGCTGCGGCGCCAGCAGCCCGCTGCCCAGCGGCAGGGCCAGCAGCATCGCGGCAGCAGCCGCCAGGGCGGAACGCTTCTTGCGCTTTTCCTTGCCGGCCGCGGCCGCAGCGTCGGCCTGCGCCTGCTCCTGCGCCAGCCGCGCGGCGGCCTTGGCCGCTTCTGCCGCCCTGCGCTGGTCTTCCTTGGCAGCCTTGCGTTCGGCACGGTTGAGCATGAGCATGCGCTTGATCGTCAAGACATCGACCAACAGAATATCCCTCAGCGAACGCAGGCCGGGTACGATTTCCGGCGGCGCGGCGCGCTGCCAGGCGTCCGCCCGTCCCATAACGGCACGAACAAGCCTGCGCTGCCCCAGCGTGTCAAGCGGCTGATAGCGAACATAGGCCCGTCCGCGCGTGCGGCGCACGGTTTCCACCGGCACGGCCAGGCGATCGTCACCCATGGCCAGCACGATATCCGTGACCGTGGCATCGCCCACCGGCAGTTCGGCCGGGAGTTCGATGGCCGCACCACCCATCGAGATGTCGATCGTGGTGCCATCAACCACGTGGCCCGAGGAAAAGTGAACCGCCACGGGCAGTTCGGCACTCACGCGAATGGTCTGGCGGGCCTGGCGGGTTTCGCGCGCCACCGAGACAGCAGCGGTCAGGATGATCAGGCTGAACAGCGCCCAGGCCACGTTGAGCGCCAGGGTATCGAGCTGCACGTTGAACAGGTGCTGGAAGAACACCCGCTTGATGACCGCCAGCGCGATGCCGAACACGATCGTGCCCATGCAGATCAGGTGCGGCTTGACGATCGCCCAGTCAAAGAACGTGCGATCGAGCAGGTCGCCCTTGTCGGTCACGTTGAACTTGCCCTTGCGCGGGTTGAACCAGGTCATCACCGTGGGCGCCACCAGGTGGAACGCCAGGATCGTTTCATAGACCTCGCCCCAGAACGGGCGGCGTTCGCCGGCCTGCGAGCGTTCGCTGGTCACCTGCGAACAGAACAGGTGCGGCGCGGCATAGGCAAAGATCAGCGAGGCGGACGCCGCGATGATGTTCTGGCCAAAGATCAGATAGGCCAGCGGGCTGGTGAGGAAGCAGATGCGCGGCAGCGGAAACTGGAAGTGCAGCATGGCATTGAGATAGCAAAGCCGCTGCTGCCACTTCAGGCCGGGGCCCATCAGCGGGTTCTCGATGCGCAGGATCTGCGTCATCCCGCGCGCCCAGCGGATGCGCTGGCCGATGTGCAGCACCAGGCGTTCGGTGGCCAGGCCCGCCGAAAGGCGTGCGCCGATATAGGCGGTGGACCAGCCGGTACGCTGCAGCTTCAGGGCCGTGTGCGCGTCTTCGGTCACCGTCTCGCCGGCAAAGCCGTTGGTTTCCATCAGCGCTTCGCGGCGGATGACCGCGCAGCTGCCGCAGAAGAACGTGGCGTTCCACAGGTCGTTGCCGCCCTGCACCGGGCCATAGAACAGGTCGCCTTCGCCCGGCATGTTCTTGGCCGTGGCCAGGTTGCGCTGCACCGGATCGGGCGAATAGAAGAAGTGCGGCGTCTGCATCAGCGCCAGCTTCCGCTCCTTCTGGAAATAGGCGACGGTCAGCTGCAGGAAGGCGCGCGTGGGCACGTGGTCGCAATCGAAGATCGCGATCAGTTCGCCGTCGGTCTTCTTCATCGCGGCGTTGAGATTGCCGGCCTTGGCGTGCAGGTTGTTGTCGCGCGTGATGTAGCCGCAGCCTGCCTCGCGGGCGAAAGCGCGGAATTCCGGGCGGCGGCCATCGTCCAGGATGTAGACGTTGAAGCGGTCGTGCGGATAATCCATGTCCATCGCGGCGAACACGGTGTTGCGCACGATTTCCAGGCTCTCGTTATACGTGGGGACATAGACGTCCACCGTGGGCCAGGTGTCGGGCTCGCCTTCGATTTCCACCACCGGGCGGTTGAGCGGCCAGGTGGTCTGCAGGAAGCCCAGGATCAGCAGCACCCAGGCATAGAGTTCGGCCAGGTACAGCCCGGTGCCGAACAGGAATTCCAGCGGTGTGCCGAACGACAGCGTCTGCGTGGTGCGCCAGAAGATATAGCGGGTGGAGGTGATGATCGCGAGGATGCCGATCGCCAGCGAGCCCTTGCGCGATTTCCAGCGCGACAGGGCCATCATGCCCACGATCGTGCCACCGGCCAGCATCCACTGCTGCTTGAGATCGAGCGGCACGCCGATCACCACCAGTGCGGTCAGCGCCAGCAGGATGAACGTGCCCAGGCGCACGAGATGTGCGGGGTTGCGAAGCAAGGCGATCATGCGGCGCGGTTCTTTCCAGGCTGGCCTGCCGGGGCAGCGCCGGCGGTGTCATCGGGCAGCGGTGCGCCGCCATCGGCATCGAGAATGTCGACCAGCAGGTCGGCCACGCTTTCGCCCAACGCAATGGTGTCGGCCAAGGCGGCGCTGTGCGGGGCATAGCGGCCGAGCGGCTGGAGCATGGCGCACGCCTCGATCACCGATTCGTCACGCCGCACCTGGCCCAGCAGGCGGTCGCCCAGCAGTTCGCGCAGGAAGCCCACCGAATGGCGCGCAAAGCGGCGGGTGTCTTCGACCATGCTCATCACGAAGCGGGTCTTGGCCAGGCCCGCATCGTTGACCGCCGGCAGCATCATCAGGCATTCGGCCGTGGCCGTCAGCGGGCAGATTTCCAGATCGGCATAGGGCAGCAGCAGATCGCGCAAGTGCTGGTCACCGCTGGAGATATCGGCCACGAACAGCTGCTCGCCATCAAAACCGATTTCGCCCGCAGCCAGGCCTTGCGCAAAATCGTCCTGCCGGGCCAGTGCCGCCGCGCTGCGCAGAGCCACGCCCTGGACCGAAGCGCTGGCCGCTTCCTCGGCCGGGGCATCGAGCGCGGGCAGCGCCTCGCCGGGGCCAATGCCGAAATGCAATTGCAGCGTGCCACTCTGCGCGAAATCGAGCGCGGTCACGTCGTGCCCGGCGCGCGAGAGAGCAATCGCCGTGGTCGCCGCCAGGAACGAATTGCCGGTGCCGCCACGCGGACTGTGGAACAGGATCAGGGCCATCAGGCGTCTCCCCCCTCGACCGCATCGGACAGGCGTTGCAGCAGCGAGCGGATGTTCTGGGCGCGTTCGGGGCGGCCATAGCGGCCAAACAGGCTGGCAGCGGCTTCGGCTTCACGCGGCTTGGCCGCGGCCGGCGACGGGGCCACCACCGCACGGGCCTGGGCCCGTGGAGCGGGCATCCGCGCGCTGTCGCCTGGCTCGGCCGCTTCGATGGCCGAAACCTCTTCCTGCGGCATGATGCGCGGATCTTTCAGCAGGGCTTCGAAAATCGGCCAGCTTTCCAGGTCGGCAAAGCGATCGACGAATTCGCGATAGCGAAAGTCGCTCTTGCCCAGCCGCTCCAACAAGACCTTTGCATCTGCCCGCATAGCCCAAACCCCTGAGTAATCTACGCAGAGGTGTTGCAGACAATGGTTAACAAATGCCTTCTCGGCGGCCATCAAGCCCAGCAAAGCCCCCGGTTTTGCAGGGTTTTGCCGAACAATGCGAATTTAACCGAAGCCAAAATCCCAACACAGGATGCCTAGCGCCACGTTAACCCATCGCGCCCAAGCCACCGATTCGGTCTTATCGCGCTACCCGGTGACGATGCGATAGGGCACGTGATCCCGCTGCGCCGGATCGACCGCGATGGCCCGGTCGCTGGGCGGAAAGGCGCGCTGGTCGCAGGTGTCGCGCGGGCAGGTGCGGCACGAGGCGCCGATGCGCGTCACCGCTTCCTCGCTGGCCAGATTCAGGCCATCGGCATAGACGAACTCGCTGGCCAGCGCCGCCTCGCACCCGAGCGCCACGGCATAGCGGCGCGACGGGCGGTAGTACGATCCCGATGGCTTAACCAGGCCCTTGGCGATCGAGACATAACGCACGCCATCGGGCATTTCGGCGAGCTGCACATGGATACGGTCGGGAATGGCCACCGCCTCGTGCACGATCCACAAGGGGCAGGCCCCGCCATAGCGGCCAAATTGCAGGCGCGTGGCCGAATGGCGCTTGGTCACGTTGCCGGCCATGTCCACTCGGCAGAAGAACACAGGAATGCCGCGCGCCTGCGGGCGTTGCAGCGTGGAAAGGCGGTGGCAGGCCTGCTCGAAACTGGTGTGGAACGGCTGGCGCAGCCGGTCCACATCGTGGCGCAGCGCGCGCGCCGCCTGGGCAAAGGCAGTATAGGGCATGGTCAGCGCGCCGGCGGCATAGTTGCCCAGGCCCACCGCCAGCAAGTGCCGCGCCGCTTCGCTGCGCAAGGGGGCCTCGGCCACGATCTGGGCAATGGCATCGGCCAGCGCCATCGCGCAGACCTGATAGGCCAGCTGGAACCGGCTGGATTCGAGCGGCTGGGTGGAATCGAGCGTCAGGACCCGCGCGCGCCTGTCATAACGCCGCACCGGCCCACCGCCGCGCCACACCACGGCCACGCCCTCGCCCCCCAGCCAGGCCTGCATCTGGGCGATGTCGGGCGAAGGTTCCCCTTGCCCGATCCGCGCTGCCAGCTCCTCTGCCGCGCGATCGAGCACGTCGACATAGTTGTTGGCGTGGTGGAACCAGTCGCGCACCTCCTCCCATGGCAGGCGGCCGCCGGCGGCCAGGCTGGCGCCGATGGTCTCGTCCATCATGTCCAGCCGCTGGCGGGTCTGGGTATACAGCCCGTGCAGTTGCACCACCTGACGCGCCAGATCGGGAAACTGGCGCGCCAGCCGCTCCACCTGCTCGCCCGGCGGGCTGGCCGAAAGATGCGGATCGGCCAGCGCACCGCGCAGCGCCTCGCCCAGGTCGTCGGCCGCTGGCGGGGCCAGGTCGGCCCAGTCCACCGGGAACGTGGCCATCAGCGTGTCGGTCAGTGCCGGGGTCAGCGGCCGCTCGTCGTTTTCCAGTTGCGAGAGATAGCTCGCGCTGATGCCCAGCAGCGTGGCCATGTCGGCCTGGCGCAAGGCACGGCGCTGGCGCAGCGCGCGCAAGGGAGTGCCGGCAAAGAGGGGGCGGCGTGCCATGATGGCCATCGGCTATCACGCGGCCCCGTGTTTGCAAAGTAGGGCTTTGCAACTTTGCAGATTAACATTGGACAGCGCCCCCGCCCTGCGGCATCGCGGGATCAATTCTGCAAACTTGCAAAGCGAGAGGTGCCCCTTGTCAGCCAACATTGCCGAGATGGAACGCCGCCGCGCCGCCGCGCGCCTGGGTGGGGGCCAGCGCCGGATCGACGCGCAGCATGCCAAGGGCAAGCTGACCGCGCGCGAGCGGCTCGACGTGCTGCTGGACGAGGACAGCTTCGAAGAGATCGACGCCTATGTCGAACACAACTGCGTCGATTTCGGCATGGCCGAAAACCGCATTCCCGGCGATGGCGTGATCACCGGATCGGGCACGATCAATGGCCGCCTGGTCTTCGTGTTTTCCCAGGATTTCACCGTGTTCGGCGGCGCTGTGTCCGAACGCCACGCGATGAAGATCTGCAAGATCATGGATATGGCGCTCAAAGTGGGGGCCCCGGTGATCGGCCTGAATGATTCAGGCGGCGCGCGCATCCAGGAGGGCGTCGCTTCGCTGGGCGGCTATGCCGAGATTTTCCAGCGCAACGTGCTGGCCTCGGGCGTGGTGCCGCAACTGTCGCTGATCATGGGGCCTTGCGCGGGCGGCGCGGTCTATTCCCCGGCCATGACCGACTTCATCTTCATGGTGAAAGATTCCAGCTACATGTTCGTCACCGGCCCCGATGTGGTCAAGACGGTGACCAACGAGATCGTCACCCAGGAAGAGCTGGGCGGCGCGGTGACGCACTCGACCAAGACCTCGGTGGCCGATCTCGCGCTGGAAAACGATATCGAGGCGCTGCTGACGGCGCGCGAATTCTTCGACTACCTGCCGCTCACCAACCGCAGCGGCGTGCCCGAGCGGCCCACGTCCGACCCGTGGGACCGCCTCGACGAAAGCCTCGACACGCTGATCCCGGCGTCGGCCGCGCAGCCCTATGACATGCACGAAGTGATCGCCAAAGTGTTGGACGAAGGCGAGTTCTTCGAAATCCAGCCTGGCCACGCCGCCAACATCCTCTGCGGCTTCGGCCGGATCGAAGGCCGCACCGTGGGCGTGGTGGCCAACCAGCCGCTGGTGCTGGCCGGCGTGCTCGACATCAACTCGTCCAAGAAGGCCGCGCGCTTCGTGCGGTTCTGCGACGCGTTCGACATTCCGATCATCACCTTCGTCGATGTGCCCGGCTTCCTGCCCGGCACCGCGCAAGAGCATAACGGCATCATCAAGCACGGCGCCAAGCTGCTGTTCGCCTATGGCGAGGCGACCGTGCCCAAGATCACCGTGATCACGCGCAAGGCCTATGGCGGCGCGTATGACGTGATGGCCTCCAAGCATTTGCGCGGTGACTTCAACTATGCCTGGCCCACCGCCGAAATCGCGGTGATGGGCGCCAAGGGCGCGGTGGAGATCATCTTCCGGGGCCTGGGCACGGAGGAAATCGCCGCCAAGACCAAGGAATACGAAGACCGCTTTGCCAACCCCTTCGTGGCGGCGGCCAAGGGCTTTGTCGACGAGGTGATCCACCCCCACTCCACGCGGCGGCGCATCGCGCTGGGCCTGCGCAAGCTGCGCGGCAAGGCCCTCGAGAACCCGTGGAAGAAGCACGACAACATCCCGCTCTAACGAAGGCAGGCAAACCCATGAAACTGGGTCGTTTGAACCATGTCGGCGTGGCCGTGCCCTCGATGCAGGACGCCATCGCTTATTACCGCGACGTGATGGGCGCGAGCCTGATCACCGCGCCGTTCGACATGCCCGAACAGGGCGTGAAAGTGGCGTTCGTCAACACGCCGGGCGAAGCCGGCACGGCAGGCACGCAGATCGAACTGATCGAGCCCTTGGGCGAGACCAGCCCGATCGCCGGCTTTATCGCCAAGAACCCGGCCGGCGGTCAGCATCACCTCTGCTATGAAGTGGCAGACATCGAGGCCGCGCGCGATTGGTTCACCGCCCAGGGCAAGCGCATCCTTGGCCCCACCCGCATCGGCGCGCACGGCACGCCGATCTTCTTCCTGCACCCGAAGGACATGCTGGGCCAGCTCACCGAAATCATGGAGACACCCCGTGGGGACCATTAAGGACTGGGAAGCCCTCGCCGCCAAGGAAGTGAAGGGCAAGGACCTCACCTGGCACACGCCCGAAGGCATCGCGGTCAAACCGCTCTACACCGCCGGCGACGTGACGACCGATCCGGGCCTGCCCGGCTTTGCGCCGTTTACGCGCGGCGTGCGCGCCAGCATGTATGCCGGCCGACCCTGGACGATCCGGCAATATGCCGGCTTCTCCACCGCCGAGGAATCCAACGCCTTCTATCGCCGCAACCTGGCCGCCGGGCAAAAAGGCCTGTCCGTCGCTTTCGACCTCGCCACCCATCGCGGCTATGACAGCGATCACCCGCGCGTGGTGGGCGACGTGGGCAAGGCCGGCGTCGCCATCGACAGCGTCGAGGACATGAAGATCCTGTTCGACGGCATCCCGCTCGACCAGATGTCGGTCTCGATGACGATGAACGGCGCGGTAATCCCGATCCTGGCGTTCTTCATCGTCGCGGGCGAGGAACAGGGCGTTGCCACCCATCTGCTGGACGGAACCATTCAGAACGACATTCTGAAGGAGTTCATGGTCCGCAACACCTATATCTATCCGCCCGAGCCCTCGATGCGGATCATCTCCGACATCTTCGCCTTCACCAGCGCGAAGATGCCCAAGTTCAATTCGATCTCGATTTCCGGCTATCACATGCAGGAAGCCGGGGCCACGCAAGTGCAGGAACTGGCCTTCACCATCGCCGATGGCATGGAATATGTGAAGTACGGCGTCGCCTCGGGCCTGGATATCGACAAGTTCGCCGGGCGCCTGTCGTTCTTTTTCGCCATCGGCATGAACTTCTTCATGGAAGTGGCCAAGCTGCGCGCCGCGCGCGTGCTGTGGCACCGCGCCATGACGCAACTGGGCGCCAAGGACGAACGCAGCAAGATGCTGCGCACCCACTGCCAGACTTCGGGCGTCTCGCTGCAGGAGCAAGACCCCTACAACAACGTCATTCGCACCACGATCGAGGCAATGGCCGCGATGCTGGGCGGCACCCAGTCGCTCCACACCAATGCCCTGGATGAAGCGATTGCCCTGCCGACCGACTTTTCCGCGCGCATCGCCCGCAACACCCAGATCGTGATCCAGGAAGAAACCGGCATGTGCAACGTGGTCGATCCGCTCGGCGGGTCGTACTACATCGAGGCACTCACCCAGCAGCTGGTCGACCAGGCCTGGGCCATCATCGAACGCGTCGAGGCCGAAGGCGGCATGGCCAAGGCCGTCGCCGCCGGCTGGCCCAAGGCGATGATCGAGGAAGCCGCCGCCGCGCGCCAGGCCCGCGTCGACAAGGGCGAAGACGTCATCGTGGGCGTCAACAAGTATCGCTTGGCGAGCGAAGACCGCATCGAAACGCTGGAGGTGGACAACCACGCCGTGCGCGCGGGCCAGATCGCCCGCCTCGCCAAAGTTCGCGCAACGCGCGACGAAGCCGCCTGCCAGGCCGCGCTCAAGACGCTGACCGAAGCGGCAAGCGCGGGCAGCAAGCCCGATCTGTCCACCAACCTCCTCGCCCTGGCGGTCGAAGCCGCACGCCACCGCGCCACGCTGGGCGAGATTTCCGACGCGATGGAGGCCGTGTTCGGCCGCCACGGCACCACGCCCACCCCGGTCAAGGGCATCTATGGCGCGGCCTATACGGCCGACGCGCGCTATGCCCAGGTGATCGAGGGCGTCGAGGCCGTCACCCGGCGCCTCGGCCGCAAGCCGCGCCTGCTGGTCGCCAAGATGGGCCAGGATGGCCACGATCGCGGCGCCAATGTCATCGCCTCTGCCTTCAGCGACATGGGTTTCGACGTGACCAGCGGCCCCTTGTTCCAGACGCCGCAAGAAACCTGCGTGCTGGCGCTGGCCAGCGATGTCGACGCGATCGGCGCATCTTCGCTCGCCGCCGGGCACAAGACGCTGATCCCCGAACTGATCCAGCGCCTGCGCGAGGCCGGACGGGGCGATATCAAGGTGGTGGCCGGCGGGGTGATCCCGCCGCAAGACTATGACTTCCTGCGCGAGGCCGGAGTCCAGGGCATCTATGGGCCCGGCTCCAACGTGGTGGAATGCGCGGCCGACATGCTGCGCCTGCTGGGCCACAACATGCCGCCGCTGGGCGAATGACGGGACGGGAGAGCACGATGTTCAAGAAAATCCTCATCGCCAACCGTGGCGAGATTGCCTGCCGTGTCATCAAGACGGCGCGCCGCATGGGCATTGCCACCGTGGCGGTCTATTCCGATGCCGATGCCCGCGCGCCCTTCGTGCAGATGGCCGACGAAGCCGTGCACATCGGCCCGGCCCCGGCCGCGCAATCCTACCTGATCCCGGAAAAGATCATTGCCGCGTGCAAGGCCACCGGCGCCGATGCCGTCCATCCCGGCTATGGCTTCCTCTCGGAACGCACCAGCTTTGCCGAGGCGCTGGCTGCCGAAAACATCGCGTTCATCGGGCCGCCCGTGGGCGCGATTGCCGCCATGGGCGACAAGATCGAATCCAAGAAGCTGGCCAAGGCCGCCGGGGTCAACGTGGTGCCCGGCTATGTCGGTGAGATCGACGATACCGACCATGCGGTGCGCATCGCGGCCGAAATCGGCTATCCGGTGATGATGAAGGCCTCGGCCGGCGGCGGCGGCAAGGGCATGCGCCTCGCCTTCTCCGAACAGGACGTGCGCGAAGGCTTTGAAAGCGTGAAGCGCGAGGGGCTGAATTCCTTCGGCGACGATCGCGTGTTCATCGAAAAGTTCATCGAGAATCCGCGCCACATCGAAATCCAGATCCTGGGCGATCAGCACGGCAACATCCTCTACCTGAACGAGCGCGAATGCTCGATCCAGCGCCGCCATCAAAAGGTAGTGGAAGAAGCGCCCTCCCCTTTCGTCACGCCCGAAATGCGCAAGGCCATGGGCGAACAGTGCGTCGCCCTGGCCCGCGCGGTGGGCTATTACTCGGCGGGCACGGTGGAACTGATCGTCTCGGGCGCGGACAAGAGCGGCCAGTCGTTCTACTTCCTGGAAATGAACACCCGCCTTCAGGTGGAACATCCCGTCACCGAAGCGATCACCGGCATCGACCTGGTCGAGCAGATGATCCGCGTGGCCGCCGGCGAGAAGCTGGCGATGACCCAGGACGATATCGGCATCCACGGCTGGGCGATTGAAAACCGCGTCTATGCCGAAGATCCCTATCGCGGCTTCCTGCCCTCCACCGGGCGCCTGGTGCGCTATCGCCCGCCGCTGGCCGGCTGGACCGACGATGGCCAGGGCAATGCCCGGCGCGGCGTGGACGGCGTGCGCGTGGACGACGGCGTCTATGAAGGCGGCGAAGTCTCGATGTTCTACGATCCGATGATCGCCAAGCTGGTGACCTGGGGCGAAACGCGCGACGAAGCCGCCGACCGCCAGGTCGCCGCGCTCGATGCGTTCGAGATCGAGGGCCTGGGCCACAACATCGATTTCCTCAGCGCGATCATGCAGCACCCGCGCTTCCGCTCGGGCGAGCTGACCACCGGCTTCATTGCCGAAGAATATCCCGAGGGCTTTCACGGCGCCCCCGCCGATGCCGATCTGCAACGCGCGCTGGCCGGCATTGCCGCGTTCCTCGCCACCGCGCGGGCGGACCGTGCGCGCCGGGTGGATGGCCAGTTGGGCAAGCGCCTGCGCCCGCCCTCGCAATGGTCGGTCACCCTGGCAGGGCAGACGTTCGCCGTGGCGCTTTCCGGCGACGAAGTGACCGTCGACGGCACCCCACTCGACTTGGCGATGGAATATACCCCCGGCGATGTGCTGGTGGAGGCCGAAGTCGACGGCGACGTAGTGGGCGTGAAGGTCAAGCCCACGCGCAGTGGCTTCCAACTGACCACGCGCGGTGCGATCCACAAGGTGCAAGTGCTGCCAGCGCGCCTGGCGCCCTATACCACGCACATGATCGAAAAAGTGCCGCCCGATCTCTCGCGCTTCCTGATCTGCCCGATGCCCGGCCTGCTGGTGGCGCTGCACGTGGCAGAGGGTGACAAGGTGGAAGCCGGCCAGCCGCTCGCCGTGGTCGAAGCGATGAAGATGGAGAACATCCTCCGCGCGGAAAAGAGTGGCACGGTCAAGGCAGTGCGCGCCAAGGCGGGTGAAAGCCTTGCGGTGGATGCCATCATTCTCGAGATGGCGTGAAGCGGCCTCGCAGGAACGCTAGTTGACGTTTACGTAAGCGTGAATTAACACGGCCGCCAAATCGATGGGAAAGGCATGAGTGCGATGAAAGCCCTGGTCTGCGTGAAGCGGGTGATCGACTACAACGTGAAGCCGCGGGTGAAGGCGGATGGCACGGGTGTCGAGCTGGCGAACGTGAAGATGAGCATGAACCCGTTTGACGAGATCGCGGTGGAAGAAGCGATTCGCCTGAAGGAAAAGGGCGTTGTTTCGGAAGTGGTTGCGGTGTCGGTGGGCCCGGCGAAGGCGGCCGACACGCTGCGCACGGCGCTGGCGATGGGCGCGGACCGGGCGATCCTGGTGCAGTCGGACGAAGACGTGGAGCCGCTGGGCGTGGCCAAGATCGTGGCAGCGATCGCCGGCGAGGAACAGCCCGGCCTGATCATCACCGGCAAGCAGGCGATCGACGACGATTCGAACCAGGTGGGCCAGATGGTGGCCGCGCTGCTCGGCCGGCCGCAAGGCACCTTTGCCAATGAAGTCAGCGTCGAAGGCGATCAACTGATCGTCAAGCGCGAGATCGACGGCGGGCTGGAAACGGTCAAGCTGGCGCTGCCTGCGGTGGTGACCACCGACTTGCGCCTGAACGAGCCGCGCTATGCCTCGCTGCCCAACATCATGAAGGCCAAGTCCAAGCCGCTCGCCACCAAGACCGCCGCCGACCTGGGCGTGGACGTGGCGCCGCGCCTCAAGACGCTGAAAGTGGCCGAGCCGCCGGTGCGCGCGGCGGGGGTGAAAGTGGCCGATGTCGATGCGCTGGTGGCCAAGCTCAAGGAACTGGGAGTCGCGTGATGGGTAAGGTTCTTCTCTGGGTCGAGCACGATGGCGCCGCGATCAAGGACGCGACGCTGAGCGCGGTGACGGCGGCGGGCCAGCTTGGCGACGTGGTCGCGCTGGTGGCGGGCGAAGGCGTCGATGGCGTGGCCGCTGCGGCGGCGCAGATTGCCGGTGTTTCCGCCGTGCTCAAGGCTGATGACGCGGCCTATGCCCATGCGCTGGCCGAGAACGTCGCGCCGCTCGTGGCCGGCCTGATGGCCGATTACGATGCGTTCGTGGCGCCGGCCACCACCACCGGCAAGAACGTGGCGCCGCGCGTCGCCGCGCTGCTCGACGTGGCGCAGGTCTCCGACATTCTCTCGGTGGAAGGCCCCAAGACCTTCACCCGGCCGATCTATGCCGGCAATGCCATCGCCACGGTCGAATCGGGCGATGCCAAGCTGGTGGTGACGGTGCGCGCCACCGCCTTTGCCAAGGCGGACGCGACCGGCGGCAGCGCCGCTGTCGAAGCGGTGAGCGGCGCGGGCGACGCGGGCCTCTCCAGCTTCGTCGGTTCGGAAATCGCCAAGAGCGAGCGCCCGGAACTGACCAGCGCCAAGGTCATCGTCTCGGGCGGCCGCGCGCTCAAGGACGCGGAAACCTTTGCCGCGACGATCACGCCGCTCGCCGACAAGCTGGGCGCCGCGATCGGCGCGAGCCGCGCGGCGGTGGACGCAGGATACGTGCCCAACGATTACCAGGTGGGCCAGACCGGCAAGATCGTGGCGCCGCAAGTCTATGTCGCGGTGGGCATTTCCGGCGCGATCCAGCACCTGGCGGGGATGAAGGACTCCAAGACCATCATCGCCATCAACAAGGACGAAGACGCCCCGATCTTCCAGGTGGCCGACGTGGGTCTGGTCGCCGACTTGTTTACCGCCGTGCCGGAATTGGTGGGGAAGTTGTGAGGGCTGCCTGGCGCTAGGCTTCGCACCACCCCCAACCCCCTCCTCTGAAGAGGAGGGGGCTTTTGCTTGATACTCCCCATCCTCTTTAGAGGAGGGGGTCGGGGGGTGGTGGAAGCCTAAAGCAACCCTCACAAAACCAGCGTGAAACACTGGCTGAAATCATCCACCACGTAATCGGCAAACGCCGCGCATCGCTCGAAACCATGCGCGCGATAAAGCGCCAGGGCCGGTTCGAACGCCGGCCCGCGCCCGGTTTCCAGGCTCACCCGTGCCATGCCGCGCGCCCGCGCCTCGGCCAGCAGGTGCCGCAGCATCGCCTTGCCCACGCCCCGGCCCAGCCATTCAGGCGCCACCCGCATCGATTTCAACTCGCCATGATCGGGCGCCAGCACTTTGAGCGCGCCCATCCCCGCCAGATCGCCACCCACCCAGGCCGAATGGAACGTCACGCCCGGCGCGCGCAGCTTGTCGAGCGGCAGCGCGTGGACCTTGTCGGCCGGCGAATGGGCATGCATCCCGCCCAGATGCAGCGCCACCAGCGCCTGGATCGCCGCGCCGCTCAAGTCATCCTCGCGTATCGTCACATCAAGCATAGCGCACTCCATCTGGCCAAACCGGTTGCATCTGCTATCGCCGCCAGCATGACCCAGTCCACCCCTTCTTCGCCCCGCTGGAGCCTGGCCATTCATGGTGGCGCCGGCGCCATGTCTCCCGAATTCATGGATGCCGCCATGGCCGCCGAATACGAAGCCGCCCTGGCCCAGGCGCTGGAAGCGGGCGCCGCGGTGCTGCGCGAAGGTGGCAGCGCGCTCGATGCGGTGAGCGCGGCGGTCTGCGCGCTGGAAGACGATCCCCATTTCAACGCCGGGCGCGGCGCGGTGTTCACCTATCACGAAACCAACGAACTGGACGCGGCGATCATGGATGGGCGCACCCGTGCCGCCGGTTCGGTCTGCGCCGTCACCCGCACGCGCAACCCGGTGCGCCTGGCGCGCACGGTGATGGAGCAAGGCCCGCACGTGTTCCTGGCCGGCAGCGGGGCCGAGGAATTCGCCCGCGACCACGGCATGGAGGAAGTGGACCCAAGCTGGTTCGCCACCGAGGAACGCCGGAGCCAGTTGCACGAATTCAAGGCCCGCAAGGACGGCTGGTTCGACGCCGACCTCAAGTTCGGCACGGTGGGCGCGGTGGCATGCGATGCGCAGGGTAATCTTGCCGCAGCCACCTCCACCGGCGGCCTCACCGGCAAGCGCTGGAACCGCATCGGCGATTCGCCGGTCATCGGCGCAGGCACTTATGCCGACAACCGCGCCTGCGCGGTTTCGTGCACCGGTACGGGCGAGGTGTTCATCCGCGTGGGCGTGGCCCACGAAATCGCCGCGCGCGTGCGCCTGGCCGGCGAAAGCGTGGCAGCGGCCACCCGCGCCGTGCTGGGCGAAGTGGGCGAACTGGGTGGCGTGGGCGGCATCATCGCCGTCGATGCCCAGGGCAACCTGACCCACGCGTTCAACACCAACGGGCTCTATCGCGGCTTTGCCGACCACACCGGCCGCGCCGACGTGGCCATTTTCAAGGACGCCTAAACCCCTGCGATCAAGGCAAGATTCGCCACCAGGATCAGCACGAACAGCAGCCAGCCCACCGCCAGCATGGGCAGCGGCGCCACGAACGGCCCCATCACCGTGCGGTTGCCGGCAAAGCGCAGCAGCGGCCAGATGGCAAAGGGCAATTGCAGCGACAGCACCACTTGCGTCGCCACCAGCAATTGCCCCACCGCCCCCTGGCCCAGCCACAGCACCCCGGCCAGCGCCGGCACGATGGCCAGCGCGCGGGTCAGCACGCGGCGCTGCCAGCACGGAATCTTGAGGTTCAGGAACCCTTCCAGCACCACCTGGCCCGCCACGGTGCCGGTGAACGTGGCGCTTTGCCCCGCTGCCAGGAGCGCCAGGCCGAACAGCAGCGGCGCCAGGCCCGCCCCGGTGATCGGCGCCAGCAGCCGCCAGGCGTCCTCGATACTGGCCACGTCGCGATGCCCGTGGCCGTGAAAGGCCTCTGCCGCCAGGACCAGGATCGCCACGTTGACCAACGTGGCCAGTAGCAGCGACACCACCGTGTCTGCGCTGCCCAGGCGCAGCGCGCGGCGCGTGCCGGCAGGGCTGCGGTCGTCCAGGCGCGTGAGCACCACGCTGGAATGCAGGTAGAGATTGTGCGGCATCACCGTGGCGCCCAGGATGCCGATCGCCAGCACCAGCGCGCCGGGCTGCGCCAGCCGGGCCAGATCGGGCACCGCACCGGCCGCCACGGCTGCGCCATCCACTCCAACGATCATCAGTTGCACGCCAAAGCACAGCGTGATCGTGGCGATCAGGCCCAGCACGATCGCTTCCAACTGGCGGAAACCATGCCCTTTGAGACCCAGGACGATCAGCGTGTCGAGCCCGGTGAGCAGCACCCCGGCCCACAGCGGCACATGCAGCAGCAAGTGCAGCGCCAGCGCCGCGCCCAGCACTTCGGCAATGTCGGTGGCGACGATCGCCAGTTCGGCCAGGAGCCACAGCACGCGGCACGCAGCGGGCGAATAGTGCGCCCGTGCCAGCTGGGCCAGATCCTGCCCACTGGCCAGCCCGACCCGCATGGCCAGGCTCTGCAACACGATCGCCGCCAGGCCGCAGGCCAGCACCACGAACAACAGGCCGTGCCCGAATTGCGAACCGGCGGCAATGTCGGTGGCCCAGTTGCCCGGGTCCATATAGCCCACGGCCACCAGCAGGCCCGGCCCGGCGGCCTGCCACGCCACCTTCCACCACGGCCCGTTGGCAGCAACGGCAACGGTGCCACGCACTTCGGACGGGCAAAACGGTGCGGTGGCAGTGGTGGGCAGCGAAAAACGGGCAGCAAGCGACATGGCCACAAGGCTTACTCGCTATGGCCAAAGAATAAACCCCGCCCGATGGGGGCGGGGTTATCCGGTTGTTACTTCGCCGCGGCCGGGGCCGCAGCGGGTGCCGCGCCCAGGCTCAGCTTGCCGCCCTGGCTGTTGAGATAGGCGATCACGTCGGCGCGGTCCTGCGCGCTGGACAGCCCGGCAAAGGTCATCTTGGTGCCTTGGGCAAACTTGGCCGGGGCCGTCAGCCACTGGTCCAGCGTGGCCTGGTCCCACGTGCCCTTGTGCGCTTTCAGCGCATCGGAGAAGGCAAAGCCGCCGCGCCCTTCGGCAATGGCATCGCCGGCCACGCCATAGAGGTTGGGGCCGATGCCGTTGGGGCCGCCCTGCGCCACGGTGTGGCAGGCCTGGCACTTGGCAAAGACCTTTTCGCCCTTGGCGGCATCGCCCACCAGGGCCACGGGCGTTGCTGCGCCATCGGCCGGGGCCGCGCCGGCCGCCGGCACCGCTTCGGGCGCGGGCAGCGGCAGGTTGGAACCCTTGGAATTGAGATAGAGAATCACGTTGGCGCGATCCATCGGATCGGCGAGGCCGGCAAACGACATCTTGGTGCCGTCGGCAAACTTCTTGGGATTGGTGAGCCATTCATCAAGGCTCGCGAAATCCCACTTGCCCGCCTTGGACTTGAGCGAATCGGAAAAGGCAAAGCCACCGCGCCCTTCGGCCCGGGCATCGCCCACCACGCCCCACAAATTGGGGCCGATGCCATTGGCCGCGCCCTGGTCGATGGTGTGGCAGGCCTTGCACTTGGCAAAGATCGCCTCGCCCTTGGCGGCATCGGCCTTGGCCAGGCGATTGGCGATCGGCTCTACCGCAGCGGCACCGCCAGCGCCGCCTTCAGGTTCCACCCCGGCGATAGCATATCCCATCTTTTCAGGACGTTCATGCTTGTCGGCAAGGAAGTAATGGGCGGACAACGTTGAAAGGCCCAGAGCCACGATACCGCCAAACAAGGTCCATCCCGCGATCGTATTGAAACGGTCGTCCATTCCCAGCCCCATTTATCGCACGCATTTTCCGGCCCGCTGCCGGTACGCACCTTTTGCAGGGGGGATAATCAGCCCCCCGGCCCGGCGCAAGTGCGATTAGAGCCGCACGTGAAACCCCGTCTCTGATCCAGAACAAATTTTGCCCATGGGAAAGCGGCATTCTGCCCTGATTCGCCTTGCCCAGCAGGCAAATTTGCGCCTAACGGCAGCCCCCATGCAGAGTTTTCCCGAACCCGCCCGCCTGCTTGTCGATCGCATGAGTGCCGCCGCTGCGGCCGATCCGGCCCGCGCGGTGGCGTTTCAGGGCGCGCCGGGGGCCAATTCGCACCGCGCCGCGATCGAAGCGATGCCCGATGGCCTGCCGCTGCCGTGCTTTTCGTTCGAAGACGCACTGGATGCGGTGAAGGATGGTCGCGCCGGCCAGGCGATCATCCCGATCGAGAATTCGCAGCATGGCCGCGTGGCCGACATTCATTTCCTGCTGCCCGAAAGCGGCTTGTCCATCGTGGGCGAGCATTTCCTCGACATCCACCACTGCCTGATGGCGCGCGCCGATGCCGGCCCGATCCGCGCCGCCTACAGCCACCCGCAGGCCCTGGGCCAATCGCGCTTCTACTTGCGCGAGCGCGGCATCGTGCCGATGGCCTATGCCGATACCGCCGGCGCCGCCGCGCTGGTGGCGGAAAGCCAAGAGGCCGGGATTGCCGCCATCGCCCCGCGCATCGCGGCCGAGCTTTACGGGCTGGATCTTCTGGCCGAGAACATCGAGGACGCGCACGACAACACCACGCGCTTCGTGCTGCTGTCGAAAACCGCGCGCGATCCCGCCACGCTCACCGGTGCTGCGATGACCACCTTCGTGTTCGAAGTGCGCAACATCCCGGCCGCGCTGTACAAGGCGCTGGGCGGCTTTGCCACCAACGGCGTCAACATGACCAAGCTGGAAAGCTACCAGAAAGGCGCCAGCTTTGCCGCAACGATGTTCTTTGCCGATATCGTCGGGGCGCCTGGCGATCCGGCGGTGGATCGTGCGCTGGAAGAACTGGCCTATTTTGCCAAGGACTTGCGCATTCTGGGCTCCTATCCGCTGGAACGCGCCCGGGGGTAAGGCCCGCCCGATACCGTAACGGCGCAATCAGCGCTTGCGGCGCACAGGCGGGCGTGCAACCAACCGTTGCGTGAGCAATGTTGCAGCGGCCGCCCGGGCCGTGTCCGCCACCGCCCAAGCCCCCGCCGCATCGGCGCAGGCTGATGCTGCCCGTGCCGAGCACGCCTGGCAGACAGTGCGCGGCATGGGCGATATCCAGTTCACCCCGGTGCCACCACCCCCGCCGGAAGTGCCCTATGTGCCGCCCCACTGGCTGCAGGTGGCTATCGATGCCTTGGCCAAGGTGCTCCTCTGGATCAACGAGCACGTTTTCATGCCGCTGGGGCTGGTCCTGGCCAAAAGCGGGCAAGTGATCCTGGTGCTGATCCTGATCGTGGGCGCCGTGGCGCTGGCCTGGCTGGCCTGGGGTGTGCTGGCCCCATGGCGGCAGGCACGTGGCACGCGCGCAGGCACCGTGACACCGGAATGGGCACCCGCGCCGCAGGCCGCGCTCGCCCTGCTCGAAGATGCCGATGCCCTGGCCGCGCAGGGGCGCTTTGCCGAAGCCGTGCACCTGCTCCTGCAGCGCAGCGTGGCCGATATTGCCGCCGCCCGGCCCGATTGGCTGGCGCCATCGAGCACGGCGCGCGAAATTGCGGCGATCGATGCCCTGCCCTCTGCCGCGGCCCACGCCTTTGCCACCATGGCCGACGAAGTGGAGCGCGCGCGCTATGCCCTGCGCATGCCGGGCGAGGGCGAATGGCTGCGTGCGCGCGGCGCCTATGCCGCCTTTGCGCTCCAGCCGCTTGGGGCCGCGGCATGAGCGCCGCCACCTCGCCCTCTTCTCTCGCCAGCGAACAACCCTTTGCGCGCGGCGCGGTGCTGGCGCTGCTGGTCGTGGGCGCCGGGCTGTTCATCGGCCTGCTGTGGTTTCTCGGCCATGTCGGCCCGCCGGCGAACAACGGTGGCGGCCATGGCGCCGGGCGCGGGCTCAACGGCTATGCCGCGCTGGCGGCCATGGCGGAAGCCGATGGTTTCACCGTGGCGCGTACCCGCACCCAGGCCGCGATGGAGCAGCCTGGCGTGCTGGTGCTCACCCCGCTGCCCGACACCGATGGCAAGACCATCGCCAGCATCGTGGACAAGCGGCGCCACATTGGCCCCACCGTGGTCATCGCACCCAAGTGGCAGGCCGGCCCCTTGGAGAAGAAGCTGGACAAGCCGCGCGGATGGACGCGGCTGACCGGCTTTGCGCTGCCGAATTGGCCCGGTTTCGCCGACGATGTGCGAGTCACGCTCAACCAGGGCAAAGGCTATCGCGCCCATGGCTGGCGCACGGCCGACGGGCGACACGGCCCGCTGCCCGACGATGAAAAGGTGGTTTCGGGCACCGGCCAGGCGCTGGTGCCACTGGTCACCACCGGCGATGGGCAAGTGCTTGCCGCCTATCGTGACGACAACGGCCGTTACCCCGCGCTCGATGCCTTGGCCGACGTGGAAACACCGACCGTCCTGGCTGCGGGCGATGACGACGATAGCGAGGCGCTGGCCGATGGACCGGACATGGAGCGCCAGCCGCTGGTCCTGGTGTTCGAGCCCGACCTGTTCGACAATTACGGCCTCGCCAACCGCCAGACTGCAATGCTCGCGCTCGACGTGCTGCGCGCCGCATCGGCCAATGCAGGCAGCAAGCAGATCACGTTCGACCTGTCGCTTGCCGGGCTGGGCGGCCGGCCCAACCTGCTCACCCTGGCGTTCGAGCCGCCGTTCCTGGCTGCCACGGTGGGCCTGATCCTGGCGCTGCTGGCGGTGGGCTGGCGCGCGTTCTGCCGGTTCGGCCCGCCGCGCGTGGGCCTGGCGGCGATTCCGCCGGGCAAGACCACGCTGGTGGTCAACAGTGCCGGCCTGATTCGCCGCGCCGGGCGGCTGCACCTGGTCAGCGGACCCTATGCCGATGCCCTGCGCGAGCGGCTGGCGACGCGGCTGGGCCTGCGGCGCGGCGCCCCGGCCGAGCAGACCGACGCGCTGATCGATGCCCATCTGGCGCGCGTGAACCCCGATTCGATGCCGTTTTCCCATGCCATTGCGCAACTGGCCGCCGCACGCCGCCCGCACGATGCCGTGCGTGCGGCTGCTGCCCTGCATGCCCTAGAAAAGGATCTTGCGTGACCGACACCGCCTCCCCATCCGGTGCTCTCAGTCTTGATGAAGTGCGCGCGCTGGCCGATGCGATTCGCGCCCAGGTGGCCAAGGCCGTGGTCGGCCAGGACAGCGTGGTCGATCACCTGCTGGTGGCGCTGCTGGCCGGCGGGCATGTCCTGCTCGAAGGGCCGCCGGGCACCGCCAAGACGCTGGTGGCGCAAAGTTTCGCCACGGCTGTCGGCCTCGATTTCGGGCGCATCCAGTTCACTCCCGATCTGATGCCGGGCGATATCCTGGGATCGAACTTGTTCAATTTCCAGACGAGCCAGTTCACCCTCACGCGCGGGCCGATCTTTCACGACATCATCCTGGCCGACGAGATCAACCGCACCCCGCCCAAGACGCAGGCCGCCCTGCTCGAAGCGATGCAGGAGCGCCGCGTGACGCTCGACGGCGCGGTTCACGCGCTGCCACCCCATTTCATGGTGGTGGCCACGCAGAACCCGATCGAAAGCCAGGGCGTCTATCCCCTGCCCGAGGCGCAGCTCGATCGCTTCCTGTTCAAGCTGCTGGTGGATTACCCCTCGCCAGAGGAGGAAGCGCGAATCGTGCGGCGCTATGGCGAAGGCAAGGCCGGGCAACACCCCACGCAGATGGGCGTGGCCGCCGTGGCCGACGCGCGCGAAGTGGCCGCCGCCCAGGCCGGCCTGCGGGCCGTGACGCTGGCAGAGCCGCTGGTGGATTATATCGTCGCGCTGGTGCGCGCCACGCGCGACAATGGCGACCTGATCGCCGGCGCCAGCCCCCGCGCGGCGGTGCTGCTGGCCGGCGCGGCGCGGGCGCAGGCTGCCCTAGCCGGGCGCGACTATGTCATTCCCGACGATATCAAGGGGCTGGCCACGGCGGTGCTGCGCCACCGCATGGTCCTCAGCCCCGCGGCCGAGATCGAGGGCCGCCAGGCCGAAGCCATCGTCGCCGATCTGGTGCAGCGCACCCCCGCGCCGCGCTGATCGGCCGCGACCCCGCCCTGATGCCCCGCCCGCGCGTTCCCTGGCCTGTCTCCTGGCCCACGCTCGCCGTCTATCCAACGGCGCGCGCAGTGCTGCTGTTGGCGCTGACCGCGCCGGCCGGGCTGTTGCTGGCCAGCCTGGCACCGCAAGCCTGGATCGTCGCCCCGGCCGCAGGCGCCGCGCTGCTCGCGCTGGTCCTGCTCGACGCGCTGATAGCCGGCCCCTTGCGCGATCTGCATCTGGCCATGGCCGAAGATGCCGAAGTGGGCCAACCGGTGCGCCTTACGCTCACGGCGGCGCTGTCGGGCGCCCGCGCCACGCCGATGGCGGCGCTGGCCTGCGATCCGCGCCTGGCCGATGGCGGGCGCGCCACGCTCCCGCTGGCGCTTGACGATCAGGGCCGCTGGCACGGCGATAAGGCCTTGCTGCCCACGCGGCGGGGCACGGTGCGGCTCGAAACCCTCTGGCTGCGCTGGGCCGGGCCGCTTGGCCTGGGCCATCGCCAGGTGCGCCGCCCGCTTGCCCATACCTTGCGCGTCTGGCCCGATATCACCCCGGTGCGCAGCCCGGCGTTGCAGATCTTCCTGCGCGATGCGGCGTTCGGCCTGGTCGCGCGGCGCATTCGCGGCGAAGGGACCGAGTTCGAGGCGCTGGCCGATTACGAACCGGGCATGGACCGCCGTCGCATCGACTGGAAAAGCTCGGCCCGCCACGGCCGCCTCTATGCTAAGGAATACGAGACCGAGCGCAACAACCAGATCGTCTTCGCGTTCGATTGCGGGCAGGCCATGGCCGAGCCGTTGGCCGGCTTGCCCCGGCTGGACCGCGCGATCACCGCTGCGCTCACCACTGCCTGGGTGGCGCTGAAAGCGCAGGATCGCGTTGCGGTCTACGGCTTTGCCGCAAGGCCCCTGGGCCTTTCGCCCTTCGTGACCGCCCCGCGCGATTTTGCCCGCCTACAACGCAGCGCCGCCGGGTTCGACTATCATGGCGAGGAACCCAATTTCACGTTCGCCATGGCCACGCTGGCCACGCGGCTGCAGCGTCGCTCGCTGGTGGTGGTCTTTTCCGATTTCACCGATCCCACCAGCGCCGAACTAATGATCGAAAGCCTGGGCCGCCTGATGGAACGGCACCGCGTGCTGTTCGTGGTCATGGCCGATGCGGAATTGACCGCGCTGGCCACGGGAGCCCCGGACGATCTCGATGCCATGGCCCGCGCCGTCACGGCCACGGCCCTGCAACGCCAGCGCATGCTGGTGCTGCAACGCCTGCGCCAGATGGGCGTGCGCGTGGTGGAGGCAGCCTATGACCAGATCGGCACGCGGCTGATCGATGCCTATCTGGGCGTGAAACGCGAAGGGAGCCTGGGATGATCGCGCGCTGGTTTGGCAAGAACGCCAGTCAGGACGCGGCGGTAGAGGCCGCCGCGCTGCGCTCCGACCGGTTTCGCCAGGCGCGCGAGGGCGATTGGCAGCGGCTGGAAACCATCGTGACGCGGATCGAGGGTGGGCGGCTGCGCAAGCTTTCGGATGAAGACTTGCTGGCCTTGCCCGCGCTTTATCGTACGGCCATATCCAGCCTGGCGATCGCGCGCGAAACCTCGCTCGACGCCGCGCTGATCGCCTATCTCGAAGGGCTGGCACGGCGCGCGTGGTTTGCCGTCTATGGCCCGCGCGAAGGCCTGGGTGCCTGGCTGAAACGCTTTTTCCTGGGCGGGTGGAGCGCGGCGGTGCGTGGTCTGGGGGTGGACCTGCTCATCGCGCTGGCCATGATGGTCCTGGGCACGGTGGTCGGCTGGCTGCTGGTTTCAGGCAATCCCGACTGGTATTACAGCCTGATGGGCAGCGACGACGTGCGCGTGCCCGGTGCCAGCCGCGAAGCGCTGCTGCACACCCTGTTCGGCCAGCAAGACCAGACCGGCCTGTCGATGTTTGCCGCGTTCCTGTTCAGCAACAATGCCCAGGTCTCGCTGTTCGCCTTTGCCCTGGGCTTTGCCTTCGGCCTGCCTTCGATCCTGCTGCTGATCCACAATACGGCGGGGCTTGGTGCGCTGCTGTGGCTCTATCACGGCCAGGGGCTGACGCTGGAGCTGGTCGGCTGGCTGTCGATCCACGGCACGACCGAACTGTTCGCGATCCTGCTGGCGGGCGGGGCCGGCATCCACATCGGCCGCGCTATGGCCTTTCCCGGCGATGCCCCGGTGCTGGTTGCCGCGGCCGCTGCCGGCCGGCGCGCGGCGCAAGTGATGGTGGGCGTTGTGCTGATGCTGATCTGCGCCGCCGTGCTCGAAGGGTTTGGCCGGCAGCTGGTGGATTCCACCACCGTGCGCCTGGCCATCGGCGGCACCATGCTGGCGCTGTGGCTGGCCTATTTCTTTGCCTGGCGCCCGGCGCGCGGGCAGGCGGCGGCCTGATGGCGCTGCTTCGCCGCCGCCGCGTGCGGCTCCGCCCCGCGCCAGACCGGCGCCAGCGCCAGGTGATCACGCCCGAAGGTGTGCCGTTGCCTTTCACCATCGGTGCGCGCGGTGCCCGTGCCGCGGCGCTGATTATCGATTACGTGCTGATCGTGGCGGCGATGGCGGGGCTGACCTATCTGGTCGCGTCCCTGGCCAATGCCGTCCATATCAAGGCCGATGAAAGAAACCCGGTTGGCCAGGCGCTGGTGGTCTTCTGGATCGTCATCATGTTCCTGTTCCGCCACATCTGGTTCCTCTATTTCGAGCTGGGCCCGCGCGGCGCCACGCCAGGCAAGCGCGTCGTGGGCTTGCGCGTGGCCGCGCGCGATGGTGGCCGGTTGACGACCGAAGCGGTGGTGGCGCGCAATTTCCTGCGCGACATCGAATTGACCCTGCCGATGATCTTCATCAGCACGACTCTGGCCATGGGCGAAGACGCCAGCTTTGCCGGCTGGGCGGGAACGGCTTGGTTCCTGATTTTCGTGCTGTTCCCGTTCTGCAACCGCGACGCCTTGCGCGCGGGCGATGTGGTGGCCGGCACCTGGGTGGTGGAAGCCGGGCGTGACCGCCTTAAGGCCGCGCTCTCCACCGGCGCGGGCGCGCAAGGGCACAGCACCCTGACGCAGACCCGCTATGAATTCGGCGAGGCGGAACTGTCGGTCTATGGCGAATACGAGTTGCAAGTGCTCGAACGCGTGCTGCGCGACGACAATGCCGAGGCCATGGCCGATGTGGCCCAGGCGATCTGCACCAAGATCGGCTGGACGAACGGCCGGGGCGACGAGCGCGCGTTTCTGGAAGCCTATTACACCCAGCTGCGCGCCCGGCTGGAACGCGGCATGCGCTTTGGCCGGCGCAAGGCCGACAAGCATTCTTAAAAGATGGCATTCGCGAGGGGGCTGCACAGCGCCCCTCTCCATGGCCACGTCACCCCGGACTTGATCCGGGGTCCCGCTTGTTCTGGACGTCACGCGCTACTTTCAAAAGAACAGCGGGACCCCGGGTCAAGCCCGGGGTGACGCCATTCTCTAGCATTGTGTGATTCACGCCGCCGAAGCGTTGACGCCCATGCTGGTAAGGTAGCGCTTGATGTTGCGCGCGGCCTGGCGCAGGCGCTGCTCGTTTTCCACCATGGCGATGCGGACAAAGCCTTCGCCGTCCTCGCCATAGCCCACGCCCGGTGCCACGGCGACTTCGGCCTGGGTCAGCAATTGCTTGGAAAATTCCAGGCTGCCCATGTGCTTGAGCGCGGGCGGCAGCGGCGCCCAGGCAAACATCGAGGCCTTGGGGCTGGGAATGTCCCACCCCGCGCGGCCAAAGGCTTCGACCATCACGTCGCGGCGCTTCTGGTAGAGCTTGCGGTTCTGTTCGACAATGTCCTGCGGGCCGTTGAGCGCAGCGCAGGCCGCCGCCTGGATTGGCGTGAACGCGCCATAGTCGAGGTAGGATTTCACGCGGGTGAGCGCGGCGATCAGGCGCTTGTTGCCCACGGCAAAGCCCACGCGCCAGCCGGCCATGGAAAAGGTCTTGGACATCGAGGTGAATTCCACCGCCACGTCCTTGGCACCGGGCACTTCCAGGATGGAGCGGGTGGGCTGGCCGTCGAAGTACAGCTCGGAATAGGCGAGGTCCGACAGGATCCAGACCTTGTTTTCCTTGGCCCAGGCCACCAGCCGCTCGTAGAACGCCAGGTCCACGGTTTCGGCGGTGGGGTTCGACGGATAGTTGACGATCAGGATCGACGGGCGCGGCACGGTAAAGGCCATCGCGCGGTCGAGCGATTCCCAATAGCGTTCATCGGGCGTGGTCGGCACCGAGCGGATCGTGGCCCCGGCGATGATGAAGCCGAAGGTGTGGATCGGATATGACGGATTGGGCGCCAGCACCACGTCACCAGGCGCGGTGATCGCGGTGGCCAGGCTCGCCAGGCCCTCCTTCGAACCCATGGTCATGACCACTTCGGTTTCCGGGTCCAGCTCCACGTTGAAGCGGGTGGCATAGTAATTGGCCTGGGCCTTGCGGATGCCGGGAATGCCCTTCGACGCGGAATAGCCATGGGCCGAAGGCTTCTGCGCCACTTCGCACAGCTTTTCGATCACGTGGGCGGGCGGGGGCAGATCGGGATTGCCCATGCCCAGGTCGATGATGTCCCGGCCGCTGGCGCGGGCTGCGGCCCGCATCGCATTCACTTCGGCGATGACGTAGGGCGGCAGGCGCTTGATGCGGTAGAACTCTTCTTCCACGGTCGTGACTCGAATGCTTGCCGGCTGGATTGCCGGGATCGCCCCCTTACGCCAATCGATCCGCTTCGCCAATCGTGGGCTGCATCTGCCCCGCACCCGGCGCGCATCACGCGCATTCGGACGCGAAGCGGCTTGCCCCTGGCACGGCCGCGCGCGATAGACGATGTGGGTTGGCTCGGGCGTGCCGGGCATTGTGGGGATTATGTCGTCGATGCGCGAACCGGATAATGCCAAGACGCCTGCTGCCACCGACAGCGCGGTGTTCGAAGACCTTTTCCGCCTGCAAACCGAAGCGATGCAGGCCATGGCCGCACCGTTCCTGCCCACCGCCCATGCCAAGGCCCCCGATCCCGGCGATCTTCAGCACTGGGCCATGTCGGGCGCCAAGTTGCAGAAGATGTGGCTGGATTTCATGGCCGAACAGACTGCCGTGGCCGAGCCGGCATGGACGCGAATCTATGATGGCGGCCGCTGGCAACAGCTGTTCGACGATTGGTGCGCGGCCATGCCCATCGCCCAGGCCGAAACCCAGGCGCGGCTGTGGGACGAAAGCCTGCAGCTGTGGAACCGGGTGATCGAGCTTTACGCTCCCGCCAGCCCCCCGACGCCGGGCAAGCTCCCGGCCGACGTGGCGCCCGAGGCGCTGCCGCGCCGCGACCGCCGCTTTGCCGATCCGCGCTGGCGCGAGCAGCCCTGGTTCGCCCTGCTGCACCAGACCTATCTCTTGCTGGCCGAGCGACTGGAAGACATGGCGCAGGAGATTTCCGGGCTGGAGCCAGAGCGCCACGGGCAGTTGCGCTTCATGACGCGCCTGATCACCGAAGCGCTCTCGCCCGCCAATTTCCCGATGACCAACCCGCTGGTGATCGAACGCACGCTCGCCACGCGCGGTGAGAACCTGGTCAAGGGCGTGGAGCACTTGCTGGCCGATCTCAAGCGCGGGCAGTTGAGCCACACCGATGGCGAAGCGTTCGAAGTGGGCCGCAACATCGCCACCACGCCGGGCAAGGTGGTGCACGAAACCCCACTGTTCCAGCTGATCCACTATGCCCCGACCACGGATGAGGTGGCGGCGGCGCCCCTGGTGATCTTCCCGCCGTGGATCAACCGCTTCTACATCCTTGATCTCAACCCGAAGAAAAGCTTCGTGCGCTGGGCGGTGGACCAGGGATTGAGCGTCTTCATGGTCTCGTGGAAATCAGCCGATGCCAGCCTGGCCGACGTGACCATGGACGATTACGTGCGCGCCCAGATCGAGGCGATCGACGTGGTGCGCAAGCGCCTCTCGGTGCCTGCGGTCCACACCATCGGCTATTGCGTGGCCGGCACCACGCTGGCTGCCACGCTCGCCGTGCTGGCCAGGCGCGGCGAAGCGGACAAGGTGGCTTCGGCCACGTTCTTCACCGCCCAGGTCGATTTCAGCGAGGCGGGCGAATTGTGCCACTTCGTGGACGATGCCCAGCTTCGCTGGCTCGAAAGCCTCGAAACCGAGGGCTATCTCGACGGGCGCTATCTGGCTGCCACGTTCAACCTCTTGCGCGGGCCGGACCTGATCTGGAACTACGTGATCAACAACTACCTCTTGGGCGAGGAATATCCGGCCTTCGACCTGCTCTATTGGAACGGCGACACGACCAACCTGCCCGCGCGCTGGCATCGTGCCTATCTCAGCGATCTCTATCGCGACAACCAGTTGGTCGTGCCCGACGCGCTCAGCGCCGACGGCACCCCGATCGACCTGCACCGCATCACCACGCCCTGCTATATCCAGGCCGGGCGCGAGGATCACATTGCGCCGGCCGGCAGCGTATGGAAGCTCACGCGGCACCTGGCCGGCCCGTGGAAGTTCGTGCTGGCCGGATCGGGCCATATCGCCGGCGTGGTCAATCCGCCCGCTGCGGGCAAGTACCAGTACTGGACCAACCCCAGCGACGTTGCCAGCCTCGAAGCCTTCTTTGCCGGCGCGCAGGAAACCAAGGGCAGCTGGTGGCCCGATTGGCGGGCCTGGCTGGCCGATGTGGATGCCAAGACGGTCCCGGCCAAAGGCGCCCGCGTGCCCGGCCGCAATGCGATAGAAGACGCCCCTGGCCGTTATGTGCGCATGCGATGACGGCACGGCCGCGATCTGCGGTTACGACCCAGCAACTTAGTGCAATTAGCTCCAAGATGGATATTGTGCACTGCACAAAATCCTTGACTTTGGCCCGCGCATTCCTATTTTTTGCATTGCAGCACGGGCCAGGTCCGGCCGTGGCTGAGTCGCCGCCATTGCGCGGCACTTGGTTTTCCGGATCCTTGCCTGGCCGCAATGCAGGAGCCGTATTGCCATGGCCGAAGATACCACGGACGAAGGGACGCTTTCCAGCACGCCATCCAGCCCCGCCCCCCAGGCGGAAGGCCCGGTGCCCGCTGTTGCCGCTGACCTCACCCCGGCGGTAGAGCCGGTCGGAAGCGCGGCACAGGCGACGGAGCAGGCGCAAGCCAAGAAGGCCGCCCGTCGTTCACGCAAGCTCGTGACCCCTGCAGAGGCCGAAGCGACGCCGTCTGTCGCCCCGGAACCCGCCCCTCTGGCCGAGCCCCTCGTGGCCGCGCCCGTGGTGGAGGAGCCCGTGGCCGCAGCACCGGTGGTACCGCCCGTAGCCAAGCCTGCCCCCGCCAAGGCGAGCAAGCCGCTCGCCCGCAACGTGGGCAAGCCCGGCGCCGCGCGGCCCGCCGTGGCCAAGCCTCTGCCGACCGGGAAGGCCCCCGCCAAGGCGGTTCCGGCCAAGCCCCCGGTTGCCAAACCTCTGGTCACGACAAGACCCGGAACCGGTATCCCCCACGCGAAGGTGCCGGCCCCGCTCACGACCCGCGTGACTCATGCCGCCGCCGCGGCTTCCAGGAAGGAACACTCCATCATGACCACCGCCACCGATTTTTCCGAAAAGTTCCAGTCCGCTTTCAAGGACGCCTCTGAAAAGGCCAAGGCCGCTTTCGAAAAGAGCCAGGCCGCGTTCGGCGATGCCGGCGAATTCGCCAAGGGCAATGTCGAAGCCGTCGTGGAATCGAGCAAGATCCTCGCTTCGGGCCTGCAGGAACTGACCAAGGACTATGCCGCCGAAGGCAAGTCGGCGATCGAAACCCTGACCGCCGAAATCAAGGAACTGGCCAGCGCCAAGTCGCCCACCGAGTTCTTCGAAAAGCACACCGCCCTCGTGCGCAAGCAGTTCGATGCGGCCGTCGCTGCCAGCAGCAAGCACAGCGAAGCCGTGCTGAAGCTGGCCAACGAAGCGTTCCAGCCGATTTCCAACCGCGTCAGCCTCGCGGTTGAAAAGATCAAGGTCGCCGCCTGATCGGCACCTGATTCGCGCTTCCTCCGCCCGCTCGCCATAGCGCGCGGGCCGGGGCAAGCGGCGATCCTGGACACGCAACCCGTGGCAAGAGGCAGCCAGCGCCCCCAAGGCGCGGCTGCCTTTTTGCCGTTCCCGGCTCTCGCAGCCGATGCAATGCCCATCAACTACATGATATTCGGGCGGTGATCGCCCGCTGCGTATCGCAAACGGGGCGCAATTTGCCGTTTCGGTAACGATTTTCGGGCAGGGCTGCCCCAACGCCCCCTTGTCGTGAGGCGGCTGCGATGCGATATTCAGGCCTCCGATGCACAGACCAGCACTTCTTTCGGCGCCAGACGCCCCCCTGCCGCGCGCAATCCACGTGGCCGATCCCGCTTGCGTCGTTGCGTCGGGTGCAACCATGGCGGGCGACAACCGCGATGCCGACGACGGCGACATGATCGGCCTGGCCACGCGCACCCGCGCCCGGCCCAAGAAGCCCAGCATGTTCAAGGTGCTGATGCTCAACGACGATTACACGCCGATGGAATTCGTGGTGATGGTGCTCAAGCGCTTTTTCCACATGGACCTGGAGCAGGCCACGCGCGTCATGCTCCACGTCCACCAGCGCGGCGTGGGCGTCTGCGGCATTTTCCCTTACGAGATCGCCGAAACCAAAGTGAACCAGGTGATGGACTTTGCCCGGCAGAACCAGCATCCGCTGCAATGCACGCTGGAAAAGGCCTGATCCGGCCTTGATCCGCTGACCGGCTTGCCATCGCGTTCGGGCTGAGCCTGTCGAAGCCCCCGCCGTTTACCGCCCTTCAATGCAGCGGCCGTTCCTCGATCATTTCCCGTGCCAGGGCCCGCAGCAGGGCGGCGAGCCATGCCATGGCCAGCGACTTGGCCTCGCGCGAGTGGGCGCCAGCGCCGCTCGGCAGCACGACCTGCGCCACGAACCGGCCATCGACGAGGCGCCCGCCGCTATAGACCGCCGTCGGGGGGATCAGCGCCAGGGCGGCGCTTTCATAGGCGCCCGAATCGGCCAGCAGGCTCACCCACAGGCTGTCGCCATCGGCGGGCATGCCCTCGGGCGCGAGGGTCACTTCGCCCAGGGTGCGCAGGATGCGCTCGAAGCCCAGGCGTTGTTCGTCGGCAGACAATGTTTCGCAGCGATCGGCCAGCGCGGTCAATTCCTCGGGACGCGCACTGCACCGCGCCAGCCGGCCTTGCCACCAACTCGATCCAGACGTCACGAAATTCACTGCCTGTTCCCTTGTCCGTGGCGCCAGCCCGGCAGGCAGCAAGCAGCATGATGGTGCTGCTCATCACGCCTTCCTGTTCGCCCGGTCCAGCGCGGAAGCGTTCATTCCAAGTCATTCATGCGTACCCGGCCACGCGCCCCATGCCGCGCACCGATGTCTTGCGCGGAACCCATGGTCGCCACGAACGTTCCCGTTGGCCAGCGGCCAGTCCTGCCTTCGGGATGCACGTGCTTTGGCCAGGATCCTATTTTGCCAGCACTATTACCAAACAAGGGGACAGGCAATAACTTTAGTTATTAACTCTATCCTCGCAAAACGGCAGGTCTGCGTGCGCGGCCCTGCGGCATTTTCACCTTTCGCATCGCCGCGAAGCGGGCTAACCGACACGGACGCTTGCACGGCGCCGACGGGCGACGTGGCGTGCCCCCTGCCACCAACACGGTGATCGTCCGAACGTGAGATCCTTGAGCGCCATCGACAGGTACATCGCCCGCCTGGTGATCGTGCCCATGCTGGCCGTGTTCGTCCTGGCCGCGTCCCTGTTGGTGCTGGACAAGATGCTCCGGCTGTTCGACTTCGTCGCCACCGAGGGCGGACCGGTGACGGTCGTCTTCAAGATGCTGCTCAACCTGTTCCCGGAATATGCAAGCCTTGCCATTCCGCTGGGGCTGATGCTGGGCATCCTCTTTGCCTTCCGCAAGCTGGCGACCAGTTCCGAACTCGACGTGATGCGGGCAGTGGGCCTGTCCTACACCCGCCTCCTGCGCGTGCCTTATCTGTTCACCCTGGCGCTCGCCGCGCTCAACCTGCTGATCGTGGGCTATATCCAGCCGCTGAGCCGCTATTACTACGAAGAGCTGCAGTACGAGCTTGGCTCTGGCGCGCTGGGTGCGTCGATCAAGGTGGGCGAGTTCAACGCGCTGCAGGACCGTACCGCCCTGCGCGTGGATTCCAGCCGTGATGAAGGGCGCGACCTGCAAGGCATCTTTGCCCGCCTGGTAACGCCCAAGGGCGAAACCATGACGATCTCCGCGCGCGAGGGGCAGTTCTTTGCCAACCGCGAAAACCGCGACACGGTGATCCTCCGGCTGACCGATGGACAGATCGTGCAGGATGGGCCGAGCCTGGCCTCCCCCCGCGTGCTGACGTTTGCCACGCACGACCTGCCCATCGATCTGCCCAAGATCGCCCAGTTCCGCCAGCGCGGGGACAAGGACCGGGAATACATCCTGCCCGAACTGCTCAAGATCGGCTGGAACAAGGCCTATTCCCAGGACATGCGCAACAAGAGCAAGGCCAGCCTCAACTACCGCCTGGTGGAAGTGGTCATGATGTTCCTGCTGCCGCTCCTGGCGGTGGCGCTGGCCGTTCCGCCCAAGCGATCGACCTCGGCGCTCGGCGTGTTCCTGTCGATCGTGATGGTCGTCGCCTATCACAAGGTTAATGAATACGGCCAGGACGTGGCCAGCCTGGGCCGGCTCGACCCTGCAATCGCGCTGTGGGGACCGTTCGCGTTGTTCTCCGCGTTGATCATCTGGATGTACTGGCGCCTGGCCTACGTGCCCGGCGGGCAGCCGATCGGCGCCTTGGAAACCGTGTTCGCCAAGATCGCGTCGCGCGTGCGCAAGCTGTTCGCGCGGCGCGGCCGTGCCAACCCAGCCGAACCGGCAGCACAGGACGATACCCTTGCAGCTTGAATTCTTCCCGTCGCGCACGATGACGCTGTACATCGCCAAGATGTTTGCCGTGCGCGTGGTGGCCGTGCTGCTGATGCTGGTCATGGTGCTGCAGATGCTCGACCTGCTGGGCGAAAGCGGCGAGATTCTTGCCCACGCCGGCAATGGCCAGGCGCAGTTGCTCACGTACGTGGGCCTGCGCGCGCCGCAGCTGGTGGCGCGGTTCCTGCCCTATTCGGTGCTGCTGGCCACGATCATCACCCTGATCACGCTCAACCAGAACAGCGAAGTGGTCGCGATGAAGGCCGCCGGCCTGTCCGCGCACCAGATCCTGGCCCCGCTGTTCCTGGTGGCCGGGGTGATCGCGGTGGCCAACTTCGGCTTCAACGAACGCATCGTCACCCGTTCCACCGCCACGCTCAAGGCCTGGCAGGCCGCGCATTACGGCCCTCTGCCCACCGACACGCAGGTGCGCAGCAACGTCTGGCTGCAGGATGGGCCCAATATCCTCTATGCCCGCACGGTGACCGGCGAAGGCAATGCCATGCGCATGACCGACGTGACCTGGCACCGCCGCGATCCCACCGGCATGGTCACCGAGATCGTGCGTGCGCCCAACGCCAGCTTCGCCAATCCCGGCTGGCGCTTCGACCAGCCGACCGCGTTCGACGTGCAGAGCGCGCGCCGCACCGCGGCCACGGGCAGCGCGGTGTTTGCCACCGGCGTCACCCCCACGCAGATCCTGATTCGCAAGGCCGACGCCGACGCTGAATCGTTGCCGCACCTGTCGGGCTCGATCGATGCCATCCGCGCCGCAGGGCACAGCACCAGCGAGCTGGAAAGCCGGTGGTGGCACAAGATTTCCGGCCCGCTTTCGGCCATGCTCATGCCGCTGCTGGGCGCAGTGGCGGCGTTCGGCCTGGCGCGTTCGGGCCAGTTGTTCATGCGCGCGGTGATCGGCATGGCGCTGGGCTTTGCCTATTTCGTGGTGGACAATGCCGCGCTCGCCATGGGCAGCTTTGGCGGATACCCGCCGCTGATTGCTGCCTGGGCCCCCTTCGTGCTGTTCCTGCTAATCGGCGAGGCCGTGCTGATCCGCACCGAGGAATGAAAAAAGCCCCGCGCCGGATCACCGGGCGGGGCTTTTTCACGAATGCGAAGAATTCAGGCTTCGGGCCGCGCGCCCATCGTCGAGCGCACCAGCCGCGCCAGCAGCGGGAACAGGCCGGGATAATTGGCCCGTTCATAAGTCGATTGCAGGCCCAGATGCGCGCGCAGGCGGCGGTGGCATTCGCCCAGGGAATGATAGGGCATCGAGGGCAGCAGGTGGTGCAGCGCGTGATAGCGCAGGCCCACCGGGGCCCACAGCGCGCCCCACACGCCCGGCGGCGGCACGTTGACCGAATCGAGATACTGCCCGGTCACGCTCATCTGCTCGCCTTCGTTCTCCCACAAGTGGGCCACCAGCGTGCGCACCTGGTTGAGCAGCGCGGCCAGCGAAATCACGCACAGCGCGATTGCCAGGGGCAGCCAGCCATGCGTGGCCGACCAGGCCAGCACCGTCCAGGCCCAGACACTGGCGCCCAGTTCCTGCCAGAACACCATGCGCGCAAAGGCGCCCTCGGGCTTGCGCCGCACGAAGGCCGGGTTGATCGACAGCGACGAGGCGCGTTCCCACACCAGCTTGCGCAAGGGCGGCACGATCACGCCCAGCGGCACCAGCACCGCCGACCGCACCAGCAGGCCGATCGGCAGCAGCAGCGCCGTGAGCGTGAAGACCGGCAGCGACCACGGCTTCATCAGCGCCAGCGGCAGGTATTCCGGGTCTTCGGCCGTGCCATAGCGGATGCGCGAGTGGTGCAGCGCATGCACGCCTTCGTACATGAACGATGGCATCAGCACGGGAATGCCCACCACCAGGTTCCACACGAAGCGGAAGCCGGGCAGCGCATCGCGGTGCATATGGGTCAATTCGTGGATGAACAGCAGCGCGCGATAGAGCGCGAGCGCCGAGAACACGCCCAGGGCAACGACCACGCCCCAGTTGCCGCCGCGCAGGGCAGTGGCAATCGCCAGGCCCAGCGCGGCATAGCCGAGACCGGCCGACACGAGCATGTCGGGCCAGTAGATTTCCGGCCGGGCGCGCGCGATGTCGCGGGTAAGATCGGCGGCGGCGCGCAGCATGGCCTTGTCTTCGGGCGTACCGGCTAGCCCGGCGGCGCGCGGCGCCACGGTGGCGCCGGCAGGCGCGGGGGCATCGCTCTGTTCGAAATAGTCGGTGGCAAGCATGGCAAAAACGGTTCCCAAGAGACCCTTGTAGGATCAGGCATGAATGGTGCCTGACGGGGCGATCGCCGGTGCGCCTGGGTTCGTCCGGCTTGACAAGTCACCGGATAGAGCCGCAGGCATCCGGGACAGCGCGCGTGTTAACTCAAAACAAAGGCGATATCGTGGCAGGCGAAGTAGTCATCACCCCCGTTGCAAACAAGGCCGAACGTGCTGCCTTTGTAGACCTGGCCTATCGCATCAACGCAGCCGATCCCAACTGGGTGCCGCCGCTGCGCATGGAAGCGATGGAACTGGTCACGCCCGGCAAGAACCCGTTCTTCGAACATGCCGACGTGCAGCTGTTCCTGGCGCGCCGCGACGGGCGTGTTGTGGGGCGCATTTCCGCCCATATCGATCATCTTGCCGTGGCGATGGACCCGATCCAGGGCATGGGGCCGGGCACGGGCAACTGGGGCCTGCTCGAAGCCGAAGATGAAACGATCGCCCACGCCCTGATCGCGCGGGCCGAGGAATGGCTGCGCGCCAAGGGCATGACCCGCGTGCTCGCGCCGCTGTCGATGTCGATCTGGGAAGAACCGGGCCAGCTGACTCTGGGCTTTGACCATCCGCCCACGGTGATGATGGGCCACCAGAGCGAGCGCTATCAGCACTATATCGAAGCGCTGCCCTATCAGCCTGCCAAGCAGCTGCTGACTTATGAGCTGGACATCACCAGGGAATTCCCGCCGCTGATCCAGCGCATCGTGCAATCGGGCGAGAAGAACGCCAAGATCCGCATCCGCAACGTGGACAAGAGCAAGTTCGACAGCGAAGCGGCGATCATCCTCGACATCCTCAACGACGCCTGGTCCGACAACTGGGGCTTCGTGCCCTTTACCCAGACCGAAATCGCCTACGCCGGCAAGAAGTTCAAGCCGATCGTGCGCGAAGACCTGATCATGGTGGCCGAGTACGAGGGCGAGCCGGTGGCGTTCATGATGACGTTGCCCGACCTCAACGAAGTGATGAAGCCGATGGGCGGCAAGCTGTTCCCGTTCAACTGGATCAAGTTGCTGCGCTGGCTGGGCAAGCCGCGCTGCCGCACCATGCGCGTGCCGCTGATGGGCGTGCGCAAGAAGCTGCAATCCTCGCGCATGGCCAGCCAGCTGGCTTTCATGATGATCGAATACATCCGCCGCAATTCGGTGGAGCGCTATGGTGCCTCGCGCGGTGAGATCGGTTGGATCCTTGACGACAACCAGGGCATGATCGCGATTGCCGACGCCATCGATAGCCACGTCAACAAGCGCTATACCATCTACGAACGCGCGCTGTGATCGCCCGGGGGCTTGCCCCCGGCCGGCACAAGGCGCGTGTCGCAGGAACGTGGCGTCCGATGGGGCGTTATGCCGATCGGGGCACCCTTGTTCGCAAGGCCCTGCCCCACGCTGGCGCTGGCCGGCAAGCCCGGCAGACATGGCCGGGTGAACGGGCCGGCGGGAAGGGAATGCAGGCCATGAAACACGTCGCGCCGCCCAGCGCCCCGTCTGTGCCAACAGGCGGGCTGGGCAATGCCCTGGTGGTGGAAGACGAGGCCATCGTGGCCATGGCGATGGCCGATACCCTGGCGCAGGCCGGCGCCGATGAAGTGGCGATCTGCCACACCACCGCCCATGCCCTGATCGAAATGCAACGCCTGCGCCCGGCCATCCTGGTGCTGGACGTGCACCTGGCCGATCGCGACGATGGCTGGGCGCTGGCCGAACTCGCCGTGGCGATCAGCCCGGCGCGGCCGCTGATCGTGTTTTCCACCGGCACGCCCGAAAGCATCCCGCCGCACATTGCCGAAATGGGCCATGTGCTGGCCAAGCCGTTTCCGTGGGAAGCCCTGGCCAACCTGGTGCAGCGCCATGCGCGGCACCCCGGCCTGCTCGGCCGCCTGCGCAACGCCCTCTCGCTGTAGAACGCGCGCCGTCGCCTCGGCCACGAGGGCAACGCATCGCCCTTTCCCGGCACAACGAAAAAGGCCTCCGCCGGGGATTGGCGGAGGCCTTCGGGATCGTATCACCAGCCGCTTGGACGGGAGGGGGGTCTCGGCGGTGACATGCCTTTAACGGGCCACCCGGAAATCAGTTCCCAACCGTTCCGAAAAATTTTGCATCTTTTTACAGTTCGGCCGGAACCCGCCGTGCCCCCTTTACCTAAGCAATTTAGATGTAAGGTCTTTTCGGCAAACCGTGAGGATCGAAACCAACCAGCGCGCGCACGCTGGCAAGATCGGGCACGCGAATACCCGCACCGCTCCAATCGACCTGGCCCGCCTTGCGCAGGGCCTGCATCGTGCGGTTGGTGTGCACCAGTGACAGGCCGAGCATGTCGGCCACCTGGCCTTGGGTGATCGTCACGGGCAACATCGCGGCCCCATCCACTTCGGGCACCAAGCCGGTTTGCAGGCCGCGTTCCACCAGCCACAGTGCCAGGTAGGCCACCCGCTCGCGCGCAGGGCGTTGGCCCAGCGCCACCAGATGCTGCTCCAGCGCATCTTCCTCGCGCGCGCACAGCCAGATCACGTCATAGGCAAAACGCGGATGCGCCGTGACCAGGTCCATGAACCGATCCCGCGGAAACACGCATAGCCGCACGTCGGTCAAGGCCGTGACGCCGTGGCTGATCTCGCCATCGAATGCGGCCTGCAGCCCGACCAGATCGCCGGGAAACATCACGTTGACGACCTGGCGGCGGCCGTCTTCGAGCAGGCGATACCGCATCAGCACGCCGTCGAGCACGGTGAACATGCGATCGCCCGGCGCGCCCTGGCGCAACACCTCTTCGCCGCGCGCAATCGCGCGCTCGCCGGCGCGCTGCCGCTCGATCCATTCGCGCTGCGTGGCATCGGGCGCAACCAGGCCCGGTCGATCGCGCAGCGGGCAAGTGCGGCAAGGTTGGTTGGATGGACGCTGATCGGCCCCGCTCTGGCCCCCGCTGCCGGCGCTGCTGCCACTTCTGAACACGCTGTCTTGCTCCTGCGCTGGCCACGATCCCCCGGCCGCTGCGCCTGATCATCGGGCAGTGGCGGAGGTTCGGCTATGTCAAATGACACAAACGGGTTCCCGGTTCCCGGCTAGGCGGCGCGGCTGCTTGGCCGATCGTGCCAAGGTGCGATGGAGCACGATCCCGATGACTGCCGATTATGTGCTGGTACTCGAAGACAACGTATTGGTCGCCATGGAAATAGAAGACGAGTTGGCCGCCCGGGGCCATAGCGTGGCAAGCGCGGTGGATCTGGCCGAAGCCGAAGCATTGGTTGCACAAGGGCTGCCACGGATCGCGCTGCTTGACCTGCGCCTGCCCGATGGCGATTCCACCACGCTCGCTTTGCGCCTGGCCGAGCAGGGCTGCGCCGTCGCGCTGATCTCGGGCGCGGATTCGGGGATCATCCCGGCCAGCCTGGCCAAGATGCCGCGTTTCCCCAAACCGACCGGCGTGTGGCAGTTGGCCGACTGGGCCGACGGCATCGCCGCGGCGGGATGAGGCAGGCCACGAAAAAGCCGCGACTGGCCCGGGAACCGAAACTGCGCTAGGGCATTTAGGGGTGCATCGCGTATCCAGGAAGGGGTTTAAATGTCGCTGGGCGCCAAAGTAGCTACCAATCTTCCCTATCTGCGCCGCTATGCCCGGGCACTGACCGGCAGCCAGCAGACCGGCGACGCTTTTGTGCGGGCCACGCTGGAAGCGGCCCTTGCGGACGCCAGCCTGCGCAACGCCATCGGCGAAGGCCGCGTGGCGCTCTATCGTGCATTCAACAAGGTCTGGTCGAGCGCTTTCGTCGACACTGTCGATCATTCGGGCAGTGGCGGGCTGGGCCTTCACGAAACCGCCGCGCAAGAGCGGCTGGCGCATATCACGCCGGCCAATCGCCAGGCGCTGCTGCTGATCACGCTGGAAGATTTCTCCGTGCCCGAAGTGGCCGAGATTCTCGACCGCACCCCGTCCGACGTGGAAGCGCTGGTCCAGGAAGCGATCGAGGAAATCGACCGCGAATCGGCCACCAGCGTGCTCATCATCGAAGACGAGCCGCTGATCTCGATGCAGTTGGAAGATCTCGTCCGCTCGCTTGGCCACGACGTGTGCGGCATGGCCGCCACCCGCACCCAGGCGCGCGAGATCGCCACGCGCGAAACGCCGGGCTTGGTGCTGGCCGATATCCAGCTCGCCGATGGCTCCTCCGGCCTTGATGCGGTGGATGACATTCTCAAGCTGGTCGACGTGCCGGTGATCTTCATCACCGCCTATCCCGAGCGCCTGCTGACGGGTGACCGGCCCGAGCCGACCTATCTCATCACCAAGCCGTTTCAGGAAGCGACCGTGCGTGCCGCGATCAGCCAGGCGCTGTTCTTCGGATCGAGCCGCCCGCTGGCCTGAAGCCAACCAACCATTCCCTCGTGAAAGGCCGGGCCCCGCTGGGTCCGGCCTTTTTCGTTGCCTGGCGTTCTCGCTGGATCGCACCGGCGTAACGCGGCACGGTTGGCAGCCCGTCAGCCCTGCCGCCCCTCGCGGATGGCAAAAGAACCACGCTGGCGCACCGGGATCACCAGGGTGCAGCGCACGCCATCGGCTTCAAAGCGCAAGTCCACCGGGTTGCGCAGCTCATGGGCCACGATCTTCTCGATCAGGTCGGTGCCGAAGCCGCGCTTGCGCGGCGTCTTAGGCTCGATCGGCGGCCCGCCATGCTCGGCCCAGAAGATGCGCGCGGTGCTTTCGCTGGCCAGTTCCCAGCGCACGTCCACGCGCCCGCCAGCCACGCTGAGCGCGCCATACTTGGCAGCGTTGGTGGCCAGTTCGTGCACGGCAAGGCCCAGTGAAAGCGCGTCATTGGGTGCGAGCTGCACATCGGGCCCGGCAATATCGACATGGCGATCGGCCCCTTGCGCATAAGGGGCCAGTTCGGTGCGGATCACCAGATCGACCGGCGTGGCGCCCCAGTCCGACTGGGTCAGCAGGTCGTGCGTGGCCGACAGCGCGCGGATGCGGCCTTCCAGGCTTTCCACGAAACTGTCGAGATCGCGGGCGCGGCGGCGGGTCAGCGCGATGATCGACAGCACATTGGCCAGCGTGTTCTTGACCCGGTGGTTAAGCTCGCGCGTCAAGGAATCGCGGATCGAGGATTGCTGTTCGAACCAGGCGAGCGACAGGCGATCTTCTGCCACCTGCTGGCTGACCAGCCGCGCCAGGACCAGAAGCAACGTGGCCACGAGCAGGCCGAACAGCAAGGTCATCACCGACAGCATGCTGAGCATCATCGCCGGGGGCGCTTCCACCACCAGCAGCCAGCGCCGCCCGGCAACATCCACCCAGCGCCGCACCATGCGGCCGGAATGAATCTCGGGCTGCTGCTCGGCCAGGAGCCGCGCCGGATTCTCCGCGCCATCGTAAAGACGCACGCCCAGCGGGGCGTCGGGATCGGCCGGCATCGAGGCATGCAGGAAATCGCTGGCCGCAAACGGCGTGAACACGAACCCGCGCAAGGTGCGGCTGCCATCGTCGCGGCTGGCGCCGAACACCGGCATGTACATGACGAACCCGGCCGGGCCGCCGGCGTGGCCAGCCAGCACCAATTGCAGCTTGCCCGAAACGATCGGCCGCTCCACCAGTTCGGCGCGGTCCATCGCTGCACGGCGCACCGGGTCGCTGGCCATGTCGAACCCGATCGAATGGCGGTTGCGCGGCGTTTCGGGGACCAGGTACATCACCGGCACGGCATAGCCCCGCGCGGCATATCCGGCCGGCTGCACCATGAAGGGCAAGGCCTTTTCGCCCGTACCGTCACGATGGGCGCTGCCATCGCGCATCACCCGCTCAACCATCGGCACATCCTCGCGCGCCACCCGCATGCCCCAGCCGATGCCGTTGACGCCGCTATCCGCGCCTTCCATCTGCAGCCGCCCGACGAACGAGCGAAACAACGATGCATCCACCGAGCGGCGCGTGGTAAACAGCGCGGCGGCCGAGCGAAGATAAGCAGCATTGCCGTTGGCGCGCCGCTCCAGGCCGGAGGACACTTCCTGGGCGATCTTGTCGAGCTGGGCGATCTCGCGCTGGCGGTCGGCGCGTTCGATGGCGAACACGCTCAGCACGGTGACAGCCATCGTCAAGGTGAAGATGCCCACGGGCAAAGCCCGCGGGAACCGCTCATACCATCTTGGCGCCAGGTTCTTTTGGGAGAACAGTTTCTCCACGTGCGCTTGCGATCCCTTTATCTTGCCATTCCAACGCAACCCGGCCCTACCGATGCCGCGCGATCATGCCTGATGCAACGCACGGCGCAAGCACCTGTGCCCGCGTCGCCGGGGCATTCCGTCGCTTTGCGCACGGTTTGTATCCCATCATCACGCCGCCATGGCAGTGGCGGCCAGGCGATGTGGCCAAATGAGACACGGGAACGGCGATTTCGCGGGAACCGATTGTGCACGGTTTCGTTCCACTTGCGCAATTACCCAAGACACCGGGCACCTGTGATTCTGGCGGCCCCATGGTGTATGCATGGCTGTGCCACCGGCAATGGTGTCAGTGGTTCAATTCTTGCGACGACCCATGGGGGGAGGCGAAGCCGAAAGCGAATGTCGAAAGATAAACCTATGAAAACCCTGGGGACCCGGCGGCGCAACAGCGCGCGGGCCAAATCGCCCGAATGGGCCGACGGTTTGCGCCGCCTCTACGATTCCGTCGTGGAGGAACCTTTGCCCGACAGCTTCGCGCAGTTGCTCGACAAGCTGGACGGCGACGCAAATGGCTGAGGCCCCGCGCCCCCCGGCAGATTCCAAGGGCGATACCGCTGCCGCCACCCCAAACACCGCCGCGCACAACGCCGTGGCGTTCAAGCGCGAACTGACCGGGGTGATCCCGCATCTGCGCGCGTTTGCCCGCGGCCTTTGCGGCCGCCCCGATCTGGCCGACGATCTCGTACAGGAAACCCTGCTCAAGGCATGGGCCGCGCAGGAACGGTTCGAACCGGGCACTTCGATGCGCGCCTGGACGTTCGTCATTCTGCGCAACGCCTATCTGACTGACATGCGCCGCAACCGATTTCGCGCGGAATACGATGAAACCGTGGCGGAACGCGTGCTGGTTGCGCCGGCCGGCCAGGAAAGCCCGCTGCACTTGTCCGACATGCATCGCGCCCTGCTCACCCTTCCGCCAGAGCGGCGCGAAGCGCTGTTGCTGGTCGGGGCGGGCGGCTTTTCCTACGAGGAAGCGGCCCAGATCTGCCAATGCGCCGTGGGCACGATCAAAAGCCGCGTCGGCCGCGCCCGCGCCGCACTGGCTCAGATGATCGACACGGGGCAACTGCCGCGCCGCAGCACGGATGACGCGGTCGCGCATGATGCGATCATGCACGAGCTGGATACGACCGTGCAATCGGGCGGGTAAGCCCCGACTTGGCCCGCTGACCCTGCCGCCTGGATCGCGCCCGTGCACGGGTGCACCAGTCGTGCCGCAAAGCGTGCCCGCACGGCCGCCTGCCCCTTGATTGCGCCAGGGGGCAAGCCCAAGACCGGACCAGGCGAATCACCGCCATCCCCCAGGCCGTGCCCGTGTCGCGAAACGATTCCGAACTGACCTCTCCCCCGCGAACCGATGCCGAACGCATCGAAACGCAGGAGGCTGCCTCTGGCGTGCAAACGCAGCAGGCGCGCCTGCAATCGGCCATCCTGCTGCTCTTGGGCCTTGGCCTGTTCTTTGCCCTGCCGTTCGTGCTGTCGATCGGATCGGTGGTGTTCCTGCCGCCGGTCACGGCGGTGGTGCTCACCATCGTGTTGGCGCCGGCGGCAGACCGGCTGGTGCGGCTTGGCCTGCCCAACATGCTCGCCTCGTTCCTCGCCCTGATCCTGCTCATTGCGGTGGTGGTGGCGGCGCTCTCGCTCATCCTGCAGCCGGCCTATGACATGGTGGACCAGGTGCCGGCGATGGCGCGCCGGGTCAGCCTGCGCTTTGCCGAATTGCGCAGCAACCTGGCGTGGCTCAACGATATCAACCGCCAGATCGGCCGCCTGACCGGCAACGCCACCACGCGCGAAGTGGTGGTGGCTTCGCCTTCGGTGATCGAGCAGGTGGCGTTCGCCACGCCCAGCGTGCTGATCGAGGTGCTGCTGACCTTCCTGCTGACGTTCTTCATGATCGAATCGCGCATCCGCACCAAGCGGCGCCTGCTGTTCGACCGCCACAGCTTTGGCGCGTCGGTGCGGATCGCCCGGGTGATCCGCGCGGTGCAGGATCGCGTCGCTTCGTACATTCTCACCGTTGCCCAGATCAATCTGGGCGTGGGCGCGATCGTGGCCGGTGGCGCCTGGGCCTTTGGCTTTGCCGCCCCGATCATGTGGGGTGGCCTCGCCTTCGTGCTCAATTTCCTGCCTTATGTCGGGCCGCTGGCGATGACCGCGCTGCTGGTCCTGGTGGGCGTGGGCACGGCCAGCACGGTGGCCCTTGGGCTCCTGCCGGCGCTGGCTTTCCTCGGCCTCCATGCGGTTGAGGCCAATTTCGTGACGCCCTCGATCCTGGGTGCGCGGCTTACGCTCAACCCCGTGTCGATCCTGGTGTCGATCAGCTATTTCTCGTGGATCTGGGGGGCCCTCGGCGCACTGCTTTCAGTGCCGATCTTGCTAACGCTCACGGCCCTGGTCGATCACCTGGGTCGGCCCAACCTGGTCGGCTTCCTGTTTGGCGAGCCGCTGTTCCAGCCTGGGCTGATCGCGCAGGACGAATTGCACGATCCCGAGGAACCCGGCCTGTTGCCCGATGAAGACGGCATGCCGGCCCGTCCGCGCACCGCGCACGCGGTGTGAAACAAAAAAGGGCAGGCCCTGGGGGCCTGCCCTTTTCCGTTAGGCTGCGCTCGCGCGCGGCGATCAGGCTGGGTAGGCCCAGACCGTGCCACGGCCGAGGTTTTCGGCAGCAAAGCCCCAGTTGAGGTGCTTTTCGATCACGCCCTTGAGATAGTCGGGACGCAGGTTCTTGTAATCGACGTAGTAGGCGTGTTCCCACAGGTCGATCACCAGCAGCGGATTGCCCGACAGGTCGGAATACGTTGCCGCGTCGTGGGTCTGTTCCACCGCCAGCTTGCCGTCCTTGGCCACCAGCCACACCCAGCCCGAGGCAAAGTGCGCGGCGCCTTGCGCAGCCAGTTCGGCCTTGAGCGCGTCGAGCGAGCCGAACGAAGCTTCGATCGCGGCGGCCAGGTCACCGGTCGGCTCGCTGGTTTCGGGCGTCAGGCTGTGCCAGTAGAAGCCGTGGTTCCAGGTCTGGGCCGAGTTGTTGAACAGGCCCTTGTCGCCCTTGGCTTGCGCCGCGGCAACGATGTCTTCCAGGCTCTTGTCGGCCAGGTCGGTGCCGTCGATCGCGGCATTGGTCTTGTCGACATAGGCCTTGTGGTGCTTGCCGTGGTGCGTCTGCAGGGTCACCGCCGAGATCGTGGGATCCAGCGCGCTGTCAGCATAGGGCAGCGGAAGAAGGGAAATCGCCATGGTCGCTCCGTTTCGTCAGGGAATTGGGCAATGCCAAACCAACGCCTCAGGTCGGCATCGGTTGCCATCGCGGCCTATGCCATTTGACAGCGATTTCCAGTGAATTTTTCTGATCGTGGTCCAAGCGCAAACTGATCAATCGTCATGGGCTGCCACCGCCGCCGTCACGGCCACGTCCATCGTCACGTTGCCCAGCGTGCGCATCAGGTCGGGCAGCATTTCCACCGCCACCAGCAAGGCCAGCGGCTCTACCGGAACGCCCATGGCCAGCGCGATCGGCCCGATCGAGGTAACGAAGCTGATCGTGCCGGGCAGGCTGACCGCGCCAAAGCTCATCACGCTGGCCACGGCAAAGCCGGCCAGCATGTGCCAGCTATCGACCGGCACCCCGAACCAGTGCGCCACATAGATCGCCACGGCGAAGTTCATCGCCGGGCCGGTGCCGCGAAACAGCGCCACGGCCAGCGGCAGCACCAGTTCGCTGGTGGCATCGCGCAGGCCCAGGCTGCGGCAGGCGTTGAGCATGGCGGGCAGCGAGGCGAGCGAGGACTGGGTGGACAGCGCCAGCGCCTGCGACGGCAGCATGGCGCGGGCAAAGGCGCCCAGCGGCTGGCGCCCGGCCAGCACTGCCAGCGGATAGGCCACCAGGAACACCACGGTGCCGGTCAGCCCCACGATCATCACGTAATGCGCCAGGGCGCCGATGGCCGCCGTGCCGCTCTTGGCCGCTACCACCAGGCTCAAGGCGAACACCCCCACCGGCCCGCACCACAGCACCCAGCCGATTACCACCAGCATGGCGCCGGCGATGGCCTCGAAAAAGACCAGCAGGCTTTGCCGCTGCGCCGCCACCAGCCGGGTGGCCGCCATGGCGAACACGCCGGTGAACAGGATCACCGGCAAGACCGCATCGCCGGCGGCCGAGGTGAACACATTGACCGGCACCATCGATGTCACGAAATCGGCAAGCGAAGGCATCGTCGTGGCCGTGTCGGCCGCCGCCGCCCCCACATTGGCGCGCAGCGCCGCGCCCGCCCCTTGCGGGATCGGGACCAGCGCCAGCAGCAGCGGGGTAAACAGCCCGGCCATGGCCGAACCACCCACCAGCACCACCATGAACCAGGCCAGCGCCCGCCGCGCCATCGCCCCGGCGCGGGCGGCCGCCACGGTCTGCACCACGCCGGTGAACAGCAGCGCCACCACCAGCGGCATGATCGTGGCGCGCAAGGCCCGCAGCCACAGATCGCCCACCGGCCCTGCCACGGCCAGGACTGGCGGCAGGGCGCCCGGCGCGGCAAAGGCCAGGGCCAGCCCCAGCGCCAGTCCACCGACCAGGCCCAGGAAAATCCACAGCGCCGGTACGCGCGTGATCGGGGGAAGGCCGCCTTCGGGGGCGGATGACGGATCGGTAATCGCTTGGTTCATGCCATGGTGAGAATAATGGTGTAGGGAGCCAGTGCAATGGGGCCTTGGGGGCGCCAAGCAAAGGGACAAGATCTTCGCGATGGGACGCAAATTCTTCGGCACCGATGGCATCCGGGGCCGGACCAATGCCGGGGTGATGACCGCGGCAACCGCCATGAAAGTGGGCCAGGCGGCCGGCACCTATTTCCAGCGCGGCGATCACCGCCACCGCGTGGTGATCGGCAAGGACACGCGCCTTTCGGGCTATATGCTGGAAAACGCTATGACCGCCGGGTTCACTAGCGTGGGCATGGACGTGGTTCTGCTCGGCCCCCTGCCCACCCCCGCCGTCGCCATGCTCACGCGCGAGATGCGCGCCGACGTGGGCGTGATGATCTCGGCCAGCCACAACCCGTTCGAAGACAACGGCATCAAGCTGTTCGGCCCCGATGGCTTCAAGCTGTCGGATGAAGACGAACTGGCGATCGAGGCGCTGCTGGAGGAAGACCTGGGCCTGGCCCCGGCCACCGACGTGGGCCGCGCCCGCCGCATCGAGGATGCGCGCGGCCGCTATATCCACGCGGTCAAGGCCTCGCTGCCGCACAACCTGCGCCTCGATGGGCTGCGCATCGTGGTCGATTGCGCCAATGGCGCGGCCTATACCGTGGCCCCTTCGGCGCTGTGGGAACTGGGCGCGGAAGTGATCGCCATCGGCGTCGAACCCAATGGCAAGAACATCAACCTCAATGTCGGCTCCACCCATCTCGACGCGATCAAGGCCAAGGTCCGCGAAGTGCGCGCCGACATCGGCATTGCGCTCGATGGCGATGCCGACCGCCTGATCGTGGTGGATGAAAAGGGCCAGACCGTGGATGGCGACCAGATCATGGCGCTGATCGGCAGCCAGATGGCCAAGCGCGGCGCGCTGACCGGCGGCGGCGTGGTCGCCACGGTCATGTCGAACCTCGGCCTCGAACGCTTTCTCAAGGCCCAGGGGCTGGACCTGGTGCGCACCGCCGTGGGCGATCGCCACGTGCTGGAAAAGATGCGCGAGGGCGGCTTCAACGTGGGCGGCGAGCAATCGGGCCACATGATCCTGACCGACCACGCCACCACCGGCGACGGCACGATCGCCGCGCTGCAGGTGCTGGCCGCGCTGGTTTCCAGCGGCAAGCCCGCCAGCCAGACGCTGCATCTGTTCGATCCCGTGCCCCAGTTGCTCAAGAACGTGCGCTTTGCCGGGGGCAAGCCGCTGGAGGCCGATAGCGTCAAGGACGCCATCGGCCAGGCCGAAGCGCGCCTTGCCGGGCGCGGCCGCCTGGTCATCCGCCCATCGGGCACCGAACCGGTGATCCGCGTGATGGCCGAAGCCGACGACGCCGACGAAGTGGCCGAAGTGGTCGATGCCATCTGCGACGCCGTGCGTAAAGCCGCTGCCTGAAGGAACCCTGCACTATGCTGGCCATGCACCCCGATTGCGAACGTTGCGGCACCGAACTGCCGGCCGAAGCGCCCGGCGCGTTCATCTGCTCGTTCGAATGCACGTTCTGCGCCGAATGCGCCGAAGACCTGGATGACCGCTGCCCCAATTGCCAGGGCGAACTGATGGACCGGCCCACCCGGGCCAAGGCGCTGCACGCCAAGCATCCACCGGCCAAGGAACGCCGCTACAAGCCGTGATCGTTCCGCTCGGGCGCCAGCGTGGCTGGCGCCCGAGCGCGCATGGATCAATTCTTGCGCGCGGTGGCGATCCCGTTGATCGCGAGCGCGTCACCATTCTGGTAGGACCAGTGCGCGCCCACTTCCTCCGCACCCGGCCCGAAGAATTGCCCCATCATCGTCTGCACGCTGCGGCTGTCGTTCAGCGTGAACGCCCCGTTGCTGCCCATCGTGCCGCTTTGCGAGAACGTGCCCACGGTGCGGGCCGTCGCCTCGGTGGTCGATAGCGCCACTTTCGCGGTCAGCGCGCCGGTATCGAAGTTGGCCGAAAAGCTGCTGGAGCCCTTCAGCCCGCCGGTATAGTCCAGCGCCCCGACATGGCCCTGCCCCATGGCCTCGCCCTTGTAGGTGGCGCTGCCGCTGGTGGGGCGGGCCACGGTGGGATAGCCGAAGTAGCTCAACATGCGTTGCGGATGGGTGGGATCGGCCGCGATCGTTGCCGTGATATCGGCAAAGCCGAGGTAGGAGTAGGTCGTGCCCGAGCCATCATGCTTGGCGATCAGGCCCTCGATGCTGCCACTGTCGTCGGTCAAGGCATAGTAATCGGCCAGCTTCGTGCCCTTGCCCGCCACGATGTTCGATTTGTCGAGCGCGAAGACGGAAAGGCCGAAGACCTGCGAGAACGGGCGGAATTCATACTTTCCCGAAGAGGGCGTCCACTGCACCATGGCATAGCCGTAGTCGAGCTCCGCCTGCGATATCGGCGCATAGTCGAAGGCCTTGGTCAGCACCTGATCGGCAAAGCCGCCGAACCGCGACGAGTCGATGCCCTGGAACGTGCCAAACGCGGTGCCGCCGGCACTGCCCCCGCTCGCCTGCCAGGTGCCGGCCACTTCGTTGGCCTTGGGGCCGAAGAAATTGCCCGCCAGCGTGCCGCTGTAGCGGTCGAACGTCAGCGAGGTGGAGAAGCTGTTGGCGCTGGCCGCGAGCGTGCCGCTGCCGCCTAGGGCGCCGACCCGGTCTGGCGTGCGGAAGCGGGTGGCCAGGTAATAGCTTTCGCCCAGCGTCATCGTGCCCGACAGCCCGATGGCGCCCGTGGTGAAATTCACATCGAGCGCGCCGGTGGCCGAAGCAAGCAGGATGTTCTTGCTGCCGTTTTCCACCGCATAGCCGCGCAGCGACAGGCCATAATGGCCCGTCCCCGCAAGCGGCATCGCGGCCGTGGGCGTGACCGCGCCGAACACGGCATTGTCGAACCGGTTGGTCTGCACCCCGCCGCTGGTAGTGGCGGTATAGGTCGTCAGCGTGGCGCTATAGCTGGCGGTCGCCACGTTGAGCGCTGGCGTGCGGGAATAGCCATAATCGTAATAGGTGCGCGTGCCGGCCGGCGTGGTGAGCGTATAATGGCTGCCGTCCCACGCGATCGTCATCGCCACGTCGCCCTGGGTCACGCTGCCGAAAGTCTGCGCGGCATCGTTGTCGTCGATCGGCGCGGTGGAGGTGAACGTGGCTTCCTTGGCCGTCGTGGTCAGGATGACCGGCGTTGCCGGATGGCCATCGGCAAAGGCCAGGGCGCCCGTGCCGCTGTTGCGCCCGGTCATCGTGCCGACGGCGACCGAATCGTAGCTGTTGCTGGGGTTGCTGGACTTGGCGGCAAAGCTCAGGCCGATTTCGCCGGCATCCGGCCCAAAGAACTGGCCTTTGAAATCGCCCGTTTCCACCTGGAAATCGCTGAACGTGACTTTCCCCGAAAAGCCGTTGCCGGCCGAGGCCAGCGTCCCGCTACCCCGGAAATTGTCGGTGAAGGGCTGGCCGGGAATCTGGACCGTAGTGCCGGTCAACACGAGCTGCCCTGAAGCGAACTCGACCGCCGCCGTGCCGCTGCCCACCAGCGGCTCGGTGCCCGCGCCGGTGGTGCGCACGCCCAGCACATCGAGGGCATAGATGGCACTGCCCGTGCGCGGCACCGCCGCGTCGGCGGTCGGCGCGCCATAGACCAGCGCATCCACGGTGCCGCTGCCCGAATTGGTGCCGACCACCGAATGCTCCCAGAACGCGCTGCCGACATAGCGATAGGTCAGCGTGCCCGAGGTGCCGGGCTTGGTCACGGTGAGGAAGTCGGTCGTGCTGCCGTTGCGCTTGGCATAGACGGTGGCCGTGGCGCTGGACTGGCTGGCGTCAATCTCGCTCTTGGCGAAGGTGATCGATCCGCTCGGGCTGCTGAGCGAATAACTCTGGGCCGCAGCGTCGTAGCGGAAGGTGGCGGTGGTCGATGCGGCAGTGACCTTGGGCCGCAGGCTGGAATCGAAACTGCCCGTGGCGCGAACGGCCAGGTTGGCAAAGCTTTCCGTCTTGAGCGGCCCGAGCAGATCGGCATTGACCGGCCCGGTGGGCGTGGGCGTGGGGCTGGGCGTCGGATCGGGCGTGCTCGCCACTTCGCCGCCCCCGCCGCAGGCCGAAAGCACCAGCGCCAGCGGCCAGGCGGCCCACCCACGCGCCGCACCGTGCCGGGCACCCTGCCCGGCACGCATCCCTTGCAATGACATTCCGCGTTCCCCTGTTGCCCGCCTTCGTCGCCGGCAATCCAGCGCCATTACGTGGCGCCCGATTGCGTCATGTCGGCGTGGTACCATTCCGGCTGCGCCCTGCAACGCCTTTTGCAACCTTAATAAACCTATTGTTTCGGATTATCGCGACCCCCGCCCAAGGACGAATTGCCTTGCCCCCGCTTCGGGCGCATTCTGCGCGCGGGGGGAGAAAAGCCATGCACGAACACGAATGGCGCCGGCAGATCGTGAGCGAGATGCATTTGCGCCGCTGGCCGGTGCTGCGCGCACCGATGCAGGTGGTGCAGATGGTGCGGCTGGTCGGCGATGCAGAGCGCGATGCCGAATGGGCGGCGTGGGGCGCCATGCCGGATGGCGGCGAAGTGCGCCGCGCCTATCGCCGCCACGTTTCTGGCACGCTGGCCGGCGGCCTTGCTTTCACCTGGGAACGCCATAGCGAAGCGAGCACGCAGACGCTTTTCGCCCCGGCCGATGCGGGCGACGCGCTGGACCAGGCGATCGGCTGGATGGAAAGCCTGCCAGGCGCCACGGTGCGCGCCACGCGGCTGCTGATCGTGGCCGACGAAGCCGCCGCCGAAGCGGCCTTGCCCGCGATGGGCTTTGCCGGGGAGGATCTGGTTTCGTGCCACGTGGCGGGCGCCATGCGCATCTGGTCGGATTTCCGCATCGCGCCCGATGGCTATGGCCGCATGCTGGTGGCCGCTGGCGGGCTGGAAGGGGGCGACCTGACCCGCGCCGTGCAGCGGCTGCAGGAACTGGGCAACTACCGCAACCTTGCCCTGCTCGGCCTGCCGGTGGCGCGCGCGGCCTGGCCCCGGCTGGACGAGGCGGAAGCCGATCTGCGCCAGTTGGGCGAAGCACTCACCCGCAGCGACGTGCGCGACGATGATCTCATGGCCCGGCTGTCCACGCTCTCGCTGGCCATTGCCGCCGTCGCCAGCAGCACCGACTATCGCATGAGCGCTACGGCCGCCTATGCCCTGCTGGTGGACGAGCGCCTGGCCGACCTTGCGCCACACCCCATTCCCGGCTTCCTTTCGCTGGCCGAATTCACCCAGCGCCGCTTTCTGCCCGCCGTGCGCACCTGCGCGGCTTTTTCCCGGCGCGAAGCGCAAGTGGCGGCGCGCGCCGGACAGTTCACCGCCCTGCTGCGCGCACGCATCGAAACCCGCATCGAAAACCAGAACGGGGCGCTGCTCGCCTCGCTGGAACGCAGCGCAGCGCGCCAGTTGCGCTTGCAACACCTGGTCGAAGGGCTGTCGGTCGTGGGCATCAGCTATTATGCCACGGCGCTGATCGGGCACATGCTGGAAGGCGGGGAAAGCCTGGTGCATTTCGATGCCCGCCTCGCCGTCGGCGTGCTCACCCCGCTGGTCGTTCTCGCCACCTGGCTGACACTGCGTCGCGCGCGCCAACAGGTGTGGCACGGCAACGCCAGCGAATAATCGTGATAATGGTTATAACACGCGAAACATGACCAAGGCATCGACCATGCCATGGCGCGGGTGGTCAAACGCGCCGGGCAGGCGGCCGACCACGGCAAAGCCCATCGCCTGCCACAAGTGTACCGCCGGCGCATTGGTGCTGACCACGCAATTGAACTGCATCGCGCGAAATCCTGCGGCCCGCGCGGCATCGAGCGAATGGGCGCACATCGCGCGCGCCACGCCGCGGCCGGCGGCGGCGGGCGCGGTCATGTAGCCGCAATTGGCCACGTGGCTGCCGCGCCCCTGCTGGTTGGCCCGCAAGGTATACGTGCCGAGCACCGCGCCTTGGGCATCCTGCGCCACGAATGCCTGGCGGCCAGCGCCACACCAATAGTCCAACGCCGCGTCGCGCGGCATGTCCTGCGGCAAGGCATAAGTTTCCCCGGCACGGATCACCGGCTCCACAATGGCCCAGATCGCGGCGGCATCGGCAGGCTGGGCCGGCCGGATGGCAAGGCCGGTCACACCGCCATTTCCGCCATGCGGGCGGCGAACCACGGCTTCATCCGCGCCAGCGCGTCTTCCACTTCGGCAGTGGAAACAGCAAAGCTGATGCGGAAGAAGCGGCGCCCTTCGACCGGATCGAAATCGATCCCCGGCGCAGTCGCCACGCCCGTGTCTTCCAGCAGTTTCAGGCAGAACGCCATCGAATCGTCGGTGAGATGGCCAATATCGGCCCACACGTAAAACGCGCCATCGGGCGGGGCGATGCGCGCCAGGCCCAGGTCTGGCAGCGCATCGAGCACCAGTTGCCGGTTCCACGCATATGTCGCGAGATGGCCTTGCAGTTCGGACTCGCAATCGAATGCCACCAAGCCGGCATTCTGGCTGAGCACCGGAGGCGTCAGGAACAGGTTGCCCATCCGCGCGCGCGCCTGGTCCACCAGGGCAGGCGGCACCACCAGCCAGCCGAGCCGCCAGCCAGGCATGGAGAAGTACTTGGAGAAGCTGTTGACGATCACTGCCTCGGGATCGACCGTCAGCAGGGTCTGCGCCTGCGCGCCGTCATAAGTGAGACCGTGGTAAATCTCGTCGCTGATCACCGCGATGCCGCGTTCGCGGCACACTTTGGCAATGGCGGCGAGTTCGTCGGGCGCGATTACCGTGCCGGTGGGATTGGCGGGACTGGCCAGGATCAGCCCGTCGGGCGCGGGCTCCATCGCCGCCAGCGCGGCAGCGGTAACGTTGAAGCGCTCAGCCGGCCCGCAGACCAGTTCCACCGGCACCATGTGCAGCGCGCGCAAGGTGTTGCGATAGGCAACATAGCCGGGCCGGGCGATCGCCACCCGCGCGCCGGGCGCAAAGCGCAAGGTCAGCGCCATGACCAGCGCGGGGGATGCGCCGCAGGTCAGCACGACCTGCGCGGGATCGACGATGACCCCGGCGGTTTCACGGTAATGGCGGGCGATCCGCGCCTTGAGCGCCTGGCTTTCCCAATAGCCTTGCGCGTCGGTGTCCAGCACCGCGTGCGCCCGCGCGATCGCGGCGGCTGGCGCGCTGGTGGAAGGCTGGCCGAATTCCATGTGGATGACCGGGCGCCCGGCAGCGGCGGCATCGGCCGCCATGCGGTGTGCCAGGGTGGAAACGGCAATGGCGTGAAAGGGTTCGATCTGCGCAGTCATGGCCATGGCGCCTAACACGATTTGCCCTTCCAGCCTATCCGCCCGCCCACTTGAGCGCGGGCCGGACCCGGCGCACGGTCGCCAAGCTTTCTGCCAGATGAACCAGCCGTAATCTGCCCGTCATCACGCGGGCGGGATGCATCAGGCACCGGCAAGGCGCGGGGACAGCGCACAGACGGGCCACACAGCGATGCCGAACCGACCGGGACACCACGTGTTCCTTCATTCCGCTGCGCCGGATCCCGGCCTGCCCGCCGGGCCGCCCACGCCCGTCAACGAAGCCCAGACCACCGATCTTGCCGGCAATTCGCTGGTCGCCGTGCCCGGCAGCGGCCCTTGCGCCACGGTGGAAGCCCGTGCCAACCAAGCGCAATGCCGCAATGCCGATACCGCCGGCTTTCCGGCGGCGGCGCTGGCCTGCATCGCGCTGGCCTGCGCGGCGCTTGCCGCTGGGCTGTGGATCATGGCGGGCAGGGAACTGCGCGCCTGGATCGACGGGCAAGGCTGGCACTGGCAATCGGCCTCGCGCGCGGCGGCCGCGCGCAGCCCGGCTGCCCACGCCTTGCGCCGCCGCCGCTATATCGGCCTGGGCATCGTCGTGCTCGCGCTTGCCCTGGCGATCGTCAGCCTGTTCGCCGGCCAGCCGGGATAGGCTGACGCCTGTTTCGCCCGCTGCCCGTGTTGGCGGCGTGCCGTCTTTCGGGCAGGCGCCGGGGCCATGCCGGACGCCCCATTGCCATGGCCGGGCGCTCCGTTACACTGCGTGTCATCTGTCGCCCTCTTGCCAGGCATGGCCCGCCCGTGACGCATCTCGACGATACCCTGCTGCTCAACCTCTATGGCTCGATCGAGCAGGAAGGTCGCTGGCTGGCCGTGCTTGATCTGCTGCGCGAGCGGCTGGGCGTGCACAGCGCGGTGGCGCAAGTGCTGTCTTCGGCGCGCCCCTGCCTGCAACAAGTGTGGACGGCGCGCGATTCGCTGTCGCTCGAACATGCCAAGATGCACGATTCCTGGGCCAATTCGGGCGCCAATCCGCGCTTTCACCGCCGCCCACCGCGCCGCAGCGACAGCGGCATCGGCAGCGATTTCCGCAGCCTGGACCTGAGCGACCGCGAACACGCCAGCATGCGCGAAGGCCTGGCGCGGTGCGGCGTCGGGCCGGGCTTCTGGGTGGGCTTCGGATTGACCGAAACCTCGCACTTCTCGTTGGTGTTCCATCGCGCGCCGGGCGACGATCGCGATGTCGATGCGGGCGAGGAAGCGGTGCTGCAATCCCTGCTGCCGCATTTGCGCCAGTCGGTGCGGCTGTGGCTCAACACCGCCGAAACCGCGCGCCGCGTCCGCGCGCTGGAACAGGCCGTGCGCGCCACGGACCTCGCCATGGTGGCCTGCGACCGCGCGATGCGCGTGGCCTGGCACAATCCCATGGCCGAGGCCGTGCTGGCGGGCAATCCGCACCTGACGATGCGCGGCGGCGTGCTGACCGCGCCCGCCGTGCCGGACAACGCCGCCCTGCGCGCGCTGGTGGCCGATGCCGCCACGGGCCAGGCCGACGTGCTGGCACTCGGCACCTCGGGCGACGATCCCTTGCACGTGCGCGCCGTGGCCGGCGCCAACCAGGCCGGTATCGGGGCCAGCATCGGGGCCGGCCTTTCCGGTTCGGCCCGCGATGAAGTGCTGCTGCTGATCGCCGCGCCCGAACGCCGCACGCAGGCGGCCCCTGCCGATCTGGCCCGGCTGTTCCGCCTGACCGGGGCCGAAGCCCAGTTGGCCGCAGCGCTCGCGGCCGGCACCACGCTCAGCGACTATGCCGCGCGCCGTGGGATCACGGTTGGCACCGCGCGCATCCAGCTCAAGCAGCTGTTCGGCAAGACCGGCACGGGGCGGCAGGCCGATCTCGTGCGCCTGGTGCTGCATTCCCTGTCCAGCCAGGGCCATCGCGTGGCCATTTCTCCACAACCAAACTGAGATCGCAGTCTATATCCCAAATGGGAGGTGCAGGCCGGCCTGCAACCCCTTCATCATCGTGGCGACAAAGGCGGAACGGGCTGGACGGAACGGGCCAGACGCAACCGCCGCACGATGAGGGATAGACGATGCAGCGCAAACACTTCCATCGATCGCAGACCGCCGTTGCCCGGGGCACCCCGCTGGCCCTGGCGATCGTGTTGGCGTGGAGCGGCACGCCGGCCCTGGCGCAGGACGCAGCCCCCAGCCCGGCTGCAGCCGCCGCCCCGGCCGAAACCGCCCCCGGCGAAATCGTGGTGACCGCCACCCGCCGCGCCGAAACGCTCAGCAAGGTGCCCCAGTCGGTCACCGCGCTCAGCCAGGCCTCGCTCGATGCGCGCGGGATCAAGGACATTTCCGGGGTCGTGCGGCAGACGCCGGGCATCCAGTTCGATCCCAATGGCTTTGGCAACCAGACCAACATCGCCATTCGCGGCGTCAGCTCCACCGTGGGTGCGGCCACCACCGGCGTCTATATCGACGATACGCCGATCCAAAGCCGGGTGGTGGGCTATTCCACCACCAATGCCTTTCCCGCCGTGTTCGACCTGGCGCGGGTGGAAGTGCTGCGCGGGCCGCAGGGCACGCTGTTCGGCGCCGGATCGGAAGGCGGCACGGTGCGCTTCATCACCACCCAGCCCAGCCTGACCGATACCCGCATCTATGGCCGGGCCGAAGCGGCGGCCACGCAGGGCGGCGCGGCATCGGGCGAACTGGGCGTGTCGATCACCGCGCCGCTGATCAAGGACAAGCTGGGGATCGCCGCCAGCGTCTGGTATCGCCACGATGGCGGCTGGATCGACCGGCAGAACGCCAACCCGGTGGTAACCAACGCGCCATACCTCAAGAACGTCAATTCCAGCTGGACCCAGGTGGCCCGTGTCGCGCTGAAATGGGCGCCGGTCGATGGCGTGGAAGTGACCCCATCGCTCTATTACCAAAAGCGCGTCAACGCCGACACCAGCCCGTGGTGGGAAAGCCAGTCTGACGCATCCAAGGGCAAGTACGTCAGCGGCGCGCCCAATGGCTCGCCCGATCGCGACCGCTTCTACATGCCCGCGCTCAACATCAGCGCCAACCTGGGCGGGGTGCAGCTGATCAGCAACACGTCCTACTATGTGCGCGACCAGAGCGGCGAGATCGACTATTCCACGATCTGGCCCGCCGTGTTCGTCGGCAGCCCCTGGGTGGGCACCGATCACAAGGCGCTAGCCTATATGCGCAACGACCAGCGCACCTTTACCCAGGAAGTGCGCCTGCAATCGGCCGACAGCAACGCCGCGCTCACCTGGGTGCTGGGCGGCTTCTATGCCAAGTCGGTCCAGCATTTCGGCGAGCAGGTCTATGACCCCGATTTTGCCGATATCTTTGGCGGTGTCCCGCCCGAAGTGGTGCTGGGCACGCCGCTGGTCGATGGCAAGTATTCGCTGGCCGGTGACGGACGCGGCGCCGATGCGCAGATCGCCGGCTTTGCCGAAGGTTCGCTCAAGCTGACCGACACGCTCAAGGTCACCGCCGGGGTGCGCGTGGCGCACACCAAGTTCGAAGGCAACTCGCTGTTCCAGGGGCCGGTTTCGGGCTACCAGTTGCAGAACAACCAGTCGGTCAGCGAAAACCCGGTCACGCCCAAGTTCGCGCTCAACTGGCAGGCCACCCCCACCACGCTGCTCTATGCCACGGCGGCCAAGGGCTATCGCATCGGCGGCACCAACGCGCCCGTGCCGCTCAGCCAGTGCGGCGCCGATCTGGCCGGCTTCGGCTTTTCCGATGTGCCCTCCACCTACAAGTCGGACAGCCTGTGGAGCTATGAAGCCGGGGCCAAGACGCGCGTGGGCGGGGTGAGCCTGGCGGCGAGCGCCTATCACGTGGATTGGAGCAACATCCAGCAGAACGTCTATCTCCAGCATTGCGGCGCGCAGTTCACCGCCAACCTGGGCAAGGCGCGCAGCCAGGGCTTCGATCTTCAGGCCACGGCCCGCGTGGCGCCCGGCTTCACGCTGGACGGCACGGTGGCCTATACCAATGCCCGTCTCACCCAGAACGTGAGCGGCCTGGCCAATCCGGCGCCCGGCTATCTGATCGCGGCGGTGGGCGATCACCTGGAAACCCACCCGTGGACCGCCACGCTGGGCGCCAGCTATGAAACCAGCCTGGGCGCGGCCACCGGCTATCTGCGCGCCGATTACCAGTACAAGAGCAAGGCCAAGATGGCCGCGCTCACCGATCCGCGCACCAGCGGCTATGATCCGGGCGCCTATCCCCTGCCCCAGGTGCACTATGCCAGCCTGCGCGCCGGGGTGCGCCATGGCGTCTACGATCTGTCGGTCTTCGTCGACAACCTGACCAACGAGACGACGATCCTCTCCCGCTCCATCGAAGTGGCGGGCGTGGGCAGCTATCGCAACCTGTCGCAGCGGCCGCGCACGTTCGGCCTCACCCTGGTGATGCGCCAGTAATGCCGGCCTGAAGTTTCACTGGGCGCCCCGGCCGGGGCGCCGCCTGCCTGGGCCGGAAGCAACCCTGACGCTTCCGGCCCCCTTTCCCCCTTGTCGATCATCCAGAAGGTATCCCTGTCATGGCTTTCCGCCCCAAGGCCGCCCTCCCGTTTGCCTGTGCCACCCTTGCCCTGTGCGCCAGTGCCGCTGCCGGCGCGCAGACCGCGCCGCCCCATGTGCTGCCCAATGGCGCCGTGCCGCCCAACCTTGCCGCCGCGCGCACCCACATGCTCGAAGCGCCCGAAAACATGCTGGCCTTCCACAACATGGACCAGCTGTTCCAGACCCGCCCGGTGCCCCGCTCCGGCCCCATCGCCGCCCTGCCGCGCGCGGACCAGGCCCTGCCCGACGCCGTGCTGGGCACCACGCGGATGAGCGAGGACGCCTGGGAAGACCGCACCTTCACCAACGCCATGCTGGTGATGCGCGATGGCAAGATCGTGCACGAAAGCTATCGCAACAACACCGACGCTGCCACGCACTACATCTCGTTCTCGATGGCCAAGTCGATCACCTCGCTGCTGGTCGGCATCGCGGTGAACCAGGGGGCGATCAAGTCGATCGACCAGCCGGTCACCGACTATGTCCCCGAACTCAAGGGTTCGGGCTATGACGGGGTCACGATCCGCCAGGTGCTGCAGATGCGCTCGGGCGTGGATTACGAGGAACGCTACGATTTCGGCGCCACGCCCAGCACGGCCGCCAAGATCTTCCTCAACGCCATTGTCGCCAACACCGAACGCTTTGCCGATACCGCCCCGCGCCTGGGCCGCAAGTGGAAGCCGGGCAGCCATTTCAACTATTCCACGCTCGATACCAGCGTGCTGGGCTGGATCCTGGAACGCGCGACCAGGCAGCCGCTCGCCAGTTTCATGGCGCAGAACCTGTGGCAGCCGATGGGCATGGAATCCTATGGCTACTGGCTGGCCGACGGTGCGCCCGGGGTGGGCCGCGAACTGAACGGCATGGGCTATAACGCCACGCTGCGCGATTTTGCCCGGCTGGGGCAGATGATGCTGGACCAGGGCAGGTTCAACGGCCGCCAGATCGTGCCGGCCGAGTGGGTGCGCCAGTCCACCGCGATGATCCCCAACGCAGATCCCGGCACGCCGCCCCCGCCGCCGGAAGTGACCGATCCCTTCGCCCGCTCGGGCTATGGCTTCCAGTGGTGGAAGCTGGATGATACCGGCGCCTACACCGCGCTCGGCCTGCAGGGGCAGTTCATCTATGTCCACCCCGCCACGCGCACGGTGATCGTCAAGCTCAGCTTCTTCCCGCCCGAAGGATCGGACCTGGGCAATCGCGCGCTGGAAGAAACGCTGGCCTATTTCAAGACGCTGACCACCTGGGCCGGCACCACCCCCCGGCCCTGACATCTGCCACGCCCGCGATGGCGTGGGCGCCGGCAAGCCACCGCGCCTGCCGGCGTCCTTGCGCTCAGCGGTGGGGGAAGGTGATCTCCACCATGATGCCCTCGGGCGAGAAGCGCCGCACGATCCGCCCGCCCAGTTGCCGTTCGGAACTGCGAATCAGCGCCGAGCCAAAGCCTTCGCGCGCCGGCACGCCGTCTTCGGGCAGCGACAATGGCGCGGCGGCGCGTTCCTGCCAGACAAGCCGCACGGTCTTGTCCGCGTCGACGCCCCAGCGCACCTCCAGCAGGCCGCCCGGCGCGGCCCAGGCGCCGTACTTGACCGCATTGGTCACCAGTTCGTGCAGCACCAGGCCCAGCGGCACGGCATGGCGGCCCGACACCACCAGGGCGCCCCCGGCCAGGTTGCAACGCTCGCTGTCCGAACGATAGGGCGCGATCGCCTTGGCCACCAGGTCGGCCAGGTCCACTTCGCCCTCGCCATCCAGCCGCCCCTGCGTCACGTCGTGCGCGGTCACCAGCGCGTGGATGCGCTTGGCGATGCGGTCCACCGCCGGCGCGGCGGCGGTGTCGCCCCGGGCCGACATCTTCACGATCGCCAGGATCACCGCGAACAGGTTCTTGACGCGGTGGTTCAATTCGCGCGCCAGCAAGTCGGCGCGATCGCGCGCTTCGGCGATCAGCGCGGCATTGGCTGCGGCGGCCTGCGCCTGCGCGGTGCGGATCACCTGCCACAGCCCCAGCACCAATGCGATGGCGATGATCACCGCCAGCAGGCCCAGCGAGGGCACCACGCGCGCCTCGGCCACGGCGGCGCTGTCGGTTGCCGCGTCCAGCCTTGCCCGCTCGGTGCGCTCCAGCCGGCCCACCGCCTGGCGCAGGCCCTCCATCGCCAGCTGCCCTTCGTCAGACAGCGTGCGCACCCGCGCCTCGACCAGTTCGCCGCGCCGCACCAGTTCCACGGTGCCAGCCATTTCGGCCCACTTGGCATCGCCCAGCCGCTCGATCTCGTCGACCAGGGCGGCCTGCTGCGGATCGATCTCGCGCCCCAGCCGGCGGCGCAGCGCGCGTATTTCGGCAAGATAGGCCGCGTGGCCCTGGTCATAGGGTTCCAGGTAGCGACGATCGTACGTGATATAATAGCCGCGCTGCCCGGTCTCGCCATTGAGCGTGGCGGCCACGATGCCATCAAGCGCGGCCAGCACGGCACTGGTCCGCGCGGCCTGCTCGCGCTGCACCCGCTCGGCATCCACGGTGGCAAAGATCAGCGCAAAGGTGCCCAGCAATGCCAGCACCAGCACGGCAAACAAGGCCAAGGTCAGCCACGCCGGCCTGCGGCGCCATATATGGCCCGACGCGTGGGCCTGCCCGGTTTCGTCGGCAACCATGCCCCCACCTAGACAATTGCCCGCGATGCGGCAAGCGCGGTCGGGTGCGGTACGGGGGCGCGGCAAATGCTTGACGGATGCCCCCGCCTCGCTTATCGGCCCACCCCTGATTTCGGCTCGGCGTCGGTTGCGGCGGCGTGCCTGTTGTTCCGATTCGCCAGACAAGAAGAAGAGCTGAACCATGAAGCGCACTTTCCAGCCCAGCCGCCTCGTGCGTGCCCGTCGCCACGGCTTCCGCGCCCGCATGGCCACCGTCGGTGGTCGCAAGGTGCTGCGTGCCCGTCGCGCTCGCGGCCGCAAGAACCTGTCGGCCTGATCGCGTCCCTTCCGGGCACCATGTCGGATGAGGCAGGGGCGGATTTCGCCCCCTCTCCTCGGCCCCGATCTCCTCGGTGCAGTGCCCGGTTGGTCACGATTGCCAGGCGTGCGGATTTTCTCGCCGCCAATCGCGGAATCCGGGTCGCAAGGCCCGGATTCGTTCTTTTGGTGAACCCCCTTGCGCGCGCCGATGGCTCGCTGCGCTTTGGGGTGACGGTCACCAAGAAGATCGGCAATGCCGTGGTCCGCAACCGCATGAAGCGGCGCTTTCGCGCGCTGCTGCGCGATCTGCTGCCCAGCCTTGGCATTGCCGGGGCCGATCACGTGCTGATCGGCCGCGAGAACGGGGTGGAACGCGATTTCGCCCTGCTGCGCAGCGAACTGGTGCAGGCCCTGGCCCGCGCCGCCGCCGGCAAGGGCGATCCGCCGCGCAAGCCGGGAAACCGTCCCGGCGGCAAATCGGGCGGCAAGAACGCCCCGCGCACCGAACCCAAGCCGGCTTACGGCCGATAAAGCCCATGAAGCGCCTGCTCATCCTCATCGCCCGGGGCTGGCAGCTTGGCCCCTCCCGCATCCTGCCCCCCTCGTGCCGCTATGCCCCCTCGTGCTCGCAATACGCGATCGAGGCGTGGCAGAAGCATGGTGCGATTAAGGGTAGCTGGCTTGCCGGCTTGCGGCTATTGCGCTGCCATCCCTGGGGTGGCTGCGGCTACGATCCCGTGCCCTAGGGCGCCCCTTTCCAACCAGCTAAATTCAACAAAACGCGAGGCACAGTGGAGAAACAGCGCAACCTGATCCTGGCGGTGGTCCTGATGGGCCTGCTGCTGATCGGCTGGGATTACGGCATCGCCTATTTCTATCCGCAGCCCAAGGGCAAGCCTGTGGCCAGTGCCCCGGCCGCAAACCCGGCTGCCCCCACCACCGACGGCCCGCCGGCCAAGCCCACCCGCGAAGGCGGCCTGCAGGCCCCGGCCGACGTGGCGCTGGAACAGAAGGACCTGAGCCAGGCCCTGTCTGCCGGCAATCGCGTGGCGATCGATGCGCCCGGCCTCAAGGGCTCGATCAACCTGGTCGGCGGCGTGGTCGACGACCTCACCCTGGTGCGCCACCGCGAAACGATCGACAAGGCAAGCCCCCCGGTCCGCCTGTTCTCGCCCGCCGGCACTCCGGCGCAGCATTTCGCGCAAGTGGGCTGGCTGGGCCAGAACGGCATTGCCGCGCCCAACGGGCAGACCGTGTTCACCGCGCAAGGCACCAAGCTGACGCCCGCCACGCCGGTGACGCTGACCTGGTCGAACGCCACGGGGCAGACGTATGCCCTGCGCTATGCGATCGATGAAAACTACATGCTGACCGTGACGCAGAGCGTGACCAACGCCGCGCCCACGGCCGCCTCGGTCGCGCCTTTCGCGCGCATCAACCGCACCGACAAGACGATGAGCCAGGATACCTGGCAGGTCCATTCCGGCCCGATCGGCGCATTCGATGGCTCGGTCAATTTCTCCAACAACTATACCGATGTGGCCAAGGCCGGATCGGTTGCCCCGGCGGGCGCTGCCAACTGGATCGGGTTTACCGACATCTACTGGCTGTCGGCGCTGATCCCGGCCGATGGCGGCGCCAAGCCCACCGCCGATTTCCGCTCGCTCGGCAACAGCCTGTTCGCCGCCGACCTGATCTGGCCGGCCGCAAGCGTGGCCCCGGGCCAGACGCAAAGCCAGACCCTGCGCCTCTTCGCCGGCGCCAAGGAAAACAACGTCCTCGAGGCTTACGAAAAGCAGGGGGTGACGCACCTGTCGCTGTCGATCGACTGGGGCTGGTTCCGCTGGTTCGAAAAGCCGATCTTCTGGCTGCTCGATTCGCTGTTCCATGGCGTGAAGAACTTCGGCCTGGCGATCATCCTGCTCACCCTGCTGGTGCGCGGCATGATGTTCCCGGTGGCCCAGCGCCAGTTCGCCTCGATGGCGGCCATGCGCGCGCTCCAGCCCAAGATGAAGGCGATCCAGGAACGCTACAAGGACGACAAGGCCCAGGCCCAGCAGGAAATCATGAAGCTCTACAAGGAAGAGCGCGTGAACCCGCTGGCCGGCTGCCTGCCGATCTTCCTGCAGATCCCGGTGTTCTTCGCGCTGTACAAGGTGCTGGTGCTGACCATCGAAATGCGCCACCAGCCCTTCGTGCTGTGGATCAAGGACCTCTCGGCCCCCGATCCGCTCCACGTGCTCAACCTGTTCGGCCTCCTGCCCTTCACCCCGCCCAGCTTCCTGGCCATCGGCGTGCTGGCGATCATCCTGGGCGTGACGATGTGGTTGCAGTTCAAGCTGCAGCCCGCCGCGATGGACCCGGCGCAGCAGCAGATCATGGGCCTGATGCCGTGGATGATGATGTTCGTGATGGCGCCCTTCGCCTCGGGCCTGCTGCTCTACTGGATCACCTCGAACCTGCTCACGATTGCCCAGCAGCGCTATCTCTATAGCCGCCACCCGCAATTGAAGGCGCAGGCGGCCAAGGACCAGCAGAACCTGGATCGTAGCGCGGCGCGCAACACCCCCTCCAATGCAAAGCCCAAGAACAAGTGAGTGTAACCGGACCTGACGCGGAAGGCCTGCGCCTGATGGCCCTGGAAGAGCGCGCCCGCGCGCTCTTTTCCGGCCGCGTGGAATTCCTGAAATCCGCCCCGCAGCTCAAATTCCTGCCCGATCCCGATTTCCCCGAGATCGCCTTCTGCGGCCGCTCCAACGTGGGCAAGTCCTCGCTGCTCAACGCGCTGACTGGCCGCAAGTCGCTCGCGCGCACCTCGGTCACGCCGGGGCGCACGCAGGAACTCAATTACTTCGAAGTGGGCCAGCCCACGCTGTTCCGCCTGGTCGACATGCCCGGCTACGGCTTTGCCAAGGCCCCGCCCAAAGTGGTGGAACAGTGGCGCCGCCTGGTGCGCGATTTCCTGCGCGGGCGCGTGGTGCTCAAGCGCGCGCTGCTGCTGATCGACAGCCGCCACGGCATCAAGCCGGTGGACACCGAAATGATGCAGATGCTCGATGAAGCGGCCGTCAGCTATCGCGTGGTGCTGACCAAGGCCGACAAGATCAAGGCGAGCGAGCTGGAGCAGGTGGTGGCGCAAACGCAGGCCGCCGCGCGCAAGCACATTGCCGCGCATCCCGATGTGAGCGTGACGTCTTCGGAAAAAGGCCTTGGCATCGCCGCCCTGCGCGGCGCCGTGCTGGACGACGCGGCAGTCTGAGTCCCCTCCCACCACCGCTTCGCGGCGGTCCCCCTCCCCGCCTTCGTCAGGGAGGATCAGGTCCTCCCCATCACCGATGGGGAGGTGCCAGCCCACAGGGCTGACGGAGGGGCGGGCGGGCCTGCACACCCTCGACAGCCCGCGCCCCAGGCTCTAGGCGGAAAGGCGATCCCTCGAAAGGCCCCCCGCATGAAGCTGGTCATCGGCAACAAGAACTATTCCAGCTGGTCCTTGCGCGGCTGGTTGGCGTGCAGGCAATCGGGCCTGGCTTTCGAGGAAATCACCGTTCCGCTCTATGGCGACGATTGGGACGAGGCCAAGCGCCGCGATGCCAACCTGGCGCCTTCATCGGGCAAAGTGCCGATCCTGTGGGATGGCGAGGCGGTGGTGTGGGACAGCCTGGCGATCATCGATTACCTGGCCGACAAGGTTGGCCGCGACCGGTTCTGGCCCAAGGACGATGCGGCACGGGCCATGGCGCGTTCGCTGGTGGCGGAAATGCATTCGGGCTATTTCGCGCTGCGCGGGCACATGCCGATGAACATCCGCCGCCGCCAGGCCGTGGTCGAAGTGCGCGACGATGTGCGCGCCGATATCGTGCGCATCCTGCAATTGTGGGCCGAGGCGCGCGCCCGGTTCGGCCAGGGCGGGCCGTTCCTGTTCGGCACGTTCAGCGCGGCCGATATCATCTATGCCCCGGTGGTCTCGCGCTTCGTCACCTATGGCGTGGGCGTGCCCGGCTTTGCCCTCGCCTATATGCAGGCCCTGTGGGAGCATCCCTGGATGCAGGCCTGGATCGACGCGGCCGAGGAAGAGGAGTGGACCATCGAACAGTTCGAGGAAACGAGCCAAGCATGAGTGCCGATCCCGTCGTCCTGACCGAGCGCCTGATCGATTGCCCCAGCGTGACCCCGGCCACCGGCAGCGTGTTCGACATGCTCCAAGCCATGGTCGTGCCGCTGGGCTTTGCCGTGCATCGTTTTGTCGAGGGCGAGGCTCCCGATGGGCCGGTGGAAAACCTGCTGGCGATCCGCCAGGGTCCTGTCGGCAGCCGCCATTTCGCCTTTGCCGGGCACCTCGATGTGGTGCCGCCTGGCCAGGGCTGGACCAGCGCGCCGTTCACGGCAGAACGGCGCGGCGAGCTGCTCTATGGCCGGGGCGCGGTGGACATGAAGGGCGCGATCGCCGCTTTCGTGGCGGCGCTGGCCGATATCCCGGCTGAAGCCGGCACGATCAGCCTGGTGATCACCGGAGACGAGGAAGGCCCCGCGCGCTATGGCACGGTGGCCCTGATCGAGCGCATGCGTGAATTGGGCGCCCTGCCCGACCTGTGCCTGGTGGGCGAACCCACCAGCGTCGACCGCCTGGGCGACATGATGAAGATCGGCCGGCGCGGCTCGGTCAATATCTGGCTCACGGTGGATGGCGCGCAAGGCCACGTCGCCTATCCGCACCTGGCCGACAACCCGATTCCGCGCCTCGTCGCCATGCTCGCTGAACTCGATGCACTGGTGCTGGATAAAGGCAGCGACTGGTTCCAGGCCTCGAACCTGGAAGTGACCGACATCGAGGTGGGCAACCCGGCCACCAACGTGATTCCCGCCCAGGCCCGCGCGCGCCTGTCGATCCGCTTCAACGACCTGCACACCGGCCAGGGCCTGGTTGACCGGGTGACCGAAATTGCCACGCGCCATGGCGGCACGGCACGCGCGGTCATCTCGGGCGAAAGCTTCATCACCTTGCCCGGCGCCTTTTCCAGCCTGATCGCCCAGGCGGTGGAGGCTGAAACCGGCGTGGCGCCGGAACTTTCCACCACGGGCGGCACATCGGATGCGCGCTTCCTGCGCGCACTGTGCCCGGTGGTGGAATTCGGCCTGTGCAACGCGACGATGCACAAGAAGGACGAGGCCGTGGCGATGGAAGACTTGCGCGTGCTGACCCGCATCTATCGCCGCATCGCGCTGGCCGCGCTGACACAGTAGCCGATCAACGCCCATCCAGGCGCCGGCCCAGGGTTTCCACTGCCTGCGGTTCATAGCCCAGCGCGGCATAGAACGCCTTGGTCGCCAGGTTGTCGCTGCGCACCATCAGCATGATCTTGGGGCAATCGCGCGCGGTCAGCCATTCCTCGGCCGCGCGCATCAGGGTGCGGCCCAGGCCCTGGCGCTGGAACGCCGGGGCCACGCCCAGGTAATAGACCCAGCCGCGGTGCCCGTCATAACCCACCATGATCGTGGCGGCCGGTTCTCCCGCCACTTCGGCCAGCAAGACCGCCGAAGCAGGATTTTCCATCGACAGATGATAATCGGTGGCGGGATCGTTCCACGGCCGCGTCAGGCCCGCCGCCTGCCACAGGCCGATCACGGCCTGGGCATCGGCGGGTGCGGCTTCACGAACGGCAGCAGCGGCCATGGCCGCTCAATCCTCGCCCAGGTTCTTGGCCGAGCTATCCGCCTGGCCCGCCACCCAATAGCCGGCAGCCTTGATCCAGCGCTTGTCCAGACCGCGTTCGCCCACCAGGTATTCGCGCGCTGCGCGGGCCACGGCCGCTTCGGCAGCGATCCACACGAACGTGTTCGGCGCCAGATCGACTTGCGCCAGCGCGGCCAGCAGCGGCGCAGGATCGGTGGCAGCGGCCGCATCGCGATGCAGCCAGCGCGTTTCGACGGTGGCGGCACTGGCAAAGGCCTGCTCGTCGGCCGGGCCCGGCACTGCGCCGATCACCGTGGCGGAAACGCCCGCGGGCAGTTCCTCCACGCGGCGGCCGATCGCCGGCAGCGCGGTTTCATCGCCCACCAGCAGCCAGTGCGCGATCGGCCCCTCGATCACTTGCGAGCCGCGCGGGCCGCCGATGCTGATCGGATCGCCCACCTTGGCCGCCCGCGCCCAGTCTGACACGGGGCCGCCTTCGTGGTCGAAGAAGTCGATGGTCAAGGTGCCGGCGGCGGCATCGTGGTGGCGAGGGGTATAGTCCCGCATCACGCGCTCGCCATCGGCGCCCTCCACGAAGATCTTGACGTGATCGTCGGGCGCGCCGCTGATGAAGCCGGCCAGTTCGGGCCCTTCGGCAACGATACGGATCATGTTGGGCGTGAGCCGCACGACCTGCGCGATGCGCAAAGTGCGCCGCACGGTATCGTGGCGCATGCGGCGGATCACGGGCGCATCGGCTGTGGTGGTGGTGCCGATGGCGGCGGAAGTGGTGGTGTGGTCGGTCATCGGGGCAGAGCCTGTCTTTGGCAGTGGGCGCGTTGATTGACGTTAACGCTTACGCTTCCCCTGGCGGGAGAGGCCCACCGGGAATGCGATATTCCCTGCGAACGATTATTAAGATATATCTTTGATCGCTCTTTGGCAAGCCCTGCCACACCGTTTTCACGCCGCCGCCGCGAAAATCATTCCTCCGTCAGCGCCAATTCCCCCGCTTCCGACGGATCGAGCGCCGCCATGAACCGCGCAAGCCACCACATCACGTCTTCCTTGAGCACGGTATCCATCAATGCCCGCCAGCGCTCCTGGCGCTCGGCCAGCGGCATGGTCAGGGCAAGCGCCAGGGCATCGGCGATTTCCTCGGGGCTGTAGGGGTTGATCAGCACCGCCTGCGTCAATTGCGCTGCCGCTCCGGCAAAGTTCGACAGCACCAGAACGCCCGGATCCTCGGGGTCTTGCGCCGCCACGAATTCCTTGGCCACCAGGTTCATCCCGTCGCGCAAGGGAGTGACCAGGCCGACTTTGGCGGCGCGATAGACGCCTGCCAGCACGTCGCGCGGATAGCCCTTGTTGACGTAGCGCAGCGGCACCCATTCGACGCTGGAAAACTCGCCATTGATGCGGCCCGAAAGCGAATCGAGGCTGGCGCGGATTTCCTGGTAGGTCTGCACGCCTTCGCGGCTGGGCGGCGCAATCTGCAGCAGGAACACCTGCTCGTGCAGGTCGGCCCGCTGCGACAGCAGCCGCTCGTAGCCGATGAAGCGTTCCTGCAGGCCCTTGGAATAGTCCAGCCGGTCCACGCCCACGATCATCGCGCGGCCACCGGCGCTTTCTTCCATGCGCCGGCGCATCGCCTCGGCCACCGGGCCGTTGGCGGTATCGGCAAATTCGCGCGCATCGATGCCGATCGGGCAGGCCACCACGCGCAAGGTGCGCCCGTTCCAGGTCACGGTGTTGTCTTCGCCCACGGTCGCGTCCATCTGCGCGCGGACATAGTCGAGGAAGCTTTCCAGCCAGTCTTCGGTGTGAAAGCCCACCACGTCATAGGCGAACAGCGATTCGACCAGTTCCTGGTGATTGGGCAGCGAAACCATCAGCCGCATCGGTGGCCAGGGGATGTGCAGGAAAAAGCCGATGCGGTTTTCCACGCCGCGCTCGCGCAGGCGCTGGCCCAGGGGAATCAGGTGATAATCGTGCACCCACACCAGATCGTCCTTGGCGATCAGCGGCAGCAGGGTGTCGGCAAAGCGGGTGTTGACGCGTTCATAGCCATCGACGAACCCGCGCTCGAATTCGGCCAGGCTGACGCGATAGTGGAACAACGGCCACAACGTGCGGTTGGCAAAGCCGTCGTAGTATTCGTGGATGTCCTGCGGCTCCAGGTCCACCGTGGCGGTGGTGACGCCGGCCGATTTCTGGAAATTGATATGGCCGGTGAAACTCTCGGTTTCCCCGCCAGACCAGCCGAACCAGATGCCGTCGCTTTCGCGCAGCACGGTCGACAAGGCAACGGTCAGCCCGCCCTGGTTGCCCGGCTCGTCCTCACTGGGCGGCTGGACACGGTTCGAGACGACGATCAGGCGCTTCACCTTATGGCACTCCATGGCTTGCTCAGCAGGCCGGCACAATTGATCAGGCCGACCAGCGAGTAGGTCTGCGGGTAATTGCCCCACAGTTCCCCGGAAACGGGGTCGATATCTTCCGATAGCAGCCCGGCGGCGGTGCGGCGGGCCAGCATTTCCTCGAACAGGTCGCGCCCTTCGGCGGCGCGGCCGGTGGCGTGCAACGCCTCGATCAGCCAAAACGTGCAGACGTTGAACGCGGTTTCGGGCAGGCCGAAATCGTCCTCGCTGGCATAGCGCAGCATGTGGCTGCCCCGCCGCAGGCCTTCTTCCACCGCGCGCAGCGTGCCCTGGAACCGCGGATCGTCGGGCGGCAGGAACCGCATGTCGAGCAGCTGGATCAGGCTCGCGTCCAGATCATCGCCACCAAACGTGGCGGAAAAGCGCTGCGTGTCCGGGCGCCAGGCACGCGATTCGATCGTGGCGCGGATCGTGTCGGCCCGGTTCTGCCAGAAATCGGCGCGCTCGGGCAGGACGAGTTCGGCCGCGATATTGGCCAGCCGGTCGCACGCGGCCCAGCACATCGCCGCCGAATACGTGTGGACATGCGCGCGCGTGCGCAGCTCCCACAGGCCGGCATCGGGCTGGTCGTGCACCTGGAACGCGCGTTCGCCCACCGCTTCCAGCGCTTCGAAATCGGCCATGCCGGCCATGCGATAGAGCCGCCGGTCGATGAACGCCTGGGTGTTGCACAACACGATCTGGCCATAGGCATCGTGCTGGATCTGTTCATAGGCCTGGTTGCCCACCCGCACCGGGCCCATGCCGCGATAACCGGACAGGTTTTCGGCCACGCGCTCGGTCAGCTTGTCTTCGCCGCCCAGGCCATAGAGCGGCTGGATATGCCCGCCCCGTGCGCCTTCCACCACGTTGCGCAGATATTCGAGATAGCCTTCCAGCACATCGAGCGCACCCAGGCGGTTGAGCGCCTGGATCGTGTAATAGGCATCGCGAATCCAGCAGAAGCGATAGTCCCAGTTGCGGCCCGAATCGGCATGCTCGGGGATCGAGGTGGTCAGCGCCGCCACGATCGCGCCGGTCTCCTCGAACTGGCACAGCTTGAGGGTGATTGCCGCGCGGATCACCGCGTCCTGCCATTCCAGTGGCGTAGCCAGGCCGCGCGTCCACTGTCGCCATTCGGCAATCGTGCGCGCCAGCATCTCTTCCATGCCATGGCCCAGGTCGTTGGCAAAACTTTCGTCCGGGCCCAGGAAGAAATGCAGCGAGCGTTCCACCCGGAACGGGCGCTCGTCCGCCACCCAGCCCACGGGCGCATCGGTGGTCAGGCGCAGCGTCAGGTCATGCAGCAGATAGCGGACATGATGCGATCCGCTGGTGCGCGCAGGCACGCTCGCGCCCCATTCGCTGGCCGGGCGCAAGGCCACGCGAATGCGCGGGCTACCGGCCAGGCGGCGCACGATCCGGGCAAAGGCCACGGGGCGGTACATCCGCCCGTGGTTCCTATAGCGCGGGCAGAAATCGACCACTTCGATCGCCCCGCCCTGGGCATCGGTGTGGGTCGTCACCAGGACCGGGGTGTTGCGGATATAATGCTGCTTGGTGGCAACAGCATCTTCCAGCGTGATCGACCAGAAGCCCAGCGCCGCCGGGTCGCTGGCGGGCTTGTCATCCAGCAGGGCACAGAACGTGGGGTCACCATCCAGGCGCGGCACGCAGCCCCACACCAGGCTGCCGGTCCGGTCGATCATCCCGGCCACCTGGCAATTGCCGATCGGCCAGAGATCGACGCTCGCGACGCGCGTTGCCTCGCTCATGCCGGCTGCGATCCATCGGCAAAGTCGCGCAGGAACGCACGCACCGCCGCGGGCGAAGACAGCGACAGGGTGGCTGCCGTGCTGCTGCCATCCAGCGCGCGCGCGCCGACCAGCACGCCGTGGCCGCCCAGCGCACGGGCAGCGGCAAAGCCGGCTTCGTCGGTCAGGTCATCGCCAAAGAACACCGGCTGGGTGCCCGCCATGCCGGGCCGCGCCATCATCCGGCGCACCGCCTGGCCCTTGTCGCCGCCGGGCATGCGCAGTTCGACCAGATCCTTGCCGTGCTGGATCTTGAGCGCGTGCGCCTGCGCCAGATGCACGGCCAGCGCTTGTGCCGGCTGCTGCGCTTCTGGCGCCAGGCGCCAATGAAACGCCACGCCGAATGATTTCTCTTCCACCAAGCAACCGTGCCAGGTGCGCGCAAGCGTGTTGAAATCGCGCGCCACGTCTTCCAGCACGGGAAGCCGCTCGGGCCGCGCCCACACGCCGTTCCACCGGTATTCCAGGCCATGGCTGCCGGTGACCGGCAGGGCCTGGGCGATCGGCCCAAGGATGCGATCGATCTGTTCCAGCGAACGCCCGCTCACCATCGACAAGCGCCCATCCAGCCGTCGCGCCAGATCGCCCAGGAGCGCGCGCGTCGCACCATCGGCGCGCACTGCGTCGGGGTCGTCGGCCAGTTCGAGCAATGTGCCATCGATGTCGAGGAACACGGTGGCTCGGGAGAGCAGGCCGGGTCGCGGCGCGGGAAGCAGGGCGGGCGTGGTGGCGATCAGGGGAATGGGGGCACTCCTTGGCTATGGCGGCTGACGCGCCAAAACAATGACTTGCGCTCCTTTTGGTTCCCGCCGCCCCACGGCCCCGCCGCGCAAGTGCTTGTTTCCTAACGCTCGAATGCGGTCAGGATGGGGCATGGCCCCGCCTCGCCATGGCCACAGGCCTGCGCCAGGCGGTGCAGCGCGGCCCGCGCCTGCTCCAGGTCTGCGATCCGGGAATCGAGGGCGGCAATCTGCTCGGCGGCCAGGGCGCGCACGCGGGCGCGATCGTGCGTCGCGTCCAGCGCCAGCAGGTCGCCGATCCGCTCCAGCGTGAACCCGGCCGCCTGCGCCGCACGGATGAACCGCAGGCGGCGCACGTGGCTTTCGCCATAGTGGCGGATCGCGCCACGCTGCCCGGCACCGCCGCCGCGCTCGGGCGTTTCGATCAAGCCGCGCCGCTGGTAATAGCGCACGGTTTCCACGCCGACATTGCCGGCGCGCGCCAGGCCGGCGATGGTCAATGCGCTTTTGGCGCGTTCTGATGGCATGTTCGGCACCCCTTGACTGCGTACCATGGTACAGACCCTATATGGGATGCAGCCCGCTCCAATCCAGCCAAAGGCCGCTGCCATGACCGCTTCCGCCCAGCCCCGCACCGCCGTTCTCTATCGCATGGTCACCGACAAGCACGTCTGCCCCTTCGGGCTCAAGGCGCGGCACCTCTTGCGTCGCAAGGGCTTTGCGGTGGACGATCACTGGCTGCGCACGCGCGCGGAAACAGACGCGTTCAAGGCGCAGCATGGCGTAGAGACCACGCCGCAGGTCTTTATCGATGGCCAGCGGATCGGCGGCTATGACGATCTGCGCCGCCATTTCGGCCTGGCCGTGCCCGATCCCAAGGCAACCAGCTATGCCCCCGTGGCCGTGTTGTTCGCGATCACCGCCTTGATGGCGCTGGCCACCAGCCAGGCGGCGTTCGGCACCCCGTTCACGCTGCGCGCGGCGGAATGGTTCATCGGCATGAGCATGGCGGTGCTCGCCCTGCTCAAGTTGCAGGACATCGGCCGCTTTGCCACGATGTTCCTGGGCTATGACCTGTTGGCGCGCCGCTGGGTGCCTTACGCCACGGTCTATCCCTTTGCCGAGGCGCTGGCCGGGCTGCTGATGATCGCCGGGGTGTGGACTTGGCTTTCAGCGCCGGTGGCGCTGTTCATCGGCACGGTGGGCGCCGTGTCGGTGTTCAAGGCGGTCTACATCGATCGCCGCGAATTGAAATGCGCCTGCGTGGGCGGATCGAGCAACGTGCCGCTGGGCTTCGTCTCGCTCACCGAAAACATCGGCATGGTCGCCATGGCGCTGTGGATGCTGGTGCACTGACGCCAAAAGGGCGCCGGAACCCAAAAGTTCGCGGCGCCCTTGTCGCGGTTCAGGTCATTCCCACTCGATCGTGCCCGGCGGCTTTGACGTATAGTCATAGACCACGCGGTTGATGCCCTTCACTTCGTTGACGATGCGCGTCGCCACGCGGCTGAGGAAGCCGGCGTCGAAGGGATAGATGTCTGCGGTCATCCCGTCGGTTGAGGTCACGGCGCGCAGCGCGCAGACCGAATCGTAGGTGCGGAAATCGCCCATCACGCCCACGGTGCGCACCGGCAGCAGCACGGCAAAGGCCTGCCAGATCGCATCATAGAGCCCGGCGTTGCGGATCTCTTCCAAGTAGATCGCATCGGCCTTGCGCAGGATGTCGCAGCGTTCGCGCGTCACTTCGCCGGGGATGCGGATGGCCAGGCCCGGTCCGGGGAACGGGTGGCGGCCCACGAAGATGTCGGGCAGGCCCAGTTCGCGGCCCAGCGCGCGCACCTCGTCCTTGAACAGTTCGCGCAAGGGCTCGACGAGCTTCATGTTCATGCGCTCGGGCAAGCCACCCACGTTGTGGTGGCTCTTGATCGTCACCGAAGGCCCGCCGGTGAACGAGACGCTCTCGATCACGTCAGGGTAAAGCGTGCCCTGCGCCAGGAAATCGGCGCCGCCCACCTTGCGCGCTTCGGCCTCGAACACGTCGATGAAGGTCTTGCCGATGAACTTGCGCTTGGCCTCGGGGTCGGTCACCCCTTCCAGGCCTTTGAGGAACAGCGTGGACACGTCCACGTGGACCAGCGGAATGTGGTAGTGGTTGCGGAACAGCGACACCACCTGCTCCGCCTCGCCCAGGCGCATCAGGCCATGGTCGACGAACACGCAGGTCAGCTGGTCACCGATCGCCTCGTGGATCAGCACGGCGGCCACCGCCGAATCGACCCCGCCGGAAAGGCCGCAGATCACGCGGGCATCGCCCACTTGCGCGCGGATTTCGGCAATCTTGGTCTTGCGGAATTCGGCCATCGTCCAATCGCCGGTGCAGCCGCAGACATGACGCACGAAATTGGCGATCAGCTTGCCGCCGTCGGGCGTGTGCACCACTTCGGGGTGGAACTGGGTGCCGTAATACTTCTTCTCGTCATTGGCGATCACGGCGAACGGCGCGCCGTCGGACACCGCCACGATGCGGAAACCCGGCGCGAACTGGGTCACCTTGTCGCCATGGCTCATCCACACTTGGTGGCGCTCGCCCGTGCTCCACAGCCCGTCGAACAGCACGCAAGGCTCGGTCACGGTCAGGAACGCGCGGCCGAATTCGCCCGAATCGCCCGGCTCCACCTTGCCGCCCAGTTGCTCGCTCATCACCTGCTGGCCATAGCAAATGCCCAGGATCGGCAACCCGCTGTCGAACAGCACTTGCGGCGCGCGGGGGCTGCCATCGGCGGGCACACTGGCGGGGGAGCCCGACAGGATGATGCCCTTGGGCTTCATGCGGTGGAATGCCGCCTCGGCCTGGGTGAACGGGGCGATTTCGGAATAGACGCCCGCCTCGCGCACGCGGCGCGCGATCAGCTGCGTCACCTGGCTGCCAAAATCGACGATCAGAATTGACTCTGGGAGCATCGATTCGGGGGCCGATTCTTCGGGCTGGATAGTCATGGCTGGCCGATAAGGAAGGCGGGCGGATGTGTCCAGCACTTGGCGCAAATTCGCTGGCCGCGCGGCGGGTGTGGCACCAAAGTGGCGCAATACCACGCAAGTGTTGCCAAATTGCCACAAACTCCCCGCTTGCAACACATGAATTGCACTTATTGCAACTACAGACGCCAGGATCGCACTTGTAACAAAATCGGCTCGTCTTATGTGAGCCCCAGTTCGCGGCTCCGAGCCTTACCCTGCCGGCGCGACGGACTGAGAGGATCCTGCAAGGTTCAACAATAAACCTTGTTAATTCGCAGGAAATCAGGAGCATATCATGCGCAAGTTCGCAACCGTTATGCTGCCGCTCATCCTCGCTGCTGGTGTCAGCGGCGCGATGTTCACTGCCACGCTTGTCTAAGCGCTGGCGGCAGCACTGAAACATTTCAGGTCGGTCCTCTCAAGCGGCCTCGAAATGCATGGAATACTTGAAATACCGCCACGCAGCGCGATGTCACCGCATCGCCGCGCGGCACGAAACGCCAAGCGGCGGTCCGGCGGGGCCGCCGTTTTGCGTTTTTGGCAATTGTGTCTTTCCAGATACACTTGTTCCTGAGAGGAAACCTTTTAGGCACCATCCTCATGATCGTGACGCGCTTTGCCCCCAGCCCCAACGGACCGCTGCACCTGGGCCACGCCTGGGCGGCGATCGTGGCGCACGATCGCGCACGGGCGGCAACCGGCACATTCCTGCTGCGGATCGAGGATATCGACGGCGCGCGCAGCCGCCCGGAACTGGCCGAGGAATTCCGCGCCGATCTCGCCTGGCTGGGCCTGTCGTGGAAGGAAGTGACCCCGCAATCGCAGCGGGTGGAACGCTATCGCGCCGCCGCCGATGCCTTGCGCACGGCGGGCCTGCTCTATCCCTGCCGCTGCACCCGCGCCGAAATTGCCGCCAATGCCACCGCGCAAGGGCCAGACGGCCCGCTCTATCCCGGCACCTGCCGCCTTCACCCCATCGAACCCGGCCCCGATGTCGCCTGGCGGCTGGACATGGCCCGCGCCATGGCGCTCGCCGGGCCGCTGGAATGGACCGACGAACGACGTGGGGTGCAGCAAGCGCGGCCCGAGCTGTTCGGAGACGTGGTGCTGTGGCGCAAGGATGCGCCGGCGTCGTATCACCTTGCCGCCACGGTGGACGATGCCGCCGATGGCGTCAGCGTGGTCACGCGCGGGATCGATCTGTTCCGTGCCAGCCATGTGCATCGCCTGCTCCAGGCGCTGCTCGGGCTGCCGGTGCCGCGCTGGCACCATCATGCCGTGCTCGTGGGCCCCGACGGGCGCAAGCTGGCCAAGCGGCGCGGCGCGGCGGGCTTGGCGGAGCGGCGGCAGAACGGCGAAGATGGCCCGGCGCTGGCCGCAGCGCTGCGTGCCGGTCGTTTTGATAGCAGTCTTTTTGACACTGGCATTTGCCTGGCAGACACCATAGACCTTGCACCATGACCTATGTGCTCGTGCCCTTGCTGATCGTGCTGATGGCGCTGACCGTGTGGTCGCTGCTGCGCGGTGTCGTCGCCTTCCTGCGCACCACGCGCGAAGGACTGGAGCGCGGGGACGAAGGCATCCGCGACATGCAGCTCTTGCAGAACCGCATGATGTTCAACCGCATCAAGTTCCAGGGCCTGGCTATCGTGGTCGTGGTCGTGCTGCTGATGGTTGCCGGCAAGAACTGAACGGGTCCGTTCTATTTCATGGTCAAGCTGAACAAGATCTACACCCGCACGGGTGACGATGGCACGACCGGGCTGGTCGATGGCTCGCGCCGCGCCAAGCACGATGCGCGCATGGCCGCGATCGGCGAAGTGGACGAAGTGAACAGCGCGATCGGCCTGGCCGCGCTGGTCGTGCCGGCCGACGCGGGCGCGGAATTGACCCGCATCCAGAACGACCTGTTCGACCTGGGCGCGGACCTCGCCACCCCCGGCAGCGATTTCGAACCTGGCGAAATGACGCTGCGCGTGGTGCCGGGCCAGGTGGACTGGCTCGAACACGCGATCGACGCGCGCAACGCCGCACTGCCGCCGCTCACCAGCTTCATCCTGCCCGGCGGCAGCGAAGCGGCCGCGCGCGTGCATCTGGCGCGCGCCATTGCCCGCCGCGCCGAACGCGCCGCCGTGGCCCTGGCCGCGCAAGAGCCGGTCAATCCCTCGGCCCTTGCCTATCTCAACCGGCTGTCGGACTATCTCTTCGTGCTGGCCCGCGCGCTCAATGCCGGGCGCGATCCCCTGTGGGTGCCGGGCGCCAGCCGCTAGACCAACTGAAGAAGGAATTTGCGGGCATGCAGACCGTTGCCGTGATCGGGGCCGGGCAGATGGGCGCGGGCATCGCGCAGGTCATGGCGCAGGCCGGGCTGGCCGTGCTGCTGGCCGACATGAATCTGGCCGCGGCGGAAAAGGGCCGCGACAAGATCGCCAAGGCGCTTGCCCGCCTGGTGGCCAAGGACAAGATCGCGGCCAGCGACGCCGATGCCATCGTCGCCCGCATCACCCCGATCGGCGATTATGCGCCGATGGCGGCGGCCGACCTGATCGTGGAAGCGGCAACCGAGCGCGAAGACATCAAGCAGGCGATCTTTGCCGCCGCGGGCCAGGTGCTGGCCCCCCACGCGATCCTGGCGAGCAACACCAGCTCGATCCCGATCACCCGCATGGCGGCCGGCTCGCCCGATCCGGCCCGCTTCATCGGGTTGCACTTCTTCAATCCCGTGCCGGTGATGAACCTGGTGGAAGTGATTCCAGGCCTGGCCACCTCGGCCGCCACGCTCGACGCGATGCGCACGCTGGTCGGCCGGCTGAACAAGGAACTGGTGCTTTCGCAGGACGAGGCCGGCTTCATCGTCAACCGCGTGCTGATGCCGATGCTCAACGAGGCGGCTTTCGTGCTGGGCAGCGGCACGGCCAGCATCGCGGATATCGACAAGGCCTGCCGCCTGGGCCTCAACCACCCGATGGGGCCGCTGGAACTGGCCGATTTCATTGGCCTGGATACCTGCGTGGAAATCATCCGCGTGCTTCACGCCAGCACCGGTGACAGCAAGTATCGCCCCGCCCCGCTGCTGGTGAAGTATGTCGAGGCCGGCTGGCTCGGCCGCAAGACCGGACGCGGGTTCTACGATTACAGCGGCGAGGCCCCAGTTCCCACGCGGTAAGGAACAGGGGAGCCGTGCAGGCGTATCTTCTCCATAAGGAGATACGCCATGAGCAAGGACCTGCCCGACCTTCCCCCCGAAGCGCACAACCAGGAACAGGACGACGCGCCCAGCCAGGCGCAGACCCTGGCCGATGAAGCGCTGGGCCGCGCCACGGCCGTGCTGGGTTCTGCCGAAGACAGCGAGCGCGTTTCCGGCCAGGGAGACGAGGCCGGCTCCACCCCCGACCTAGTCGATCACATGAAGCAGATGGTCTCTTCGGGCCGGATCGACATGGGCGCCTACCGCGGCGAGCGCAACGACGACGACGAGGAAGGCGGCCTGGGCGAAGCGGGCATCGACGACGACACCCCGCGCGGCGCGGAATGATGCCGCGGCTGGCGAGGGATCAGTCCCCCGCCAGCCCGATCAGCGAGATTTCCCGGCCATAGCCCGGCTCGCCCGCATGGGTGGCGCGGCGGAACGAATAGAACCGGTCGGGCTGGGCGTACGTATCTTCGTCCAGCATGCCGACCACGCCCACCCCGAAGGCATGGAGGCGGTGCGCGACATAGCCGGGCAGATCGAACCAGGCGTGGCCGGCCTTGCCGGCGCGAAAGAAGCGTTCGTTCTCTGCCGCCTGGGCCACGAAGCGAGCCTCGAACGCGGCATCCACTTCATAGCTTTTCTGGGCAATGCACGGGCCGACAATCGCCGCAATCGCGGCGCGATCAGCGCCCAAGGCTTCCATCGCTTCCACTGTCCGGTCGGTCACGCCATCGATTGCGCCGCGCCAGCCGGCGTGGGCCGCGCCGATCACCCCGGCGTGGGGATCGTGAAACAGCACCGGCGCGCAATCGGCGGTGAGGATACCGAGCAAGAGGCCGGCCTGGCGCGTGACCAGGGCATCGGCGCGCGGGCGGTCCGCCTCGTTCCAGGCACTGTCCACCACCACCACGTCGGGCGAATGAACCTGATAGGCGCAGACCAGGGTTGCGCCGGGCAGCACCGCGTGGGCGGCGCGGCGGCGGTTTTCTGCCGTGGCGACGGGATCGTCCTCGCTGCCCCAGCCCACGTTGAGCCCGGCGTGGATGCCCGTGGACACCCCGCCACGCCGGCCAAGGAAGCCGTGCGCGGCGCCGGCCAGGGCCGGATGGGTGAGCACTTCGACTTCCACGCTCATGCTTCCAGGCTCTTGCCCACTTGCTCGCGCACGTCGCGCGACAGCTTGGGCGCGGCGGCAATGCGCTCCAGCTCTGCCCGCATGAGCGCGGCGCGGGCCGGCTCGATCCGCCGCCAGCGGCCGAGCGGCGCCACGAACCGCGCCGCGACATTGCCGTTGATCGGATCGAGCGCCAGGATCAGGTCGGCGATCAGGCGATAGCCCGCGCCATCGCCGGCGTGGAACGCTTGCGGGTTGGCGGCAAAGGCCATGTAGAGCGCGCGCACGCGATTGGGATTGGTCAGCGTGAAATCGCGGTGCCCGGCTAGCGCGCGCACATGATCGAGCGCCTTGGGATGGAGCGAGCCGGCCTGGAGCGAAAACCACTTGTCGATCACCAGCCGGTTATCGGCAAAACGATCGTGGAAGTCGGCCAGCGCTGCATCGCGTTCGGGCACGTCGAGCCCGCACAGCACCATCAGCGCGCCCTGGCGATCGGTCATGTTGTCGGCCGCGTCATACTGCGCCTTGGCCCGCTTGGCCGCCTGCGCGGGATCGGCTGCCGCCAGGTAGACCAGCGCCTGGGTCTTGAGCTTGCGCGCGCCGCGCGGCGCGGCATCGAGGCCATAGGGCACCGCGCTGCAGCGATCGTGCAAGGCGCGCCAGGCATCGCCCAGTTCGCGGCCCAGCCAGGCCTTGAGTGCCTCGCGCTCGGCATGGACGCGCGCAGGATCGACGGGCGTGATCTGTTCGGCAAGGTACGCCTCGCCGGGCAGCATGACGAGTTCGCCGCGCATCAGATCGTCCAGCGCGGGATCGGCCAGGATCGCGCCCAGCGCCCCGCCGATGGCAGTGCGGCCCGCCTCGCGTGCAGCATCGTCCAGCCGGCCTTCGACGGCCGCCACCAGATGCTGCACCACCAGTTGCTGCATCGCTTCATAGCGGGCAAAGGCATCATCGTCGTGCGCGGCAAGGAACACCAGGTCTGCCACGCTTTGCGGCGCGTTGATCGCCACCGGCGCGGAAAAGCCGCGATTGATCGACAGCACCGGCGCGCTGGCGAAACCCTCGAACGTGAACTGCTGCGCTGCCTCGCTCAGCACGATCAGGTGCTCGCCGCCATGCGTGCCGCTCGCCGCATCGAACAGCGCGGTGCGCAACGGGATCACCATCGGCTGCTTGACCGGCTGGCCGGGCGTGGGCGGCACAGTCTGCTGCAAGGCCAGGGTCACGGTGCCGCTGGCGGTATCGTGCGTCATCGCCACGTCCACCTGCGGGGTGCCAGCCTGCTCGTACCAGCGGCGGAACTGCTGGAGGTCCAGCCCGGCACCGTCCTCGATCGCCTTGACGAAATCCTCGCAGGTCGCCGCCTCGCCATCGTGGCGTTCGAAATAGAGGTCCGTGCCCGCGCGGAAGCGTTCGGGACCAGCCAGCACGGTCATCATGCGGATCACCTCGGCGCCCTTGTTATAGACGGTCGCGGTGTAGAAATTGCTGATTTCCTGATAGGAATCGGGGCGGATCGGATGGGCGAGCGGCCCGGAATCCTCGGGGAACTGGGCGCTGCGCAAGATGCGCACGTCCTCGATCCGCTTGACCGGGGCCGAGCCCTGGTCGGCCGAAAACTGCTGGTCGCGCAGCACGGTGAAGCCTTCCTTCAGGGAAAGCTGGAACCAGTCGCGGCAGGTGACGCGGTTGCCCGACCAGTTGTGGAAATATTCGTGGGCCACCACGCCTTCCACGCCATCGTAATCGCCATCGGTGGCGGTTTCCGGATCGGCCAGGATATAGCGGGTGTTGAAGATGTTCAGCCCCTTGTTCTCCATCGCCCCGGCGTTGAAATCCGACACCGCAACGATGTTGAACAAGTCGAGATCGTATTCCCGGCCATAGACCTGCTCATCCCACGCCATCGAGGCGATCAGCGCGCGCATGGCATGGGCCGTGCGGGTTTCATCGCCTGCGCGCACCCAGATCGCCAGGTCGACCTTGCGGCCCGAAACCGTGGTGAAGCTATCGCGCGTGGCGACGAGATCGCCCGCCACCAGGGCAAAGAGATAGGAAGGCTTGGGCCAGGGATCGTGCCAGATCGCCCAGTGGGTGCCGTCGTCTTCCTCGCCGCTGTCCATCGGGTTGCCGTTGGAGAGCAGCACCGGGAACGCCGCCTTGTCGGCCGTGAGCGTGACGGTGTAGCGGCTGAGCACGTCGGGACGGTCGGGGAAGAAGGTGATGCGGCGAAAGCCTTCCGCCTCGCACTGGGTGCAGAGCAGCCCGCCCGAGGCATAGAGCCCGGAAAGCTGGGTATTGGCGGTGGGGTCGATGGTGGTTTCGATCGTCACCTGGTGCGCCTCGCCCGGCAGTTCGATCACCAGGTCGTCGCCGTCTATGGCCCAGGCGTTGTGCGGTTCGCCATCGACGGCCACGCTTTGCGCCACCAGCCCGTCGCCATTCAGGCGCAGCGGCCCGCCTTCCCCGGCCGCGTTGCGCTCCACATCCAGGGTGGCGGTAACCGCCGTGGCCGAAAGATCGAGCAGGAAATCCAGGGCGATATCGGGAACCAGCCAGGCGGGCGGGCGATAATCGGCGCGCTGGATCACGATGGGCGGCTGGCTGGCTGAATCCTTCATGCCCTAGACTTAGGAAGCCGCAGGCCTTGGGGCAATTGAGCAAATCCGAAACAGGGGATAATTGCCGGTTTTAAAGCCCCTCCTCTTCGCAAGGAGGGGGTTGGGGTGCTGGAGGCCCTGCGCAACGCATGACCGACGAACAAAGCGAACCGGGCCACCTGTTCATCTTCGGCATGGGCTATGCCGCCCAAGTGCTGGCCCATGCCTTGCGCGCGCGGGGCTGGCAGGTGACGGGCACCGGCCGCGCCGGCACGATCGACTTTGCCGATGCCGCCGCCGTGCACGCCGCGCTGGCGCGGGCGAGCCATGTGCTGTCCTCCGTCCCGCCCGCACGCGAAGGCGGCGATCCAGTACTGCAGGCCTATGGCCCGGCGCTCAACGCCTGGCCGGGGCAGTGGATCGGCTATTGGTCTTCCACCGGGGTCTATGGCGATGCGCGCGGCGCCTGGGTGGACGAGACCGCGCCGATCGGCGGCGGGCGCCGTTCTGCCCGCGTGGCGGCAGACCTGGCGTGGCAGGCATTGGATGCGCGCGTGCGGGTGCTGCGCCTGCCCGGCATCTATGGCCCGGGGCGCAGCGTGATCGACAAGCTGCGCGATGGCACCGCGCACCGCATCATCGCGCGCGAGCAGGTGTTCAGCCGCATCCATGTGGACGACATCGCCGGTGCGACGCTGGCCGCCTTTGCCGGCCCGCCCGGCGTCTACAACCTGGCCGACGAGGAGCCCGCCAGCCAGAACGCCGTGGTGGAGGAAGCCGCACGCCTCACCGGCCTGCCCCTGCCGCCGCTGCTCACCGCCGACGAAGCCGAGCTTTCGCCGATGGCGCGCGGCTTCTATGCCGAAAGCCGCCGCGTTTGCGCCGGCAAGGCGCGGCGCCTGCTGGACTGGCGGCCGATCTATCCCACCTACCGCGAAGGATTGCGCGCCTTGAGCGCCATGACCAAGCCCACCATCGCCAGCGCCGAGCCGGCCACCGCCAGCAGCGACCAGCGATAATTCTCGAACACGGTGGACAGCGCCATCGCCACCACCGGCACGAGCACGCCGTTATAGGCCGCGCGACCCGCGCCCATGTCTTTCAACAGCTGGAAATAGAGCGGGAACGTTATCACCGATCCCACCACGCTGAGATAGAGCACGCCGGAAACATAAGGCCAGCCCCAGTCGATCACCGGCGGCCCAGCCAGCGTCAGCGCGACCAGCCCATCGATCAGCGCGCCGATCGTCATCGCCCAGGCCAGGATTGGCAGGATCGGCCGCGACCGCGCCGCGCCCGAGGCCTGCATGACATTGGCGACCGAGGCCGCCAGGATCGAAACCGTGACCAGCCCGATGCCCAGCCAAGGCGCTGTGGTGGCCGGCGCGACGCGCACTTCGTGAACGACGAGCAGGGCAATCCCGGCAAGCGCCACGGCCGATCCCGCCCAGAAGCCGCGCGCCACCCGTTGTCCCAGGAACAGGTGCGCCAACATCGCATTGGGCACCATCAGCAGGGCATAGAGCACGGCAACCAGGCCAGAGGTGATGTGCTGCTCGGCCGGGTAGAGAAACTGATAGTTGAGCGTGAAGTGAAACACGCCGATGCCCGCCGCCAGTTGCCAGCCCTGGCGATCCAGCATCAGCCGATCGCGGCGCAGCAGGGCCAGCACGAAGGTGCCCAGCGCCGCCACGGCAAAGCGATAGCAGACCGACCAGCTTGGCGGGACTGCGCCGGCCTGCCCCTTGATCACCAGCCAGGTGGAGCCCCAGATCAGCGCCACGGCCAGGAACGGGACGACCACGCGCGGCCGCCACAGCGTTTCATCCGCGCTGGCGCTTGCCCCGCTCACAGGTTGCGAATCGCGCGGGCCAGCGCGGCGACATGGGCCGGATCGGTGTTCCACGCCGTGACCAGCCGCGCCGCGCCCGGCGTGCCGGCCGGCGCGGGCCAATCATAGAAATCGAAACCGGCGCCGCGCAGCGCGGTCTTTTCCACGTCCGACAAGGTGACGAACAGCTCGTTCGCCTCCACCGCGTGGAGCAGGCGCCCGGTGCACGAGGCGGCCAGTTCCTGCGCCGCGGCATTGGCGGCGCGGGCATTGGCCAGCCACAAGTCATGCTCCAGCATGGCCAGGATCTGCGCGGCCAGATAGCGGCCCTTGGACTGCAGGTGGCCGGCGCGCTTGCGGCGGAAACGGATCGTGTCGGCCAGTTCCTCGTCGAACAGCACGATTGCCTCTGCCCCCAGCCCGCCGTTCTTGACGAAGCCAAAGCTCAGGGCGTCGACCCCGGCCTGCGCGGTGAGCGCGGCCGGATCGCAATCGAGGAACGCCACGGCATTGGCAAAGCGCGCGCCATCCATGTGCAGGCCAAGGCCGCGCGTGCGCGCCAGCGATCCGATCGCGGCCACCTCGTGCGGGCGATAGACGCGGCCATATTCGCTGGCCTGGGTGATCGAAATGGCATGGGGCTGCACCTGGTGCACGCCGGGGCGAATCGGATCGATCACGGCAGCGATGCTTTCGGGCGTGAGCAGCGCACCTTGGCCCTGGGCCAGGATCAGCTTGGCGCCGTGGGTGAAGAATCCCGGCGCGCCGCCTTCGTCCATCTCGATATGCGCGTCGCGGTGGCAGACAACGGCGCCGTGCGGCGGCACCATCGCGCTCAACGCCAGGCAATTGGCCGCCGTGCCCGTGGCCACCCACAGCCCCACGCAGGGCGTGCCGAACAGCGTGGAAAACGCCTCGTCCAGCGACCGGCTCAGCGCATCGGCATCATAGGCGAAATCCGGCGCATCGGCCGCTTGCAGCGCGGCCCAGACGCGGGGGTGGACGGATGCGGCGTTGTCGGAGAAGAAATGCATGAAACCGCCCTGCCCGCGAAGGCGTTGTGCGGTCAAGCCACCCCTTTGCCAGGGACCTGCGGCAAGGGGGGTATCGGGAGAACCAGCTTGAGCGAGACCGTTTCGATCACCCATGAGGACCAGGGCAGCCATGGCGTCTATCACGCCGTGGTGGAAGGCGAAGCCGCGCAAGGCGTGCTGACCTGGCGCGAAGCGGCACCCGGCGTGGTTGTGGCCGATCACACCCTGGTGCCCGGCGCCATCGGCGGGCGCGGCGTGGCCGCCCGGCTGGTCGACGCGCTGGTGGCCGATGCCCGCGAACGCGGCTGGAAGATCGTGCCGGCGTGCAGCTATGTGGCGGCGCAGTTCCGCCGCCATCCCGAATGGGCCGACCTGCAGGCGTAAGGAGGCGGCTACTCCACCACATCCTCGCCCCGGCCTGAGAGCCGGGGACCCGCCTGCATGAGAGCGCGGGGTGACCAAGCGCTTTTGGATCGGGAGATCAGGCGGGAAATGGTGCTGCTGGGGAGGATTGAACTCCCGACCTCAGCCTTACCAAGGATGCGCTCTACCACTGAGCTACAGCAGCACACCATTTCCGCAAAAGCCCGGCACACAAGCACCGGCTTTTCCTCCAGCGGCGGGTGGCCGCCGGTGGAGGCGCGCTATTGGCCGCAGGCTTTGCCAAAGTCAAGCGGGGTTGCGGACAAAAAATTCCCACGGCAAAGAACCCTTGCCATGACCCTGTCGAAAACCCCGCCGCGATCCAACAGCCGTGAAGAGCGCCTTGCCCAGCGCCTGCGGGAGAATTTGCGCCGCCGCAAGGCGCAGGCCCGCGCCCTGAATGAAGCAGGCCAGGACGCGAGCGCAGAAGCGGGCGTGGAGCCCGGTGCGGACCCGGCAGCAGCCCCGCTTGGCGAAACGCAAGTTTAGGTCCGAAAAGCGGGAGTCGCCTTTCCAAATCGGCCCTGGCCCGCTAGGGGCCGCGTTCTCTTGTCCCTTCTTGCAGCAGGAAGCCTCGATGCCCCGTTTGATCCTGATTCGTCACGGCCAGTCGCAATGGAACCTGGAAAACCGCTTCACCGGCTGGTGGGACGTGGACGTGACCGAAAAGGGCGCGACCGAGGCCTTTGCCGCCGGCCAGCTGCTCAAGGACAAGGGCGTGCTGCCCACCGTGGCGTTCACCTCGCTCCAGACCCGCGCGATCAAGACGCTGCACCTGGCGCTGGAAGCCGCCGGCCGCCTGTGGGTGCCGGAAACCAAGGATTGGCGCCTGAACGAGCGCCACTATGGTGGCCTCACCGGCCTGGACAAGGCCGAGACCGCCGCCAAGCATGGTGACGAGCAGGTCAAGGTGTGGCGCCGCAGCTTCGACATTCCGCCCCCCGTGCTGGAAGCGGGCAGCGCCTTCGATCTGGCCAGCGACCCGCGCTATGCCGGGATCGCCGTGCCCGCCACGGAAAGCCTCAAGGACACCATCGCCCGCGTGCTGCCGGCCTATGAAGAACTGATCGTGCCCGCGCTCAAGGCCGGGGAAACCGTGATCGTTTCGGCCCATGGCAATTCGCTGCGCGCGCTGGTCAAGCATCTTTCGGGCATTTCCGACGCCGATATCACCGGCCTGGAAATCCCCACCGGCCAACCGATCGTCTATGAACTGGACGACAACCTGGCCGAAGTGGAACGCTATTACCTGTCGGAGCGCTGAGGCGCACACCGACGCCCGAAGGGGGAGTTTGGGATGAGTGAGAGTGCGGTGCCCGGCGCGCAGGTTGCCATCATCATGGGCAGCCAGTCCGACTGGGAAACGATGAAGAATGCTGCCGCCGTGCTGGAAAAGCTGGGGGTGGCGCACGAATGCCGCATCGTTTCGGCCCACCGCACCCCCGATCGGCTGGTGGACTTTGCCAAGACCGCGCACGTCGCCGGCTTCAAGGTGGTGATCGCCGGGGCCGGGGGCGCGGCGCACCTGCCCGGCATGGTCGCCTCGATGACGCATCTGCCCGTCCTGGGCGTGCCGGTGGAATCCAAGGCGCTCAAGGGCATGGATAGCCTGCTCTCGATCGTGCAGATGCCCGGCGGCATTCCCGTGGGCACGCTGGCGATCGGCGTGCCGGGCGCCACCAACGCCGGCATTCTCGCCGCCTCGATCCTGGCGACGACCGACGACGCGCTGGCCGCACGGCTGATCGCCTTCCGCCAGGCGCAGACCGACGCCGTGGCCGAGCGTCCGCAATGAGAACCTTTGCGCCGGGCGCCACCATCGGGATTCTGGGCGGCGGACAGCTGGGCCGGATGATGGCCATGGCCGCGGCGCAACTGGGCTATACCGCCCATGTCTATGCGCCCGAGCCGCGCGGCGAATCCGTGGCCGCGCAAGTGAGCGCGGCCTATACCCAGGGCGCCTATGACGATGAAGCCGCACTGGCCGCCTTTGCGCGCCAAGTGGCGGTCGTCACTTATGAGTTCGAGAATGTGGCCGCGGCGCCCTTGGCCGCGATCCTTCCCCATGCCGCGCTGTTTCCGCCCGCCCGCGCGCTGGAAGTGGCGCAGGACCGGGTGAACGAAAAGTCGTTCGTCGAAGCGCTGGGCGGCCGCCCGGCGCCGTGGATGGCGGTGGACGGGCCCGAAGACCTCGCCCGCGCGGTGGCCACGATCGGCGCGCCCGGCATTCTCAAGACCCGGCGCGATGGCTATGACGGCAAGGGCCAGTGGCGCATCATGGCGCCGGCCGATGCGGCAGGCATCGATCTGCCCGCCGTCCCGCTGATCTACGAAGGCTTCGTCCACTTCTTCGGCGAATTTTCGGTGATCCTGGTGCGCGGCCAGGATGGCCAGGTGCAATTCTGGGACTCGGCGCAGAACGAGCACGAGAGCGGCATCCTGGCGCGCTCCACCGTGCCGGCTCCGGCGCAGATCGCCGGCCAGGTGCCCGCGGCGCGCGCGCTCGCCGAAAAGGTCGCGCAGGCGCTCGATTACGTGGGCGTGCTGACGCTGGAATTCTTTGCCACGCACGATGGCCCGGTGTTCAACGAAATGGCGCCGCGCGTGCACAATTCGGGGCACTGGAGCATCGAAGGCGCGCTGGCCAGCCAGTTCGAGAACCATGTCCGCGCGATCCTGGGCCTGCCGCTGGGCAGCACGGGGCTGGTTACGGCGGGCGCGGTGATGGACAACCTGATCGGCGATGCGGCGCTGGCCTGGCCCGAACTGCTGGCCGATCCGGCGAACCACCTGCATCTCTATGGCAAGGCCGAAACGCGCCCCGGGCGCAAGATGGGCCATGTCACCCGGCTGGTGCGTTAAGCCATGGCCGCGTCGCTGTTCCTGATCGTGGCCCGCGGGGCAGACGGGACCATTGGCGATAAGGGCCGCCTGCCCTGGCACATTCCCGCCGATCTCAAGCGGTTCAAGGCGCTGACGATGGGCAAGCCGATGATCATGGGGCGCAAGACCTTCGAATCGCTGCCCGGCCTGCTGCCCGGCCGCCGCCACATCGTGATCACCCGCGATGCCGCCTGGGCCGCGCCCGGCGCACAGGTGGTGCACAGCGTGGACGCCGCGCTCGCCGCCGTGGCCGATGAAGCGCAGGCGGCAGTGATCGGCGGGGCCGAAATCCTCGCGCTGCTGGCCCCCCACGCCAGCCGCTACGAATTGACCGATGTGGACGCCCGCGTGGGCGGAGACACGACGATGCCCTACCCTGGCCCGGATTGGCGCGAGGTGGCGCGCGAAAGCCACCCTGCCAGCGCGGACCATCCAGCCCCCATCCCGGCTTATGCCTTTGTCACGCTGGAACGGGTCCATCCCCTGGAAGAAAGCAGCAAGCCATGATCCGGCTTTATGCACGCGAGCGCGTGCCCGAAAACTGGCGCGGTGCCATCGTGGCGCTGGGCAATTTCGACGGGTTCCACCTGGGCCACCAGGCCGTGGTGGCCGAAGCCGTGCGCTGGGCGCGGGCCGAAGGGCGGCTGGTGATGATCGCCACGTTCGATCCGCACCCGGTCAGCCACTTCGATCCCAAGGCACCGCCTTTCCGCCTCACTTCGCTGGACCAGCGGCAGGAGCTGTTTGCTGCGGCCGGCGCCGATGCCATGCTGGTGTTCGAATTCGATGCCGCCCTGGCACAGACCAGCGCGCAGGATTTCGTGGGCCAGTTGCTGGCCGATCGCATCGGCGCGGCCGGGGTGGTGACGGGCGAGGATTTCACCTTTGGCAAGCAGCGCGGCGGCAACGTGGCCGTGCTGCGCGAACTGGGCCTGGCCCACGGCATGGCGGCGCGCGCGGTGGGCCCCGTGCTGCACGATGGCGCGGTGGTTTCGTCCAGCCGCGTGCGCGATGCGCTCAAGGCCGGCGATTGCGCCACGGCCACGGCCTTGCTCACCCGCCCCTTTGCCATTCGCGGCATTGTCCAGCATGGCGACAAGGTGGGCCGGACGATCAATTTTCCCACCGCGAACCTGTCGATGGGCAAGTACCTGCGCCCGGCCTATGGCATCTATGCCGTCAAGGGCCGGCTTTGCGACGAGCGCGAACTGCTGGGCGCGGCCAACGTGGGCATCCGCCCGACGTTCGATCCGCCCAAGGAACTGCTGGAGCCGCATTTCTTCGATTTCACCGGCGATCTCTATGGCCAGGAAATCGAAGTGAGCTTCCACCACTTCCTGCGGCCCGAAGCCAAGTTCGACAGCCTGGACGCGCTGGTGGCACAGATGGCGCGCGATTGCCTGGAAGCGCGGCGGTTGTTGGAAAGCGCCTGATTTTCCATCCAAAATGGCGCGGAAAAGCCGCGCCGCGGTTGACACGGGCGTGCGCCTGGGCACGATCGGCCGGTTGATCCGGAAAGGAAACGGCATGATCTGGTTGCGCGGCGCCCTGTTCACCGGGGCGCTGGCCTTTCTGGTGCTTACCTTCGTCAATGCCAGCTGGCTGGTAACGGCGCCGCCGGGACGGCCGCGCCTGATCGCCAATGGCGGCATTGCCCAGGACTACCAGCCCGGCGGCCGCGCCGCGCCCTGCCCGGCGCGCGCCATCCTGCCGCCACTGCACGCGATTCTGGAAGACACCGCCCGCGCCGTGTTTACCGCGCGGCGCATGGGCGCCGATTACGTGGCGATCGACGTGGTGCGCACCGCCGACAACCACCTGGCGCTCTATCCCGATGCCGACCTGGGCTGCCGGACCGAGGCGACCGGCCCGGTTTCGCAGATGACCATGGCGCAATTGGCCAGGCTCGACGCCGGCCATGGCTATAGCGCCGATGGCGGCAAGACTTTCCCGCTGCGCGGCAAGGGGCGCGGTTTGATCCCCTCGCTCGACGAGATCCTGGCGGCCAATCCGATGGGCCGCTTTATCTATCGCTTTCCCGGCAACGACCTGGCCGCCGTGCCGCTGCTGATCGAAACGCTGGCGCGCAATGGCCACGACGCCAAGGCGCTGGGCGAGGGCTTTGTCGGCAACGCGGCGCTGGTTTCCGCCGTGAACAAGGCCCTGCCCGGCGTCTGGACGATCGATCCCGCCAAGGGCCGCGCCTGCGCCAGCGACTATCGCTGGAAAGGCTGGACGTCGCTGGTGCCCGCCACGTGCCGGGGCGCGACGATGATCGCCGCGCTCGATAACGCGTTCACCCTGTGGGGCTGGCCCAACCGGGTGCAACAGCGCGTCGAGGGCGTGGGCGGCCATGTCCTCGCCGTGGCGAGCGACGGCACGGGCGACAGCCTGGGTACGGGGCTGCGTCATGCGCGCGAACTGCCGCAAGTGCCCGCCGCGTTCCACGGCACCGTGCTGATCGACAATTTCTGGACCGTCGCCCCGGCCCTGCGCCCCGACATGGACGCCCGCACCAATGCCGAAGCCGTGGCCGCGCAGGAGCGGGACGAGAACACGCCGTGAATCCATCCCTTCGTCACCCCCCAAACCCCGCCTCACACCCTTCGTCACCCCGGGCTTGACCCGGGGTCCCGCTTATTTCTGGCCGCCTTGCGCTGCGCATCGAAGAACAGCTGGACCCCGGATCAAGTCCGGGGTGACGTTGGATAAGGGGTGATGTTGGGTATGGGGTGACGTTGGACAGGATGAGACGTGGGGCAAGGCTCTCACCACTTCCTGCATCCGGCATTTGCAGGAATCCCCAGCCGGCGCTAAGGCCCGCCGATCATGACCGAAACGCGCGACTATCGATCCACCGTCTTCCTGCCGAAGACCGATTTCCCGATGAAAGCCGGACTCCCGCAAAAGGAGCCGGGCATTCTCGCGCGCTGGCAGGATGAAGACATTTACGGCCAGTTGCGCGCCGCGCGCCAGGGCCGGGAAAAGTTCATCCTCCACGATGGCCCGCCCTATGCCAATGGCGACATGCACATCGGCCATGCCCTGAACCATATCCTCAAGGACATGGTGGTGCGCACCCAGACCCTGCTGGGCAAGGACGCGCCCTATGTGCCCGGCTGGGACTGCCACGGCCTGCCCATCGAATGGAAGGTCGAGGAAGAGTACCGCAAGAAGAAGAAGAACAAGGACGAGGTTCCGCCCAAGGAATTCCGCGCCGAATGCCGCGCCTATGCCCAGAAGTGGGTGGACGTGCAGCGCGAGCAGTTGAAGCGCCTGGGCATCAACGCCGCCTGGGACCGGCCCTACCTGACCATGGATTTCCAGGCCGAAGCCACCATCGTGGGCGAACTGCTCAAGTTTGCCGAGAGCGGCCAGCTCTATCGCGGTGCCAAGCCGGTGATGTGGAGCCCCGTGGAAAAGACCGCGCTGGCCGAAGCCGAAGTGGAATACGAGGACATCGTTTCCACCCAGATCGACGTGGCCTTTGAAATCACGGAATCGCCGGTGGCGGAACTGGTCGGCGCCTATGCGGTGATCTGGACCACCACGCCGTGGACGATCCCGGTCAACCAGGCGCTCGCCTATGGGCCGGACGTTGATTACGTGCTGGTGCAGGCGGGTGACAAGCGCGTGCTGCTGGCAGCCCCGCTGGCCGAGGCAGCCGCCGCGCGCTTTGGCGTCACGCTGGATGCCCCGCTGTGGAGCGGCAAAGGCACCGACTTCGCCGGCACCCTGGCCCGCCACCCGATGCACGCGCTGGGCGGCTTCTTTGCCGAGCCGCGCCCGCTGCTCGCGGGCGATTTCGTCACCACCGAATCGGGCACCGGCCTCGTCCACATGGCGCCCGACCATGGCGAGGACGACTTCGACTTGTGCAAGGCGCACGGGATCGAGCCCAAGTTCGCCGTGACCGCCGATGGCAAGTATCGCGAAGACTGGGGCTGGCTGGCCGGCCAGGGCAGCGTGATCAATCCCAAGTTCAACGCCCCCGATGGCCCGATCTGCTCGGCGCTGGCCGAAGTGGGCGCACTGCTGGCCGCGAGCGCGGATTACAAGCACTCCTACCCGCACTCCTGGCGCTCCAAGGCCAAGGTCATCTTCCGCTGCACCCCGCAGTGGTTCGTACCGATGGATCAGCAGCGCGACGATGGAACGCTGCGTGAAAAGGCCGTCGCGGCCATCGCCGCCACGCGCTTCGTGCCGGAAAAGGGCCGCAACCGCATCGGCGCCATGGTGGAAGGACGGCCCGACTGGGTGCTCTCGCGCCAGCGCGCCTGGGGCGTGCCGATCACCCTGTTCGTCAATCGCCAGACCGGGCAGTACCTGGCCGATCCGGAAGTGAATGCCCGCATCATCGCCGGCGTGATGGCCGAAGGGGTGGACGCCTGGGACGACGAGCGCGCGCAAGACTACCTGGGCGAAAAGTACCAGGTGGACGATTACGAGCGGATCACCGACATTCTCGACGTGTGGTTCGATTCGGGTTCCACCCATGCCTTCGTGCTGGAATCGGGCCGCTGGCCCGAACTGCGCTGGCCCGCCGATCTCTATCTGGAAGGCAGCGACCAGCACCGCGGCTGGTTCCAGTCCTCGCTGCTCGAAGCCTGCGCCACGCGCGGCCGCGCGCCCTATGATGCCGTGCTCACCCACGGCTTCACCATGGACGCCAAGGGCCTGAAAATGTCCAAGTCGCTGGGCAACACCATCAGCCCGCTGGACCTGATGCGCGACTATGGCGCCGACATCCTGCGGCTGTGGGCGCTGTCGGTGGATTTCACCGAGGACCACCGCATCGGCAAGGAAATCCTGGCCGGGGTGGCCGACCAGTATCGCAAGCTGCGCAACACCTATCGCTACCTGCTCGGTGCGCTGGAAGGGTTCAGCGAAGACGAACGCGTGGCGCCTGATGCCATGCCCGAGCTGGAACGCTACATGCTGGCGCGCCTTGGCGGGCTGGACGCGACGCTGCGGCAGGCGGTGGCAGACTATGATTTCAATACGTATGTCCGCGCGCTGACGGAGTTCTGCAACGAAGACCTTTCGGCCTTCTTCTTCGATATCCGCAAGGACAGCCTCTATTGCGATGCGCCGGCCGATCCCAAGCGCCGCGCCTATCGCACCGTGCTCGACACGCTGTTCCATGCCCTGGTGCGCTATGGCGCGCCGGTCTTGGTCTTCACCGCCGAGGAAGTGTGGCAGAGCCGCTACGCCGGCGCGTCGGTCCACCTGCTGGAGTGGCCGGAACTGCCGGCGGTGCAGGCGGACCTGGCGCATTGGGAGCAATTGCGCGCCCTGCGCACCAGCGTGAACGAAGCGATCGAGCCGCTGCGCCGCGAAAAGGTGCTGGGCTCGGGCCTGGAAGCCAAGGTCACCGTGCCGGCCGATGCCCCGGAAGCCGAAGGCGGCCTGGCGGAACTGTTCATCACCGCGACAGTTTCGCGCGGGCAGGAGCTTTCCGTGACCCGAACCGATGACCACAAGTGCGGCCGTTGCTGGCGCCATTTACCCGAAGTGACGCAGGACGGCGCGCTGTGCGACCGCTGCGACAGCGTGGTGGCAACGCTCGACGGGCAAACCGCGTGAGCCTGTTCACGCGCAATCGCCTCGCCGGCTTTGCCATGGCGCTGGGCACGTTCGGGCTGGACCGGGGGGTGAAGGCGTGGATCGCCGGGCCGCTGGCCCTGCCCGAACAAGGCGCGATCTATATCACCAGCTTCTTCAACTTGCGCTGGACGCAGAACCTGGGCGTGTCGCTCGGCCTGTTCAGCGCCAATTCCAGCGAAGGCAAGCTGGCCCTGCTGGCCATGACCGGGCTGATCGCGCTGGGCGTGGTGATCTGGATGCTGCGCGAAAAGGCGCTCGGCGAACTCACCGGCCTTGCCCTCGTGCTCGGCGGGGCGATGGGTAACATCTATGACCGCTTCACCCGCGGCTATGTTATCGATTATGCCGACCTTCATTTCGGCGAATTTCGGCCTTTTTTGATTTTCAACCTTGCCGACGCGGCAATCACGCTGGGTGTGCTGATCCTGCTTGCCCGTTCGCTGTTTTCGCGCGAAAAGCCCGCTTCGGGCAGCCCCAGCCCCACGGAGATCTAAGTAATGCGCAAAGCCGCCGCCCTTGCCTTTCTCGTTTCGGCCGGGAGCCTTCTGGCTGCGTGCAGTTCCAGCAGCTCGCTGTTCAACCACGTGCGCCCGGACGAATTCGCCGTCAGCCGCCAGGCGCCGCTGGTCGTGCCGCCCGATTTCGCGCTGACCCCGCCCAACCCCGGCGCCCCGCGCCCGCAGGATGTCGATTCGTCGAAGCAGGCGCTCGATGCCCTGTTCGGCGGCCCGGCGCCGCGCAGCGCGGTGGAAACCGACACGCTGGGCAAGGCCGGCGCTTCGGCAGCCGGCATTCGCAGCACCGTGGGCGATCCGCAGACCACCACCGTGGCCAAGGGCGCGCAGGTGAAGGATATCCTCTCCGCGCCGCAGGGCGATGGCCAGGAAGCGCGCGCCTCGATTCCGGGCTGATCGCGTCAGCGCCTGCATGTGAAAAAGGCCTGCAGAGATTGCGGGCCTTTTTCTTTGCTCTTCTCGCAACGTCACCCCGAACTTGATCCGGGGTGACGATGGCAGGAAGGGTGGGTGCCCTGCCCGTTCGGCGATCTTCACCAAGCCCCAAAGCCCAAGCACTTTTTCGCCCTGCTTCATCCTGCGTTCAGGTGAAACATGGCCAGAAAGCGCCCGCGTCCCGGCGCTTGCCGGGCCTCATCATGAAATGTTATATCGTTCCCGAACAAGGGAACGAGCGCGGCGGAGAGGCCAACGAATACGACGCCCGCAGCCGTTGCGGGCGCTGCGACAATGCGTGTCCTTGGGCCATCCCCCCGAAAGCCCATGGCGCGAACAAGGTTATGGAGGAGATTTCGATGCGTTCCATCCTGATGCTGGGATCAGCGGTCCTGGCTCTGGCGCCCGCCGCTGCCTGGGCCAATGCGCCGGCCCCCGCCGATAGCGGCGCCAACGCCGCAGCCGATGCCAGCGAGGCAGGTTCGGACGGCACCGGGTCGGGCAGCAGCAGCCCGATCATCGTCACCGCCACGCCGTTTGGCCACCTGATCGATGACACGCCCACCGTTTCCGCGCGCGTCGATGCCGACCAGATTTCCCGCGCCGGCGGCTCCAGCATTGCCGATTCGCTGCGCGACGTGCCGGGCGTTTCGGCAACCGGCTTTGCCTCTGGCGCCAGCCGCCCGATCATTCGCGGCATGGACAGCAACCGCGTCCGCCTGCTCGAAGACGGCACCTCCAGTTCCGATGTGTCGGACATCGGCCCGGACCACGGCATCCCCATCGATCCGCTCTCGGCCCGCTCGATCGAAGTGGTGCGCGGCGCGGCCACGCTGCGCTATGGCAGCCAGGCGATCGGCGGCGTGGTCAACACGATCAACAACCGCGTGCCGATGAGCTTGCCGACCGAAGCGCTCTCGGCCGAAGCCAGCACCAGCTACACCACGGTGAACAAGGGCGTGGAAACCGCCGCGCTGGTCGATACCAAGACCGGGCAGTTGGCGCTGCACGCCGACGGGTTCTGGCGCACCACCGACAACTACGACACCCCGCTGGGCACCCAGCAGAACTCCTGGTTCAACGGCTGGGGTGGATCGGTGGGTGGGTCCTATTTCCTGCCCGGCGACAAGAGCCACGTGGGCCTGGCGGTGACGCACTATGACGCGCGCTACGGCATTCCCAGCGACACCACCTATATCGACATGCGCCAGACCAAGGTGATGAGCCGCAACAGCTTTGCGCTGGATTCGGGCCTGCTCAAGACCTTCACGCTCGACGGCAGCTATGGCGATTACCAGCATCAGGAAAAGAATCCCGATGGCTCGGTCAACACCACGTTCAAGAACAAGGAATGGAACGGGCGCGGCGAACTGCTGCTCAACGCCGTGGGGCCGGTGCGCAACACCGCGCTGGGCGTGGAATACCAGCACCGCGATTTCTCGGCCATCGGCGAAGACAGCAGCTACCTGAACCCGGCGACCAGCCAGAACATTGCCGGCTACCTGTTCACCGAAATCCAGTTGGCCGATCCGCTGCATGTCGAAGCCAGCGGCCGCGTGGAGCACGTGCGCATCACCGGCACCCCGGCGGACGACGCGTTCACGGTGCGCAAGTACACGCCCGTCAGCGGCGCCATCGGCCTGCTCTACACCCCAGTGCAGGCGGTCAAGCTGGGCCTCAACTTCTCCAGCACCGGTCGCGCCCCGGCGCTGACCGAACTGTTTGCCCGCGGCGCCCACGATGGCCCGCAGACCTTCGAAACCGGCGATCCCAACCTCAAGGTTGAGCGCGCCAATTCGCTCGAAGGCAGCCTGCGCGTGCGCCAGGGCGGCTTCAGCTTCACCGGCTCGGCCTATTACACCTGGTACAAGAACTATATCTATGGCGACCTGACGGGGCGCACCTGCGACGATGATGGCGTGTGCACTGCCAGCACCGATGGCGAACTGCGCGAGCTGTTCTATCGCCAGCAAGGCGCCAAGTTCCGCGGCCTGGAAGCGGAAATGAGCCAGGAACTGGTCAAGACCGACCAAGGCACGTTCACCGCCAAGGTGCTGGGCGACTATACCCGCGCCACGCTCGACAGCGGCAGCAACGTGCCGCGCATCCCGCCCTATCGCGTGGGCGGCGGCTTTGCCTGGGCGGGCAAGACGATCGATGCCGGGATCATGTTCAGCCACTATGGCCGGCAGGACAAGGCAGGCGATTTCGACACGCCCACCGATGGCTACAACAACCTCAACGTCAACGTGGCGTTCCGCCCGTTCAAGAGCCATCCGGGCATCGAACTGGCCATCGTTGGCCAGAACCTGACCGACGATACCCAGCGCCTGGCCACCGCGCTCAACAAGGACCTGGTGGTGATGCCGGGCCGCTCGGTGCGCTTCGTGCTCAAGGCCGCAACGTTCTGATGTGCCGGGGCCCGGTCGGCATGGGTTTTCCCAAGCCGACCGGGCCCACCCATTACGCTTTCAACAATTGCCCGACCTTGTCGAACGGGCTGGGCGCGGTGCCCGCGCCAAAGCGATAGCTCGATGCGGTGAGCGCCCCGCGCAAGTCGTTTTCCGAATAGACGCAGACGCCAGGATCGGCCCCGGCCGCGCCGACCGCCACCATCAATGGAATCAGGTGATCTTCGCGCGGGTGGCAGATTCGCGCGGCGGGGGCCTTGTCCCATTGCAGCAGGGCGGCCGCGCGTGCCTCTGGCGCCAGGTCCAGCAGCGTGTGGCGCAGCCAGGCATCGAACGCAGCCGAAGGGGCCGCAGCGGCAGCGCTGAACTGGCGCAAGTTGTGATAACTGAACCCCGAACCCACGATCAGCACGCCCTCGTCGCGCAGGGGCGCCAGGGCACGGCCCAGCGCCAGGTGCGCGGCCACGTCGTAATCGGCACGCAGCGACAGGCTGAGCACGGGGATGTCGGCCTCCGGCCAGATCGGCTGGAGCATCGAGAACGTGCCATGATCGAACCCGCGCGCGGGATCGCGGCCCACCGGAATGCCCGCCGCCGCCGCCAGGACGATCACCTCCTCGGCCAGGTCCGGCGCGCCCGGCGCGGGATAGCGGATGTGATAGGTGTGTTCGGGAAAGCCGAAATAGTCATAGACCATGCCCGGCTGCGCCGCGGTGGACACGGTAAAGCCGGGTTCCTCCCAATGCCCCGAAACCACCAATACCGCACGCGGGCGGGCGGGCAACTGCGCGGGAAGCGCCTTGAGCGAGGCTTCCAGCCAGGCAAAGCCATCGCGGAACGGGCCATCGAGCCAAGGCCAGGGCCCGCCACCGTGCGAGAGGAAGAAAACCGGCTGCTGCATAGGAAACCATCCTTTCCCGTCCTATTTAAGGATTGTCGGGGCTTGTGACAGCAGGCAAAAGCCTGTGCATCTTGTTGGGGCAATTCGAACACCGGGTTCACACGCACCATACGGGCGCACGGGGGAAACGGCACCATGGCCAAACCGTAATGATTTGATCACGCCCCCGGCAGACCGGAAAGGCTAGACCGCTTTTCGACGGTGAGCAGCTCTGGATCCGCGACGTGACGGTCCCCTGTTCCGGTTCCGCTCTGGGCTGCTCACCGTCACCCCTGCCGCTTCGCGCAGGCGCCGCTTTCCCGATCTGACGGTTTCCCGGTCGCTGACAACGCGCAGAAGGCTTTTGCCCTTCCCGGCGGCTCCACAACCTTTGCAGTTCGGAAAAACCGGCCGTGCCACGCCCCATCTTCTTCGATCCCACCGGCCAGCGCCGCCGCTGGACTCGTCGCCTTGCCTTTGCCGTGCTGGCCGTGCTGGTGGCGATGTGCGTGATCTTTGCCACCACGGTGGCCACCGTCACCCCGCGTGAGCCGCTGGCATTTGCCCAGGAACGCCTGGCGCCGCTGCCGCTGAAAACCCAGGTCAGCCGCCTGTCGCACCGCCTGGCCGCGCTGTTCGGCCACCGCGCGGTGGTGCCGGCGCGGGTTCAGGCCGCCCCCATCACGATCGGTTTCTACCAGGCGCAAAGCGATGAAAGCGCCGGGGCGCTGCAGCGCCACGTCGGCCAGATCGACTGGGTGGCCCCCACGCTCATGGGGCTCGATCATGCCGGCCACCTGACGGTGACCGACGATGCGCCGATGCGCCGGATCATCGCCGGATCGCTGCGCCGCCCGCTGGTGGTGCCGGTGTTGCAGAACGTGAGCGATGCGGCCGGCTGGGACGGCGCGGGCACGGCTGCCGTGCTGAACAACCCGGCGCGCCGCCTGGCGCTGGCCAATGCGGTGGACGCCGCGCTCGACAAGTCGGGCGATGCCGGGGTGATGATCGATTTCGAAAGCCTGCCCCAGGGCGCGTTGCCCGGCCTGCACCAGTTTGCCGCCGACCTGCACGCGCGCCTGGCGCCCAAGCATCGCCTGGTCTCGATCACCATGCCGGTCGATGATGAAAACTGGCACCCGCGCGCCTTTGCCGACGTGGCCGACAAGATCGTGCTGATGGCTTATGACGAACATTGGCAAGGCGGCCAATCCGGCCCGATCGCCTCCAATCCGTGGTTCATCGGCCGTGTTTCCGCCGCGCTCAAGGGCGTTCCCGCCGGCAAGGCGGTGGTCGCGCTCGGCAGCTATGGCTATGACTGGCATGAAGGCCATGCCGATGCGCTGACCGTGGAAGAAGCCTGGCTGGCCGCGCACGACAGCGGCACCACGCCGGGCTGGGACAAGGCCAGCGGCAATGTCGGCTTTGCCTATGACGACGATGCCGATACCGCCGATGGCACGCCTGCCGTGCGCCACGACGTGTGGCTGCTCGATGCCGCCACCAGCTGGAACCAGATGCTGATGCTGCGCCAGCTGGGCGTGGGTTCGGTGGCGCTGTGGCGGCTGGGTTCGGAAGACCCCGGCTTCTGGCCCGTGCTGCAGGCCTGGCACGGCGGGGCCAAGACCCTGCCCGACATTTCGCGCATTACCCAAAGCAGCAACGTGGACGTGGAAGGCAACGGCGAAATCCTGCGCATCGATGCCACTCCCACGCCCGGCACCCGCTCGCTCGATACCGACCATCGCCTCGGCCTCGTCACGGACGAACGCTATGTCACGCTGCCCACGCCCTATGTCGTGCGCCGCACCGGGGATCGGCCCAAGCTGGTCGCGCTGACCTTCGACGATGGCCCCGATCCGACCTGGACGCCGCAGATCCTCTCGATCCTGGAGAAATACCACGTGCCCGGCACGTTCTTCGTGATCGGCGAAAACGGGGTGGCCAACCGTGGCCTGCTGCAACGCATGGTGGCCGACGGCGACGAGATCGGCAACCACAGCTATACCCACCCCAACATGGCCAACAGCACCCCGGCCGGGATCAAGCTGGAACTCAATGCCACGCAGCGCCTGATCGAGGCCTATACCGGCCGCTCCACCCGCCTGTTCCGCGCGCCCTATTTCGGAGACGCCGAGCCGACCACGGCCGACGAACTCGATCCCGCGCTGATCGCCCAGAAGCAGGGTTATACGATCGTCGGCCTCCACGCCGACCCGGGCGACTGGATGCGCCGCCCGGCCGACCAGGTGGTGCAGCTCACCGTCAGCGCGGTGGATGGCGGCAATGCCGATCGTTCCGCCAATGTGATCCTGCTGCACGATGGCGGCGGCAACCGTTCGCAGACCGTGGCCGCGCTGCCCCGGATCATCGAACAGTTGCAGGCCCAGGGCTATCGCTTCGTGCCGGTGTCCACGCTGGCAGGCATGAAGCGCGATGACGTGATGCCCGTGGTCAAGGGCTGGGACCTGGTCGCCGTGCAGCTCGATATCGGCATCTTTGCCGTGCTCGCCGCCGCGCTCGCCACGCTGAACTGGACGTTCTTCTTCGCCATCGCGCTCGGCACCCTGCGCGCCTTGGGGCTGACCGGCCTGGCGCTGTTCCCGCAGCGCCGCGTCGACCTGCCCTGGCTGAACCGAGCGCCCGACGTGCCGCCCTACCAGCCGCGCGTGACGGTGATCATTCCCGCCTACAACGAAGAGCGGGTGATCGAGGCTTCGGTCCACCGCATCCTGGCCAGCACCTATCCGGCGCTCAGCGTGATCGTGGCCGACGACGGATCGAAGGACGCAACCAGCCAAATCGTGACCGACGCGTTCGGCGGCGATCCGCGCGTGACGCTGATGACCCTGGTCAACGGCGGCAAGGCCAGCGCGCTCAACCGGGCGCTCGCCGCCGCCGATGGCGAGATCATCGTGGCGCTCGATGCCGATACCCAGTTCGAACCCGAAACCATCGGCAAGCTGGTGCGCTGGTTCGAAAAGCCCGAAATCGGCGCCGTGGCGGGCAACGCCAAGGTGGGCAACCGCGTCAACCTCGTCACCCGCTGGCAGGCGGTGGAATATGTGACGGCGCAGAACATCGAACGCCGCGCCCTCACCCGCTTCGACGCGATCATGGTCGTGCCCGGCGCGGTGGGAGCCTGGCGGCGGGAGGCGCTCAACGATGTCGGCGGCTATCCCGAAGACACCCTGGCCGAAGACCAGGACCTGACCATCGCGATCCAGCGCCATGGCTGGAAAGTGGCCTATGACGAAGACGCCGTGGCCTGGACCGAAGCGCCCGAAACCCTGCGCGCGCTGGGCAAGCAACGCTTCCGTTGGGCATTCGGCACGCTGCAATGCCTGTGGAAGCACCGCGCCGTGGTGGCGCAGCAGCGCCCCTCGGGCCTGGCCTTCATCGGCATTCCCCAGGCCTGGCTGTTCCAGATCGCCTTTGCCATCGCCTCGCCGCTGATCGACCTGGCGCTGGGCATCTCGATCGTGGGCACGATCGTGCGGGTGATCCAGCATGGCTGGGCCCAGACCCAGACCGACGTGCTGCGCATGGGCGTCTATTGGCTGGGCTTCACGCTGATCGACCTGGCCTGCGGGCTGGTCGCCTTCCGGCTCGACGTGCGCGAAAAGCGGCTGCCCGCGTTCCTCCTGCTCAGCCAGCGCTTCGTCTATCGCCAGCTGATGTACGGCGTGGTGATCCGCGCGGTCAGCGCCGCGCTCGCGGGCCTGGGCATCGGCTGGGGCAAGCTAGAACGCACCGGGCGGGTGAATACAGGGTCCTGAACCGAGGCCCCTCCACCAGCCAGCGGCGGGGGTGGAGGGGCTGGTCCCTAAGCCGGCACGTGCAGCGTCACCGCCAGCCCGCCACCGGGCGCTTCATCCAGTTCCAGGCGCCCCCGGTGCAGCCGCGCCACGGCGTTGACCATCGACAGGCCCAGGCCCCCACCCGGACGGGTGCGCGCGTTGTCGAGCCGCACGAAGCGCTCGACCACGCGGGGGCGGTCTTCGGGGGCGATGCCGGGGCCATTGTCGGCTACCGCCAGGGTGGCTTCGCCATCGGCCGCACGGGTCCGCACAGTGATCGCGTTTCCGCCGTATTTCAGCGCGTTGTCGATGGCGTTGGCCAGCGCGCGCGAGATCAGCTCGCGATCGGCCATGACCCAGGCCGGCGCCAGATCGAGCGCCAAGGTCACGCCCGATTGTTCGGCCAGGGGCTCATAAAGTTCGACCATGTCGGCCGCCACGGCCGCCAGATCGAGCGCCACGCGGCGGTCTTGCACCGCGCCACCTTCGAGGCGGCTGATTTCCAGCGCGGTTTCCAACATGGCGCGCAGGCCATCGGCATCGGCGCGCGCGGCCTGGAGCGCTTCGATCGCGCCCGGCTCGTCCACGCGGGCAAGCGCGGTGTCGATCGCCGCGGAAAGCCGCGTGACCGGCGAGCGCAGATCGTGCGCCAATGCGCCCGAAACCGCCCCCAGTTCGGCCACCAGCGTGGCAATGCGCTCGGCCATCTGGTTCATCTGCAGGCGCAAATGGTCGAACCCGTCGCCGCTTTCCCCTTCTGCCAGGCGCATGCCGAAATTGCCGGCCGCCAGTTCCTCGGCCGCCTTGGCGATTTCGTGGGTGCGGCGGCTGATCGCCAGGCCCAGCACCACCGCGCTGACCAGCGCCAGCGCCACGGCCACGGCAATGGTCAACCCGATCGCGGCGGCAAAGGCCAGGTTGAAGCGCCGCTCGCTCGCCCCCATCAACCCCACGGTCAGCCGCGCGCCATCGGGTAAAGTGCTGGCCAGCACCAGCGCTTCCTGGTCGTTGGCGCTATCCCCGCGGCGCACCAGCACCGGTTGCGGGCGCGGGCCGGGCGCGATCGACGGCACGAAATCGATATTGCTCGTCACCGTCGCGCGCGCGCCGCCCGTCAGCGTCACGAAGACGCCGGGATCGGCCACGCTGCCGCGCTGGTCGCGAATGAAATCGTCCAGCGAATCGCGCCCGCCGCTGTAGAACGCGGCCAGCAGATCGTCGCGCACGTCGATCACCTGGTCTTCGCGATCGGCGCGCACCACGTCGAGCATCTGGGTGCGCAGGAAAAAGATCGCCGCCGCGCTCGACAGCAATTGCAGCACGAACACCGCCGCCACCAGGCGCAGCATGGTGGGCGAAAGCGGGCGCTGGCGCATGGCCCGGGCGAGCATGGTCAATCGGCAGCCATGCGATAGCCCGCGCCGCGCACGGTGTGGAACAGGGCCTGCTCCTCGCCATCGTCGATCTTGCGGCGCAGGCGGCTGATATGCACGTCGATCACATTGGTGCCTGGGTCGAAATGATAGTCCCACACCGCTTCGAGCAGCATGGTGCGGGTGACCACTTCGCCCTGGTGCAGCAGCATGTATTCGAGCAGGCGGAACTCGCGCGGTTGGAGCGTGATCTTGCGCGGCCCCCGCTTCACCTGGCGGGTCAGCCGGTCCAGCTCCAGATCGGCGCAGCGCAGCACGGTGTCCTGCGCCTTTTGCCGCCCGGTGCCGCGCCGCATCAGCGCCTGGACCCGCGCCATCAATTCGGCGAACGAGAACGGCTTGCCCAGGTAATCGTCGGCCCCGGCGGTAAGCCCGGCCACGCGATCGTCGGTGCTGCCCAGCGCGGAAAGCACGATCACCGGGGTTTCCACTTCGGCCGCGCGCAGCGCCTTGAGCACGGCCAGGCCATCCATGCCCGGCAGCATGCGATCGAGCACGACCACGTCGAACTGGCTGTCGGTAGCCAGGAACAGCCCGTCCCGGCCATTGTCGGCGCGGTCGACGGTAAAGCCTTCCTCGGCAAAGCCGCGCGCAATGTAGTCCCCGATCTGGGGATCGTCTTCAACCAGCAGAATGCGTCCGGCCACGTGCGACTTTCCATGACAACGAGTTAATCTTGCCCCCACTGCCCAGACAGGGCGCAGGGATCATGCCGGTGCATCATGGCTATTGGCTTTCTTGGTCGCAAGCTGTTTGCCCTTGCTGCCGCGCTGCCCGCAGTGGCCGGCGGCACGATGGCGGCTGGCGGCTATTTCGATCGCCAGGCCGTGCTCTATCGCGGGCCGCTCGGCCCGCCCCGCCACGATCTGGTGGTGGTCTATTTTTCGGGCGACATGGGCCTGGCGCTGGGCGCGGGCGGCGGCACGATCGCGGCGTTGCGCGATCGCGGCCTGCCGGTCGTCACGGTCAATTCGCCCGCGCTGTTCGGCGTGGGCCGCGACCGCGCCTTTGTCGATGCCCTGGTGGCCGATACCATGCGCCAGGCCCTGGCGCGCAGCCACGCGGCCCATATCGCCTTGATCGGCGCGGCATTCGGCGCGGGCGTGCTCGATACCGGCCTGGGCGCGGTGCCGGCCGATCTGCGCGCACGGATCGCCTCGGTGGTGCTGGTCGCGCCGGCGCGGACGGTCTATTTCCAGGCCAATCCCGGCGGCCTGTTCCATCCCGGCGCCCCGGACAGCGATCCGCGCCGCACCGTTCGGCTGCTGCACGGCCTGCCCGTGACCTGCATTTTCGAGAACGACAGCACCGACAGCCTGTGCCGGACCACCCAGTTGGACGGAGCGCGCCGCGTGCCGCTGGGCAATCACCGCCTGGCCCAGATCAGCGCCGATGCCGCGCTCTACCCACCCCTGCCGATGCACTGAACGGTGCAAGGCGTGGCGAAGTCAGAGGAACGATTTCAAGCGCGGGGCCGCGCTTGTCAGGGCAACGAGGGCCCAGCCGGCATGTGTCCGGGCATGGACTGCATCGTGCCGGGAATGGCGCTGCCTGGCCCCATGCCGCCCGGAACCCCGCCGATGCCGCCGCTATAGCCATAGCCCTGCGGCAGGAACGGCCCCATCGCGCCGCGCGTGGGGCCCAGCGTCGGGCCCATCTGGCCGGGCTGGTCCGGCCCCGGATCGGGCGATTGCGCGGCCAGCTTGGTTCGATCGGGCGCAGCCGGGGGCAGCACCGGATCGGGATCGCTGGTATCGGCCGGGGGCGAGGCGAGCGGCGCAGGCAGGGCCGGGGCCGCGTTGGCCGCCAACGCGGCAGGCTGGGCGCGGCCACCCGGTGCGGCGGCGGCGGGTGCCGCAGCCGTGGCGGAAGACTGGGCACGGGCTGGTGCGGTTGGCGCCGCGCTGGCCACCAGGGCGGGCGCCGCCGCGCCGGCATCGGCCGGTGCGCCTTGCGGCGCGCTTTGGAAAGGAGAGCCGAACAGGGCCACCGCGGCGATGCTGGCCGCCAGGGCGCCGATCCCGGTGCCGCCCAGCATCAGCAGCGCGCCGCGCCAGGCCGAAAGCCGCGTTGCCATGGGGCGCCGGCCGCCATGGTCGGTGCCGCCGACCACGCGCAGCGGCACGACCTGTCCACGCGCGCGCGCCACGCCGGGCATGGTGCCGGGCACGGCCGCATGAAGCGCCATATCGCCAAGTTCGTGGCCTGCGCCGGCAAGCTGCGGGCGCAACGGCACCTCGCGCAGGATTCGCGCGGCAAGGCCGGCCGGCAGGGCCGGCGCATCGTGAAGGGAAAGAAGCTGGTCGAGCGCGGCGTCAGACATGCGATCGGACGCACGCACGGGAGCCGCATCGCGCCCGGTCGCAAGATCCTGGCCGGGATCGGCCACGCAGGGAAGCTTGCCGGTCACGCGTGCGCGCCGGCGCCCGGATTGGCCGAGGCATCGGCCACGGCGGCCGCACCCACAAAAGCCACGTCACGGCATGTGACGTCGCGCGCCTCTAGCAGTTCCCGCATCTGCCGCCTCGCCCTGAACAACAGCGACTCCATCGCCTTGATATTAAGATCAAGCACTTGGGCCGCAAGTGCATTGGAGAAGTTCTCGTAATAGCACAAGACCAGCGCGGCGCGATAGCGTTCCGGCAGATCCGCGAGGGCAGCTGCCACTTGCGCGCAGGCCTGGCGCTGCTCGATCATGCGATCGGCCAACGGGGCCTGGTCGGCGCAGTCGGGCAGGTCGTCGGTCACCACCACGCGGAAGCGCCGCTTGCGATCGAAACACAGGTTCATCGCCACGCGGTGCAGCCAGCCGATCAGGCCCGCGCCGGTGGGATACCAGCGCGGCGCGTTCTGCCACATGCGGGCAAAACAGTCCTGCACCACGTCCTCGGCCTCGTGCCCGTCGCCCAGCATGCGCGCGGCAACGCGATAGAGCGCCGCGGCATGGCGCTCCACCAGCACGGCAAAAGAGGCCTGGCAGCCTTGGCCCACGCGCGCCATCAGCGCCACGTCGTCCACCCGCGCCAGATCGAGGCCGGCCACGCCGATGGCGCTGCCGTCCAGCACATAGGCGGCTGACGCGGCCCTGCCGGCGTGTTGATGATCGGTGACTGGCCCTGTCGAAAGAGGACCAGGGGCGTCGTCGCCCAAGGCAAGGGCATCGCCCTGCACGTCACCGCAAAAGGTCATGCGGTCCACCCGTCGCGCACGATGGTTGCTCCGTCCATTCCCTTGTCCCGATGCCCTGCTGCATCGTACCATCTGAACGCCATATTTACGATCACCAAAATTCTCTGAACATTTCTTCATCTTCGCTTGCGACGGATAGTGGTTTCGGCGCATTTCAGGCACTGGTAAAGCCGGCCGGCCCCGGATATGAAGCCCCCAATGATGCCACCGGCCTGCCCCTGCTGGCCCTTTTGCCCAACGAGACGAGAGCCCATGCAGCGCCTCCCCAAGATTCGTTTTCTTTCCTCCGCCGCCCCGCTGGCGATTCCCGTCGCCCTGCTGGCGGGCGCAACCCCCGCGCTTGCCGATACCACGGTCAGCACCAGCACGCTGACCCCGCTCACCACGTCCTCGGCCGGCAACGTCACCGTTGCCAGCGGCGGCGCGATCAAGCTGGCCAGTGGCAGCGCCACGGCTGTGACGGTCGATTCCTCCAAGACGGTCAACGTCAACTCGGGCGGGTCGCTCACGCTCAGCGGCTACAGCAACAGCGCGGGCATCGCCGTCAGCTCGGGCGTGACCACCACGATCACCAATGCCGGCACGATCTCCCTCACCGAAGACTACACGCCCGACGTGCTGGGCAACAGCTCGGTCGTCGATGGCTCGGTCTCGCAGCTCACCGGCCGCTATGGCATCCACATCCTGTCGGGCAGCGCCACCACGGCGACGATTTCCAACAGCGGCACGATCTCGGTCGAAGGCAACAATTCCGGCGGCATCGTCGTCGATTCGGACCTGACCGGCTCGATCACCAACACCGGCACGATCAGCGTCAAGGGTGACAGCTCGGTGGGCATCGAGACCGGCAACGTGACCGGCAACCTCAACATCGGCGGAACCGTCTCGGTGATCGGCCAGGGCGCGCAGGCCGTGGTCGTGAACGGCAACGTGACCGGCACGGTGAAGATCGACGGCGCGATGAGCCAGGCGGTCAGCTACACCGCCGACGATTCCACCACGCAGTACCTCTCGCCCTCCGCGCTCAGCAGCGGCAAGGCTGCGGTACAGGTTTCGGGCAATGTCACCGGCGGCGTGATCGTCACCGTGGCATCGAGCAGCGGCAGCACCACCGAAACCACCGGTTCGATCCAGTCCTATGGCACCAGCCCGGCGCTGCTGATCGGCGGCACCAGCAACACCACGATCGGTTCGGTCACGGCCACCACCGGCACCTATTCGGTGGCGATCGACGGCAGCGTGGGCGCTTCTGCCTATTATAGCGGGCTCAGCTCCTATGGCGTGGTGCTGGGCGGCCAGGGCGGCACCGTCACCCTGTCGAACGGCATCGGCGTCTATGGCACGGTTTCGGCCACAACGGTCAACAGCGATGCCACCGCGATCCTGATCAATTCGGGCGTCACGGCCACTTCGCTGTATAACGAAGGCACGATCAAGGCGACGGCGAGCGAGGTTTCCACCGGCAACCTCTATGGCATCCGCGATCTCTCGGGCACGCTGACCACGGTCAACAACACCGGCTTCATCACCGTGAGCGGCGCCACCACCGGCAAGAACGCGGCGATCGACCTTTCGGCCAACACCAGCGGCGTGACGATCACCCAGTACCTCAACAGCACCGACGCGGCGAGCCAGAAGACCGACAAGGCCGCCTCGGGCTATGACGTGGACACCGCCACCGTCTACACCGCGATCACCGGCGACATCTATACCGGCAGCGGCAACGACACGGTGGACATCGAATCCGGCAAGGTGACCGGCGACGCCTACCTGGGCGCGGGCAACGACACCGTGAAGCTGGCCGACGACGCCAAGTGGATCGGCGATATCGATTTCGGCACCGGCACGGCCACCATGTCGATGGCCGGCAATTCGCGCTTCACCGGCGAACTGATCCTCAATGACCAGGTCGGCACGCTGACCCTGGCCGATTCGGCGATCTGGAAGGGCACGATCAGCGGCGGTTCGCAGCTGGGCGTGACGGTCAACGGCGGCTCGTTCGGCGCCAACAGCACCGACACCACCACGATCAACAGCCTCACGGTCAATTCCGGCGGCACGCTGGGCGTCTATGTCGATGGCACCACCGGCACCGCGTCGAAGCTGGTGGCCAACACGGTGACCTTCAACAGCGGCTCCAAGATCGGCGTGACGATCTCCTCGTTCGCCAACGCGGCCGGGACTTATGACATCGTGTCGGCCGGCACGCTGACCGGCGGCAGCAATGTCACCACCAGCTCGCTTTCGCTGCCGATCCTGTTCAAGGGTTCGATCACCCAGTCGGGCAACGACCTGGAACTGACCCTGGCGCGCAAGACCGCCACCGAGCTGGGCCTCACGTCGCCCCAGGCCGCTGCCTATGACGCGATCATCGGCAATGCGGCCAGCTACAGCACGCTGGAATCCAGCCTGCTGCAGATGACCACGACCAGCGCGATGCAGAGCCAGTTCAACGAACTCCTGCCCGACTATGCCGGCGGCGCGTTCGATTTCGTCACCCGCGGTTCGCGCCAGGCGGCGCTGCACGTGGCCGACGATTCGTCGCTGTTCACCATCAGCAACACCGGCATGTGGCTTGAGCCGCTCTACTTCCGTGCCAGCAAGCACGACGGGGATTCGATCGGCTACAGCCTGAGCGGCGGTGGTGTCTCGCTTGGCCTCGAACGCGCTACGTCGCTGGGCAACATCGGCGCCTACTTCGATTGGACCAGCGGCACGGTGAACAACCACAACCAGCAGTCGCTGGGCGTGAACAACATCGAAATCAACGCCTTCTGGCGCAAGGCGTTCGGCAAGCTCTACACCTTCGCCCGCGTCGGCTATGGCCGCTCGTCCTACAAGCTTGACCGCACCTTCACCGGCACGGTCGATTCTTCGGACATCACCTACACCGCGCACGGCGGCTGGAAGGGCCACTCGATCTCGGCCACCGGCGGCTTCACCTACGACTTCAATCTGAGCGACACGTTCAAGATCAAGCCCAAGGCGAGCATCGAGTACTTCCGCCTCAAGGAAAACGGCTACCAGGAAACCGGTACCGACGCGATCATCCTGCTGGTGCGCGGCCGCACCAGCACCGCCGTCAACGCCACCACCACCCTGGGCTTTGCCTGGAGCCGTGGCCCCAGCAGCTACGAAGGGCGCCCCTTCACCGTGGAAGCCGACTTCGGCCGCCGCAGCCACCTTTCGGGCGACCTGGGCCAGACCACGGCGATCTTCGGCTCGGGCCAGTCCTTCACGCTCACCCCGGAAAACCAGAGCTCGGCCTGGATCGGCTCGGTCGGCATTCTCCAGGGCGGCCTGGACTACACCTGGAAGATCTCGGCCGGGGCGGAAAAGCCGACCAACGGCGGCATTGCTCCCAACGTGCGCGCTTCGCTCAGCATCGCGCTCTAAAGCGCGATGACAAAAAGTGGGCACCGGTTTTTGTCAAAAAATCGCGCGACAACAAATATCTAGAGTGTGAAGGCATTTCAACGAAACGTCATCACACTCTGAGCCCGGACGCCAAAACAGAAAAAGGGGCGGCAACCACGCGGTTGCCGCCCCTTTTTGCTGGGCCTGCCGATTTGGCGGGCAGGGCGCGGGGCCGGGACGCGGAGCGAAAGCGGCGCTGCCGCGTTGCAGAACAAACAGATCTGCAACAGGAGCCTAGATGGAAGATCCCCGCAACTTGCCGCCCGAACGCCGCTCCCGCCGCTTTGCCCGCGCCGGCCTGGTGGTTGCCATCATCGTGGTCCTGACGATCGTGGGCGTGTTCGTGGGGCGCAACATCTGGCACGCCCGCGTGATGGATCAGGAACAGCACACCGGCGTTGCCAACGACGCATAAGGGCAAGCCAGGCCGCCGGCCTCAAGGCTTGCCGGCAACGCCATGGTCACGGCCAAAGTCTGGCCGGGCGTCATCCTGGCCCATCGCAATGATCGAGCGGCGAATGGCGCGGGTGCGGGTGAAATGGTCGAACAGCGCCGCGCCATCGCCCTTGCGGATGGCCTTTTGCAGTTCGGTCAGGTCTTCGGTAAAGACTTGCAGCATCGTCAGCACCGCATCGCGATTGTGCAGGAACACGTCGCGCCACATCGTCGGGTCGGACGCGGCGATGCGGGTGAAATCGCGAAACCCGCCGGCCGAGTATTTGATGACCTCGCTCTGCGTGACTTCTTCCAGATCAGACGCGGTGCCCACGATCGTATAGGCAATGAGGTGGGGCAAGTGGCTGGTAACGGCCAGCACCAGATCGTGGTGGGCCGCGTCCATCATCTCCACCTTCGCGCCGAGCGCCTCCCAGAAGGCGGAAACGGCGGTGACGGCAGCGGGATCGGCGTCGTCGGGCGGTGTCAGGATACACCAGCGCCCCACGAACAGCGTGGCAAAGCCGGCGTCCGGGCCACTCTGCTCGGTCCCGGCCACGGGGTGCGCCGGCACGATCGTGGCGCCAGGCAGCGCCTCGCCCAACGCCTTGAGCACGCTGGCCTTGCTCGATCCCACATCGCTGACCACGCATGCCGCGGGCAGATAGGGTGCAACAGCGGCCGCCGCCGCTGCCATCGCGCCCACCGGCACGCAGAACACCACCAGGTCGGCATCGGCCACGGCCTCGGCCGGGCTTTGCGCAATGGTCGTGGCGAGGCCGATCTGCGCCGCGCGGGCACGCACTGCCGGATCGGCATCATAGCCGGTGACCACCACGCCCGGCACGCGCGCGCGCGCCGCCAGGGCAACCGATCCGCCCAGCAGCCCCAGGCCGATTACCGCGATGCGCGCGAACGGCTGGCTCATTGCCCGGCGCGTTCGGGCTGGGCCTGGACCATCGCGCGCAGTGCACCAGCGATCGCGTCCATCTGCTCGGGCGTGCCGATGGTGATGCGCAGGCACTGCGGCAAGCCCTGGCCGGGCAGCCAGCGGGTGATATAGCCCGCGTCCATCAGCCCGAGATAGGCGGCCTCTGCGGTGAGCGCGCCGGAAAACTCGATCAGCACGAAATTGGCCTGGCTCGGCAAGGGGCGCAGGCCGTGGTTGCCCAGCGCTTCGAGCGCGGCGACAAAGCGCGCGCGCTCGCCCCGGTTATGCGCGGCAGAGGCCTGGACGAAAGCCTGGTCCGCCACAGCCGCCAGCCCCATCGCCTGGCCGGTGAGCGAGACATTGAATGGCCCGCGAATGCGGTTGAGCATGTCGACCACGTCCGCCGGGCCGGTAGCCCAGCCGATGCGTTCACCCGCCAAGCCATAGATCTTGGAAAAGGTGCGCGTGACCAGCACGTTGGGCGCGCTGCGCGCCAGATCGAGCGCCCCGTCGTCATCCTCTGCCGCAACATATTCGGCATAGGCCTGGTCCACCACCAGCAAGACATCGCCCGGAAGCCCGGCATGGAGCCGCGCCAGCTCGTCCCGCCCGATATAGCTGCCCGTGGGATTGTTGGGATTGGCCAGGAACACCACGCGCGTGCGCGGGGTTACCGCGGCCAGCAATGCGTCGACATCGGTGCCGTAATCCACGTCCGCCGCTTCCACCGGCGTGGCGCCGCATCGCCGCGCGGCAATGGGATAGACCGAAAAGCCATAGCGCACGAACAGCACTTCATCGCCCACCCCGGCATAGGCCTGGGCGGCGATGTGCAGCAGTTCGTCAGAGCCGGTGCCCATGACCACGCGCGCCGGATCGAGCCCGTGCAGCGCGGCCAACGCGGCGCGCAGGTCCTTGCTGTCGGGATCGGGATAGAGCGCGGCATTGGCCACCGCGCCGCGCGCCGCCACCGCCGCCGCGCTGGTGCCCAGCGGATTCTCGTTGGCCGACAGCTTGATCAGCGGCTGGCCATCCGCACCCGTCGATTTGCCCGGCACATAGGCATGGATCGCCTTGATCCAGTCCTTGGGCTGCGGGCGGGCGATCGGGGGCATGGTCTGGTCGGTCATGATGACGCGGCTTTACGCCAAGCCCCGCGCAATTCAAGCCGCGGAGCGTTTCTGGCCGAAACTTGCGTTTCGGCGTTGGGGGAGCGGGCCGGTGCCGCAACCCTGGATTTCGGCATGCCGAAATCCAGGTAAACTAAGCAGCTTCGTTCCACGCCAGCCCGGCGCCGTTCCAGTCGGTCGCCATGGCAAAGGCCGGCATCGTCACTTTGGCGTTGGGGCCACGGTTGATCTGCATCGGCCCGCCCGGCCCGGCGCCCAGCGTCAGGCCGGCGGCCGAAAGCTGATAGGGCGAGACGCGATAGCGCGTGCACAGGCCGCCATTGCCGTCGCTCACCAGTTCCTGCTCGAATTCCAGGCCCTGCTGGTGGCCCTGGCTACGCCGTACCTTGGCCACCACCAGTTGCCCGTCGCCCAGGTCGAGCACGAACGGCGTTTCCAGCGGCACTTCGAGCAGCCCCTCGATCAGCGCGCCCGACATCGAGAGGTTGCGCAGCACCACGGGATAATAGTAATCCTCGTGCACCACGCCCACGCGGCGGAACATCGCCTGGCGCTGGTGGCGCTGGCGCGCCGGGCCCGAGGGCTCGATGATCCAGTCACCCCCGCCCAGCGCCTGGGTGAACGCGGCGTTGGCGAGCGGGTGGCTGTAGATGAAGCCCTGGACGTGGCCGACGCTCAAGGCTTTCATCAGGTCGAACTGGTCGAAGCTTTCCACCCCTTCGGCGGTGGTTTCCATGTCCAGCGCCTGGGCCAGGGCGACGATCGCGGTAATGATCGCGCGGTTGCGGCTGCCCGGTTGGGTGGCCCCGCGCACGAACGACTGGTCGATCTTGATCTTGTCGAACGGCGCGCTTTTCAGATAGCCGAGCGAGGAATAGCCGGTGCCGAAATCATCGAGCGCCAGGCGCACGCCCAGGCCTTTCAAGGCCTTGAACCGCGCATCGGTAAGGCCGCCTTCCTCCAGGAACACCCCTTCGGTGATTTCCAGCTCCAGCCGCTGGGGATCGAGCCCCGATTGGGCCAGGGCCGAAGCGACGATCATCGGGAAATTCTCGTCGGCAAACTGAACCGGCGAGACATTGACCGCCACGCGCAACGGGGCACCCCAAGTGGCCGCATCGGCGCAGGCCGTGCGCAGCACCCATTCGCCCAGCGCACGGATCAGGTTGCATTCCTCGGCAATGGGAATGAACCGCGACGGGGAAATCTGCCCGTGTTCGGGATGGTTCCAGCGCAGCAGCGCTTCCACCCCGATTACCTGGTTGGTCTGCGCCTTGACGATGGGCTGATAGTGCAGGTCAAACTGGCCTTGGGCCAGGGCATCGTGAAGGTCTTCCTCCAACGCCTTGCGATCCTCGGCCGCCTTGAGCAGATCGCTGGAAAAGAACCGGAAGCGCCCGCGCCCGCTGCCCTTGGCGGCATAGAGCGCCAGATCGGCGCTGCGCACCAGTTCGTCGGCGGCAGCCCCGTCGAACGGCGCGATCGCCACCCCGATCGAGGCCCCGATCAGGCAGCGGCTACCTTCGATGAGATAGGGTTGCGACAAGTCCTCGATCAGCGCTTCGGCCAATTCGCCCAGGCGGCCGCGATCTTCGACATCAGGCAGGATGATCTGGAATTCGTCGCCGCCCAGGCGGCAGACCCGGCTGGCATCGCCCACCAGCCGCACCAGCCGATCGGCGACCTGCTTGAGCAGCGCATCACCGGCGGCGTGGCCCAGCGTGTCGTTGACCTGCTTGAAGCGGTCGAGGTCGATCAGCATCGTGGCACAGGGACGCTTGGCCGCCGCCAGCGCGGCAATCTTGCGCGCCAGCATCAGGTTCATGTGGCGCCGGTTGGCAAGGCCGGTCAGCGAATCGTGAAGCGCCAGGTGGCTGCTTTCCTCGGCATGGCGGCGCTGGTCGCTGATATCGGCGCAATGGCCATGGAAGCCGGCGAACACGCCCTTGCGATGGATCGCCTCTCCCGAAAGCGACCACCAGCGCGGTTGCGCGGTATCGCCGCTGCGCACGGTCAGGCGCTCGAACCGGGTGCGGCGCGCCAGCACGAAGCGCAAGGATCGCTCGGTGCCCCCCGCATTGGTCCCGCCTTCGCCGGTCCCCTCTTCATGCTGGAACAAGTCGAGCAGGGTGCGGCCCAGCGGATCGCCATCGGTGCCCAGCACGGCGCGTGCGGCGGGAGAGAGATAGGTCAGCCGGCCATCGGCATCGCACGACCAGAACGCGCCCAGCCCCAGCGATTCATAAGCCTGGCACAAAGCGGCGGCCTGTTCGGGCAACAGGCCCGCTGCAGCGCCATCGGCATTGCGTGCCAGCCCATCGCCTGTGTTGCCAGGCCTGCCCCAGGCCATGCGCCGGATCACCATTCGAATCTCCGCCCGAGACACGTTCTCGCTACGGTGTTCTACGATGGGACAATTTCGCGAACGTTAACTTTGCAAAGTGCCAGCGGGCGTCCGTCAAACTTCCATAACAATCGGCCGGAAAACAAAAAAGAAGCCCGGAAGCTTGCGCTTCCGGGCCAGGTCGTTCGCAGGAGGAACATGGTTTGGCGGAGGAGGGGGAGAGAGGGAGAGGATCAGGCCCCCCACCCCGCCAAGCTGGTGAAAACTTAGCCGTTGTAGGCGCGTTCGCCGTGTTCGGAGATGTCGAGGCCTTCGCGCTCGGCTTCTTCGGTCGGACGCAGGCCGATGGTCTTGTCCAGAGCGATGAACAGGATCGCCGAGACACCGCCCGAGAGCACCAGGGTGAGGACCACGGCCTTCACCTGGGTGATGATCTGGCCGACCAGGTTGTAGTCGCCGGCCTTGGCGGGGAACACGGTGTAGTCGATCCAGCCCTGGCCACCCAGGCGGGGGTCGGCGACGATGGCGGTGCCGATGGCGCCGACGATCCCGCCGATGCAGTGCACGCCGAACACGTCGAGCGTGTCGTCATACTTGAGGGCGTTCTTCACGGTGGTGACGAAGAAGAAGCAGATCGGCGAGACGACGAGGCCCAGGACAATGGCGCCCATCGGGGCGGCATAGCCTGCAGCCGGGGTGATGGCGACGAGGCCGGCGACGGCACCCGAGGCAGCACCCAGCATCGAGGGCTTGCCGTGCTTGATCTGCTCGACGATCGACCAGGAGACGGCAGCGGCAGCGGTGGCGACGAACGTGTTGATGAAAGCGAGCGCGGTGGCAGCGTTGGATTCAAGGCCCGAACCGGCGTTGAAACCGAACCAGCCCACCCACAGCAGCGAGGCGCCGATCATGGTCATGGTCAGCGAGTGCGGCGGGGTGGCTTCCTTGCCAAAGCCCAGGCGCTTGCCGATCACGAGGCAGCCGACGAGGCCAGCGATACCCGCGTTGATGTGCACCACGGTGCCGCCGGCAAAGTCCAGGCCGCCCCAGCCATAGATCAGGCCGGCGTCAGACGTGTTGTCCGACAGGAAGTCGGGACCGGCGAAGTACCACACCATGTGGGCCATCGGGAAATAGACGAGCGTGAGCCACAGGACCGTGAAGATCATCAGCGGCGTGAACTTCACGCGCTCGGCAAAGGCGCCCACGATCAGCGCCGGCGTGATGCAGGCGAAGGTCATCTGGAAGATGACGTAGACATATTCGGGCAGGTAGACGTTGTTGGAGAACGTCGCTGCGTAAGTCGAGGTGGAAACACCCGCAAGGAACATCTTCGAAAAGCCGCCGACATAGGGCGAGCCGCCGGTGAAGGCCATCGAGTAGCCCCAGCAGACCCAGCACAGCGCCGCGACCGAAACGATCATCAGCACCTGCATCAGCACCGAAAGCATGTTCTTGGTGCGCACCAGGCCGCCGTAGAACAGCGCCAGGGCGGGAATGCTCATCATCAGCACCAGAGCGGCCGAGACCAGCATCCAGGCGACGTCACCCTTGTTGACCATGGTGGCCATCTGTTCGGCCGTGGGGGCCTTGATCGGCCCGGCTTGCGCAAAGGCGGCAGAGGCCATGCCGAGGCTGAGCCCGGCTGCCGTCATGCCACTGATCATCTTGCGGATCATATGGTTTCCCCTCTTCTCGGAAGTCACAGCGCCGGCTCGCCGCTTTCACCGGTGCGAATGCGCACCGCCGAAGCGAGATCGAGCACGAAAATCTTGCCGTCGCCGATGGCCTCGGTGCTGGCAGTTTGCTGGATGGTCTCGACGATCTGCGCTGCCATGTCATCGCTGGCAGCGATTTCGAGCTTCACCTTGGGCAGCATGTTCGTGGAGTATTCGGCGCCGCGGTAGATCTCGGTCTGGCCTTTCTGACGGCCAAAACCCTTCACTTCCGACACCGTCATCCCAGCAACGCCCAGGCCCGACAGCGCTTCACGCACTTCGTCGAGCTTGAACGGCTTGATGATGGCGATGATGAATTTCATTCATGCCCCCTTTCACGGCCTCAACCATCCGGTTCGGAACCGGCACGGATGTTAAAGCAAGGGGCGTGCCAAATCAGTTTCCTTACGGAATCAGTGATTCACGGAAACCATATCCATTGTCGAGCGTTTGCCGTGCGCTCGATTCTTGTGCAGCGCAAAGAATCTGCCCAATTTTTAGGCAGGGTTTAGACGCAGCCGCGCCCAGACGGGTAGATGATCCGATGCCTGCTGCGCCAAGGCGCTGTGATGCACGCCGGTGGCTTCCACCACCCAGTCGTGGCTCACCACGATGCGATCGAGCTGGCCCAGCGGGCGCCGCGCGGGAAAGCTGCGCCCGGGCGTGAGCACATCGAGATCGGTGGAAAACGCCTGGAGCGCCCCACCGCGCGGCGCCCATTCGTTGAAATCGCCCATCAGCACGCGCGGCCCCTGCCCGGCGGCGGCACAGGCCACGCGCACCTGCTGGCGCCGGCGCAGGCCGGAAAGATCAAGGTGCATGCCGATCACCCGCACGCCCTGCCCGCCCCAATCGAGGTCCACCGCCACGGCGCCGCGCGGTTCCAGCGTGGGCAGGGGCACGGGCTGGCACGCGGTCACCACCAGATCGCGCCGCACCAGGATGACATTGCCGTGCCAGCCCAGGCTTCCGGCACGGCGGGCACGATCGATCACGCCGGGGGCCACTGCGCGCCATGGGCTGCCGTGGGCCAGCAGCGCCGGCGGGATCACCCCTTCGCGCGTGCCGAACCGGCGGTCTGCCTCTTGCAGGGCAATCACGTCGGCGCCCAACTCGTGCAGCACCATGAGAATGCGCTCGGGATCGCAGCGGCGATCCGCGCCCACGCCCTTGTGGATGTTGTAGCTGGCAAAGACCAGCGACCGCCCGGCTTGCGATGCCGCGCCCGCCTGCGATCCAGCGCCCGACGACATCGGTGTGCCCCGCGCGGTCAGAGAAAGTCCCGCAGCGTGGCGACGAAGCGATCGAACTGGTCGTGGTGCAGCCAGTGCCCGGCGTTGGCGAATTCCACCGCCTCGGCATTGCGGAAATGGGCGATGCGCCCGTCGCGCACCGGGTTGCCGGCCCAGGAATCCGCGCCGTTGAGCAGCAAGGTGGGGCTGGTGATCGCTTCCCACAGCTCGTGCTTGCGATCCTGCGAGATATCATAGGGGTGTTCGATGTGGACGTAGGGATCGAACTTCCAGGTGAAGGTGCCATCCTCGTTGCGGTTGATGCCGTGGATGGTGAGGTGCCGGGCCTGGGCATCGTTGATATAGGGGTTCTGCGCCTTCATACGCGCGATCGCCGCCTCGATGGTGGGATAGCGGCGCGGCAGGCGGCCGGCGGCCTTGCGCTTTTCGGCAATATAGTCGCGGATGCGGCGGGCGAAGGGCACGCCGCGCATGCGCGCTTCCCAATCGGGGGTGGGGAAGATCCCCTCGATCGCTACCAGCTTGCGCACGTCTTCGGGAAACAGCCCGGCATAACGCAGCGCCACGGCCGCCCCCATCGAATGGGCCACGATGGTCACCGGCGCCAGGCCCAGCTGGTGGATCAGTTGCGCCACGTCATAGACCATGTCCATGATGCGATAGTTGCCGTCCGATGCCCATTCGCTGTCGCCATGGCCACGATGATCGAGCGCGATCACGTGCCAGTCCTCGCGCAGGGCCTCCGCCGTCCAGTCCCAGCTGCGGCAATGGTCGCGCCCGCCGTGAATCAGCAGCAGCGGCGGCTTTTCCGCATTGCCCCAGTCCACATAGTGGAGCCGCAGGCGCTGCGAGATGAAGGTGTTCGAGGTCGGTCCGAGCAGATTCATGGTTTCCACCCTGCCCATGCTGCACTGCGCTGGCAAGAGCGTGGCGCCCCATGTCATGGGGTAGCCCGAAATTACCTTTCCTTGGTGGCGCTGAACGTCAGGTCCGGGTTGCGTTCCTGCTGATAGCTCACGTCCCAAGCCGAGCGGGCCATGAACACGGGATCGCCGTCGCGGTCCTTGGCCAGGTTCGACAGGTTGAAATCGGCAAAGCCGCGCAAGGCCTCGGGCGTGCCTTTCAGCCAGCGCGCCGTGTCGAACGGCGAAGGTTCGAGCACGGCTTCCACCTTGTATTCCGCTTCCAGCCGGCTGATCAGCACGTCGAGCTGAAGCTGGCCGACCACGCCCACGATCCATTGCGAGCCGATTTCCGGGTAGAACACCTGGATCACGCCTTCTTCGGACAGATCGTCGAGCGCCTTGCGCAACTGCTTGGTCTTGGTGGGATCTTTCAGCACCACGCGGCGCAGGATTTCCGGCGCGAAGTTGGGCAGCCCGGTAAAGCGCACGTCGTTGCGTTCGGAAAGCGTGTCGCCCACCCGCAAGGTGCCGTGGTTGGGAATGCCGATGATGTCGCCCGCTTCGGCGCTGTCCGCAATCTCGCGGTCCTGGGCAAAGAACAGGATCGGCGAATGCACCGCGATCGGCTTGCCCAGGCCCGAGGGCACCAGCTTCATGCCGCGCTTGAACGTGCCCGAAACCATGCGCATGAACGCGATGCGGTCGCGGTGCTGCGGGTCCATGTTGGCCTGCACCTTGAACACGAAGCCGGTCACGTCGGCGCGGCTCGGCTCGATCGTGCCCTGGTCGCTGGCCTGGGGGCGCGGCGGCGGGGCATAGCGATCGATCGCGGCGATCAGTTCGGCCACGCCGAAATTCTTCAGCGCCGATCCGAAATAGACCGGGGTCAGGTCGCCATGGCGATAGGCTTCCAGGTCGAACTGGGGATAGCCTTCGCGGCCCAGTTCGATCTCTTCGGCAAATTCATCGGGAATGGCGCCGGCAGCGGGATCGCGCCGACCCAGGAATTCGCGGCTGTCGCCTTCGGGGCGGGCAATGGTTTCGCTGGCAAAGTCATAGACGCCTTCGAACACGCCGCCCATGCCCACCGGCCAGCTCATCGGCGCGACATCGAGCGCCAGGGCATCGGCCACTTCATCGAGCGTTTCGAACACCGGGCGGCCTTCGCGGTCCACCTTGTTGACAAAGGTGATGATCGGCACCGAGCGCATGCGGCACACTTCGAACAGCTTGCGGGTCTGCGGCTCGATGCCCTTGGCCGCGTCGATCACCATGATCGCCGAATCGACGGCCGTCAGCGTGCGATAGGTGTCTTCGGAAAAGTCTTCGTGGCCCGGCGTATCGAGCAAGTTGAAGACGGTGCCGTCCTTCTGGAACGTCATGACCGAGGACGTGACCGAGATCCCGCGCTGCTGCTCGATCTTCATCCAGTCAGACCGCGCACGCCGCGCCTGCCCACGGGCCTTGACCTCACCGGCCAGGTGGATGGCCCCGCCTTGCAGCAGGAGCTTTTCGGTCAGCGTGGTCTTGCCCGCGTCGGGGTGGGAAATGATGGCGAAGGTGCGGCGATTGGACATAACGTCCCCGCCCCTAGCCGCCGCGAACGGTCACGTCCATGCGGAAGCTGCGGCTCTCGCCCGGCGCGAGCAGGACGATGCCGGGCTTGTCGGCAATGTCGCCGGCAAAGCCTTCCGGATCGGCATGGCCGGCCCAGGGCTCGATGCAGATGTAGTTGGCGCCCGGCACCTGCCACAGGCCCAGCATCGTGGTATCGGGAAACGCCACGTCGAGCGCCGGACCGCCTTCCACGCCATAGGTCAGCGCACGGCTGGCCAGGTCGGTCCACACCACGGCATCGGCCACGAACAGCCCCTCGCGCAGCGGCAGGATGCGGCCGCGCACCGGGCTGGCAAAGCCCTTGTCGAGCATCAGCCCGCTGTCCTTGCGCACGCGGCGGATCGGCGCCGGTTCGTCCTTGGTGAAGACCAGGCGGTGCGCGTGCTTGTCGGCGCTGCCCGGCAGCGGCCAGGCGAAAGCGGGGTGATAGCCGAAACTGAACGGCAGCGTTTCATTTCCCGGGTTGCTCACCGTGGCCGTCATCGCCAGCGTCGCGCCTTCCACGGCAAAGGCCATTTCCAGCACGAAAGCAAAGGGATAGACTTCCCGCGTGGCGTCGCTGTCCTGCAGCCGGAAATGCGCGGTCGCGCCATCGTGGGCAACCAGTTCGAAAGTGGAGCGCCGGGCAAAGCCGTGGCGCGGCAGGGCATAGGCCTGGCCATCATGGCGCAGGGTGTCATCTGCCAGCGAGCCGACCACCGGAAACAGCAGCGGGGCATGCCCGCTCCAGAACGCGGGATCGGCGTCGGTCATCCATTGCGCCCCGGCCCGATCGGTGAGCGACCACAGCTCTGCCCCCAGCGGGTTGATCGCGGCGGTCAGCGTGTCGGACGCAATCGTGACGAGTTCGGGCTGGGTTTCGCTCATGGCCGCACGGTATGGCCAGAGCGCGCGCTCTTCGCAAGTGCGGTATGGGGTGCGGGGGTGGGATGAAGAATTCCCACGCCCCACCCGCCGTTCGGGCTGAGCTTGTCGAAGCCCCAAGCCCGGCCTAGCCGCGCAGGGTGGCGCCCTGCTTGGCCGCAGCGGCGACGATCTTATCGGAAATCGCCTTGAGAGCGGCTTCGTCGAAGCTCTTGTCGCCGGGCTGGAGCGTCACCTCGATGGCAAGGCTCTTGTGCCCTTCGGGCACGCCCTGGCCCCGGAAATCGTCGAACACGCGGGCCGCCACGATGCTGGCCTTGTCCGCACCCTTCACGCTGCGCAGCAGATCGCCGGCGGGCACCTTGGCATCGACCAGGAAGGCGAAATCACGGGTCACGGCCTGGAGCGCGGGCGGGGCGAAGTGCGGGCGGGCAAAGCCACTGGCGGCCTTCTTGGCCGGGACGCGATCGAGGAACAGTTCGACCACGGCTACGGGCGCGTCGAGGCCAAAAGCCTTGGCCGTCGCGGGATGGATCATGCCCAGCCGCGCCAGAACCTGCTTGGGGCCAAGGCGCAGCGTGGCCGATTGGCCGGGGTGGAACTGCGGCCCCGCCTCGCCCATCACTTGCAGGTTTTCCACCGGCGCGCCGGCCTGGGCCAGCAGCGCGAGCGCCTCGGCCTTGGCATCGAACGCATCGAAGGCCTGCGCCTTGCCCGTGGCCCAGCCGCGCGGGGTGCGTTCGCCGGCCAGCACCACGGCAAGGCTCAGCCGCTCGTCGCTGCTGCCATCGTCGGCGCGCAGATAGCGGCGGCCGATTTCGAACAGGCGCACGCTGGATGCACCCCGATCGAGATTGCGGCGCGCCGCCGCCAGCAGGCCGGGCAACAGCGAAGGCCGCATGGCCTTGAGGTCTTCCGAAATCGGATTGGCGAGCGTCCACACGAATTGCCCATCGGCAAAGTGTTCGGCCTGGGCCTGGGGCAGGAACGACCAGGTCACCGCCTCGTGAGCCCCTCGCGCCGCAGCCGCGCGGCGCAGGCGACGTTCGAGCAGTTGCACCGGCGTGGCCGTGGGCCGCGCCACGCCATCGGCGCGGGGCAGCGGAGTGGACGGCACGGCATCGAGGCCGTGGACGCGGATCACTTCCTCGACCAGATCGGCCGGGCCGGCAATGTCCGGGCGCCAGCTGGGCACGGTGACGGTCCAATCGTCGTCCACGGCAAAGCCCAGCGCCGTCAGGATGCGCTTCTGCTCGCTCTGCGCCACGGCAATGCCGCCGAGCTGGCCGGCCAGCGCGGGGTCATAGGACATCGTGCGCTGCGCAACCGGCGGCGTGCCCACGCGTGAAACTTCGCTCGCCGTGCCGCCGCAGATTTCCAAGATCAGCTGGGTCAGCAGGTCCATGCCGGTGTCGAGGAACGCGGGATCGACGCCGCGCTCGAACCGGCCGCGCGCGTCGCTGGCCAGCGCCAGGGCCTGGCCAGTGCGGGCGATATGCGCCGGATCGAAATAGGCGACTTCGAGCAGCACGTCGGTGGTCGTGTCGGCACAGCCCGAATGCTCACCCCCCATGATGCCGCCAATGTCGTGCACCCCGGCATCGTCGGCAATCACCGTCATGAACGGCTGGAGCGCGTATTCCTTGCCGTTGAGCGCCAGCACGGTTTCGCCTTCACGCGCCTTTCGCGCGGTGACGGCGCCGGTCAGCTTGGCGAGGTCATAGGCATGGGCCGGGCGGCCATAGCCGAGCATCACGTAGTTCGTGATGTCCACCAGCGCCGAGATCGGACGCTGGCCGGCGGCCTTGAGCCGGTCTTGCAGCCATTGCGGCGAAGGGCCGTTCTGCACGCCCTTGATCACGCGACCGTAAAACGCCGGGCAACCGTCGGAGTCCTCGATACGGATTTCGATGGGGCATGGGCCTTCACCGGCCACGGGTGCCACATCGAGCGCGCGCAAAGTGCCGATGCCGGCGGCGGCCAGATCGCGGGCAATGCCATAAACGCCCATGCAATCGGGGCGGTTGGGCGTGATCGCCACGTCGAACACCGGATCGGAGCCGATGTAGTCGGCAAACGACTGGCCCAGCGCGGTATCGGCGGGCAGTTCGATGATGCCGTCGTGTTCCTCGCCCAAGCCCAGTTCGCGGGTGGAGCACATCATGCCGTTGGATTCGACGCCGCGGATCGCGCTTTTGCGCAGTTCCATGCCATTGGCGGGCACCACCGCACCGGGCAGGCCGAGCACGCCGACGAGGCCGGCGCGCGCATTGGGCGCGCCGCACACGACCTGAAGCGGCTGGCCATCACCCAGATCGACGCTGAGCACCTGGAGCTTGTCGGCCTGCGGGTGCTTTTCGGCCGTCAGCACGCGGGCGACGCGAAAGCTGCTGAGCGCGGCCGAGGCATCGGTCACGCTTTCGATTTCCAGGCCCAGGCTGGTGAGCTTTTCGGCAATCTCGGTGGCGCTTGCTTGCGTATCGAGCAGGGCCTTGAGCCACGACAGGGAAAACTTCACGGCTTCACTCCAACACCGCCCGAAAGGGTGGGCACATCGAGCGCCCCGAATCCATAGTGGCCCAGCCAGCGGGCATCGCCATCGAAGAACGCGCGCAGGTCATCCAGGCCATACTTGAGCATGGCCAGGCGATCGACGCCGGTGCCAAAGGCAAAGCCCTGCCATTCATCGGGGTCCAGCCCGCCGAATTCGATGACCTTGCGGTTGACCATGCCGGAGCCCAGGACTTCCATCCAGCCGCCGCCCGGCGTATCGCCGCTGCCGCCCACCACGCGCTTGCCGTTCACCAGGGTATAGCCCACGTCCACTTCCACCGACGGTTCGGTGAACGGGAAATAGCTGGGGCGCAGGCGCAGGACGATATCGTCGCGCTCGAAGAACGCCTTGAGGAAGGTTTCCAGCGTCCACTTGAGGTGCCCCAGGTGAATGCCCTTGTCGATCACCAGACCTTCGATCTGGTGGAACATCGGGGTGTGCGTGGCATCACTGTCAGACCGATAGACGCGGCCCGGCGCGATGATGCGCAAGGGCGCACCCTGCTTGAGCATGGCACGGATCTGCACCGGCGAGGTGTGCGTGCGCAGCAGCATGTCGCGCCCCTGCGCATCCTTGTCGGGGAAATAGAACGTGTCGTGCATGGCGCGCGCGGGATGCGTTTCGGGCATGTTGAGCGCGGTGAAATTGTGCCAGTCGTCTTCGATTTCCGGGCCACTGGCCACGGCAAAGCCCATGTCGGCAAAGATTTCGGCCAGTTCGTCCATGACCTGGCTGACGGGGTGGACACTGCCACGCGGCGCTTCGGGCGCGGGCAGCGAGAGGTCCACCGCCTCGGCCGCCAGGCGCGCTTCCAGGGCGGCGCTTTCCAGTTCGGCCTTGCGTTCCGCCAGCGCGGCGGTGACCGCCTCGCGCAGGGCGTGGATCTGCGGGCCACGGGCCTGGCGTTCCTCGGGGCTCATCTGGCCCATGGTCTTGAGCAGGGCGGAAACCCAGCCCTGCTTGCCCAGGGCAGCAACACGGATCGCCTCCACGGCGTCAAGCGTGGTGGCCGCCGCGATGGAGCCGAGGGTTTGCGCCTGCTGTTGGTCTAGCTGTTCCATACGCGCCTGCCGCTAGCGCTTTGCGGGGCGGAAGGGAAGATGGGTTGCGTGGGCAAGAGGCCCTGCGCGTAACATGCCCTCCCCCAACCCCTCCCGCAGGCGGGAGGGGAGTTTGGCCGCTCTCCCCCTCCCGCTTGCGGGAGGGGGTCGGGGGGAGGGCATGTTCGCGAAAACCCCAACAGAAAAAGGCGCCCGCCCCGGTGAGGGCGAGCGCCTTTTTGAACTGTATCGCGTTCAGGCGATCAGGCGGCCGGGAGGGCTGCCTTGGCCTGGGCGATCACGGCTGCGAACACGCCGCCTTCGTTCATGGCGAGATCCGCCATGGCCTTGCGATCGAGTTCGATGCCAGCCAGCTTGGTGCCGTGGATGAACTGCGAATAGGTCAGGCCTTCGGCGCGGACGGCCGCGTTGATGCGCTGGATCCACAGGGCGCGGAAGGTCCGCTTCTTGACCTTGCGGTCGCGGTACGCATACTGGCCAGCCTTTTCAACGGCTTGGCGGGCAACGCGGATCGTATTCTTGCGACGGCCGCGGTAACCCTTGGCCTGGTCGAGAATGCGCTTGTGCTTGGCACGCGTGGTGGTGCCGCGCTTGATACGGGACATGGATCAGCCTCCTCAGTTCAGCCCGTAGGGCGCCCACTTCTTGATCACCTTCGCGTCAGCGTCGGAGATCACGTCGGTGCCGCGGTTCTGGCGGATGTACTTGGCGTTGTGGCTGATCAGGCGGTGACGCTTGCCGGCCACGCCGTGCTTCACCTTGCCCGTAGCGGTAAGCTTGAAGCGCTTCTTCACACCGCTCTTGGTCTTGAGCTTGGGCATTTTCGTCTCCTTGTTCGACGCGGTGTACCTGCCGTGGCAGCCCTATGTGGCCAGGCAGGAACGCAGGTCCGCGTGGATTGAAGGGGCGGCCCTTAACGAGGGAGGGCCGGTTTGGCAACTTGATTCGGGGGCCTTGGTCCTTGCAACGCCGGACTCCCCGCCAATCGGCCCATCGCCGTTCAACCGGTCGAAGGCATCGTGACCGGGCGCGCCTGTGGGCGGAACCATAGAGTGCCGCAGGCCGCATCGCGCGCCTGGCGCCGGGTCTTTTCATCGCTGCCCTGGGTGGATGTGAGCAAAGGCAGACCCGAACAGGCATTGTTGGCAATGCGGAACAGGGCATCGAAAGCGGTGGGATCGACGGCGCCGATCCCCAATGGCCCCCGATCCGTGCTGTCGAACAGGGATTTGGTATCGATGTCTAGACATTCTGCAGACACGGCCCGTTCCACGGTCATCGGCTTGCTGGCACTATCTTCGCAACCCTTTTGGATAGCCACGGCCTCCAGCCCCGAGCGGAAGCTGCCATTGGCATAGTGCAGGCCGACAGCGAGCGATTTCAATGCCTTCAATGCCTTGAATGCAGCGCCCATGACATCGCCATTGGCTACGGCAGTGAGGAACGCCCGCGCTCGATCGGCCGGCAACGCGGCCACCACCACCTTGATCAAGCTAGCTTCGACCAGCGGCAATTCGCTTTCGAAATTGGTGGCATAGCCCGTGCAGGCCTGCAGATTTGCCACATCGTTGACCACCGCATCGGCGGCTGCCGCGCCGCCACCTGCGACCGCTTTGGCTGCCGAGGCTGCCGGTCCCACAACGTGGCAAGGCGTATTGGCCGCTGCGGGCGCCTGATAAAGATTGGCAGCGGCAAAATCGATTTCCCGTGCTGCGCTGGCAAGGTAATTGGCAAAGGCATCGGCATCTTCCACCCGCACGGTGGACTGGCCCATGCGCGCCGCCATGGCCAGTACGATAGCCGCGCGGAGTAGGACGAGCTGCTTGTTATCGCGCGCGCGAAAACTGTGCCGATCAAGCGCCTTGGCCGGATAGCCACCGTTGCCATGGAGATCATCCAACACCATGGAACAGCCAGAAGTGGCAAGAAGACTGCAAGCAGCAACAGCGGAAACAATCCTGCGCATGGCCCCACTCCGTCCAAAAGACAATCGATGCGACCAGCGAGTTTTTATTCAATTAATACTAAGCCATATAACCGCAGGCATCAAGCTTACGCGGCAAAACAGCCACAATGGCGCCTTATACCCTATTTAGATGATCACGCCCTATTCAACCAAGATCATAATCTTTGACGTCATCAACCACCGATATCGGCCAGATCGAACGGCGTGGTCTGGTAGACTTCGTTGATCCAGTTGCCGAACAGCTGGTGGCCATGGGTGCGCCAGGTGTTGCGAGGCAACTGGGCCGGGTTGTTGTCGGGATAATAGTGCCGGGGCACGATGCGCTCGCCATCGCGGCGGTATTCGGTGTCGAGCGTGAGCGTATCGTATTCCAGGTGGTTGAACATGTGCAGCGCGCGGCGTGCCGGATCGTCGACCAGGCAAGGGCCGACTTCCTCGCTGTCGAGCAGCACGGTGAGGCCGGCGCCCAGGTCTTCCCGGCGCACTTCGCTCCAGCGTGAGACGGGCACGGGCACCAGGTCCGACATGCCGCGCAGCCAGGGGCTGGCCGGCGCGCGGTTCACATGGGGAAACACGCCATGGGCCTTGGCGCCCAGTTGATGCTTGGGCACGCCGTGGAAATGGGCGAGCGCGGCCATCGCGCCCCAGCAGATCGTCAGCAGGCGATGGCAGTGAGTCTGGCTCCAGTCGAAGATCTGGCGCAACTCGTCCCAATAGGTCACTTCGCCGTAGTCCATGGTTTCCACCGGCGCCCCGGTAACGATCAGGCCGTCGAAGCGCTCGGCGCGCACGTCGGTGAACGGGCGATAGAATTCGGCGATGTGCCCGGCCGAGGTGGTCTTGCTGACATGGCCCGAGAGGCGCACCAGCTGCAGCTCGATCTGCAGCGGCGTGGCGCCGAGCAGGCGGGCGATCTGGGTTTCGGTGGTGATCTTGTCGGGCATCAGGTTGAGCAGCGCGATGCGCAGCGGGCGGATATCCTGCCGCGCGGCCTCGGTCTCGCCCATGACGATCACGCCCTCGGCTTCGAGCGTACGGCGGGCGGGGAGGTTGTCGGCAATCCTGATCGGCACGGGGCAAGTCTTTCCTGGGCAGTGAACTGCATCGAAACCGGGAAAGACGCCTGGGGCTTGCTCCGTTTGATTGCCGGATCGGCCACATCCTCCCCGTTGGGGGAGCGCCACCTTGCCCGGAAACCGGCAGGTTGGCGTTGGGGCGTCGCCCCCAACTCTCGATGCTTGGCCGTGCATGTAGCGGCGGGGCGAGCGCTTTGCAAGGCGGCCCGCAAAGCCCCGCACCCTGCCGCAATCCTGCGTTTACCCCTTGCTCATGAGAATGAATCGCATTACCCTGCGAATCATTCTCATGAGCGAGAGACCCTCAGAGCGAGAGATACGGGCGTCATGTACATCTGCATCTGCAATGCCATTCGGGAAAAGGATCTGCGCCAGGCCGCCCGCTGCCACGCGCGCGGCGATGCCGAAGCGCTGTATGGCACGCTGGGCTGCCGGGCGCAGTGCCGCCAGTGCCTGGACGATGCCGACGACGTGGTGGCCGACGAGCGCGCCTGCGCCATGGCCTGATGCGCCCGCGCGCATAATCTGCGGATTGCCCGCCAGCCTGGTCTGGCCTAGCCTGCCTTCCGGTTCAACGGCATAGGAAGGTCTGGCCATGAAGGGCGATGCCAAGGTCATCGAGTTCCTGAACAAGGCACTGTTCAACGAACTGACCGCGATCAACCAGTATTGGCTGCACTATCGCCTGCTGTCGCACTGGGGCGTGAAGAAGCTGGCCGAGTTCGAGCGGCACGAATCCATCGACGAAATGAAGCATGCCGACATGCTTGCCGACCGCATCCTGTTCCTGGACGGCCTGCCCAATTTCCAGGCGCTGGGCCGGTTGAAAGTGGGCGAATCGGTGGAGGAAGTGCTCAAGGCCGACCTGGCGCTGGAGTATGAGGCGGTGCCCGTGCTCAAGGACGGGATCGCCCATGCCGAAACCGTGCGCGATTATGTGAGCCGCGACTTGTTCCAGAAGATCCTGGAAAGCGAGGAAGAGCATATCGACACGCTGGAAACCCAGCTCGACCTGATCAAGCAGATGGGCATCCAGAACTACATCCAGTTGAACAGCCAGCCGCCCGAGGAGTGATTTTTCCGGGCTGGCTGGGGGACAAGCCCTCCGCTCTTTGGAACAGGCCCTCCCCCAGCCCCTCCCGCACGCGGGAGGGGAGTTTAGAAAGTCCCCTCCCGCGTGCGGGAGGGGTTAGGGGAGGGCTTGTTGCTTACTGCGCGGCCTTCACCACTTCGCCGCCCTTCATCACGAAGGCCACGTGTTCCAGCGTGCGCACGTCGGCCAGCGGATCGCCATCGACGGCGATCAGATCGCCATAGCGGCCGGTGGCGATCGCGCCCACGTCTGCCGTGCGGTCCAACGCTTCGGCCGCGCTCTTGGTGGCGGCCTGGATCGCTTCGATCGGGGTCATGCCCCATTCCACCATCTTGGCGAACTGGCGCGCGTTGAAGCCGTTGGGATAGACGCCGCCATCGGTGCCGAACAGCAGCTTGACCCCGGCGGCATGGGCGGCGCGGAAGGTTTCGCGCTGCTTGCGGCCGATCATCTTTTCCTTGGCCAGGCTTTCGGCAAAGACGCCGTTCTTCTCGCCTTCGGCCAGGATATAGTCGTCGTTGTAGATATCCATGTCGAGCCAGGCGCCCTTGGCCTTGGCCAGCTTGAAGCTTTCCTCGTCGGCAAGGCTGGCGTGCTCGATCGTGTCGATGCCAGCGCGCAGTGCGTCATTGATGCCGGCGGTGCCATGGGCGTGGGCCGCCACGCGCATGCCCAGCATGTGCGCTTCATCAGCCACGGCCTTGAGCTCTTCAAAGCTCATCTGCTGGGCGCCGACCGAATCGGTCTTGGAAAAGACCCCGCCCGTGGCGCAGATCTTGATCACTTCGGCGCCATACTTGCGCACTTTGCGGACCAAGGCGCGGAATTCGTCGGGCGTGTTGGCGATCTGCGGCGAAGGCACCGTGATCGAGGGCGGGAATTCGGTGGAATCGCAATGGCCGCCGGTGGCGCCCAAGGCATAGGTCGCTGGCACGATGCGCGGGCCCGGGACATAGCCCATCTCGATGCCCTGCTTGATCGCGACGTCGTCGTAATTGGCCGAACCGACGTTGCGCACGGTGGTAAAGCCGGCTTCCACCGTCTTCTTGGCATTGGCGACGCCGACGACAGTGCCGAAGTTATCGGTGAACTCCAGCCCGCGATAGCCACCGAGCGTGGGGTCGCTGGTCAGGTGGACATGCATGTCGATCAGGCCGGGCAGCAGCGTGCGCGGCCCCAGGTCGATCACTTCGGCCCCGGCCGGAACCGCGTCGCCCGCCTTGCCCACGGCCGTGATGCGGCCATCGGTGACCACCACCTGCGCGCCATCAACGCGCTTGCCCGCCAGCACGTCGATCATATGGGCGGCACGCACCACCACGGTCTTGGCCTGGGCCGTGCCAGCCACCAATGCGACCAGCGCGGCCGCTCCCAGCGCCACGCTCTTTATCGTTTTCATGAACCATCCTCTTCTTCAGGGGGATGGCGGCAAAGTTGCATGCGCAACGATATTGAACAAGTGTCTAATCGACCGCGATCATGCGATCATTCGGCGTAGATCATCTTCCGGGTCATGCCGCCGTCCACCACGATCTGCTGCCCGGTGACAAAGCCCGCGTCGGCGCTGGCCAACCAGGCGATGGTCGCGGCGATATCGTGCACCGTGCCGACGCGGCCGACGGGATGCTGCGCCTCGTCGATCGGGCGATGATCGCCATCGTGGGCGCGGTCGGCGCGTTGCCAGGGGCCGGTCTCGATCCAGCCGGGCAGGACGGCATTGACGCGCACCTGCGGCCCCAGGCCCACGGCCATGGCATGGGTAAGCGCGCAAAGCCCGCCCTTTGCCGCGGCATAAGCGTAAGTATCGGGTTCGCTCTGCAAGGCGCGGGTAGACGCGATATTGACCACGCTGGCACCATCGCGCCGCCGCAGCAGCGGCAGGGCGGCCCGGCTGCACAGGAACGCGGCGGTGAGCGAGGCATCGATCCAGCGCTGCCAATCGGCCAGGGCCAGGTCTTCGAGCGGACCGCAATCAGGATTGGCAATGCCGGCGTTGTTGACCAGGCAATCGATGCCCTGCGCTGCCCATTGCGCGATGCGGGCAAAGGCGCGCGCCACGGCCTTTTCCCGGCCGACGTCGCAGGTGATCGTCAAACCCTGGCCGCGCGGCAGCATGGCAGCCAGTTCCTTGAGCGCAGCGGCATCGCGATCGAGCCCGATCACGCGCCAGCCGAGCGCGGCAAAGTGCAAGGCGGTGCCCCGGCCGATGCCGGCGCCCGCCCCGGTAATCACGATAGTGGGCGCGGCGGAAGTCGAGGAAGCAGCGGTCATGCCGGGCAGAACGCGGCAGGCCGCGATCAGTGCCGGTGGCTGTGGCCGGCGGCCAGCGCCTCGATCGCGTCGTCCAGACGTGCCGGATCGCCCAGCGCCAGGACATGGCCTTCCGAACCGATGTGCAGCGGATCGCCGTTCCAATCGGCCATGGTGCCGCCCGCGCCTTCCACCACGGGCACCAGCGCGGCCCAGTCGTGCAGCTTGAGCCCGGCCTCGCACACGATGTCGAGTTGGCCTGTGGCGAGCATGGCGTAGTTGTAGCAATCGCCGCCCATCACCATGCGGCGGTAATCGGTCTGGCCGGCCAGGGCCATGAAGTGATCGCCTTCATGCTGGCTGAAATAGTGCGGGCCGGTGGTGGCGATGGTCGCGTCCGACAATTCGCGGCAGGGCCGGGTTTTCACGACCTGACCATTGAGCGTGGTGGGCTTGCCCGAAGACCCCACCCAGCGTTCGCCGGCAATCGGCTGGTCGATCACGCCCAGGACCGGAAAGCCATCGACCAAGAGCGCGATCAGGGTGCCGAACAGCGCCCGCCCGGCGAGGAAACCGGCCGTACCATCGATCGGATCGAGCACCCAGCTGCGCCCGGACGTGCCCTGGGTGGTGCCAAATTCCTCACCAATTACCGTGTCTTGCGGGCGTTCGGCGGCCAGGATGGCACGCATCGCTTCTTCGGCGGCGCGATCGGCCAGCGTCACCGGGGTGGCATCCCCCTTGCGTTCTGCAGCAACGCTGCGGAAATAAGGGCGAATCGCAGCGCCGGCGGCTTCGGCAAGGCGGTGGGCCAGGGCAATGTCGTCATCGAGCTTCATGGACCTGTGCTTTGCCGATAGCGCCGATCCGGTCAAGCAGGCGCTCCTATTTCCGGATAAGGGGCATAGTTCAAAAATTTTGCATTTCCGAACAGCAGGCAAGAGGGCAAGGACGGCTTGCGCAGGGGGTGAGCAGAAATGAACCGCAATATCAGGCCGGGCGTGGACCGGGCGATTGCGCCGGCCGCCGGGGTGACTCGTCAGGGCCAACCCCTGTCCTACAGCCGCGCGCCGGCGCCCGATCTCGCGCCATGGATCGGCCGGTTCTACGTCACCGTGGTCGATGCCCCCGCCAATTATGCCCTGCAATGCGGGCTGCTGGCCGATACGGCGTGCATCCGCGTGCAATTGCGCGGCGCCTGGACGGCGCAAACCCGCGATGGGCCCTGTGCCCTGGGCCGGGCGGCGCTGGTCTTCGGGCCCAACAGCAAGCGCATGGCCGTGGGCGTGACCGGCAGTTTCACCAGCGTGGGTGCCGTGGTGCGCCCGGGCGCCGGCTATGCCCTGACGCGCCTGCCCGAAGCGGACCTGGCCGACCGGTTTACCACCATCGATCGCCTGGGGCTGGACCCGGCGCGCTGGCTCGACATGTTCGATCCCGCCGCCACGCCCGAAGCGTGGTGCCAGGCGATGGAGCAGGAACTGCGCGCCATGATCAACTGGCGTGGCGCGCCCGAGCCCGACCCGGTGACCGCCCGGTTCGAAGCCGCGGCGCTGGCCAACCCCTCGATCGGCGTGGCTGAGTTTGCCGCGCAATGCGGGATCGAGCAGCGCCGGCTGGAACGCATCGTGCGGCGCGATTTCGGCCTGACGCCCAAGCAGGTGCTGCGCCGCGCCCGGGCGCTCGACATGGCGAGCCACCTGCGCGGCGTGGCCGACGATGCCGAGGCCGAAACCCTGGCCCTGCGCTATTACGACCAGAGCCACCTGATCCGCGAATTCACCGCCATGTTCGGCATGTCGCCACGCCAGTTCGTGGACCTGGCGCAACCGCTGATGACGCTGTCGCTGGAAACGCGCCAGGCGCGCCGCCTGGAAACGACCGAGCGGATCGCGCCGGGCGGTATCCGCCCCTGGCAATGAGCGCCCCGCGCGCGGCAGGTGCGTTACAGGCTTAGGCGCAGCGAGGCGCTGATCGTGCGCCCGGTGAGCAGGCGCCCGCGCACCACGCCGCTGCTGGGCACCGTGGCATCGTCGATCGAGGTCAGCGCCAGCACGTCGAACAGGTTCGCCGCGTTGAGAGAGACGGCGAGGCGATCGGTGACATTGGCCTGCACGAAGGCATTGGTGGTGACATAACCGGGCATTTTCAGGATATTGCTATCCTGGGCATAGCTGCTGGTGGTGCCAATGAAGGCCGCGCCCAGATTGAACCGGTCGAACGTGACCTGGGGCATGGCCTGGAAGATCACGCTGGCCAGGTGGCGCGGGCGCTTGCCGTTGACAGTGGGATCGATGAAATCCTCCACGATCCGCGCGTCGGTATAGGTTGCCCCGCCGGTCAGGCTGAACATGCCGCGTCGCACGCCGGCTTCGAATTCCAGCCCTTGCGCCTTGTAGCGGCGGGCGATGGCCACGCCGGTGGAGGTGTTGACGTTGGTATCCTGGCTGCGCACGCTGAACCCGGTGAGGTTGACCGTCACGCCGCTCTGGCGGAATTTGAAGCCCAGTTCGGCCTGGCGCACCGGATCGTAGACAGCCTGGGGAATGGCCAGGGCGCCGGTGGCGGTATCGATCGCCGAGGTGAACAGCAGGCGATCGGCATTGGCGCGCGCGCCGCGGCTGTAGCGCCCAAACACCGAGAATGCCTGGGCGACGCGGTAGTTTACCCCCACCGACCACGACAGGTAGTGATAGTCATAATGCACCGGCGCCGGGCTATCGAGCGGGGTATAGCCCACTTTCTGTTCGGGCAGGGAAATCAGCCCGTCACCGTTCATGTCGCGGCTGATCGTGCCGATGCGGCCGCCGCCCAGGTCAGACCCCATGACCTGGCCGCGCGCGCTGCCGAAATCATAGCGCAGGCTGCCGCCCAACGCCAACTTGCCGATGCGGTAATTGGCTGAACCGTACAGCGCCTGGACTGCGTAATCGACGCTCATCGTGCGGCGCTGGGTGCCGTTGTTGAGCGCATAGTTATAGGCATAGATGCCGTTCTGGGTGACGGCCTGGCCGCCGGCATTGGTCACGTTGAGCAGCGCGGCCTGGCCATCGCCACGCACTTCTGAAACCACCTCGGCCCAGCGCAGCGCGGTGTGGACCGCCTGGCGCGAGGCATAGAAGCCGCCGGTGAGCGTGAGATCGCCCGACCCGACGCGATAGATCTTGCTGGCGCGCAGATCGTTGACCAGGCTGCCCAGGTCTTCCTGCGGGCGGATGCGCAAGTTGAGCACGGCAATCAGGCCATTGCCGTTGAGCGCCGCCGGATCGGCAATCGCCTCGCCGGCATGCGGGCCATTGGCATAGGACAGCGTGGCCCCAGCCCCGCCCAGCTTGGTAAGCCCGGCGGCGGCGGTATAGAGCGTGCTGGAAAAGGGCCCGTACAGCCCGCCCGAGCGGCTGGCGACGCGGAAGCGGTCGGTCACCGTCCAGCCATCGAGATCCACCTGCGCTTCCAGGCCCAGTGCCTTTTCCTTGACCCGCTGCCCCTGGCGCAAGTCTTCGCTCACCGGATTGTTGTTTTCATCCAGCATGGTGATCGACTGGAGATAGGTGGTCGAGAGCGTATCACGCGTGGGATTGAACCCCGCCACCGCGACCAGGCCAGGGCTTTCGGCCGTGCCCGTCACGCGCAGCGGCACCGAATCATAGAACGGCGAGCGATCGTCGAGCAGCTTGGCGTAGAGGCGGACATAGCCGCCATCGAACGTGCGGGTGACGTTGAATTTGAGCTGCCCGCCACGCTGGCCTTCAAAGCCGATGCGGCGCGGCCCCTCGCCCTGGCGCCAGAACCCGCCGATGTGGAAGCGGGTGTTTTCACCCACCGGGCCGCCATATTCGAAATCGGCGCGGCGCTGTTCATAGTTGATGCCACTGGTCAGCATCAGCGTGCCGCCCGCGCGCTCGCCCGTGGCAGAGATGAAATTGATGATCCCGCCGGGCGAATTGGAGGCAAAGGTGGAGGCCGAGCCGCCGCGGATCGATTCCACCTGCGCCAGGTTGAGATCGGCGCGCAGGAACGTGTCGGAGCTGGCGCCGATGATATCGCCAAATTCCATTACCGGCAGGCCGTCTTCCTGCAACTGCACGAACTTGCCCCCGGTGGAGACCACCGGCAAGCCGCGGATCGAGATGTTGGCAATGCTTTCGCCGTTGGGCGCTTCGGAAAAGACACCCGGCAGCGCGCGCAGCAGTTCGCCGATCGAGCGCGGCGCCAGGCGCAGGATATCGGCCTGGTGCAGCGCGCTGGTGGACGTGGCGCTGTCGAGCCGGTCACGCCCCTTGGCAACGCCGGTCGTGACCATGTCGGACGATGCCGGGGTGGGCGCGGTCACTGGCGCGGCACCGGCCGGATCGGGTGCGGCGAGGGCCGAGGCGCTGGCCAGTGCGGGCAGCGCGCAGGCAAGGCGAAGCAGCAGGGAAAGGGGCAGGCGCTTGGTCATGGTTCTCGCTCGCAAACCGTGTGGATTTGCGAGCGAGGGCTAAACGAACCTGGCTAATTCCGACCGACCGGGCCTTGCGGGAAGGCCCTTAGGACATCCCGCGTTGGCCGTGCCATCCACCACGACATCGTGGTGGATCGAACAATCAGTCGAACAGGCTGGAGACCGAGCTTTCGTCGGCGATGCGGCGGATCGCCTCGCCGATCAGCGGCGCGATGGTGAGGATGCGGATGCTGTCGCAATCCTTGGTCGCTTCGGTGGGCAGGATGGTGTCGGTGATCACCAGTTCCTTGAGCGCCGAATTGCCCACGCGGGCCACCGCAGCGCCCGAGAGCACGCCGTGGGTGATGTAGGCGGCAACCCCAGCAGCGCCGGCATCCATCAGCGCCTGCGCCGCGTTGCACAGCGTGCCGCCCGAATCGATGATATCGTCGATCAGGATGCACATGCGGCCCTTCACGTCGCCGATGATGTTCATCACTTCGGACTGGCCGGGGCGATCGCGGCGCTTGTCGACGATCGCCAGCGGCGCGTTGTCCAGCCGCTTGGCCAGCGCGCGGGCGCGGACCACGCCGCCCACGTCGGGCGAAACGACCATCAGTTCCTGGCCGCCATAGCGGGTCTGGATATCGGCCGCCATCACCGGGGCGGCGAACAGGTTGTCGGTGGGAATATCGAAGAAGCCCTGGATCTGCCCGGCGTGCAGATCGACCGCGAGCACGCGATCGGCGCCCGCCGTGGTGATCAGGTTGGCGACCAGCTTGGCCGAAATCGGCGTGCGCGGCCCGGGCTTGCGATCCTGGCGGGCATAGCCGAAGTAGGGCACCACCGCGGTGATCCGCTTGGCCGAGGCGCGGCGCAGGGCATCGATGCAGATCAACAGTTCGAGCAGGTTGTCGTTGGCCGGGTAGCTGGTGGATTGCACCAGGAAGACATCTTCGCCGCGCACGTTCTCGTGGATTTCCACGAAGACTTCCTCGTCGGCAAAGCGGCGAACCGAAGCGTCGGTCAGCGGCAGTTCCAGATAGGCCGCAATGGCGCGGGCCAGCGGCAGGTTGCCGTTGCCGGACATGATCTTCATGGCGTTTCCCTCGAGTCTTTCGGTGATCCTGATCCTGGCGCCGCCCTTAGCCCAAGATGACAGTTTTGCAACGCCTGTGCGCCCCATCCGCCCCGCGGCCGCGCCGGTTTTGCGCCTTCCGGGGCACAGCCCCCCTTGCCCGCCACCGGCCAAGCCGCCTAGGGTTTGGCCATGGCCGACAAACTGATCATCACGCTTGCGCAACTCAACCAAAGGGTTGGCGACCTTGCCGCCAATGCCGCCGCCATGCTGGAGGCACGGGCAAAGGCATCGGGCAGCGACCTGATCGTCTTTCCCGAAATGCAGTTGATCGGCTATCCCCCCGAAGACCTGATCCTGAAACCCGCGTTGATCGCGCGCGCGGCAGTGGAACTGGAAAAGCTGGCCACGGCCACCGCCGATGGCGGCCCGGCGATGCTGGTCGGCTCGGTCTTCGTGCGCGACGGGGCGCTGCACAATGGCGTGGCCCTGCTCGATGACGGGGCAGTGGTGGCGACGCGCTTCAAGTACGAACTGCCCAACTATGGCACGTTCGATGAAAAGCGCCTGTTCCTGCCCGGCCCCCTGCCCGAGCCGGTGCCGTTCCGCGGCGCAATGCTCGGCCTGCCGATCTGCGAGGATATCTGGCACCCCGACGTGTGCCGCCATCTGGCGCAATTGGGCGCGGAAATCTTCCTCTGCGTCAACGGCAGCCCCTATGAAATCGACAAGGACGTGCTGCGCATCGATGGCGTGGCCAAGCGCCGCGCGATCGATACCGGCATCCCGCTCGCCTATGTCAACCGCGTGGGCGGGCAGGACGAAGTGGTGTTCGACGGCGCCAGCTTCGTCGTCGGCCCCGAAGGCGCGCTGTGGGCGCAACTGCCGGAATGGGAAGAAGCCGTGGTCGACACGGTGTGGAACAAGGTGCCCTTCGGCAACGGCCACCGCTGGCGCTGCGAGGCGGGCGACGTGGCCGAGCCGACCGAGCACCCCGAAGACATCTATTGCGCCATGGTCATGGCCCTGCGCGACTATGTGAACAAGAACCGGTTTCCCGGCGTGATCCTGGGCCTTTCGGGGGGCATCGATTCCGCGCTCTGCGCCGCCATCGCGGTGGATGCGCTGGGCGCCGATCGGGTTTGGTGCGTGATGCTGCCCAGCCGCTATACCAGCCAGGAAAGCCTGGACGACGCGGCCGGCTGCGCGCAGATGCTGGGCGTGCGGCTCGATACCGTGCCGATCGGCCCGGCGGTGGATGGCTTTACCGATATGCTCAGCCCCCTGTTTGTCGGGCGCGAGCCGGACCTGACCGAGGAAAACCTGCAGTCGCGCATTCGCGGCACCACCTTGATGGCGCTGTCCAACAAGTTCGGGCCGATGCTGGTGACCACCGGCAACAAGAGCGAGATGAGCGTGGGCTATGCCACGATCTATGGCGACATGAACGGCGGCTACAACCCGTTGAAGGACGCCTACAAGACCACGGTGTTCGCCCTCTCGCGCTGGCGCAACGAACACCGCCCGCGCATCGGCCTGGGCCCGCAAGGCCCGGTCATGCCCGAACGGATCATCACCAAGCCGCCCAGCGCCGAACTGCGCCCCGACCAGAAGGACGAGGATTCGCTGCCGCCCTACGACGTGCTCGACGCGATCCTGCTGGGGCTGGTGGAGCACGAGAAGAGCGTGGCGCAGATCACCGCCGAAGGGCACGAGCGCGCCACGGTGGAACGGATCGAGCGGCTGCTGCACCTGGCCGAATACAAGCGCCGGCAGGCGCCGCCGGGGGTGAAACTGGGCAGCCGCAATTTCGGCCGCGACCGGCGCTACCCCATTACCCAAGGGTTCCGCACGGCCTGACCGGGGCAGGGCACGGCTGGCAGTTATTGCGAATGATTATCATTGACGGGATGCGGGCGCAGGCATAGTCTGATTTGCGAATCGATCGCAAGAAAGGCTGTCATGTCCGCACCCCACGCCCAGCGCGGCCCCGTTTCGCCCGACACTGCACCGGCCACCTCGGCTCGCCATGCGGCGATCGTGGCATCGCTTGCCCGCCCCCAGGACGTGCGCGCCCTGTCGCTCACCGCCTTGCACGTGGTGATGGCCATGCGCCTTTCCGCCATGTTCGAGCGCGTGGGCCGCGATCCCGTGCCAGACCTGGCCCAACGCTATCGCAGCGTGGAAGCGGCGGCGGCCGTGCATGCCCTGGTGCGCCGGGTGATCCGCACCTGGCCCGAACGCTTTCTCGTCAACCGCCCGTGCCAACTGGTGATGACGCCCGACGAGGCCACGCTGGCGGCGATGACCCGCCATGCCCTGGCCGGTGACAGCGACGGCTTTGCCGAATTGCTGCACGGCTTCGTCCGGGCAGACCGGCTCGACGGCCTTTATCATGCCACCCAACACGCGGCCGCGCTGCTGTCAGGACGCAGCGTGTAACCGTGTGCCCGTTCCGGGCCGGCAGCCGCCGGCATTCCTGGCGCCCCGCTCCTGCCGAAGGGGGTGCCGGCCGCCGGCCCGGAACGGGCAAATCTTCAGCGAACACGTCCCCTAGCGCGCCGGCCCGCCGGCAAACAGGCTGACGATATCGCGCAGGCGGCCCATCAGCGCTGCATCGCCACCGGGCGGCGTCGCGCCCAGGCGCACCACCACCAGCTTGCGCGCCGGGGCCACCAGCACGGCCTGGCCGCCATCGCCCAGCGCGGCCAGCATGTCGCGCGGACCGGCTTGCGGAAACAGGCGCGCATCGCCCGTGGTGGGCGCGCGATTCAGCCACACACCCGCGCCATATTGCTTTTCGCGCGGGCTCGGGCTGACCATGAAATCGATCCATTGCCGCGGCACCAGTTGCGCGCCGTGAACCGCACCGCGATTGCGCAGGAATTCGCCAAACCGCACGAAATCGCGCGCCGTGGCATCGATCATCGCCCCGCCGTTCATGGTGCCGCGCGCATCGTAGCTTGGCACGATGCCGCGCATCAGCACGGGTTCGAACAGGCGCGTGCGCAAGTAGTCGGCCACGGCGCGGCGGCGCGCATCGGGGTCTCCGGCGGGGGCGAGCACGCGCGCGGCCAGGTCCGCCAGGATGATTCCGCTGGCTGCATCGTCCTGGAACCGCGCACCCGGTTCGGCGGCGAGCGGCTGGTCTTCGGCGGCGCCGGCCATGTCGTCGCGCCCGGCACCGAACAGCATGCGCGCTTCGTCGCCCGGCTCTTCGCGCAGGCCCGAGCGCATTTGCAGCAGGTGCCGCAGCGTGATTTCGCCGCGTGGATCGCCGGGCCGCTGCCAGGCCGGCACCGGCGCGGTTTCATTCAGGCGCAGCCGCCCATCGGACACCAGCATGCCGATCATCACCGCCGTGATCGAGCGGGCAATGCCGCCACCGGCAAAGCGGGTATTCTCGTGATAACCGGGGGCATAGCGTTCGGCGATGATGCGCCCGGCGCGCATCACGATCACCGCGCGGGTTTCACCCAGTTGCCTATCGCCCCCGGCCTCCTGCCCCGCAGTGTCGGCAAACAGCCCATCCACCGCGCGAGCCAGGCTTTCGCGGTTGACGCCGGGATCGTCCACCACCGCGGCAAGCGCCTGGGGCGAGAGCGGCGCTTGCGCGGGTGGACTGGACGAGCAGGCGAACAAGGCTGGTGCAAGCGCCACCGGCACGATATGGGCCAGCCACCGGCGGGCACAGGGTATACGGAATCGCGGGGGGCTCTGCATGGTTGCCCCGGTCTTTCCACCAGATCGAATGCACATGGCAACCACCAAGGCTTCTTCTTCCCCGAATGATCCGCTCCATTATGGCAGTCCGTCGTCTTCCGGCCGGCCGCCTGGACGCCCCCCTGCGCGGCGCTGGGCCTGGCGTGGATTGGGCCTGCTGATCGGTCTGGCGCTGGGGCTGGGCGTGGTCTTCGTATCGTTTGTCTGGCGACCGGCCCGCGAAAACGCGCGAATCGAAGCGGCCCGCGCGGCACGGCTGGCCTGTTCGTGCCGCTATGTGGGCGGGCGCGCGCTGGGCGACTGCGACAAGGACATGCCCAAGGGGCGCTTTCCGGTGTCATTGGCCGAAGACGCCGGCGCCCACACGGTGACCGCCAGCGTGCCGCTCGCCGCCGCGCAGACCGCCACTTATCGCGAAGGCTGGGGCTGCCAGTTGCAACCCTGGCGGGATTAAATGGAAATGGCCTCGGCAGGCTCCGTGCCGTCGATCCAGCCGCCGCCGATCACGCGATCCCCGGCATAGAGCACCGCCGCCTGGCCCGGCGCCACGCCATATTCGGGCGCGGCAAAGCGCAGCGTGGTGGCCGCGCCATCGCCGAAGGGGCCGTCGAGCACGACCGGCACAGGCTTGGCCAGCGAGCGCACCTTGGCAGTCAGCGGCTCATCCGTGGGCAGCGGGCCGATGCGGTTGGTTTCGATCACGCGCGCGGCCGCCACGCCGAGCAGGCGGCGCGGGCCGACCAGCACGCGGGCATCGGCGGCATCCAGGCCCACGACATAGAGCGGTTCGGGCTGGCCGCCGATTTCCAACCCGCGTCGCTGGCCCACGGTATAGTGGATCACGCCCTGGTGCTGGCCCAGCACCTCGCCGGTCTGGGCATGGACGATCGTGCCCGGCCGCCCGCCTTCGGGGCGCACGCTGCGCACGATCTTGGCGTAATCGCCATCGGGCACGAAGCAGATGTCCTGGCTGTCGGGCTTGGCGGCCACGGCGAGGCCCATGGCCTGCGCCAGCGCGCGCACTTGCGGCTTGGGCATGCCGCCCAGCGGGAAACGCAGGAACTCGAGCTGTTCCTGCGTGGTGCCATAGAGAAAATAGCTCTGGTCGCGTGCCGGATCGGCGGCGCGATGCAGTTGCGCGCCGGTGGGCGTGGCGACGCGGCGCACATAGTGCCCGGTGGCCAGGCAATCGGCGCCCAGTTCGCGCGCCATCGCCAGCAGATCGGTGAACTTGGGCCCCATGTTGCAGCGGATGCAGGGAATCGGCGTGCGCCCGGCCAGGTAATCGTCGGCAAAGCGTTCGACCACGTCCTCGCGAAAGCGCGATTCGTGATCGAAGACATAGTGGGCAATGCCCAGCCGATCGGCCACGGCGCGGGCATCGCGGATGTCATCGCCCGCACAGCAGGCGCCCTTGCGCCCCGTGGCAGCACCGTAATCATATAATTGCAGCGTGATACCAATGACTTCCGCGCCGCTCGCGGCCGCCAGCCCGGCCACGACCGAGCTATCCACGCCGCCCGACATGGCCACCACGATGCGCCGCGCCGAGGCAGGGGTCGCCAGGTCGAACAACGCCAGCGGATCGGCCAGGTCACCAAAATCGGGCACGGAATGCGGGATCGCGGAAGGGGGAATACAATGCGCCATGGGGCGCCCATAGGCGCTTTTCCCACGGGTTTCAGCGCAAAAATGGCACGCATGGGGGCAAGCCCACTGGGCAATTGGTTAATTTTTTGTAAAGAGCCGTTTTACACTCCTTTATCCCTATTGGGCCTATGTCGGGTCCATGGACTTGGGTTTCGACGATCTGCGCGGCCTGGTGGGCGCCGAATCGGCAGGAGTGCTGCGCGAGCTGCACTGGGCCGAATTCTGTGCCCGGCTGGAAGCCGCACAGGACCTGCGACGGGTGTCGCGGGATGCTGCACTGGCAATGCCAGGCGGCACGGGCCTCGGCAGCTTCCATCGGGTCGCAGCCTGGATGTTGCACGGGGCAGGACATCACAGAGTAGGTCATGAAGATCTTGTTAACCCAACCTCTTCAGCGAATGGCAAAATGGAGGGAAGCACAACGGTGATGAAGCCAAACAGGCCGTCCCCCCCGCGCAAAGGCGCAGCTGACCGACGAGAAGTGCCATGATCGAAAACCAGAAAATCAGGCCGGCGCAGGTTATTGGCCCCTTGGGTGAACCCCTGACGCTCGACAGCCTGCCCCCCGCCAACACCACCCGCTGGGTGGTGCGGCGCAAGGCAGAAGTGGTGGCCGCCGTCAACGGCGGGCTGCTGACCATCGACGAGGCCTGCGAACGCTATGGCCTTACCCTGGAAGAATTCGCCTCATGGCAGCGCGCGGTCGACCGTTCGGGCATGCAGGGCCTGCGGGTCACCCGTATCCAGCACTATCGCGACCTTTACGAGCGCCAGCTCAAGTATTGATCACGCGCCTGCCCCGGCCCCCGTGCGGCCGGCCACGCATGCGCGACACCGCCATCCACGGTGCGGCCGTCCGGGGCAACCCGGGCGGCCGTTTTGGCATGCACGGGCAGCCGGATCGGCTGGCCCGGACCGCGCGGCCATTGCTGCCCCGCACGCGCGATGTTGCAACCGCACCAAAATGGCGGCGATATTTTTATCAATGGCATGGCCCAGTCCTGTTGGGGCCAGACGTTGTTTGTCGAGCCGTGATTGCAACTGGTCGTTGCGCCAGCTAATAGCGGGGTAAATACTGGCAAGGTAAGGAACCTTCGGATGTTGCGCGGTTCGCGCCGATGTCCGCAAGGCGGGGGCCATGTCGGCAACCGGGGCCGGCGACCGGCGTGCATGGCAACCGCATCGTGCCGGTTGCAGCGCTGGTTCCGTCGCAATCGGGCCATCCGTTGCGATGGCGTGCAGCCGGGTTTCCGGCCGCACGCGCTTGATTGAGGTTGGGACTACACCGCACGTCCCACCGCTGCGCCTGGCGTGGCGGCGGGACGAGCACAGGGGATCGTGGCCAGGGCCACGCGGCGCCATCACGGTTGCCGCGCGGGGCCTGACGGCCGGGGAGGCAATTCTGCTGGACAAGACGCAAGACATGAACAGCCTGGCCGATATGCCGGCCACCCGGGGCAATCGGCTGCGCGGCCTTGCCATCGGGGCCGGGCTTGTCGTGCTGCTGGCGCTCGCCTGGTGGTTGATGCACCGCAACGGCGGGGCCGAGGTTGCCGCCGATGCACAGTCCCAGGCCCAGACCGTCACGGTCGTGGCGCCGGGACAGCAGACGGTCGACGCCACGGTGGTGGCCAGCGGCGTGATCGCGGCCAAGCGCGAAATGCCCGTGGGCATCGCCGGTGAAGGGGGCCGCGTGGTGAGCGTGCTGGTCGATGCGGGCACCTGGGTGCACGCCGGCCAGGTGCTGGCCGTGGTCGATCGCTCGGTCCAGGTGCAGCAGGTGGCCAGCCAGGCAGCCGGGGTGGAAGTGCAGGAAGCCAACGCCCGGATCGCCCAGAGCAATCTCGATCGCGCGCTCAAGCTGGTGGCCAAGGGCTTCATCTCCAAGGCAGACATCGACCAGTTGACCGCCACCCGCGATGCCGCCGTGGCGCAAGTGCGCGTGGCCCGCGCCACGCTGGGGCAGTTGCGCGCCAACACCGCCCGGCTCAACATCGTCGCCCCGGCCGACGGCCTGGTGCTGACGCGTGGCGTGGAACCGGGTCAGATCGTGAGCTCGGGCAGCGGCACGCTGTTCCGCATGGCCAAGGATGGCGAACTGGAAATGCAGGCGCGCCTGGCCGAAGTGGATCTGGCGCGCATGCACGAAGGCGTGACCGCCCAGGTCAATCCGGTGGGCACGACGCAGAGTTTTCCCGGCACGGTGTGGCAGGTTGCCCCCACCATCGATCCCACCACGCGCGAAGGCATTGCCCGCATCGCGTTGCGCTATGATCCCGCGCTGCGGCCCGGCGGCTTTGCCAGCGCCACGATCCACAGCGGCACGACAACCGCGCCGATCCTGCCCGAAACCGCGATCCTGAGCGATCAGAACGGCAGCTTCGTCTATGTACTCGACAGCGCCAACAAGGTGACGCGCCGCGCGGTGAAGATCGGCGACGTGAACGCCAAGGGCATCGTCGTGCGCGAAGGGCTGACCGGCAACGAACGCGTGGTGCTGCGCGCGGGCGGCTTCCTCAACCCCGGTGACACGGTGCGACCGGTGCTGGCCGGTTCCGCGGCCCCAGCCCAGTAATCCCGGCGCACTGATCGCAGCCCATCAATCGGACCAGGGGAACGGCCATGAACTTTCGCAATCTCTCGGCCTGGTCGATCCGCAACCCGGTCGTTCCCATCGTGCTGTTCCTGGGGCTGACCCTGGCGGGCCTGGTCTCCTTCATGCTGATGAAGGTGCAGGACCAGCCCGATATCGAATTCCCGCTGGTGATCGTGTCGATCAGCCAGCCCGGCGCCGCGCCGACCGAAATCGAAACCCAGATCACCCAGCGCGTGGAATCGGCCGTGCGCACGATTTCGGGGGTGGACACGATCACCTCCACTGCATCGGAAGGCGCGAGCCAGACGATGGTGCAGTTCAAGATCGGCACCGATATCTATGGCGCGGTGGCCGAAGTGAAGAACGCGGTGGACCAGGTGCGCGGCGACCTGCCCGACGGCATCCTCGAACCCCAGGTGTTCAAGGCGGAAACCTCGTCGGACCCGATCGCCTATTGGGCGGTTTCGGCCGACGACATGACGATCGAGCAGTTGTCGTGGTTCGTGGACGACACCATCGCCAAGCGGCTGTTGGCCATTCCCGGCATGGCCGAAGTGAAGCGCGCCGGCGGCGTGACGCGCGAGATTGCCGTCACGCTCGATCCCATGCGGATGAAATCGTTCGGCGTCACCGCGATCCAGGTCAACAACGCCCTGCGCGCGGTCAATCTCAACGCCGCGGGCGGCAAGGCCGAAGTGGCCGGGGCGCGCCAGTCGGTGCGCGTGCTGGGCAATGCCCATTCGGCGTTCGACCTTGGCCAGACGCAGATCTCGCTTTCGGCGGGCCGCGTCATCCGCCTGTCCGACGTGGCCGACGTGCGCGACAGCTTCAGCGAAATCACCTCGATCGCCAAGTTCAACGGCAAGCCGGTGGTGACGTTCAGCATCGCCCGTGCGCGCGGCGAATCCGATGTCAGCGTCTATGACGAGACGGTCAAGGAACTAGCCAAGATTTCGGCCGAGCAGGGCCACAAGATCCGCTTCACCCGGCTGTTCACCAGCGTGAACTATACCAAGCAACAGTACCACACCTCGATGTCCTCGATGGTCGAAGGCGCGGTGCTGGCGGTGATCGTGGTGTTCTTCTTCCTGCGCGATTGGCGGGCCACGTTCGTTTCGGCCATCGCCATTCCGCTTTCGGCCATTCCCACCTTTGCCGTGATGCACCTGATGGGCTTCACGCTCAACACCATGTCGCTGCTGGCCCTGGGGCTGGTCGCGGGCGTGCTGGTGGACGATGCCATCGTGGAAATCGAGAACATCGTGCGGCACATCCGCATGGGCAAGACACCGTTCCAGGCCTCGATCGACGCGGCCGACGAAATCGGCCTGGCCGTGGTGGCCACCACGTTCTCGATCGTCGCGGTGTTCCTGCCGGTGGGCCTGATGCCCGGCATTTCGGGCCAGTTCTTCAAGAACTTCGGCCTGACCGTGGTGGTGGCCGTGCTGTTCTCGCTGCTTGTGGCGCGCATGATCACGCCCATGGTCGCGGCCTATTTCCTCAAGCGGGACCAGCGCGACATTCCCCACGGCGAAGGGCCGTGGATGGACCGCTACATGGCCGTGCTGCGCTGGTCGCTCGATACCAGCAAGGCGGCCGCCTATCGCGCGCTGCATCCGCGCCGCCGGGTGCGCGCCCGGCTGCGCGACCACCGCTTGTGGATGATGGGCATCGGCCTGGGTGCGCTGCTGCTGACGGGCGCGATGTTCTTGGTCATCCCCACCCAGTTCTTCCCCGATACCGACAGCGATTTCTCGCAGATCAACGTGGAAATGGTGCCCGGCACCACGATCGAGCAGACGGCCGCCAAGCTCGACGAAGTCTATGCCCTGATCAAGAACGAGCCCGAAATCGACGTGGCGCTGGAGCGTATCACCGAAGGCAGCGGGCGCATCATCATGACCCTGCGCAAGGACCGCGCGCGCACCAGCCTGCAATTCCAACGTGAATTGACGCCGCGCCTGCAACATATCGCCGATGCCCGCGTGACGTTCCAGGATCAGAACGGCGGGGGCGGCAGCAGCGGTTCGGGCCGGCCGATCAGCATTATGCTTTCGGGCTCCGATCCCGACCTCTTGCAGCGCACGGCGCAGACCCTGGTGCAGCAGATGAGCGGACTCAAGCAAGTGGTCGCGCCGCGCATCAGCGCCGACTTGCGCCGCCCGGAAATCGTCATCACCCCGCACCTCGATCTGGCCGCCTCGCTGGGCGTGACCACCCAGGCGCTGAGCCAGACGATCCGCATCGCCACGCAGGGCGAGATCGACATGAACAGCGCCAAGTTCTCGCTGTCGGATCGCCAGGTGCCGATCCGGGTGAAGCTGCCGATCGATTCGCGCCGAGATCTCACCACGATCGAGAACATGCCGGTGCAGACCTCCACCGGCGGTTCGGTGCCGCTGGCGCGCGTGGCCAGCATCGGCTTCGGCTCGGGCCCGACCACGATCCAGCGCTACAACCAGAACCACCGCATCTTCGTGGGGGCAGACTTGCCGCCGGGCGTGGTGAAAAGCACGGCGACGGATGCCATTGCCAAGCTGCCGATCATGCAGGACCTGCCCACCGGCGTGTCCAACGCCCCGGCTGGCGAAGACCGCTGGCAGCAGGAAATGCTGGCCAACTTCTTCATCGCGCTGGCCACGGGCGTGCTGCTGGTGTTCTCGGTGCTGGTGCTGCTCTACCACCGTTTCGTTTCGCCGCTGGTGAACATGGGTTCGCTGTTCCTGGCGCCTTTGGGCGGGCTGCTGCTGCTCGGCTTCGTGGGCCAGGCACTGAGCCTGCCGGTGTTCATCGGCGTGCTGATGCTGTTCGGGATCGTGGCCAAGAACTCCATCCTGCTGATCGACTTTGCGATCGAGGAAATGACGACGGGCAAGGACAAGCTGCACGCCATCACCGAAGCCGGGCACAAGCGCGCGCAGCCGATCATCATGACCACGGTGGCGATGATCGCGGGCATGGTCCCCACGGCGATTTCCGTGGGCGGCGATGCCGGCTGGCGCGCGCCGATGGGCACCGTGGTGATCGGCGGCCTCGCCTTGTCCACCTTGCTGACCCTGCTGATCGTGCCCGCCGGCTTCAGCCTGGCCGATGGCCTGGAAAAACGCCTGGGCCCTTGGCTTGCCCGCCACGTGCTGACCAGCGAACCACGCAAGCCCCCCGTTGCCGGGAACCTCGCCGCGCATGAGGCATTCCCGGCGGAGTGACCATTGCTTCCCGCCGCGCGGCCCGTCCCTTCAGGCCCCTGTTCCCGTCGGTCGACCGGGCGCGCACCACGCGCCTGGTGGCGACGGGGCTGCTGGTGGCCATGGCGGGGCTGTTCGTGCTGGCGCGCACGATGCTGGCCGCGCCTGGTGCGGCGCCGGCCTGGGGTTACCTGCGCGCCTTTGCCGAAGCGGCGATGGTGGGCGGCCTGGCCGACTGGTTTGCCGTCACCGCGCTGTTTCGCCACCCGCTGGGCCTGCCGATCCCGCACACCGCGATCATCCCTGAAAACAAGGATCGCATCGCGGATTCGCTGGCGGGTTTCCTGCAATCCAATTTCCTCACGCCCCAGGTGGTGGCCCGCCGCATGGCCGGGCTGGACGTGGCAGGTGCAGCCGGCGCGTTCCTGACCGCACCCAAGACCGGCGGGGAGCAAGGCCGCCTGGCGGCGGGCGCGGCAAGCCTGGCCGCCGATATCCTCGAATCGCTCGATCGGGAAAAGCTGGGTGGCATGGCCAAGCAGGCGCTGCGCCAGCAGATCGACCGGATCGACCTGGCCCCACTGCTGGGCCAGATGCTGCAGGCGATGATCGCCGATGGGCGGCACGTGCCTTTGATCGAGGCCCTGCTGGGCAAGACCGCGCAGACCCTGGAAGCCAACGAAGCGCTGCTGCGCAACCTGATCCACGATCGCGCCAATGCCCTGGTGCGGCTGGTCAAGCTGGACGAGCGCCTGGCCAACACGATCCTGGACGGCATCTACAAGCTGCTTGCCGAAGCCGTCGTGCACCCCGACCACCCGCTGCGCATCAAGATCGTGGAAGGGCTGGAGCAGCTGGCGCACGACCTTGTGGCCGATCCCGCGATGGGTGCCCGCGTGGCGCAGATGAAAGCCGAATTGCTCGACAATCCAGCCTTTACCGACTGGCTAGACGCCTTGTGGGAACGCGCGCGGGGCGGCTTGCTGGCGGCGGTGCGCGGCGGCGCTGGCGGCGCGCTGTCTGGTCAGGTTGGCGTGGCACTGGCCGATCTGGGCCGCGCCTTGCAGACCGACGGGCGCCTCGCCTTGCTGGTCAATCGCTTTGCCCGGCGCACCCTGGTGGGGATCGTCAGCCGCTATGGCGGGCAGATCGTGCGCCTGGTTTCCGAAACTATCCGTCGCTGGGACGCACGCACCGTGACCGCGCGGATCGAAGGGGCGGTGGGCCGCGACCTGCAGTTCATCCGCATCAACGGCACGCTGGTGGGCGGATTGGTGGGCCTGGCGCTGCACGCGCTCGATCGCGCGCTGTGACCATGAACTGCTTGTTTCCACGCCCCTTGGTGCGAACCATAGGGGTTTTCTCGACAGGGCGGAACAAGGGGTGTAAGGCGCGATGATGACCGCAATTCCGGCCACGCCTCTGCTCGACACCGTCGATACCCCCGCCGACCTGCGCCGCCTGGCCCCGGGCCAGTTGCGCCAATTGGCAGACGAACTGCGCGCCGAAATGATTTCGGCCGTGGGGCAGACCGGTGGCCACCTGGGTTCCGGCCTGGGCGTGGTGGAACTGACCACCGCGATCCACTACGTGTTCAACACGCCCGAAGACCGGCTGGTGTGGGACGTGGGCCACCAGGCCTATCCGCACAAGATCCTCACCGGCCGCCGCAGCCGCATCCGCACGCTGCGCCAGGGCGGCGGGCTTTCCGGCTTCACCAAGCGCAGCGAAAGCGAATACGATCCGTTCGGCACCGCCCACAGCTCCACGTCGATTTCGGCGGCGCTTGGCTTTGCCGTGGCCAACAAGCTGGCGGGCAAGCCGGGCAAGGCGATTGCCGTGATCGGCGATGGCGCGATGAGCGCGGGCATGGCCTACGAGGCGATGAACAACGCCGAGGCTGCCGGCAACCGCCTGATCGTCATCCTCAACGACAACGACATGTCGATCGCGCCGCCGGTGGGCGGGCTTTCGGGCTATCTTGCGCGGCTGGTATCCTCGCGGCCCTTCCTGGAACTGCGCGAACTGGCCAAGAAGCTGTCGCGCCGCCTGCCCCGCCCGCTGCATCAGGCCGCCAAGAAGACCGACGAATTTGCCCGCGGCATGGCTATGGGCGGCACCCTGTTCGAGGAACTGGGATTCTACTACGTCGGCCCGATCGACGGGCACAACCTGGACCAGCTGATCCCGGTTCTGGAAAACGTGCGCGACGCGGCCGAAGGGCCGTGCCTGGTCCACGTCGTCACGCAGAAGGGCAAGGGCTATGCCCCGGCCGAGGCCGCGGCCGACAAGTATCACGGCGTGCAGAAGTTCGACGTGATCACCGGCGAACAGGTGAAAAGCGCGGGCGGCCCGCCCAGCTATACCAACGTTTTTGCCCAGGCCCTGATGGCCGAGGCCCAGACCGATCCCACGGTCTGCGCGATCACCGCCGCGATGCCTTCGGGCACGGGGCTGGACAAGTTCGCCAAGGCCTTTCCCGATCGCCTGTTCGATGTGGGCATTGCCGAACAGCATGCCGTGACCTTTGCCGCAGGCCTTGCCGCGCAAGGGATGCGGCCGTTCTGCGCGATCTATTCCACGTTCCTGCAGCGCGCCTATGACCAGGTGGTGCACGACGTGGCGATCCAGAATCTGCCGGTGCGCTTTGCCATCGACCGCGCCGGGCTGGTGGGGGCCGATGGCGCCACCCACGCCGGCTCGTTCGACGTCACGTACCTCGCCAGCCTGCCCAACCTGGTGGTCATGGCCGCAGCAGACGAGGCGGAATTGGTGCACATGGTGCACACCGCCGCCCGGCATGACAGCGGCCCCATTGCGTTCCGCTATCCGCGCGGCAACGGCGTGGGCGTGGCGCTGCCCACCGTTCCCGAAGTGCTGCCGATCGGCAAGGGCCGCGTGGTGCGCGAAGGCAGCAAGGTGGCAATCCTCTCGCTCGGCACACGCCTGGCCGAAGCGCTCAAGGCGGCAGACCAGCTCGACGCGCGTGGCCTGTCCACCACCGTGGCAGACTTGCGCTTCGTCAAGCCGCTTGACGATGACCTGATCCGCCGCCTGATCGCCACGCACGAAGTGGTGATCACCATCGAGGAAGGCGCGATCGGCGGCCTTGGCGCCCATGTGCTGACCATGGCCAGCGACGAAGGGCTGACCGATACGGGCCTGAAAATCCGCACCATGCGCCTGCCCGACGTGTTCCAGGATCACGATTCGCCCGAAAAGCAGTACGACCAAGCCGGCCTCAACGCGCCGCACATCGTCGATACCGTGCTCAAGGCCCTGCGCCACAACAGCGCCGGCGTGCAGGAAGCGCGCGCCTGAGAGCGCGGGCGACGGGTGGGCATCCAGCCGTCGCCACCACCAGCAGCGCCAAACGCCCGAACATGCACACCCCCGGATTGAGCCCAGGTTGGTCTTTCGGGACGCGTGGTGTGATGACGGATTGCGGCCAGGATGGTGCGGGCGGCCGGACTTGAACCGGCATGGGCAAAGCCCGACGGATTTTAAGTCCGTTGCGTCTGACCAATTTCGCCACGCCCGCACGCAGCCACGGCTATAGGAGGCTGGCCTTGCCCCGCCAAGAGGCCAGGCAAAAAAGCGCACGGGCGACATCGGCCCATTTGGGAAAAGTCGTGCTCAAGGAACCGGTTGGCTGCGCGAAACGGGATCGCACACAACCCGGTTTTTGAATGGCAGGCAGCGCCATCGCAACGGCGAAAACGCTGCCTGCCCCCCCTGTAACGGCGCTGCCGTGCCCCTGGCAACGCCGCTGCTAGACGCTGTCGGCGTTCAACGGAACGCCATCAGCCTCTATTTCTTGGCTAAAGTGCAATGGATCGGCGAAAACAAATTCCCCGTTTTCGCCATCGCACGCTGTGCAGGCGTGCGATCGTTGTCATCGCACTGTGGCAGATCACTCGGCGTTGAGCCGGATCCGCATCTCCTTGCCTGGCTTGAAATAGGGCACGCGCTTGCCCGGCACATCGACGGATTCGCCGGTGCGCGGGTTGCGGCCCTTGCGGGCATCGCGTTCACGCGTGGAAAAGGCGCCAAAACCGCGCAGTTCCACCCGTCCGCCATCGGCCAACCGCCCGGCGATTTCGTCGAAGAAGACATCGACCACGCGTTCGATCTCTTCGGCGCGAAGGCCGGGACTATCTTTGGCCAGAGCTTGCAGCAATTCGGAACGTATCATGTCACTCCCCCTTCATCGATGCCCCCCGGCACCGTTTGAAGTCCCTTTTGCGCCTATAGACCCCCGTCGAGGCGCAGTGACCCTTGTGCCAGACGTCGGACAAGTGTTCAACTTATCGAAGGTTCATAAATTGCCGAGAAATTCGCCTAAAATGGGGCATTTAGGCCGATCGTTGCAGAATTTTTTCACGGCCGCCCCGTCAGGCACGGCGCAGACCGGCCTGGGCACGGCGCGTGCGGGTTGATTTCGGCGCAGCCGGCCGGCGCGAAACGATCATGCAGCCCGTGCCCGCAGCGGCGCACATTCGTTGCAAAGCGGGGCAGCGACACAAATAGCGCCTTTCCAAAGCGCACAATCCGGTTAGTTTCCGGCGAAACTGAACTGGCCCCCGCCTGCCGATCCGCATTCGCAGGCGGGGCTTTTCATGGAGCGCATCCACGCATGACCGAGGCGACCCCGCCCCAATCCCCGCCGGCCAATGCCGCCCATGGCGACACCGGCTGGTTTGGCCATCCGCGCCAACTGGCCCGCCTGTTCACCACCGAAATGTGGGAACGCTTCGGCTTTTACGGCATGCGGGCGCTGCTCACGCTGTACCTGACCAAGCATTTCCTGTTCAGCGACAGCACCACCAACGGCCTCTATGGCGGTTTTGCCGCGCTGGTCTATCTCACGCCGCTGGTCGGCGGGCTGATCGCCGACCGCGTGCTCGGGTCCAAGCGTTCGGTCAAATATGGCGCGATCATGATGTCGCTGGGTTATTTCGTGCTGTGCTTTGGCGGCGAAACCGCCAAGCCGCACGCCGAAATCGCGGGCCAGCGCTATGACGTGGTGGCCGATAACGTGGTGGACCGCCCCACGGCCAGCGGCCTGGAAAAGCGCTATGTCGTCATCGCCGGCGAGAAATTGCAGATCAAGGGCAATGCCGATGGCAGCGTGGCCCTGCTCGCAGCCGATGGCCACGTGGCGCGCACTGTGCCGGGCAACGAATTTGCCACCAGCGGCACGCGGTCTTCGTTCTATGTCCTGCTGATGCTGCTGGGCCTGTCGCTGGTGGCGGTGGGCAACGGCTTCTTCAAGCCCAACCTCGCCACGGTGGTGGGCGAACTCTATGCACCGGGAGACCGACAACGCGACGCGGGCTTCACCATCTTCTACATGGGCATCAACCTGGGATCGCTGTTTTCGCAGATCCTGTGCCCCTGGCTGGCCGATGCGGTGGGCTGGTGGGCCGGATTCGGCCTGGCAGCCGTGGGCATGGCGGTGGCCTGGGCGCTGATCCAGTTCGATGGCGGGCGCCTGTCTGGCTATGGCGAGCCGCCGGCGCGCAGCGGGCGTGATCTGGCGCCGCTGATCTATGTCGGTGGCGTGGTCGCCGTGGGCGCGGTGATCCTGCTGTTCCAGAACCTGCTGGACGCCCGGCCCGTGGCCGCCGGATCGAGCCTGTGGGCTTATATCCTGGCGCTGCCGCTGCTGGGCAAGATCCTGTTCGCCAGCTTCCTGATCGGCGTGCCGACGATCCTGGTCTATGCCTGGCGCACCGGCAACCGGGCGGAATTCGAAATGATGGTGGCGGCCATGGTGCTGACCACGTTCAACACCGTGTTCTGGACCCTGTTCGAACAGGCCGGTTCATCGCTCACCCTGTTTGCCGATCGCAACACCGATCTTTCGGTGTTCGGCTTGTTCAGCATTTCGGCCGGGCAGACGCAGTTCTTCAACGCGCTGTTCATCGTCACCCTGGCGCCGCTGCTGACCATCCTGTGGGGCAAGCTCGCCGCGCGCGGGCTGGAGCCGTCGATCCCGGTCAAGTTCGGCGTGGCGCTGGCCGGTGTTGGCGCAGGCTTCCTGTTCCTGGTGTGGGGCACGCGCTTTGCCGGGGCCGATTTCAAGGTTTCGGTGTGGTGGCTGGCGGGCCTCTACCTCATCCACTCGGTGGCCGAACTGTGCATTTCGCCCGTGGGCATGAGCATGATCACCAAGCTGTCGCTGGCGCGCATCGTCGGGCTGATGATGGGCGTGTGGTATCTTTCGATCGCGATGGCACAATATGTCGGCGGAATCGTTGCGCAGGTGGCAAGCGTAGAAACCGTAGGGGGAGAGGTTACCAATCTCAAACTGAGCCTGGATACCTATACCAGCGTTTTCAACGTGATCGGCTGGTTTGCCGTCGGCATCGGCGTCGTTCTGCTGCTGTTGTCCGGCGTGCTGCGCAAGTTGATGCACGGCGTGCGCTAAACAAGGATGGGCCGAGATTTGCACCGATTTGGAGGTAACCGTCCCTGAAAAGGACGCACTGCTGGTACGTTGGCAGGCTATGCTTGTCGGGAGAAGATGGTAAACAATTGTTAGGCAGTGTTGCGGCGTGCCAGGGCGGCTGCAATGCGGGTTTGACGGAGCTTGTCTTGTTCGAATCACACTTACCACTGGCCCTGGCGATGCTGTTCTTTGCCGGGACTCACTGGATACTGTCACACCCGCTGCGCAAACCCGCGATCAAGTCCTTGGGCCTGAACGGCTTTAGGGCGGTCTATTCGATCGTCGCGGTCATCGCCCTGGCCTTGGTGCTGATCGCGCACGATCGCACGCCCGACGGGCCGATGCTGTGGGATGGCTATGCCACCCTGCCGTGGCTGGTCGCCTCGCTGCTCAGCTTTACCGCCACCGCGCTGCTGCTCGCCTCGTTCTCGCGCAATCCCGCATTGGCGCCGCGCAACATGAATGGGCTGTCCACCGCGCTGCCGCAGGGCGTGTTCCGCGTGACGCGCCACCCGATGATGTTTGCCATCGCGCTGTGGGGCGTGTCGCACTTGTTCATTGCCCCCAGCCTGCGCTCGCTGCTGCTCAACGGCGGGCTGGCATTGATGGCGGTGGGTGGCGCCCGCGCCCAGGATACCAAGTTCCAGTCGCTCTATGACAAGGAATGGCGCATCTGGTCGCGCCGCTCACCGTTCTGGCCCGATCTGCGCCACCTGGGTGGCCTGGGCTGGGCCTGGGGCGGGGCGCTGATCGCCTGGGGGCTGATCACCGCGCTGCACTGGCTCCTGGCTGGCATTCCGGCCGGGCCCTGGCGCTTTTTCGACGCCTGATCCCTTCACTTAGATCAGGCGATCGGGCAGGCTTGCGCCATGGAAACCGATCCCCAACCTGCCCTGCTGACCGAGCGCCTGGCGCTCTGGCACCCCCACCCCCGTGACCATGCCGGCCTTGTGGACCTGCTGGCGCCCGAGGCCGTGCGCCGCCATCTGGGCAACCGCCCGACCGGGGCGGTGGAGGAATTCCAGCGCCTGCTGCGCAATGCCGGTTCCTGGGCGCTCTATGGCTATGGCATTTTCACCTGCCGCCGGCGTGATGACGATGCGGTGATCGGCATCGCCGGGGTGTTCCATTCCTGGCGCGGCTTTGGCGAGGGGCTGGACGACGTGCCCGAAGCCGGGTGGATCTTTGCCGAATCCTGCTGGGGCCAGGGCCTGGCGCGCGAAGCCATGGCCGCCGCACTGGACTGGTTCGACCAGGCCCACGGCCCGCGCCGCGTGGCCTGCATGATCGATGGCGACAATGCGCCGTCGCTCGCGCTGGCAGCCCGGCTGGGCTTTGTTGCTTACGCCGAGCAACCCGATCCTGGCCGGGATGTGCCGCTGCTTCTGCTGGAACGGAATACCGGCGCGGCTTAGCGCTTGATCCGCCAGATGCGCAGCAGACTGCCATCGTCCAGCCCTGCCCCGTCACATGCCTTGGGCCGGTCTGCGGTATCGGAGCAGAGTTGCACTTCCTGCAACCAGCCGCCCGAATTGGCGTTGATGCGGATCGATTCGGGCGTGAGCCGCGGATTGCGGGCGATGAACGCGCGGCGCAAGTCGCCCGCGGTCAGCACGCGGCGGCGCGACAGGCCTTCCATATCGGGCAGGTGCAGCGCGGCCAGGCGGCGCGCGCCTTGGGCAAAATAGGCCTCGGGCGTGGGCGCCATGCAACTGCCGTGCTTGGCCCATTCGTGCGCCAGCAGGCGGGCCGATGGCGTCATGCACAAGGACCGGCGCAGGGTTTCCGCGCTGGGCACCGTGGCCGGGCACCATTGCGGCCACTGGCCGGGCAGGCCATCGGGCCAGAGCCCGTGCAGCACGAAGCCGAAGCGGCCCAGGCTACCATCGCACTGCGTACCGCCGATGGCGTCACCCACATGGTTGCGGCAGAACTGCGGCGACCACGACAGCGCCAGCGTGGTGCCGGTCGTCGGCCCGGTGCGGCGCGGCCCGTCGGGCGCAGGCAGCGGCTCTGGCGCGATACGCGGGGGCAGGCGGCACGACGGCGCCTCGGCCGCCAAGGTGGCAGACGGCAGCGCCAGGACCAGAGCAGCGGCAAGCAGCGGCCATTTCTTCATCGCGGCACCTGTCAAAGCGGGGAGAAATCGAGGCCGATATCGGCCGCCGGCGCGCTTTGCGTGAGGCGACCGACCGAGACATAGTCCACGCCCGAGGCGGCGATCGCGCCGATCGTATCGAGCCGCACCCCGCCCGAAGCCTCGGTCGGCACGCGGCCCGCGACAAGCGCCACGGCCTGGCGCAAGAGATCAGGCCCCATGTTGTCGAGCAGCAGGCGCGTGGCGCCGGCGGCCAGGGCCGGTTCGATCTGGTCGAGACGGTCGACTTCACAGATCACGTCCTTCACCCCGGCAGCCAGGGCGCGGCGCACCGCCTCGGCCACGCCGCCGGCCACCAGCACGTGGTTGTCCTTGATCATCGCCGCATCCCACAGGCCCATGCGGTGGTTGTGCCCGCCGCCGGTGCGCACGGCATACTTTTCCAGGTGGCGGAAGCCGGGAATGGTCTTGCGCGTATCGAGCAGGCGGGCCTTGGTCTGCCCCATGGCATCGACGTATTCACGGGTGAGCGTGGCCACGCCCGACAAGTGCTGCACGGTGTTGAGCGCCGAGCGTTCGGCGGTGAGCATGGCGCGGGCATAGCCCGACAGGCGCATCAGCGCCGTGCCGGGCGCCACGCGCGCGCCTTCGGCCACCAGGATGTCGATCTCCATCGCCGGATCGAGTGCGCGGAAGAATGCGGCGGCAATCGGCAAGCCGCAGACGGTGATGGCGTCGCGGCTGTCCATCACCCCGGCAAAGCGGGCATCAGCGGGGATCACGCTTTCGCTCGTGACGTCAGCGCCGCCGCCGGGCAGGCCATGGCCCAGGTCTTCGGCCAAAGTGGCCTGGACGAACGCGGCGAGGTCGAACCCCGGAATGGTGAATTGGCTCATGCGCGCGGCTTTACCGGCTCGCGCCGGGGGTGCCAACGCGCAATTTAAATGGTGAAGCTTTCGCCGCAGCCGCAAGTGCCCTTGGCATTGGGGTTATTGAACACGAAGCCGGCCTGGAAATCGTCTTCCACCCAGTCCATCGTGCTGCCGATCAGATAGAGCACCGAGGCGCCATCGATGAACAGCGTGCCGCCGGGGGTTTCGATGCGCTCGTCCAGCGGGTTGGCGGTGTTCACGTAATCCACCGAATAGGCGAGGCCCGAGCAGCCCCGACGCGGGGTGGACAGCTTGACGCCGATGGAATCGGCCGGAGCGCTGGCCATCAGCGTGGCAATGCGCGCCTGCGCCGAGGGCGTGAGCAGTACCGCAGCAGGGCGTTCGCGGCGAGTGCGGGTAATGGTTTCGGTCATGGCTTAGAGCATCCCGAGTTCGAGCTTGGCTTCATCGCTCATCTTTTGCGGGTCCCACGGCGGGTCCCATACCAGGTTCACTTCGGCATCGCGCACGCCGGGCACGGCGCCCACGCGCAGTTCCACTTCGCCCGGCATGGATTCGGCCACCGGGCAATGCGGGGTGGTGAGCGTCATGGTCACGGCCACGTGCCCGTCGTCGGCCACGTCCACGCCATAGATCAGGCCCAGGTCATAGATATTGACCGGGATTTCCGGGTCGAAGATGTCGCGCAGCGCGGCAACCACGCCGTCATAGATTTCGCCACCTGGCTCGCCCGGCTTCACGCCTTGCGGCTTTTCCGCCAGGAAGCCCGACAGATAGTCGCGCTTGCGCTCGGCCGGCGCTTCAGGCGCAGGCTCGGGAATGTCGTCCACGTGCGCGCGGCGCGGCGGGTTGACGGCGTCGACTTCCTCGACGGTGAAGCGGGGGGTATCGGCGCTCATCCGAAAATCCTCAAGGTTCGCTCGATGCCGCGCACCAGGGCGGCAACATCGCTTTCGTCGCTGTAGATGCCAAAGCTGGCGCGGGCCGTGGCCGGCACGCCCAGGTGTTCCATCAGGGGCTGGGCGCAATGGTGGCCGGCGCGGATCGCCACGCCTTCCTCGTCCAATATGGTGCCAAGGTCGTGCGGATGCACCCCCTCGATCACGAAACTGACAGCGCCGGCGGCATCGTCCGGCCCGAACACGCGCACACTGTTCAACCCGCGCAAGGCATCGCGCGTGGCGCGCACCAGTGCGGTTTCGTGGGCCTGGATGGCCGCAAGGCCCACGCCCTGCACATAATCCACCGCCACGCCCAGGCCGATCGCCTCGACAATGGCTGGCGTGCCCGCCTCGAACCGCTGCGGCGCGGGGGCAAAAGTGGTGCCGGCAAACGAAACGCGATCGATCATCGCGCCGCCGCCCTGCCACGGCGGCATGGCCGCGAGCAGGTCTGCCTTGCCATAGAGCGCGCCGATGCCGGTCGGGCCATAGAGCTTGTGCCCGGAAAAGGCATAGAAATCGACGTCGAGCGCCTTCACGTCCACCACCAGCCGCGCCACGGCCTGGCAGCCATCGAGCAGGATCTTGGCGCCCACGGCATGGGCCAGTGCCACCGCGCGCGGCGCATCGAGCACGCTGCCCAGCACGTTGGACACATGGGCAAAGGCCACCAGCTTGTGCGCCGGGGTAAGCATGGCTTCCGCCGCGTCGAGATCGATCTTGCCATCTTCGGTCAGCGGGCAGACGTCGATGGCAATGCCGGTGCGCTGCGCCAGCAATTGCCAGGGCACGATGTTGGAATGGTGTTCCAGCGTCGAGAGCAGCACGCGGTCGCCGGCCTTGAGATTGGCCAGGCCCCAGGTCTGCGCGACCAGGTTGATCGCCTCGGTCGCGCCGCGGGTGAAGACGATCTCGCCCTCGTCCGCGCCGAACAAGCCGGCCACCTTGCGCCGCGCGGCTTCAAAGCCCAGCGTCATTTCGGCCGAGCGGGTGTAAACCCCGCGATGCACGGTGGCATAGTCCACGCCGATGGCGCGGGTGACCGCGTCGATCACTACGCGCGGCTTTTGCGCGGTGGCCCCGGTATCGAGGTAGTGCCAGCGCGAGCCGTCCGGGTTGACCAGGCCCGGCCATTCGGCAGCCTGCGTCAGCGGTGCTGTGGCAAGCGTGCTCACAGCAGGCCTCCCAGTGCCTGGAGCGCGGCCTGCGTCAGCACCTCTTCTTCGGGCGCATCGACGAACGCTTCGGCGATAAAGGCCTGGAGCATCAGCTTCTTGGCCTCTGCCGGCGGCAACCCACGCGATTGCAGGTAGAACAGGCCCTGCGCATCCAGCTCGCCCACGGCGCAGCCATGCGCGCACTTCACGTCGTCGGCATAGATTTCCAGTTCGGGCCGGGCATTGGCCGTGGCCGTGCGATCGAGCAGCATGGCACGGATCGACTGTTCGCCGTCGGTGCCCACCGCGCCGCGATCCACCACCACGCGGCCCAGGTATGTGCCGGTGGCATGGCCCGCCAGGACCGAGCGCACCACCTGGCTGGATTGCGCGTCCGGCTCGGCATGGACAACCTCGGTCACGATTTCCAGCGTCTGGTCGCCGCCGCCCAGTTGCGCCGCGCCAAGATGGAACTTTGCGCCCTTGGCCAGCCGCACGGTCACCGCGATGCGGCCATAGGCGCCACCGGCGTTGAGCAGGCGCAAGTCATAGCTGGCGCCCTCGCCCAGCGTGATCGCCAGGTCGCGTGCTGCCGGGGCATTGCCCGCCAGCACCACCGAAAGGCTGCCGCTCTCGCCCGCCGCCACGTCCACCGCCTCGGCCGGCAAGGGCCAGAGCGTGGCGAGCGCGGCAAGATCCGCATAGCGGAACGCCTCGTCCGCTTTGGTGGGAAGGAGCGCGGCGGTGGTCACGCCACCGCCTCGTAGCCATGCTGTTCAAGCTCGTGCGCCAGTTCCGCCCCGCCCGAGCGGACGATGCGCCCGCCGGCCAGCACGTGGACGAAATCGGGCTTCACGTAATCGAGCAGGCGCTGGTAATGCGTGATCAGCAGCACGGCCTTGTCGGGCTTGCGCATGATCGCGTTGATCCCTTCGCCGCAGATGCGCAGTGCGTCGATATCCAGGCCCGAATCGGTTTCATCCAGGATCGCCAGCTTGGGATCGAGAATGCCCATCTGGACCATTTCCGCGCGCTTCTTCTCGCCGCCGGAAAAGCCCACGTTCACCGGGCGCTTGAGCATGTCCATGTCCATGCGCAAAAGGTCGGCCTTCTCGCGTGCCAGCTTGAGGAACGCGCCGCCCGACAGCGGTTCTTCGCCACGGCTCTTGCGCTGCGCGTTGAGCGCCTCGCGCAGGAATTGCAGGTTGGACACGCCGGGGATTTCCACCGGATACTGGAAACCCAGGAACAGCCCGGCCGCCGCGCGCTCGTGCGGGTCCATGGCGAGCAGGTCCTGCCCGTCGAACGTGGCGCTGCCGCCGGTCACTGCATAGCCGGGGCGCCCGCCGAGGGTATAGGCCAGGGTCGATTTGCCGGCGCCGTTCGGCCCCATGATCGCGTGGATCTCACCCGCGTTGATCGTGAGCGAAAGCCCCTTGAGAATGGCCTTGCCGGCGATTTCGTTGGAGAGGTCACTTATCGTCAGCATTGCGTTTTCCGCTCGAGCAATTGGCAAGGAAGTCGGCGCGAACCTCGTCGAACAGGTCGCGCCACGATTTTTCGATGGCCTTCACGTCGTCCAGCTCTTTCTGCCGGGCGTCGATCTGGGCCAGGGCGTTAGCCGTGGTGGCAGCGCCGCTGGGGGTGCCGGAAATCTGGACATCGAGCAGCGCGGCGCGTTCCTGCGCGATCGCGCGCTGCTCGGCATAGGCGGCAGCTGCAAACTGGGTGCGGCGGTGCGGCTCGTCGGTCGCCATCGCGCGCATCGCCTGCTTGTCGCACTTCTGCACCGCCGCCAGTGCCGGGGCGCTGTCGGGCGCGGTCACCGTGGCCAGGGCCATGACCAGCAGCGCGCTCATCCCACGCTGCCTTCCAGGCTGATGCCCAGGAGCTTCTGCGCTTCCACGGCAAATTCCATGGGCAGCTGCTGCAAGACTTCCTTGGCAAAGCCGTTGACGATCAGCGCCACGGCCTGTTCCTGGTCCAGCCCGCGCTGCATGGCATAGAACAGCTGATCATCGCTGATCTTGCTCGTCGTCGCCTCGTGCTCAATCGTGGCCGAAGGGTTGCGCACTTCGATATAGGGCACGGTGTGCGCGCCGCATTCCGCGCCCAGCAACAGGCTGTCGCACTGGGTGAAATTGCGCACGCCCTCGGCCTGCGGGGCCACGCGCACCAGGCCGCGATAGGTGTTGTTGGACTTGCCCGCGCTGATCCCCTTGGACACGATGGTCGAGCGGCTGCGCTTGCCGTTGTGGATCATCTTGGTGCCGGTATCGGCCTGCTGGTAATTGTTGGTGACGGCCACGGAATAGAATTCGCCCACCGAATCCTCGCCGTTCAAGACGCAGCTGGGATACTTCCACGTCACGGCAGAGCCGGTTTCCACCTGGGTCCATGAAACCTTGGACCGCGCGCCCTGGCACAGCGCGCGCTTGGTCACGAAGTTGTAGATCCCGCCCTTGCCCTGCGCATCGCCGGGATACCAGTTCTGCACCGTGGAATACTTGATTTCCGCGTCATCGAGCGCGACCAGTTCCACCACGGCGGCGTGAAGCTGGTTCTCGTCGCGCTGGGGCGCGGTGCAGCCTTCCAGGTAAGAGACATAGGCGCCCTTGTCGGCCACGATCAGGGTGCGTTCGAACTGACCGGTATTTTCCGCGTTGATGCGGAAATAGGTCGACAGCTCCATCGGGCAGCGCACGCCTTCGGGAATGTAGACGAAGGTGCCGTCGGAAAAAACCGCGCAGTTCAAGGCCGCGAAATAGTTGTCGTGCATCGGCACGACCTTGCCCAGCCAGCGCCGCACCAGATCGGGAAACTCGCGGATCGCCTCGCTGATCGAGCGGAAGATGACGCCGGCCGCTTCCAGTTCCTTGCGGAACGTGGTGGCGACCGAAACGCTGTCGAACACCGCGTCCACCGCCACGCGGCGCGCGCCTTCCACCCCGGCCAGCACTTCCTGCTCGGCTAGCGGGATGCCCAGCTTTTCATAGACGCGCAGGATTTCGGGATCGACCTCGTCCAAGGACTTGGGCCCGTCCTTCTTCTTGGGCGCGGCCCAATAGTAGGCTTCCTGATAATCGATCGGCGGGATCTGCAGCTTGGCCCAGTCGGGCATGGGCATGGTCAGCCAGTGGCGATAGGCCTTGAGCCGCCATTCCAGCATCCACTCCGGCTCGTCCTTCTTGGCCGAAATGAAGCGCACGGTGTCTTCGGACAGGCCCTTGGGGCCATATTCCTGCTCGATGTCCGAAGACCAGCCGTGTTCGTACTCGGCCACGCGGGCCGCAGCATCGCGCGCGGCCTGATCCTTTACAGGCTCGTCCTTTACCGGCGTGTCGTTCAGGGTTTCATCGGTCATGCGGGCAACTCGGCAGGAATGGGGGTGACGGCCAGGGCGGTGGCCGCCGACGGGACGGCCAGCTGGCCCGATTGCGCCCCTTTAGGAGACTGAGCAGGCCGGGCAAGCTGTACCAGCGACACACCCGAAAGCGCGGCGCGCAGCGCTGCGTCCACCGCCGGCCAGTGCGGCCGGACAGCGCAGGCCGCTTCGAGCGTGCAATCGCTGCGCCCATGCCCGCTGCAGGCGGCCATGGCAATCGGCCCTTCCACCGCCTCGACAATGTCGGCCAGGCTGATCGCAGCGGCCGGACGCGCCAGCTTGAGCCCGCCACGCGCGCCGCGCACGGACTTGAGCAGGCCGGCAGCGGCCATCTTGCTCACCAGTTTTTGCACGGTGGGCGCGGGCAGGCCGGTTTCGGTGGCCAGGCGCTGGGCCGAAAGCAGCGGCGTATCGGCACTATGGCAGCCGCAATGGCGCGCGGCGGCGCACATCATGACAACGGCATAGTCAGCCATGCTCGACAATCGCATCGCACCTGCTCGCTCAATTAGGGGGCGGCCCAAAGCTGCCCTGCGGAACGCGAAAGGCCAAATCAGACCGAATCGCTCCGGTTATCTAGGCGCGCCTCCCCCCGCTTGCAAGGCAGGCCGGCCAGAGCGTGTCGAATCGTTTTGCGATTGCGAAAAAGCTGGGCAGCACCCGCCCGGCTTGGCATAGGGGCGCTGGAAAATGTCCGGCCTCGTGCCACCCAGGAAAACCATGAACGGTCCTCCACTTGCCGCGCTGCTGCTTTCGGCGCTCGCCATGACTGCGATCGTCGCGGTGCGTTATGTGGCGGCAAGCGGGCTGTTCGCCTGGATCACGCAGCGGCGCCTGCCCGGCCACTATGCCGGCCTGGAGGCACAGATCCGCCGCGAGATCGGCTGGAGCCTGGCCAGTGCAGCAATCTATGGCGTGCCCGCCGGCGTCATCGCCTGGGGCTGGCAACAGCACGGTTGGACGCGGATCTATGCCGATCCCAACGCCTATCCGCTGTGGTGGATGCCGGTTTCGGTGCTGGTCTATCTGTTTGCCCACGATACCTGGTTCTATTGGACGCATCGCTGGATGCACCGGCCCAAGGTGTTTCGCCGCGTCCACGCCATCCACCATGCCAGCCGCCCGCCCACGGCCTGGGCGGCAATGAACTTTCATCCGGTGGAAGCGGCCGTGGTCGGCCTGTTCATTCCCGCGCTGGTCTTCGTGGTGCCGATCCAGGCGGGCATGCTGGCCACCGTGCTGGTGGTCATGACCGTGATGGGCGTGACCAACCACATGGGCTGGGAAGTGTTTCCGGGCTGGCTGGTTCATTCCCGGGCAGGGAAGTGGTTGATAACGGCAAGCCACCATCATCAGCATCACGAGCGCTATCGGTGCAATTACGGCCTCTATTTTCGCGTGTGGGACAGGCTTTGCGGCACGGACGCCGGGCTGGCGGGCTGGCCGGAAAGGGCGGCACGGTGAAGCGGCGGGCTTGGCGTTGGGCCGCGCTGGGCATGGTGGCGTTGGGCCAGGGCGGGGCCGCCCTGCCCGAACGCACCACCGTGCTGGTCGATGTGGTGGGCCTGCGTTCGCACAAGGGGCTGATCCAGGCGTGCCTGACGGCCGATCCGATCACCTTTCCCGATTGCGAGAAGGACCCCCAGGCGCTGCACCAGACCGTGCCGGCGGCCGGAAACGATGTGGTGGCGTTCCAGCACGTGCTGCCCGGCCGCTATGCCGTCGCGCTGTTCCACGATGAAAACGCCAATGGCCGGCTCGACAAGATGTTGATGATGCCGCGCGAGGGCTTCGGCTTTTCCCGCGATGCGCCGATCCGCTTTGGCCCGCCACGCTTTTCCGCCGCCGCCTTTACCCTGGGCGAGACGCAACTGACCACTTCGATCCGCATGCGCTATCTGCTTTGACCGAGACTGCCCCCTCCCTGCCCAAGACCGGCCAGCCCGAGACCGGCCAGCCCAAGACCGGCCAGCCCAAGACCGGCGGCGCGCTGGCGCCCTTCGGCTATCCCGCGTTCCGCGCGATCTGGACGGCCAACCTGGTGTCCAACCTGGGTTCCACCATCCAGGCCGCCGCGGCCGCCTGGTTGATGACCGAACTCACGCGCAGCCATGTGCTGATCGCACTGGTCCAGGCTTCGTCCACCCTGCCGATCCTGCTGCTGGGCCTGCTGGCGGGCGGGATTGCCGACAATTTCGACCGGCGCCGGGTGATGATCTGGGCGCAAAGCGCAATGCTGGTGGTGTCGGCCGTCCTGGCGGTGCTGGGCTATCGCGGGATGCTGGGGCCGCTTTCGTTGCTCGTGCTGACGCTGATGGTGGGCATGGGCACGGCGATCAACCAGCCGGCCTGGCAGGCCTCGGTCCGGCTCCAGGTGGGCAAGGCCGATCTGCCCCAGGCCATCGCCCTCAACGCCATGTCGGCCAATCTGGCGCGCAGCGCGGGGCCGGCGCTGGGCGGGATGATGATCTCGATCCTGAGCGTGAGCGCCGCCTTTGCCGCCAATGCCCTGTCGTACATCGGCATGCTGGTGGTGCTGGCGCGCTGGCGGCCCGAAGCGCGCGCACCGCAGCGCCAGCCGATGCTGGCCTCGATCAAGGTGGGCGTGGCGTTCTGCGCCGGGTCCGTCCCGATCCGCAAGGTGCTGCTGCGCGGCGCGATGTTCGGCTTTGGCGCCAGCGCGTTCCAGGCGCTGATGCCGGCCGTGGCGCACGATACGCTGGCCGGCACCGAGCTGGACTATGGCCTGATGCTCGGCTCGTTCGGGGTCGGCTCGATCGTCAACGCGCTGTGGGTCACGCGGGCGCGCCGCCGCTTTGGCGCCGAAGCGATCGTGTCGGGCGCGACGGTGGTGTTCCTGGGGGCGCTGCTGCTGCTGGCCCAGGCCACCACGCTGGCCGCAGCGATCGTGGCCGGCTTCGTGGCCGGATCGGGCTGGGTCGCGGCGATGACCAGCCTCAACGTTGCCATGCAATTGCGTTCGCCCGAGGCGATCCTGGGGCGCTGCCTCTCGCTCTACCAGGCAATCACGTTCGGCTCGATGGCGCTGGGCGCCTGGGCCTGGGGCTGGATCGCCGACCAGCGCGGCCTGGCCTTTGCCTTGCATGCCGCCGCTGCCTGGCTCGCGCTCAACCTCGTGCTGCGCCTGTTCGTGCCGATGCCCGCGCGCGAGGAGGGCCGCGTCGATACCGTCAAGGAACCGGTGCCTTCGCCAAGGGTGAAACCCGCATGACCGACGATACCCGCCCGCTGCGCTCTGCACTCTACATGCCGGCCAGCAACGAACGCGCCATGGCCAAGGCGCGCGCGCTCGATTGCGATGCCGTGGTGCTCGACCTGGAAGACGCCGTGGCACCCCACGCCAAGCAGGCGGCCCGCGCCGCGCTGGTGGAACAGGCGCAGGCGGGTGGCTTTGGCCACCGCCGCCTGATCGCGCGGTGCAATGGCATCGATACGCCCTGGGGGCATGACGATCTGGCTGCGCTGGCCCCAGCCTCGCTCGATGCCGTGCTGGTGCCCAAGGTGCACGACGCGGCCGATATCGTGGCGCTTTCCGCCGCAATGGACCGCGCCGGCTTTGCCGCCCACGTGCAGCTGTGGGTGATGATTGAAACCCCGCGCGCGGCCCTGGCGGTAGAGCGCATTGCCGATTGCGCCGCCACCACGCGGCTGGCCGGCATGGTGCTGGGCCTCAACGACCTGGCCAAGGACACCGGCATGGCGCAGGCGCCCGGCCGGGACGCCTTCGTGCCGCTGCTGGCGCAATGCGTGCTGGCCGCGCGCGCCAATGGCCTGGTCGCGCTCGACGGGGTGTGCAACGCGATCGAGGATCTTTCCTTGCTGGAAGCCGAATGTGCCCAGGCCCGTGCCTTTGGCTTTGACGGCAAGACCTTGATCCATCCCGCGCAACTGCCCGTGGCCAACCGCGTGTTTGCCCCTGGCGCCGATGAACTGGCCCAGGCGCAGGCCATCGTGGCGGCCTTTGCCGATCCGGCCAATGCCGGTGTGGGCGCGCTGCGGGTGAACGGCAAGATGGCCGAATTGCTCCACCGCGACATGGCCGAGCGGCTGATCGCGCGCGCCGCGGCGATCGCTGCGCGCGGGTGACGGCGGCCGGGCCGCGTCTTTGCCTTTTGCCGATATTTTTGCGCGGTTTGCCATTGGCGCAACTTAATCGCTTCTTCACCATGTTGCGCCAAAAGGGTCGGCAAGGAGCATGACGAAGGGCCTTGGCGATGGACAGCATGCGCGGATTTGCCGACGGACCGGCCCATTTGGGCCTGTTCGGCAACGGCGATCCCGACGATGATTTGCAAGACGGCGATCTGCCAGACGGCTATCTGGACGACCTGACCGAGCCGCTGCCGCCGCTCCTGGGCGCAGACGAGCGACGGATGCAGGTGCGCGCCTACAATTTCTGGGCGAGCATGCTGGGCGATGCGCGCCTACCGCTGGCTGGCCCGCTGCTCGCCGGCCACCTGCCTGATTTTGCCGATCATTCCGTGCTGCTGCATTTCGATGCCGGCCTGGAAGAGGGGGGGCTGGAAGACCCGGCCATCGCCTATGTCGGCAGCGCGCTGCTGGCCGATTGCGAGGATGCAGGGCCGCTTTTGCGGTTGAGCCAGGTGCCCGGCCGCTCGATCCTGTCGCGCATCACCGACCACTACATGCAGATCGTGGCCAACGAGGCGCCGATCGGGTTCGAGGCGGAATTTGCCAACCAGCGCGGCCGCACCATCCTCTATCGTGGCATCCTGCTGCCGTTTTCGACCAGTGGTGACACGCTCGATTACATCTATGGCGTGATCAACTGGAAGGAACTGGCCGACCAGGCCACGACCAACGAACTCATGGCCGAAATCGGCCTGGTGCTGGGTGAGAAGAAGCCGCGCCGCAAGGCCGTGACCGCGCTGCGTCCCGATCATGGCGGCGCCGGCCACGCCACGCCCGATCTGCCGCTGCCTGCCTTTGCCGATCCGGCCCTGCGCGGCGACGGGGATGGCGAGGAAAGCTGGGGCGCGCTGGCCGATTCGCTGGGCCAGTGGGCCGATGGCCCGCTGCGCGCGCGCGACCCGCACGATCTTTCCCCCGATGACGCCGGCCACCCGGCTGGTCTGGACGCGCTGGACCTGGGCGATATCGCGCTGGAAATCCTGCCAGCACTCGATCCGCTGGCCGCCGGCAACCTTGCGCCGCTGCGCGACGAGCACGAGCACGAGCCCGAAAGCCTGGCCGATTGGTTGGCCAGCGCCCGCGCCATGGCGGATCTGGCCGTGGGCAGCGAGGATCGCACCCGCCAGGCGCTCTATGCCGCGATCGGCCGCGCCTGGGACTTTGCCCTGGCGGCAGAAGCAGAGCCCGAGGACTTTGCCGCGCTGGTGGCCGGCGCCGGCCTTGCCATGCAGGCGCGTGCGCCGCTGATCCCGGTGGTCAAGCTGGTGTTCGGCGCGCAGCACGACAAGACGCGGCTGACCGAATATGCAACGGCCCTGGCCCATGCGCACCGGCTGGGCCTGTCGCGCGGGGAACTGGGCGCATTCCTGGCGCAAACGCCGGGCGGCCTCAAGGGTGTGGTGGCGGCCGAACGCCGCCTGCGCCGGGCCGAGGAAGGCCAGGCCCGCATCGATCCGCGCGCCGCGCTGGAAGCCAGCTTGCGCACCCTGCCGCCGCGCAGCCTGGACGACATTCCCGCCGATGGCCGCGAATTTTCGCTCGTCATGGTGCGGCGCATGCCCGATGGGCGGTTGGCCGTGCTGGGCGAAGTGCTGGACGACGAACCCTTGCTCGAACGTGCCGCCCGCCGCCTGATGAACTAGGGTGTGTTGAGATTTAGCCCATGGCGGGCTGCGAACGGCCGCTTTTCGCGCTGCCGGTGCTCACGTGCCAAAAGTACGCTGCGTTCCGGGTCACGAAATCAGCCATTCTCGCTCCACCCTGGCCTAGGTCGTGAACTCATAAATCTCAACACATCCTAAGGCGGCGATCATCACGGGAACCGCCACCTTGGCGGCTGAGTTTGCAAGGCGATGAGTTTGTCTCGATGGATCGTGGGCCTGGCTGCCGCTGGCATTGCCGGCCATGCCCTTTACCGCCGCGCGCTGGCGCGCAACCCCGTGTCCGTGCTCGATGCGGCCGACCTGGCCCTGACTCTGGCCAAGCAGGGCGGGCAGAGCGGTGTGGAGCGCGTGGCCCGCGCCCGCTATGGCCCCGATCCGCACCAGCAACTGGAGGTATTCGCGCCACCCGGCACGCCACGCAACGCGCGGCTGCCGGTGGTGGTGTTCATCCACGGCGGCGCCTGGAACAGCGGGCGACCGCAGGACTATCGCTTCATCGCGCGCAGCCTGATCGCGGCCACGGCGCCGCAGGGCTGCATGGTCGTGCTGGCGGGCTATCGCCTGCTGCCGCAGGGCCGCTGGCCGGTGATGCTGGCCGATGGGGCGCGGGCGCTGCGCTGGGTGGCCGATCATGCCGCCACGCTGGGTGGCGATCCGCAGCGCGTGGTGCTCATGGGCCATTCGGCCGGGGCCTATAATGCGCTGTCCCTGGCGCTCGACAAGCGCTGGCTGGCCGACGAGGGGCTTGACGCCGACGCCCTGGCCGGGGCGATCGGCCTGGCCACGCCGGCCGATTTCCTGCCGTTGGACGATCCCGCCTCCATCGCCACGTTCGGCCATTGCGGCGATCTGGCCCAGACCCAGCCGATCAACCATGTTCACGCCGGGGCACCGCCACTGCTGCTGGTGCATGGCGCCGACGATCCGCGCGTGCGGCCGCGCAACAGCCTGGCCCTGGCCGCCGCGATGACCGCCGCCGGCCAGCCGACACAAGCCCTCGTGCTCGATGGTGTCGATCATGAGCGGCTGATCATGGCCTTTGCCAAGCCCTTTGCCCGCGAAACCCGCCCCCTTGAGGCGGTCGCCGCTTTCATCGCCAAGGTTTGCGCTTCACCACCGGTTCATTCCGCGCCACAATAACCGCATCGTGATGCGCGCCCTCTCTTTCGCCCCGCTACGCCGCCGCCTGGCGGGCGTCTGTTCCGCCGTGGCCGTCCTGGCGCTTTCGGCCCAGCCGGTCATGGCGCAGGAAGTCCTGCGCGATGCCGAAACCGAGGCGCTGTTCCGCGACATGTCGGCCCCGCTGATCAAGGCGGCCGGGCTCGATCCGCGCAATGTCGATATCGTGCTGCTCAACGACGGCTCGATCAACGCTTTCGTCGCCGGGGGCCAGGCGGTCTATCTCCATTCCGGGCTGATCGGCGCGGCCGACAATATCAACGAAGTGCAGGGCGTGGTGGCGCACGAGTTGGGCCACATCACCGGTGGCCACGTGATCAGCACGGCCGGGTCCAAGCCCGCCACGGGCATTACCCTGCTCTCGCTGCTCCTGGGCGGGCTGGCGGCGGCGGCGGGATCGGCCGACGCTGGCCTGGGCGTGTTCATGGCCGGGCAGCAGGCGGCACTCGGCAGCTACCTGGCGTTCAGCCGCGCGCAGGAATCGCAGGCCGATGCCGCCGGCGCGCAGTTCCTGTCCAAGGCGGGGATTTCCGGGCGTGGCTCGCTCGATTTCTTCAAGAAGCTGCAGAACCAGGAATTCCGCTATGGCTTCACCCGCAATGCCGATGCCGAGTTCTATTCCACCCACCCGATGACCGCCGACCGCCTGACCACGCTGCAGGATACCTACGAACACGATCCGGCCTGGAACACGCCGATGGACCCGCAGCTGCAGGCGCGGTTCGTGCGGGTGAAGGCCAAGCTCTATGGCTATCTGGCCGAGCCGCAGGATACCCTGCGCGCCTATCCCGACTACCTCCAGGATGCGCCGGCGCACTATGCGCGCGCCTATGCCTATCACAAGGAAGCGCTGATGGACAAAGCGCTGGCCGAGGTGGATGCCATGCTGCGCCAGTTGCCCGACGATCCCTATGCGCTGGAGCTCAAGGGCCAGGTACTGCTCGAATCCGGCCAGCCGGCCGATGCCATTCCCCCCTTGCGCCGTGCCACGCAGCTTACCGGCAACAACCCGCTGATCGCCACCACGTTTGGCCACGCCCTGCTGGCGACCGAGGACAAGGCCAATTTTGCGGAAGCCGAACGCGTGCTCAAGGCCGCCGTGGCCAAGGATCGCGAAAATCCGTTTGCATGGTATCAGCTTGGCGTGGTCTACGAGGCCGAAGGGGATACCCCCCGTGCCCGCCTGGCCAGTGCCGAGCAGCAATTGATGCAGATGCAGTTGCCCGAAGCGGCGCGCAGTGCCCAGGCGGCCGAGGATGGCTTGCCCAAGGGCAGCCCCGACTGGCTGCGCGCGCAAGACATTGCGATGTCGGCCCAGGCCATGATGGAACGGCAAAGGAAGAAAAAGTAAGCCGATGACTGCTGCTGCCGAACGCCGTTCCTTCCTGATCCTGCTCGTGCTGGTGGCATTGGTGGCCGCTGGCCTTGCCTGGTGGGTTGCTTCCAGCCGCCAGCACGATGCCCTGGCGTCGGCACAGGCAGGCGGGGGGATGAACGAAGCGCAACTGGCCAAGGCCCTGGCCGATGCCGGGATCGACGGCAAGGAGCGCGTGGCACTGGAAGGGCTGGTGCGCCAGACCCTGCTCGATCATCCCGAAATCCTGAGCGAAGTGGCCGGCCGGCTGGAAGCGCGCGAGGCGGCCAGCCGTGTCGCCGCCTTGCGTGGCGCGTTGGAAACGCCGTTTCCCGGCGCCGTGCTGGGCAATCCGCAGGGCCGCGTGACCTTGGTGGAATTCACCGATTTTGCCTGCACCTATTGCCGCGGCAGCGTGGCCGACGTGGAAGCGCTGATCGCCGCCAATCCCGATCTCAAAGTGGTGGTGCGCGAACTGCCGATCATTTCGGCGCAGAGCGTGCCGGCCGCGCGCATGGGCCTGGCCGCTGCCGCCCAGGGCAAGTATCCGGCGTTTCACAAGGCCATGTTCAGTGGCGAGCGGCCCAGCGCGGAAAGCATTTCTGCCGCCGCGGGCAAGGCCGGCCTTGACGCCGCCGCTGCCAATGCCTTTGCCGCACGGCCCGAAACGCTCAAGGAACTGCAACGCAACGTGGACCTGTCGCGCCAACTGGGCGTGAGCGGCACGCCCGCCTGGGTCGCCGGAGACCAGTTGCTGAGCGGCGCGGTGGGCCGCGAAAAGCTGCAGCAGGCGATCGATGCCGCGCGCGCCGGCGACAAGGCCCAAGGCGCATGATCGGCGGGCGGGCCCTGGCGGCGCCACTGGCGCTTGCGCTTGCACTGCCCGCCCTGTCGCTTGCCCCGCCCCCCGCCCGTGCCCAAGCGGCCGCCACGCTGCAGCCGATCGATGAAGTGCAGCGCGACGACATCATCGTGCAGACCATCGGATGGAACCTGGCCCATGCCAATGCCCGGTTCTGCGCGCGCGTGGCGCCGGGCATCGGGGTGATGCTGCAGGACGCGCGCACGTTCGATGATCCCGCGCTGGCGCGCCAGGTCTATGGCCTTTCTGGCGATATCGGCGTTGGTGCCCTGGCGGCCGATGGCCCGGCCCATGCCGCCGGCCTGCCGCTCAACGCCACGGTCACCGCTGTAGGCAGCCTTGCCGTCGCCAGCCTGCCGGTGCCGCGCCAGGGCAAGTGGGATCGCCTGTTTGCCCTGCAGGATGCCCTGGAAAAGGATGTGGCGCGCGATGGCCGCGTGGTCCTGGCCCTGGCGCAAGGCAAGACCATGACAATCCCCGGCGCGACGGTATGCCAGGTGCGCTTCCTGATGGACGACAGCAAGGGCAATGCCGGCGCCAACCGCGATGTGGTGCGCATCGGCCGCCCCATGGCCGAAGTGGCCAAATGGGACGAGACGGAAATCGCCGCGTTGATGGCGCACGAGTTGGCCCATGCCGTGCTCGATCACCAGACCTGGCTGGAACAGGGCGGCAGCACGCGCAAGACCGAGCGCGAGGCCGATCGCCTCTCGGTGTGGTTGCTGCACAACGCCGGCTATGATCCGGCCGCCGCCATGGCATGGATGCGCCGCATCGGGCCACGCTATGAAATCCTCTTCATCGCCTCGCCCGATCACGGCAGCTGGCGCACCCGCGTGCGCGACATGACCGCCGAGATCGCCACGATGAAGGCCGCCACGGCCAATGCCGCGCAGGCCGACTGGCCCCGCCTGTTCCGCCGCGAAGAGGGCGCCCCGGCGATGCCCGTTCCCGCCGCGCCCGCGATGGACAAGCCCCCCATGGCGCTGCAGCCCCAGCCGCGCTAAAGCGATATGGTCATGGCCATGCTGCCGCTTCGTCCCACGCCGTTCTTCGGCAACAAGAACCGCGCGTTCTGGCGGCTCCAGTTCGTTGGCTGGGGCGGCGCCATGCTGCTGCGCGCGATGTCCAGCCTGGCCAATGCCCAGCCCTGGTCGTTCCTGCTGATCGTGCTGATCGCCTCGATCACCGGCTTTTCGATCTCGTCGATCCTGTCGGTGATCTATCGCGCGCTGATCAACCGGCGCCCGATCATCACCTGGGGCGCCACGGCGCTGGTCCTGGCGGTGGCGGTGGGGCTCTATGCGTTCATCGATGCCTGGGTGATCAGCCTCTATCGCCCAGGCAGCGACGCGGGGTTTGCCCAGCTGTTCCTGGGCGTGTTCTATATCGACCTCACGCTGCTGGGCGCGTGGTCGGCGCTCTATTACGCGATCAATTTCTACATCCAGGTGGAAGAGCAGAACGACCAGCTGCTCTATCTCGAAGCGCAGGCGACCTCGGCCCAGCTGGCCATGTTGCGCTACCAGCTCAACCCGCACTTCCTGTTCAACACGCTCAATTCGATTTCCACGCTGGTGCTGTTGAAACAGACCGAGCCGGCCAATGCCATGCTCAGCCGGCTGTCCTCGTTCCTGCGTTATACCCTGATCAACGAGCCGACGGGCCGGGTGACGGTGGCGCAGGAAGTGGAGACGCTCAAGCTCTACCTCGACATCGAGCTGATGCGCTTCGAGGAGCGGTTGCGCACCGAATTCCGCATCGACGATGCCGCCCGCGCCGCGCTGATGCCTTCGCTGCTGCTGCAGCCGCTGGTGGAAAACGCCATCAAGTATGCGGTCAGCCCGCTCGAGGATGGTGCCCAGATCACCATTTCCGCGCAACTCGTCGGCCCCATGCTGCGAGTCACCGTGTCGGACACCGGGCCGGGCTTGCCAGCGGGCACCGATCCATCGACGCTGTTCGGCGTGCACAGCGACTCTGCCGATAGCGCCCACGCACCGGGCTATCCGGTTTCCACAGGCGTTGGCCTGCCCAACATCCGCGATCGCCTGGCCCAGGCCTATGGCAGCCAGCAACGCTTCGACGTGGGCAACCGGCCGGAGGGCGGCTTTGCCGTGACCATCGAATTGCCGTTCGAAGCCAAGGAAGAGGCCGCAACGCCCGGGCAATCCCAACTGGCCCAGGCGGCCAGGCTGGTCAGGGCGTGACCGGGCGCATGCGACGCTCTCGGGAACTTTTCGAGCTTGTCGCATTTGTCACGCGGGGGCAAAAAAACCACAACAGGGCAGACGCTCCAGGCAAAGGTAGCAAATGACCATCCGCACGATCCTCGTCGACGACGAGAAACTCGCCATCCAAGGCCTCCAGCTGCGTCTCCAGGCCTTCCCCGATGTCGAGGTGATCGACACCTGTTCCAACGGTCGCGAAGCGATCCGCAAGATCAAGACCGAAAAGCCGGACCTCGTCTTTCTCGATATCCAGATGCCCGGCTTCGACGGGTTCAGCGTGGTCAAGGGCGTGATGGAAATCGATCCGCCGCTCTTCGTTTTCGTCACCGCCTATTCCGAACATGCCTTGAAGGCGTTCGAGGCCAACGCGGTGGACTACCTGCTCAAGCCGGTGGAGGAAGACCGCCTGGCCGATGCGCTCGACCGCGCACGCACGCGCCTGGCGGAAAAGCGCGGGCTGGAGGAAGTGGAAAAGCTCAAGACCGTGCTGGCCGAAGTGGCGCCCGATGCCATGCCGGAATTGGAAGACGACGGCGAAGTGGCCGCCGGCCGCTTTGAAAAGCTGATCAACATCAAGGATCGCGGCCAGATCTTCCGCGTCGATGTCGACACGATCGAACGGATCGAGGCGGCGGGCGACTATATGTGCATCTACACCGGCGACAATTCGCTGATCCTGCGCGAAACGATGAAGGACCTGGAGCGCCGGCTCGACCCGCGCGTGTTCCAGCGCGTCCACCGCTCCAAGATCGTCAACCTCGACCAGGTGCGCCAGGTGCGCCCGCACACCAATGGTGAATGCTTCCTGGTGCTCGAATCGGGCGCCGAAGTGAAGGTGAGCCGCTCCTACCGCGACGTGGTGGCCCGCTTCGTCCACTGACGGGCGGGTGGGCGCGGCTGCCTCAGGCCAGCCGCGCCAGCGCCCACTGCGCGGCTTCGGCCACGACCGGATCGGGATCATCGAGCAGCGCGCGCACCGGGCCGATCAGGCGCGGATCGTCGCTGTTGCCCGCAGCATAGAGGCAATTGCGCACCATGCGGTTGCGGCCGATGCGCTTGATCGGCGATCCGGCAAAGACCTGGCGGAAGGTGGCGTCATCGAGCGCAAGCAATTCCGCCAGACGCGGTGCCACGAGTTCCGCGCGGGGCAGGAAGGCGCGGTTGTCGGCGGCAGCCTTGGCAAAGCGGTTCCACGGGCACACCGCCAGGCAATCGTCGCAGCCATAGATGCGGTTGCCCAGCGCGGCGCGGAATTCCTCGGCAATCGGCCCCTTGTGCTCGATGGTGAGGTAGGAAATGCACGCCCGCGCATCCAGCTGGTAGGGCGCCGGGAATGCGCCGGTGGGGCAGGCGTCCTGGCAGGCTGTGCAGGTGCCGCAGCGGTCGGCATGGGGCGCATCGGGCACGAGATCGAGCGTGGTATAGATCGCCCCCAGGAACAGCCAAGAGCCATGCCGGCGGCTGACCAGGTTGGTGTGCTTGCCCTGCCAGCCCAGCCCCGCCACCTGCCCCAGCGGCTTTTCCATCACTGGCGCGGTATCGACGAAGACTTTCACTTCCGCGCCCGGTTCTTCGGCCACCAGCCAGCGCGCCAGGGCTTTCAACGTGCGCTTGACCAGGTCGTGATAGTCCACCCCTTGGGCATAGACCGAAATGCGCCCGCGATCGGCCACTTCGGCCAGGGCCAGCGGATCGTGCGCGGGGGCATAGCTCATGCCCAGGGCGATCACGCTTTGCGCCTGGGGCCACAGCGATTGCGGCCCTTGGCGCTGCTCGGCTCGCGTCTCCATCCACTCCATGCTGCCGTGCCGCCCTTCGGCGAGCCATTGGTGCAGCCGCGCCGCGCGCGCCGGATCGTCCGTGGCCGGGGCAATGCCGCACGTGGCAAAGCCCAGCCGCAACGCTTCCTCGCGCAGGCGCTGTTCCAAAGGCGCAGAAGGGGGGGCTTTAACCAAGTATTCCGTCTCTTGTGTGCTAGAGGGTGGGACAGTGAGAAGGGGCATGGCGCGGCAATGATGATTGGGCAAGCGGGCGATTGGGCGATCGAGGCGCAGGGCCTGGTCAAGCGGTTCGACGGGTTCACCGCCGTCGATGGCGTGGACATCCGCGTGCCGCGCGGCGCGATCTATGGCATTCTCGGCCCCAATGGCGCGGGCAAGACCACCACGCTGCGCATGCTGCTGGGCATCATCGATCCCGATTCGGGCGTCCGCCGCGTGCTGGGCTGCGAACGCCCCACCCAAGTGGCCCGCCGCATCGGCTACCTGCCCGAAGAGCGCGGGCTCTACCCCGCGATGAAAGCGACCGAGGCCATCGCCTTCCTCGCCGCGCTGCGCGGGGTGCCGCTCAAGACCGGGCGGGCGCGGGCGCGCGAACTGCTGGAGGAACATGGCCTAGGCTATGCCGCCGACCGGCAGATTCGCCAATTGTCCAAGGGCATGGCGCAGCAGGTACAATTGCTGGGCACGCTGGTGCACCAGCCCGAACTGGTGGTGTTCGACGAGCCTTTCTCAGGGCTGGACGCGCTCAACCAGGGCAAGCTGGAAAAGATGATTCGGGGCCTCGCCGAACGCGGCACCACGGTGATCTTTTCCACCCACGTCATCGCCCATGCCGAGCGCCTGTGCGACCAGGTGGCGATCATCGCCGGGGGCAAGGTGCCGTTCGCCGGGCTGGTGGACGACGCACGCGACCGGCTGCGCCCGCAAGTGCGGCTGGAAACCCGCGCACGCGACGGCGCCTGGCGCGCCACCCTCCCTGCTGACGCGCGCAGCGAAGGCGCATTCTGGCATTTCACCCTGCCCGAAAGCGGCGTGGAGCCCTTGCTGCGCGCCCTGATCGAAGGGGAGGCGGGCATTCTCTCGCTCTCGATCGAGCGGCCCGGGCTGCACGATGCCTTTGTCGCCATTGCCGGGGAGGCGGCCGCCCGCGCCCTGGAAGAAAATGCGCAGATGCCGGAGGCCGTGCGATGATCCCCGAAAAGCTGCGCGCCGCCTGGGTGATCGCCCGCCGCGATTTCGTGGCGGTGATCTGGTCCAAGAGCTTCGTGTTCTTCCTTCTGGGGCCGCTGTTCCCGATCATCGTGGGCGGCATGGCCGGGGCCATCGGCGCCCAGGTGCAGAAAGACCTCGATCACCCGCAAGTGGGCATCGCCCTGCCGGCGGATGAAGCGGCGCGGATGATCGAGGCGCATCGTGCCCTGGCCGATGCCATGCCGGGCGACGTGCCCGATTTCGTGGTGCTCGACGCGCCATGGGGCGGCCGCACTTATGACGCCCGCGCGGCGCTCGCCGGCCATCGCGGCCCTGGCGGCAAGGTTGATGGGCAACTGGCAGCCGTGGTTTCGGGCAGCCTGGCGCACCCGGTCCTCACCGCCACGCCCGAACGCGCGCGCATGTGGCAGGGCATGGTCGCGCTGTTTGCCGCCCGTGCGCAAAGCCTGGCGCCCGCGTCGCTGCCGCCAGTGGCGGTGGACGAAGTGGCCACCAGCGTGGCCAAGGTGCAAAGCGGGCAGGTGACGACCGCGCAGGCCGGGCAAGTGCTGCTGTTCCTGCTCACCATGCTGCTGGCGGGCATGGTCCTGTCCAACCTGGTGGAGGAAAAGGCCAACAAGATCATCGAGGTCCTGGCTGCCTCGATCCCCATGGACGCCTTGTTCCTGGGCAAGCTGTTTGCCATGCTCGGCGTGAGCCTGGTGGGCATGGCCGTGTGGGGTTCGGCCTGGGGCACGCTTTTGGCGCTGGGCATGAAATCGCTGCCGACGCTGGCTGCTCCGGCGGTGGGCTGGCCGTTGTTCTTCGTGCTCGGCTTCCTCTATTTTGCCATGGCCTATCTGCTGCTCGGCTCGCTGTTCCTGTCGATCGGCGGGATGGCCACCACCGTGCGCGAAGTGCAGACGCTGTCTATGCCGGTCACCATGCTGCAATTGATGGTGTTCTTCTTTGCCAGCTATGCCCTGGCGCGGCCGGGTACCTGGGTGGATTGGGCCGCGTTGGCCTTTCCGCTGTCCTCGCCCTTTGCCATGCTGGCCCGCGCCGCGCGCGAGCCGGCGATCTGGCCGCATCTGGTGGCATTGGGCTGGCAGGCGCTGTGCGTGGTGCTGATCGTGCGCATGGGCGCGCAACTGTTCCGCCGCACGGTGATGAAGTCCGGGCCCGCCAAGGGGCGCAAGGCGCGCAAGGGTCTCCTTGCCAAAGGCTGACAGCCTCGCTCAGCCTGGGTTCAGCCGGCGTGCGCATAACTCGTCTTGTCTCGCGGGCAGGCATTGCCCCCCGCACTGCCCGCGAGACCATCTTGCACCGGTTGCCCGCCAGCCCGATATAGGCGCCTATGGTGATGACTGAAGGCCTTGCCCCTCCCGCCTCCCGTCCATCGCGCCGCCGCCTGTTGGGCTGGCTGGGCGCCGGACTTGTGATGCCGATGGCCGGCGCCTGCCGCGCCCGGCCTGCGCCGTCCGGCCCCAAGGACGTGTTTCCGGTGCAGCACAGCGAGGCGGAATGGCGCCGCCTGCTCACCCCGGAACAGTTCTACATCCTGCGCGAAGCGGGCACCGAGCGGCCGTTTTCCTCAAGCCTGCTGAACGAGCATCGCAAGGGCACTTTTGCCTGCGCGGCCGACAAGCAACCGCTGTTCGCTTCTGCCACCAAGTTCGAAAGCGGCACCGGCTGGCCCAGCTTCTGGAAGCCCCTGCCCGGCGCGGTGGGCCTGCGTTCCGACACAACGCTCGGCATGGAGCGCACTGAAGTCTATTGCCGCCGTTGCGGCGGGCACTTGGGCCACGTGTTCGACGATGGCCCGCCGCCCACCGGCAAGCGCTATTGCATGAACGGCAAGGGCATGGTGTTCCTGCCCGCCTGATGGGGCGGGCCTGATAGGGCTTCCCCCCCTTGGCCATCCGTGCCAAGGCCGCTGGCGATGCGCCGTATCGCCCTTTTCCTGTTGATCCTGGCCCTGGTGCCGGCGATCTATGTGCGCCAACACCTGCCGCCGCCCAGCCCCTATCGTCCGGTAATCTATCACGATTTGCTGCCGGGCCTGCGCGCGGCTGGCCACGATCCGCGCTATGGTGCGCTCACCCTGACAGGTGCCTGGCAACTGACCAGCGCCAATCCCGATTTCGGCAACTTCTCTGCCCTTGCGGTGCGCTCTTCGGGTGACCTGCTGGCGGTGAGCGACCGCAACGCGGTGATGGTGTTCAGCCGCCCGGATCGACCGGGGCCCTGGCACACCTGGCAGCGCGACACGATCCGCCAGGCCTGGCGCGGCCAGGAAATCGATACCGACAGCGAATCGGTTTCGGTCGATCCGCGCAGCGGCAACGTGCTGATCGGCTATGAAGGCACCCCGCGCTTCCACCTGTTCAGTGCCGATTTCACCCACGATCGCAAGATTGCCGCGCCGGTGTTGATGGAATGGCCCAACAACCAGGGACCCGAATCGCTGCGCCAGCTTGCCGACGGCCGCACCGTGGCGATCGGCGAAGTCTATGCCCACTGGTGGTCGCGCCGGCGCCATACCGGGCTGATCTGGCCCGGCCTGCCCCGCCCGAACCAGGCGCCCGCGCGATTCGAACTGATCATGCCCGAAGGCTATCGCCCGGTGGAACTGGCCCAGGCGCCCGACGGGCGGCTCTTGGTGCTGGGCCGCAAGTTCACCTTGGGCGGCTTTCGCACGGTGGTGACGCTGGTGGCCGATCCCCGCGCGATTCGCCCCGGCGCGCAGGTGGAAGCGCAGCCGATCGCGTGGATCGACGATCCCCGCATTCGCGACAATTACGAAGGCATGGTCGCCACGCCCGAGGCCGATGGCAGCACCGCGATCTGGCTGATTTCCGACAGCAACCAGATGGTGTGGCTGCAACGCACCCTGTTGCTCAAGCTTAAGCTCTCATAGGGGCGGGCCGGTGCCGCCAACGCAACAAAAAAGGCCGGGGAAGAACCCCGGCCCCTTTTGAGCATCGATGCGCAGCCGATCAGGCGGCGGCAGCGACAGCCTTGACCAGCTCGCGCTTCACCTTGAGGGCGCGGGCGCTGAGCTTGTCGCTGTCCTGCTTGAGCAGCCAGTTGTCGAGGCCGCCGTTGTGCTCAACCGAGCGCAGGCCGTGGGTCGACACGCGGAACTTGAAGCTGCGATCCAGCTTTTCCGACATCAGCGTGACGTTCTGGAGATTGGGGAGGAACACGCGCTTGGTCTTGTTGTTGGCGTGGCTCACGTTGTGACCGATCTGGCGGCCCTTACCGGTCAGTTCGCAAATGCGCGACATGGCTAAAAACTCGCTTCGTGTTCTGGTGATCTATCTGGAAGCTGGGGCCATTATCGAATCCGTCGGCGAAGTCAAGGATTCGTGGCACCTTCATGCCTTGTTCGGCCCAGAATGTGTGTTAGGCGGATGCACGATGACCCGTTGGCCCCTGCCCGAACCCATGAAACTGGCGCTGGAACAGGCCCATGCGGCCGCCTTGCACGGCGAAGTGCCGATCGGCGCGGTGATCGTCAAGGGTGGCGAGGTGATCGCCGCCGCGCACAATCGCCCACGCGAATTGCACGATCCCACCGCCCATGCCGAAATGCTGGCGATTCGCGCGGCAGCGGCCGCGCTGGGCCAGGAACGGCTGGACGGATGCGATCTGTGGGTCACGCTCGAACCCTGCCCGATGTGCGCCGGCGCGATTGCCCATGCCCGGCTGGCCCGCGTCTATTACGCCGCGCCCGATCCCAAGGGCGGCGCGGTGGAACACGGGCCGCGGCTGTTCGACCAGCCCACCTGCCTGCATCGCCCCGAAGTCTATCCCGGCCTGGGCGAGGCGGAAAGCGCCACGCTGCTGCGCGACTTCTTCCGCGCGCGGCGGGGATAAGAAAATGGCCCCGGAACGCGTCCGGGGCCATCTGCTTTTCAAACCTGGGGCGGGAGACCTCAGGCGAGCGCGGCCTTCAGGTCGTCCACCAGGTCGGTGCGCTCCCAGGGGAACAGGTCGCCATCGGGCTTGCGGCCAAAGTGGCCATAGGCCGCCGTGACGCCATAGATCGGCTTGTTGAGCGACAGGCCCACGCGGATGCCGCGCGGGGTCAACCCGCCCAGGCGCTGCTTGGCCACCAGTTCCACCGCGCGTTCGAGCGTGGCATCGTCCACCGCGCCGGTGCCGTGGGTATCGACATAGAGCGAGAGCGGCTGCGACACGCCGATGGCATAGGCCACCTGGATGGTGCAGCGCTTGGCCAGGCCCGCCGCCACGATGTTCTTGGCGATATAGCGCGTCACATAGGCGGCCGAACGGTCGACCTTCGTCGGATCCTTGCCCGAAAACGCGCCGCCACCGTGGGGCGAGGCGCCGCCATAGGTATCGACGATGATCTTGCGGCCGGTGAGGCCGGCGTCGCCATCCGGGCCGCCAATCTCGAAGCTGCCGGTGGGATTGATGTGATAGACCGTCTGGTCCGACAGCAGCTCGGCCGGGATCACCGCGGCGACGGCCTGCTTCACCCAGGCCTTCAGCTCGACATCCTTGGCGCCTTCGTCATAGCCCGGCTTGTGCTGGGTGGACACGACGATGGCCGTGGCGGCCGCCGGGCGGCCATCCTGGAAGCGCAGGGTTACCTGGCTCTTGGCATCGGGTTCCAGGAACGGGGCGGCGCCGGAATGGCGATCGTCGGCCAGGCGCTGCAGGATCTTGTGGCTGTAATCCAGCGTGGCCGGCATCAGGTCGGGCGTCTCGTCGCAGGCAAAGCCGAACATGATGCCCTGGTCGCCGGCGCCTTCGTCCTTGTTTTCGCCCGCGTCCACGCCTTGCGCGATATGCGCCGATTGCGCGTGCAGGTTGTTTTCAAAGCGGAAGGTCTGCCAGTGGAATCCTTCCTGCTCATACCCGATGCGCTTGACCGTGGCGCGCACCACCGCTTCCACTTCCTCGCGCACGCCGGGCGCCCATTCGCCGCTGGTGTCCATGATGCCGCGGCCGCGGATTTCGCCGGCCAGCACCACCAGGTTGGTGGTGGTCAGCGTTTCGCAGGCGATGCGCGCCTCGGGGTCCTTGCTCAGGAACAGGTCGACGATGGCGTCGCTGATCTGGTCCGCGACCTTGTCGGGATGGCCTTCGGAGACGCTTTCGGAAGTGAACAGGTAATCGCTGCGCATGGGCAAAGGGTCCGATATAAAGCAATCTTTATGTGCCGCCTCCTAGCGCGGGCGGCGCCGCGAGGCAACCAGCCCCGCCAAAAGAAGACCTGCGGCCCACAAAAGCGGCAATGTATTGCCCATTCGCGCAAACGGGGTAGGGGCCAACGCGGGTGGCACCAGCCCATCGATGCGGCTGGCCACGTGGCGCGGGATGAAGGCACGCACGCCGCCGCGGGCATCGATCACCGCCGAAATGCCGTTGGTGGTGGAACGCAGCACCGGCAAGCCTTCCTCGATCGCGCGCAACCGTGCCTGGGCCAGGTGCTGCGGCGGGCCCCAGGCGCCGAACCAGCCATCGTTCGACGGATTGAACAGCACGGCGGGGCGGTTCGCGCGGTCGATCACCTGGCCGGAAAAGACGATTTCATAGCAGATCTGCACACCCACGCGCGGCAGGCCCTGGCCCGAAAGATCGAGCGTGCGCGGCCCAGGCCCTGACCAATAGTCGAAATCGCCTGCCACCAGGCGTGAGAGGCCGAGCGGCGTGAGCAGGCCGCGCATCGGCAGATATTCGCCATAAGGCACCAGGTGCGCCTTGGCATAATGCCCGCGGATCGCGCCCTGGCTGTCGATCGCGGTCACCACGTTCCAGGCGCCCACCGGCATCGCGGCAGGTGCGGGATTGGGCTTGAACGCCAGGTCTACCGCGCCGGTCAGCAACAGCGCGCCCGGCCCGACCACGCGGCCCATCCGCGCGCGGGCCAGCAGCGGATCGCCGGCAAAGGTGGTGGTGGCATACCAGGCCGCCGGATAGCCGGTCTGGAGGTAATCGGGCACGCCGCTTTCGGGCCACAGCACCAGGCGCCGCTGGCCATAGACGCGCGGCAGGCTGAGCGCGGCGGCGCGCTGGAACTGCGCTTCATAGCGGGTGGGATCGTTGATCTCATCCTGGCCGATGTTCGGCTGGACCAGCGTGAACGGCACGGTGCCCGCCCCCTGCTGCCCGCCCAGCGGCAACAGGAACAGCGCCACCGGCAGGGCGAAATGGGCCCCGGCCAAGGCCCAGCGCCGCTGCACCCCGGCGCGCAGGGCAAACAGCCATTGCCCCGCCAGCAGCACCACCACCCCCGACAAGGCATACGTGCCCAGCCAAGGCAGCACGCGCGCCAGGCCAGGCCGATCGAACCCGCCCAGCGCCGTGACCGCCAGCGGATTCCATGGGAAACCGGTGCAGACCCAGCCGCGTGCCCATTCGGTCACGATCCACAAGGCCGCCAGCGTGGGCACCGGCGCCAGGCGCCAGCGCCGCCCCAGCCACCACGCCAGCAGCGTGGCAGCGGCCGGAAACAGCGCGAGATAGACCGCCAGCAGCAGCACCGCGATCCAGCCCAGCCAGGCCGGCATCTGCGCCTGATAAGTGAAAGCCGTGGCGATCCAGCCGTTTCCAGTGGAAAAATGGCCCCAGCCCCACAGCCAGCCCACCAACAGGGCATGGAACGGCGTGCGCGCCCGCTGCATCCGCGCGGCCAGCACGGCCAGCGCCAGCAAGGTGAGTGGCCACCATCCCAGCGGGGCAAAGCCCAGCGCCCCCAGCGCGCCCGCCACCACCAGCATGATCGCTTCGCCACGGCGGGACAGGGGATCATCAACCAGCGCAAGCAGCGCGGCGAAACGGGAGCGGAGCCAGGCGTTCATCGTGCCGTTCTATGCGGTGGCCCGGCGGCCAGGGCAAGCGCGGCCGCGGCAGAGCGTTGCGACCACGAAAAAAGGCGCCCGGGCTGCGGGCGCCTTTCTATCGTACGGCCATGCCGAAAGGGTCAGCCTTCGGCGCTTTCGGGCAGCGGGTTCTTGCGCGGGCGGCCACGGCGCTTGGGCGCGGGGGCCGCTTCGCCGGCCGGCTCGGCCACCGGGGCTTCGGGCGCGCGCGTTTCGGCCACGGTGGGTTGCGGGGTGGGTTGCGGGGCCGCTTCCGCAGCCGGTTCGCTGCGCACGCCGATCGCGGGCGGCAGGCTGGACGGATCGAGCCCTTCGGCCGGCGCGGTGCGGCGCGGGCGGCGTTCGGTGCGGGCACGGGGCCCACGCGGGCTGCGGCTTTCGCGGATGAAGGGGTTGTCGGTCACGTCGATCACCGGCTCGCCCTCGTCGGCGCGCACGCCTTCAAGCGGCACCGGCTGGTCGATCGGCGCTGCGCCTTCGGCCGGGGCCTGCTGCGCGCGGCGGTCTTCGAAGCGGCGGCGGCCATTGCCTTCGCGATCCTGGCGCTCGGCACGCTCCGGGCGTTCCGCGCGTTCGGGCCGTTCGCTGCGCTCTGCCCGCTCTGCCCGTTCGGGACGCTCGGCACGTTCCGGGCGTTCGGTCCGCTCGGGGCGATCCTGGCGCTCGGTGTTGCGGGCTTCGCGGTCCTCGCGGCGGACATACGGCCGATCGAAAGCGGGAAAATCGCCTTCGATCGAGAAATCCATGCCGTCATCCTCGGGCTCGCCCTCGGTCCAGCGTTCGCCATTGCCGCTATGGCGCTGGCGCGCTTCTTCCTGGCGCAGCCGGGTATCGGCAATCACGCGGAAATAGTGATCGGCAAACTGCAGATAGTATTCGGCCTGGACACGATCCCCGTTGAGGTGGGCATCCTGCGCCATCTTGCGATACTTTTCGAGCAGCTGGGGCGCATTGCCCCGCGCGCGGCTGTCGATTCGATTGAGCTGCTGGCCGCCACCTTGCGGACGATTGTTACCGCGGCCGCGCCGGCGGTTGTTCCCACGATTGTTGTTCAACTCAGGCACGTCCTTGTTTGGGGCGGCTGTCGGTATCTTGTGCTGATCCTGTCGCCGCGCAACCCTCCGCCACGCGCCCGCAACGCACGGGTGCGCAGATTCCCAGCATCTGCCAGCCGGAAGCCCCTGCAAGAGGGCCGATGCGGGTGCAAATGGTGGAGCTGGCCGGGACGGGAAGCCTTCATCCGTCGCCCTGCCTGCTGGCACAATTAGTGATCGCTTGCGGGCTTGCCAAGCGAAATATTGTGGCAAAACGTCATTTCCACAGCCCTGTCACGCCCGGCGAGATCGGGATGCACCCGCGCCGCCAGGCCATGGGCCTGCGCCAGGGCGACCACGGCCGCGCCTTGTTGCCAGCCGATCTCCACCACCGCCAAGCCGCCTGGCGCCAGGAGTTCAGGCAGTTGCGGCACCAGCACGGCATAATCGGCCATGCCGTCGGTCCCGGCAAACAGGGCGCTGGCCGGTTCGAAATCGCGCACGCCGGGCTCGAGCGCGGCCTCGTCTTCCACATAGGGCGGGTTGGCCAGGATCAGGTCGAACCGGCCCAGCGCAGCGGCCCAGCCGGGGCAGGTCCAGTCGCCCGGCTGCATGCGCGCGCGCGCGTCCAGCCCGAGGCGCAGCGCATTGCCCGCTGCCACCACCCGCGCCGCATCCGATCGCTCGATCCCCGTGCCCACCGCCTGCGGCCAGATCGACAGCGCCGCCAGCAACAGCGCGCCAGAGCCGGTGCCCAGATCGAGAATGCGCGCCGGCGGGCGGCCTTCCAGTGCGCGCTGCGCCACCTCGATCAAGGTCTCGCTATCCCCGCGCGGGATCAGCACCGCCGGATTGACCGCCAGTTCCAGCCCATAGAATTCCTGGGTGCCCACGATATAGGCCACCGGCTCGTGGCATGTCCGCCGCGCAACCAGCGCGGCAAAATCGGCCGGCTCCGGTGCATCCATGTGGCGCAGCAGCACGTCGGTGCGGGTGCAACCCAGGGCATGGGCCATCAACACCTCGGCATCGAGCCGCGCGGTGTCGCTGGTTGCGGCAAGGATCTGCGCGGCCTGGAACAGCGCCTGGCGGACGGTTGGATCAGTCATCCATCGCGGCCAGGCGCTTGGCCTGGTCTTCGGCGGTAAGCGCATCGATCAGTTCGCCCAAGCCCGGGCCGGCGAGCACTTCGGGCAGGCGGTGCAGCGTCAGGTTGATGCGGTGGTCGGTCACGCGGCCTTGCGGGAAATTGTAGGTGCGGATGCGTTCCGAACGGTCGCCCGAGCCGACCAGCGCGCGGCGGGCTTCGGCTTCGGCGCCCTGGGCCTGTTCGCGGCGCAAGTCATAGAGCCGGGTGCGCAGCACCTGCATCGCCTTGGCCTTGTTCTTGTGCTGGCTGCGTTCGTCCTGCTGCGTCACCACCAGGCCGGTAGGCAGGTGGGTGATGCGCACGGCCGAATCGGTGGTGTTGACGTGCTGGCCGCCTGCGCCGCTGGCGCGGTAGATGTCGATCTTGATGTCCTTGTCCTCGATCGCCACGTCCACTTCATCGGCTTCGGGCAGGACGGCGACGGTGGCGGCGCTGGTATGGATGCGCCCGCCGCTTTCGGTCACCGGCACGCGCTGCACGCGGTGCACCCCGCTTTCGAACTTCAGCCGCGCGAACACGCCCTGGCCCGCGACATGGGCGATCACTTCCTTGAAGCCGCCCAGTTCGCTGGCATTGGCGCTGATCACTTCAACCTTCCAGCCCTGCTCGGCGGCAAAGCGTTCGTACATGCGGAACAGGTCTGCCGCGAACAGCGCCGCTTCGTCGCCGCCGGTCCCGGCGCGGATTTCCAGCATGGCCGGGCGCACGTCGGCCGAATCGCGCGGCAGCATGGCAATGGCTAGCGTCCGCTCGGCCTCGGGCAGCAGGCTGCGCAGGCTGTGCATTTCCTCTTCGGCGAGGGCGCGCATCTCGGCGTCGGGTTCTTCCAGCGCGGCCAGGCTGGCCAGTTCGGCGCGCATGACCTGCACCGCCCGCGCGGCCCGCGCGACCGGTTCCAGCTCGGCATAGTCGCGGCTGGCGGCAACGAAGCCTTCGCCTTCCAGCGTGCCCGATGCCAGGCGCGCTTCCAGTTCGGCAAAACGCGCCGCGATCTGCCCCAGACGTGCGTCGGAAACGGCCATCAGGCGGCGATGTGCGCCGGAATCGCGTGGAGGGCCATGCGCTCCTGCGTGCCGGTGACCAGGTTCTTGACCGTCGCTTCGCCCGCTGCCAGTTCCTCGTCGCCCACGATCAGGGCAAAGCGCGCGCCGCTTTCGTTGGCGCGGCTCATCCGCTTCTTCATGTTGCCGCGATAGCCCATGTCCACGGTCAACCCGCCCCGGCGCAGCGTGGCGGCCAGGCCCAGACACGCGGCCTCTGCCGCCGGGCCCATCGGCACGATCGCCACGTCGGCCGCCGGTTCGGCAATCGCGCGGCTATCGGCCACCAGCATGGCCAGCCGCTCGATCCCCGCAGCCCAGCCCACCGCCGGGGTGGCCGGGCCACCCAAGGCTTCGAGCAGCCCGTCATAGCGCCCGCCGCCCAGCACGGTGCCCTGCGCGCCCAACCGGTCGGTGATGAATTCGAACGCGGTGTGGCGATAGTAATCCAGGCCCCGCACCAGCGCCGGCGCGCGCACCCAGGCCACGCCGGCCGCATCGAGGCCCGCCGTCACCTTGCCGAAAAAGTCCTGCGCTTCATCAGACAGGAACTGGTCGATCATCGGCGCATCGGCCGTGAACGGCTTGTCGCGCGGGTCCTTGGAATCGAGGATGCGCAGCGGGTTGCGCTCCAGCCGGTCCTGCGAATCTTCGGAAAGCTGGTCCTTGTGGGCACGGAAGTATTCGATCAGCGCCGCGCGCCAGGCCTCGCGGCTGGGCCCGTCGCCCAAGGTGTTGAGGTTGAGCGTCACGCCGTCGGCAATGCCCAGTTCGCGCAGCAACTGGTCGGCCATGACCAGCAATTCCACGTCGGCCTGCGGCTCGGCGGCGCCGATCACTTCGGCATCGATCTGGTGGAACTGGCGATAGCGGCCCTTTTGCGGGCGTTCATAGCGGAACAGGGGGCCATGCGTCGCGATCTTGAGCGGGGCGTGCTGCTGCCAACCGTTGGTGAGATAGGCCCGGGCCAGGCCGGCGGTGAATTCGGGCCGCAGGGTCAGCGATTCCCCGCCGCGATCCTCGAACGAATACATTTCCTTGGAGACCACGTCGGTGGTTTCGCCCAGCGAGCGAGAGAACACCGTGGTCTTTTCGAACACCGGCATTTCCACCCGGCGAAAGCGGTAGAGCTTGCGCACGCGCTCGAACGTTTCGACGACATGGCCGAAGGCTTCCGCCTCGGCGCCGAAGATGTCCTGGGTGCCACGGATGGCCTGCGGGGTGGGGATCGCTTGCTTGCTCATGGCGCGCGCGGATAGCGGCTTTCGCGCGGTGGGGGAAGCTTCTGCGGCAAATGGTCGCGCTTTGAGCCCATCTGGCCGTTGCGAATGAGACTTTATCACGCCATGAAAGGGGCCATGCGCAAGACCCCCCAAGGCATTGGCCTCCTTTCCGCCCTTTCGTTGTCCACCCTGATGCTGGTTCAGCCGGCGCTGGCCCAGGTCCAGCCCCCCAGCAACAGCCGCCCGATGGCTGTGCCGATCACGCCGTCGGTGCCCGATGCACAGGATGTGCCCTACGTTGGCACGATCGGCTTGCAGATCGACGCGACCGATCTTGCCACCGGTGCCTTTCGCGTGGTGGAAACCGTGCCCGTGGCGCAGGGCGCCAAGGAACTGATCCTGCAATTGCCGCGCTGGCTGCCCGGCGAACACGGCCCGCGCGGCCCGGTGGCCGAGCTTGCCCAGATCACCTTCGAGGCCAAGGGCCAAAAGCTGGCATGGACGCGCGATCCGGTGGAAGTGAACGCCTTCCACATCACCCTGCCGGCCGGCACCAGCGAAGTGGTGGCCCGCTTCGTCCACACTTCGCCGCTGCGCGAGAGCGAAGGGCGCATCACCGTCACGCGCGAAATGCTCAACCTGCAGTGGGAGAAGATGAGCCTCTATCCCGCCGGCTATTACGTGCGCCAGATCAAGGTGCGCCCCACCGTGACGTTCCCGCAGGGGTGGACCGTGTTCACCGCGCTCGACGGCAAGACGCAAAGCGGCAGCGGCAACACCGTGACCTGGGCCGAGACGGACTATGAAACCCTGGTCGATTCGCCGATCTTTGCCGGGATCTATGCCGCGCGGCACGATCTGGGGCATGACGTCACTCTCGATCTGGTGGCCGACAAGCCCGAACTGCTGGCGATCAAGCCGGAAAACCTGCAGGCCTATCGCAACCTGGCCGACGAGGCCGTGGCCGCGTTCGGCGCGCGCCACTTCGATCACTACGATTTCCTCCTCGCGCTGACCGACCGGATGGGCGGCATCGGCCTGGAGCATCACCGCTCCAGCGAAAACCAGCAGGAGCCCAAGAGCCTGACCGACTGGGCCGGCTATGACTGGGACCGCAACGTGATCGCCCACGAATTCAGCCACAGCTGGGACGGCAAGTATCGCCGTTCGGCCAAGCTGTGGACGCCCGACTATCGCCAGCCGATGCAGGACAACCTGCTGTGGGTCTATGAAGGGCAAACCCAGTTCTGGGGCCTGGTCCTGGCCGCGCGCTCGGGCGTGCAGAGCAAGGACATGGTGCTGGGCAGCCTGGCCAACTATGCCGGCACCTTCAGCCAGATGGCCGGGCGCGAGTGGCGCTCGGTCGAAGACACCACGCTCGATCCGGTCTTCGCCGCGCGCAAGCCCAAGCCCTATGCCTCGCTCACCCGGGGCGAGGACTATTACACCGAAGGCGCGCTGGTATGGCTGGAAGCCGACCAGATCATCCGCGACGGCACGGCCGGCAAACGCGGCCTGGACGATTTCGCCAAGGCGTTCTTCGGCGTGCGCGATGGCGACTGGGGCGTGCTGACTTATGAATTCGAGGACGTGGTCAAGACGCTGAACGGCATCTATCCCTATGACTGGGCCAGCTTCCTCACGACCCGGCTGCAGACGCCGGGCCAGCCGGTGCCGCTGGGTGGGGTCGAACGCGGCGGCTACAAGCTGGAATTCCGCGAAGAACCCAACCCCTATGACAAGGCGCGCATGGCCGACGCCAAGGTGCTGGGCCTGTTCAATTCGCTCGGCGTGACGCTGGACAAGGACGGCAAGGTCACGGCCTCGCGCTGGGATGGCCCGGCGTTCAAGGCCGGCCTGGTTTCGGGGATGCAGGTGGTGGCCGTCAACGGCGACGCCTATGACGCCGACAAGCTCAAGGCCGCGATCACCAATGCCAAGACCGGCAACCCCGGCGCGGGCCGGCCGATCGAACTGCTGGTCAAGCGCGACGATCGCTATGTCACGCTGCCGATCACCTATGCCGATGGCCTGCGCTGGCCCTGGCTGGTGCGCGCCGCGCCCGGCACGGCGCCGACCGGTCTCGACAAGCTGCTCAGCCCCAAGGCCGCCAAGAGCAAGACCGGCACGAGCAGGGCTGGCAAGTGATGGCGCGGGCCGGGTGGCACCCGGGCCGCCTGGCCCCGCCCCGCTTTCTTATGTTCCTGTTGCTGTTCATGGGCGGCACCGCTGGCTGGTGGGTGTGGCACCCGCTCAGCCAGAAGGGTGCCGAACTGGCCGATTCGCTGGCCATGGGCTTTGACTTTGCCGCACTCGCCTTCCTGGGCTCGTTGATTCCGCTGCTGCGCTGTGCCGATGCCGATACCATGCGGCAAAGCTCGGTGGACAACGATGCCAACCGCGCGGCGGTGCTGTGCATCACCACGGTGCTGACCCTGGTGGTCATGGCGGCGATCGCCGGCGAACTGCCGCGCGCCGCCCATGGCGATTCGCTGGCCAAGGTGCGGCTGATCGGCACGCTGCTGCTGACCTGGCTTTTTGCCAACACGGTCTATGGCCTGCACTATGCCCATCTTTACTATACCCGCGACGAAGACAGCGGAAAGGATCGCGGCGGCTTGGACTTTCCCGATACCAAGACCCCCGACTATTTCGATTTCGCCTATTTTTCATTCACCTTGGGCATGACGTTCCAGACTTCGGACACCGCGATCACCAGCGGGCGCGTGCGCCGGATCGTGACGCTGCATTCCTTTGCCGCCTTTGTTTTCAACATCGGCGTGATCGCCTTCACCATCAACGCGCTGGGCGCCGGTTAACCAACGATAGGGGAATGCGTCACAAGTATTGTTGCGACGCAAAAGCCACGGCGCTAGAGCCGGTGGACGGCGAACAACAACTGGCCCGACGGGCCTGAACCAAGGCAAGAAAGAACCGATGCGCATCGACCTTATCCCCACCGGGGACAATCCGCCCGAAAGCCTCAATGTCGTGATCGAAGTGCCGGTCGGCGGCGAACCGGTGAAGTACGAGTTCGACAAGGAATCCGGCGCCCTGTTCGTGGACCGCATCCTGCACACGCCGATGCGCTATCCGGCCAACTATGGCTTCGTGCCCCACACCCTGTCGCCCGATGGCGACCCGCTCGACGCGCTGGTCATTGCCCGCTCGCCGTTCATCCCCGGCTGCGTTGTCCGCGCCCGCCCGATCGCGGTGCTGAACCTGGAAGACGAACAGGGCGGCGATGAAAAGCTGGTCTGCGTGCCGGTCGATTCCACCTTCCCGTATTACACCGAAGTGCTGGAAAAGGATCACCTGCCCGAAATCGTGCTCAAGCAGATCGAGCACTTCTTCACCCACTACAAGGACCTGGAAAAGGAAAAGTGGGTGCGCGTGGGCACCTGGGGTGGCGCCGACGACGCCCGCCGCATCACGGTGGAAGCGATCGAACGCTACAACGAAGCCAAGGCGGCCAAGCAAGCGGCGGAGTAATCCACCCTTTCGCCTGATGGCATGAAAAAGGCCAGGGTTGGACATGCGACCCTGGCCTTTTTTGTATCCTTGGGCCCCTCCACCACCACTTCGCGGCGGTCCCCTTCCCCGCCTTCTGCAGGGAGGATCGAGGGAAAAGATCCTCCCCATGCAATGGGGAGGTGGCTCCCTTACCCCCGCAGATCCGGCGCCAGCGCATCGGCCTTGATCAGCGCAATCGCCTCGGCCAGCGGCAGCACGGCTTGCGCCTGCTCGCCCAGGCGGCGGATCGCCACGGTGCCTTCCTCGGCCTCGCGCTTGCCCACCACCAAAAGGTACGGCACCTTTTGCAGTGAATGTTCGCGCACCTTGTAGTTGATCTTCTCGTTGCGCAGGTCGCTTTCCACGCGGATGCCGGCGGCGCGCAGCGCCTCGGTCGCCTGGACGGCAAAGCCATCGGCGTCCGAAACGATCGTCGCCACCACGGCCTGGGTCGGGGCCAGCCAGGTCGGCAGCTTGCCGGCGAAATGCTCGATCAGGATGCCGATGAAGCGTTCATAGGAACCGAAGATCGCGCGGTGCAGCATGACCGGGCGATGGCGTTCGCCATCCTCGGCGATATAGCCGGCGTCGAGGCGTTCGGGCAGCACGCGGTCCGACTGGATCGTGCCCACCTGCCAGGTGCGGCCGATGGCATCGGTCAGGTGCCATTCCAGCTTGGGCGCATAGAACGCGCCTTCGCCGGGCAGTTCTTCCCAGCCATATTCGGGCGTGGCAAGGCCGGCGGTGGCGACGGCATCGCGCAGTTCGGCCTCGGCCTGGTCCCACATCGCTTCGGTGCCAAAGCGCTTTTCCGGGCGCAGCGCCAGCTTGATCGAATAGGTAAAGCCGAAGTCCTTGTAGATGCGGTCGGCCAGTTCGCAGAACGCGCGCACTTCGTCCACGATCTGGTCTTCGCGGCAGAAGATATGCGCGTCGTCCTGGGTGAACTGGCGCACGCGCATCAGCCCGTGCAGCGCGCCGTGCGGCTCGTTGCGGTGGCAGCAGCCGTTTTCATAGAGGCGCAGCGGCAGCTCGCGATAGGATTTCAGGCCCTGGCGGAAGATCAGCACGTGCGCCGGGCAGTTCATCGGCTTGAGGGCCATCCAGTCGGCCTCGCCGCTGATCACCGGGCCATCGTCCTCGGTGTTGGGCACCTCGTCGGGGATCACGAACATGTTTTCGCGATACTTGCCCCAGTGGCCCGATTGCTCCCACTGGCGCGCATCCATCACCTGCGGGGTCTTGACCTCGCGATAGCCGGCGCCGTCGATCGCGCGGCGCATATAGGCTTCCAGCTCGCGCCAGATGCGATAGCCCTTGGGGTGCCAGAACACCGAACCATGCGCTTCCTGCTGCAGGTGGAACAGGTCCATCTCCGCGCCCAGCTTGCGATGGTCGCGCTTGGCCGCTTCCTCCAGGCGGTGGAGGTGTGCGTCGAGCTGCTTCTTGTTGAGCCAGCCGGTGCCATAGATGCGGCTGAGCATCGCGTTCTTCTGGTCGCCGCGCCAATAGGCGCCCGACACGCGCGTGAGCTTGAAGGCATTGGGATCGAGCTTGCCGGTGGAGGCAAGGTGCGGCCCGCGGCACATGTCGAGCCAGTCGTTACCCGACCAATAGACCGTCAATTCCTCGTTTTCCGGCAGTTCGGCGGCCCATTGCGCCTTGAAAGTCTCGCCCTGCGCGCTCCAGCGGGCGATCAGGTCGGCCCGGCTCCACACTTCGCGGCGCAGCGGCTTGTCGGCGGCGATGATCTTGCGCATCTCCGCCTCGATCGCCGGCAGGTCCTCCTCGGTGAACGGGCGGACCGGGGCGAAATCGTAATAGAAGCCGTCGTCGGTCGCCGGGCCGAACGTGATCTGCGTGCCGGGGAACAGCGCCTGCACTGCCTCGGCCAGGATGTGGGCATAGTCGTGCCGCACCAGTTCCAGGGCGTCGGCCTCGTCGCGCGCGGTGACGAGCGCCAGTTGCGCGTCACCCTCGAACGGGCGGGTGATGTCGAACAGCTCGCCATTCACGCGCGCGCCGATCGCGGCCTTGGCGAGGCCCGGGCCGATCGCGGCGGCAATATCGGCCGGCGTGGTACCCGGCGCCACTTCGCGCAGCGAACCATCGGGCAGGGTGATCTTGAGCAGGTCTGACATCGGATCTCTCTTGCGGGATATGACGCGCGCCATGGCACAAGTGCCGCGGCGCCGAAAGGGGCGGCATCTCGGGTTTGGCCGAAACCGGCAGAAACGATCCGGGAGGAAGATGCCATTCCGCCCGAACCGGGGCGGTGGCGTTGCGGTGGGGCCGATCAGGCGCCCGCGCGACCCCACCCCCGGCACACCGGGGTGGTGATAGTAGTCAGCGCGGCGGAACGAATGGCCATGCGCAGCGCCTTAGCGCATGGGCGCCGTGCTGTCACGCCCGCGCAGCATGGTCACGATCAGCCAGGCCGCCGCGACGCACACGAACGGCATCGCCGGATAATGAAAGCGCGATTGCCCGGAAAAGACCATGGCAATGACGCTAGGATAGGCGGCAATGCCATAGGGCAGCAACCACCAATCGATGAGGCCGAGGCCGGCGCTGCGCCGCGCGCGCAGCATCACGGGAAAGGCCGCGACGAACAGCGCCAGCAAGGCCCAATACCACGCCTGGTTGGCCACGCGCAGCGCCAGGAACGCGCGCGGCGCAGCGGCATAGGCCCACGACCCGGTTTCATAGGCCCACTGCCCTTCGCCATCGGGCCCCCACAGCCGCGCCAGCTTCATCGGCATCAGCTTGAGGAAGGCAGTCGGGTGCGCCTTGATCCAGTCCATGCCCAGCCTGCCGGCCTCCCGGTCATAGGCCAGTTCGTTCAGGTCGGTGCGTGCATCGAGCGCCTTGACCACCGGATCGTCGGGCGTGAAGCCGCCGCGCGCGCTGTCGTTGTTGCCGGTCAGCAGCGTAATACCGCCGTTGGTAGAAACCAGCACCCAAGCGCCCAGTTCGCGATGGTTGCGCAGGGTCCACGGGGCAATCACCAGCAGGGCGGCCGCGCCCATGACCAGGCCTTGCCCCACGATGCCCGGCAGGCGCGGCCAGGGCGCGGGCTGTCGCAGCCAGGCAATCGCCAGCAGCAGCGGCGCCAGGATCAGGCTCTGCGCCTTGACCAGCGTGGCCAGGCCCAGCACCAGCCCGGCCAGCACTGTCCAGCCCCAGCCCTGCCGCGCCACCACGATCCAGCACAGCGCCAGCAGCAGCGTGGTATAGAACACCTCGGTCAGCGCCAGCGGCACATAGAGCACGGCATTGGGATAGACCGCCCAGAGCAGCAGCGCGAGGCGGCCTGCCGCTTCATGGCCGGCCAGGCGCCGCCCAAGATCGAGCGTGAGCCAGCCAGCCAGCGCCGACAGAGCGAGGTTGCACAGGCCCACCACCCAGATCGAAGGGCCGGTCAGGCGAAACACCAGGCTGAGCGCCAGCGGCCAGCCCGGCGGCCAATAGGCCGTCGGCGCGCCATGATCGCCCAGGTAACCCCGGCCATCGGCCAGCATCGCCGCGCGCGAGAAATACCAGGCGGCGTCGGAACTTGGCTCCACCGCCGCCAGGATCGCCAGCGCCCGCAAACCGAGCGCTACGGCGAACAGCACGATCACGGTGCGGCGCCCTTCCGCCAGCCAAGCCCAAGCCCGATGAAACCCCATGGCCCCGACCTACAACGCCAGCGTTAAAAAAGCCCCATCGTCTTCAGAGCAGGAGGATGAGGAGAAAATCACACAACATCCGTTCGCCCTGAGCGCCGGCCCTACCCCTCGCCCGGCCCGCCCTGCACCGCCAGCGCCGGGCTTTCGCCATTGGGGCCGGGCGCCAGCAGGTCGGTGGCGCCCAGGGCGCCTTCGTCGACGTGGCCTTCGGGATCGGGATGGATCAGCACTTCCAGCCCAGGAAACTCGGCCATCAGCTTTTCCTCGATCTCGTCCATCACGCGGTGGGCCTGGGCCACCGTCATCTTGCCGTCCACCCACACGTGGAATTGCACGAAATCGCGGTTGCCGCTGGTGCGCGTGCGCAAGTCGTGCAGGCCTTTCAGCTCGGGATGCTGGGCCACCACTTCCAGGAACCGCTCGCGCTTTTCGATCGGCCATTCGTGGTCCATCAACTGGTCCACCGCTTCCTGCGAGGCACCCCAGGCGCCCCAGGCCAGCCACAGCGCGATGCCAAAGGCAAAGACCGCATCGGTGCCGGGCAGGTGCAAGGTCCGCTCGATCACCAGCGCGGCGATCACCGCCGCGTTGAGCAGCAAGTCAGACTTGTAGTGCACGTTGTCGGTGCTGATCGCCAGGCTGCCGGTGCGGGCGATCACCATGCGCTGGTAGGCGAGCAGCGCGAGCGTTGCCCCCATCGCCAAGGCCGAAACCACGATACCCGATTCGGCCTCGATCGCCGGGGCGCCGGCCAGGAACTGGGTAATCGCGCGCCAGGCCAGGCCCAGTGCGGAAAACGAGATCAGGATCACCTGGAACATGGCCGCCAGCGCCTCGGCCTTGCCATGGCCGAAACGGTGGTTGTGATCGTCGGGAATGGCCGCGATCCACACGCCCAGCAGCGTCGCCAGGCTGGCCACCAGATCGAGCGCGGTGTCCGCCAGGCTGCCCAGCATCGCCAGCGAGCCGGACTGGACCACCGCCCAGCCTTTCAGGCCCAGCAGCAGGAGCGCCACCGCGCTGCTGGCCATGGCGGCGCGGCGATTGAGGTCTGCGTGCGAGGTCTGGGTCATCCCGCCCCTTTACGGATAAAGCAGGGTGCTGGTCCAGCCGCCTTGCCCATCCGCCACGAAACGGCGGCGTTCGTGCAGGCGATAGTCGCGATCCTGCCAGAATTCGATGGCGCGGGGCACCACGCGATAGCCCGACCAGTGCGCCGGGCGCGGCACGTTACCGTCGGGATACTGCGCGCGCAGGGCTGCCACGCGATCGAGATAGACCTGGCGCGAGGGCAGCACGCGCGACTGGTCCGACGCGGCCGAACCCAGGCGCGATTCGGGATGGCGGCTGGCGAAATAGGCATCGGCCGCTTCCGGCGTCACTTCCACCACCGGCCCTTCGATGCGGACCTGGCGGCGCAGGCTTTTCCAGTGAAACAGCAGGGCCACTTGCGGGTTGGCGGCCAGTTCACCGCCCTTGCGGCTTTCGAAATTGGTGTAGAACACGAAACCGCCGGCGTGATCGAAGCTGGGCCCGAGATCGGCGCCGTGGCCCTTGAGCAGCACCATGCGCAGCGAAGGCGCGCCTTCGGGCGTGGCGGTGGCCAGCGCCATGGCATTGGGGTCGTTGGGCTCGCTCGCCTGGGCCTGGGCGAACCAGTCCTCGAAGATGGCAAAGGGATCGCCGTGGGGAATCGCGTCCTGGCTCTGTTGGGTCACGGGAAAATGTCCTGTTGGCAGCATGGTGGCGGGCATGATGGACGCCTTGCATCCATTCCCGCGATGATATGGGTCAAGGCGCTCTATCGCGGGCGCAACGATGTTGAAAGCGAGCCTTGCGGGCAAGGCGCCCTATCCCTAGCTAGAGAGCCATGGCAGCAGACCCTTATTCCATTCTCGGCGTGGCGCGCAGTGCGAGCGAAAAGGACGTGAAATCGGCCTATCGCAAGCTCGCCAAGGAACTGCATCCCGATCACAACAAGGACAATCCCAAGGCGGCCGAGCGCTTTGCCGAAGTGACTCGCGCCTATGATCTGCTGTCCGACAAGGACAAGCGCGCCAAGTTCGACCGCGGCGAGATCGATGCCGACGGCAACCCGACGATGCCATTCGGGGGCGGCGGTTTCGGCGGCGGCGGCTTTCGCGGTGGCCAGGGCGGCTTTCGCCACGATGGCGGCTTCGAAAGCGGCGACGGGCCTGACCTGTCGGACCTGTTCGAAGGCCTGTTCGGCGGGCGCGGCGGCATGGGTGGAATGGGCGGAATGGGTGGCGGGCGCCGTCCCCCACCGCCCAAGGGCGCCAATGTCAGCTATCGCCTGCAAGTGCCCTTCGTGGAGGCGGCCACCCGCGCCGCGCAGCGCGTCACGCTGTCTTCGGGCAGCACGATCGAACTCAAGCTGCCGCCGGGTGTCGAATCCGGGCAGCAGATGCGCCTGGCTGGCAAGGGCGAACCGGGCCCCGGCGGGCCGGGCGATGCGCTGATCACGATCGAGATCGCCCCGCATCCCTTCTTCGTGCGCGATGGGGACAATATTCGCCTGGACCTGCCGATCACGCTGGAAGAAGCGGTCAACGGCGCCAAGGTGAAAGTGCCCACTGCCGATGGCGCGGTCATGCTCACGGTGGCGCCGGGCAGCAGCAGCGGGCGCACCCTGCGCCTCAAGGGCAAGGGCTTTTCCCGCAAGGATGGCGAACGTGGCGACCAGTTGGTGACGCTGCAGATCGACCTTCCGGCCGACGACGCCGATCTCAAGGCGCGCCTTGCCGGTTGGCACGACGGGCGCAATCCGCGCGCGCGCCTTGGTGCCTGAACCGGCTGAAACCATCCTTGTGGCACCCGCGGGTTGCGCCCGGCCGGGAGCCGACCGGCCTTCCGTGCATTGCCACAAGTGATGGACAATCAATTCGATCCTGCCGGCGCCGATCCCGCCAACATCGACCCTGATCGCGCCGATCACGTGCCGGGGGTTCCCGACGGGGCCAAGGCGCTGGTGCCCGATCTTTCGCCAGAGGCGCGCCGCCGCGCCGCACTGCACCGCCGCTTGCGTGCCGAATGGGACGAAGCGCGCGAGGAATTGCGCCCCGGCACCCGCATCCATGAAACGCTCAAGCGCATCTGGACCGGTGTCATCAACGACGGTTTCATCCACGCCGGCAACTTTGCCTATATGGTGCTGATCGCGCTGTTCCCCTTTTTCATCACCGGGGCCGCGCTGTTTTCGCTGATCGGGGAAGCCAGCCAGCGCACCGCCGCGATCAACACCGTGCTCATGGCCCTGCCCCCGGTGGTGGCCACCACGATCGAGCCGGTGGCCCGCGCCGCGGTGGAAGCGCGCACCGGCCACCTGCTGTGGATCGGCGGTCTTGTCGGGCTGTGGACGGTGAGCAGCCTGGTCGAAACCATCCGGGATATCCTGCGCCGCGCCTATGGCACGAACTGGGAGCACGCGTTCTGGCGCTATCGCCTGATGTCGACGGGTCTGATCATCGCCTCGGTCGTGTTGATTCTCGTTTCCATCCTGGCGCAAGTGGCGATCGGGGCAGCGCAGGAAGTGATCGCGGCCTGGCTGCCGCAGTTCGGCGCCTGGATCGATGGCCTGGCAGCGGGGCGTTTCCTGCCCACCCTGGTGCTTTTCGGCGCGCTGTGGCTGCTGTTTCTCTCGCTCACGCCCAGCGCCTATCGGTCGAATCGCTATCCCAAATGGCCGGGCGCGCTGTTCGTTTCGCTGTGGTGGCTGGGGGTGAGCATCCTGTTGCCCAAACTCCTCGCTTCGGTTTTCTCGTATGATCTGACCTACGGCAGCCTGGCCGGGGTGATGATCGCCCTTTTCTTTTTCTGGCTGGTCGGCATAGGGATGGTAATAGGTGCCGAACTCAATGCCGCGCTCGCCGAAACTCCGGAGGAGCGCGACATGCTGGGCCAGGCAGATGATCGCGCGCGGGCCATTCGCCAGGCCGGCGCGCCCGAACCAGAATGACATGCCCGTTGGCCGCGCCTCTTTGAGGGGCACGCGCACACCGGGGCAGGAGCGTACGAGGGCGCATGACCGGATTGATGAAGGGAAAGCGCGGCCTGATCATGGGCCTCGCCAATGACAAGTCGCTAGCCTGGGGCATAGCCCGGCAGTTGCACGAACAGGGGGCAGAGCTGGCCTTCTCCTATCAGGGAGAGGCGCTGGCCAAGCGCGTGCGCCCGCTGGCCGCAAGCCTCGACAGCGATTTCCTGATTGAATGCGACGTGGCCGACATGGACGCGCTCGATGTCGCGTTCGAAACGCTCAAGGCGCGGTGGGAAACGATCGACTTCGTCGTCCACGCCATCGGCTATTCCGACAAGAACCAGTTGCGCGGGCGGTTCTACGATACCACGCTCGACAACTTCCTGATGACCATGAACATCTCGGCCTACAGCCTGGTCGCCGTGACCAAGCGCGCCATGCCGATGATGCCCCATGGCGGATCGATCCTGACGCTGACCTATTATGGCGCGGAAAAGGTCGTGCCGCATTACAACGTGATGGGCGTGGCCAAGGCGGCCCTGGAAGCCAGCGTGCGCTACCTCGCCAACGATTGCGGCCCGCAAGGGGTGCGCGTCAATGCCATCTCGGCCGGCCCGATCAAGACCCTGGCCGCCAGCGGCATCGGCGATTTCCGCTACATCCTCAAGTGGAACGAGCTGAACGCGCCGCTCCGCCGCAATTCCACGATCGAGGACGTGGGCGGCTCGGGCCTCTATTTCCTGTCCGACCTGTCCGCCGGCGTCACCGGCGAAGTGCACCATGTCGACGCGGGCTATCATCTTGTCGGCATGAAACAGGAAGACGCACCGGATATTGCGCTGAGCTGATCGGCCTCAAGTTCGAAAGGCCACCCCGGGTTCGCCCCGAGGTGGCCTTTTTCTATGGGTCAGTTCGATGCAGGCGGCGCAGCGGGGGTCGGCGCCGGCGTCGTCTCGCCGTCGCGCTCGCGCGCCAGGCGGGCGTCGTATTCCTTTTCCAGCTGTTCCACGCGCGATTGTTCGGCGGCCGCGTCCTTGTCGATGGTGGAAAGGCGGCGTTCGCGCTCTTCCTGGATCAACTTGCCGAACTGCACGTCGCTGCCCTGCTTCTTTTCGGCATAGGCCTGGTTGATCAGGCGCATGGTGCAGCCCGAAGCCCCGCCCGAGCCGACCGGCGAGCACGAGTTGATCCCGGCCGCACCCACGGTTTCATAGGCTTTCACCCGGTCGGTCCAGGTCTGGTTCTTGGGATCGTTGGGATTGTCGCGCAGCGGCGTGGGGATGCGATAGCGTTCCGCTTCGTCCTTGCGCGCGCAGACGGTGATCTGCTCGGCCGTGGAAACCGGGCAGGGATCATCGCCATAGATGATCAGCTGGTTGACCTTTTCATCGCCCTGCACCGGCCCTTCTTCCACCGGCTGGGTGGCGGGGCCGCGCGTGGCGCCCTGCGCGGCCAAAGCCGGCGTTGCCCCCATGAGCAGCCCGCCCAGCAGCAGGGCCGGAACCCCAAGGCGCACCGTCAGGCGCGAAGATGTGGCAGCAAGGCGCATTGTCGGTTCGTCTCCAGCGGGTGAGGCGATCGCAGGCCGCCCCCGGTTCACCCCACCATAAGGCGGCGGGGCGGTGAATGATAGATGAAGGGGCAACGCACGAAGCGGGCTTTCGTCATCGCATCGTTTTGCGAAAAACCGGTTCCCGCTTTTCCGCACGATGCTTCGTCCGCTCCCCCGCCGGCCACCGGTCTTTTCAAATCCGTTCCGACAGCTTGATCGCGGCGCGGCATCCCAGGCGGATGGCGTTGAACAACAGCGGATAGGCCGGCGTCTGTTCCGCCCCGGCCGCCAGCGCCGCATCACGGTGGGCGCGCTCGTCATCGCGGAATTCGCGGATCGTGGCGGCCAGTTCCGGGTCGGTATCGCCCAGTTCCTCAAGCTGCTCGGTATAGTGACGGTCGATTTCGGTTTCGATCGCCGCGGTGCAGGCCATGGCCGCCTTGGGGCCAAGCAGCGCGGTGGCCGCGCCCAGGGCAAACCCGGCAACATTCCACACCGGCTGCAGCGCGGTGGGCCGCACGCCACGCGCCACGATCATGGCGTCGAACTTGGCGCGATGATCGGCTTCCTGCCGCGCCATTTCCACGATTTCGGCCGAATCCGGGCCGCGATCGCCCATCACCGCCAGTTGCCCGGCATAGATGCGGGTGGCGCCAAATTCGCCGGCCTGGTCCACGCGGATCATGCGGGCAGTGTCGGGACGAGTCATCGCTTCAGGCTCCCTTGGCGCGGCTCTTGGCCAGCAATCCCAGGATTGCCAGCGCCGCAGGGGTGGAAAACAGGAAATTGAAGCCGGCCATGCTCACGCCCAGCATGGTCCAGGCCGGAGTATCGCAGCGCACCAGCGGCGCGGCCATGATCGCAGCCAGCGGATCGCCCTCGATATGGCTGGACGAGCAGGTGGTGAGCCCTTCCCACCAACGATACTCCACCCCGGCGTGAAACGCACCGATCACCCCGCTCGACAGGATGCCCAGCGCAGCCAGCGCCACCAGCCAGCGCGCTTCGGGCCGGCCGCGGCGGAGCAGAGCCAGGATCGCCAGCGCGATCGCCGCCAGGTGGCCATAGCGCTGCCACCAGCACATCTCGCACGGGGGCAGGCCAAAGCCATATTGCGCCACCAGCGCGGTGCCCATGGCCACCAGCGGCACGCCCAGCGCCAGGGCATGCGCCAGCGACAGGGGAGAATTGCGAATGTCCGTGCTCATCTTCAAGGTCCGCAGTCTGTATCAGCGCTTGCGCAGGGCCAGCAGCGCGCCGGGCGCCGTGCGCTTGAGCGTCTGCACCGCATAGTAGAGCTGGAAATCGTCGATGCCCTTGGCCTTCAGCTCCTCGGGCGTCATCTTGAAACGCGGATCGTCGATCTTGTCCTTCTCCAGGTCCTTGTCTTCCTTGATCTCGTTGATCAGGTGGCGGCGCAGGTCGCTTTCGCGGTAGGAGCGGAGCGCGCGCTTGCGCAAGTCGGGATCGGAAATCTGCGGCACGGCGATATCGGGTTCGATCCCGCCTTCCTGCACCGAACGGCCCGAGGGCGTGTAATAACGCGCCGTCGTCAGCTTGAGCGCGGCATCCTTGCTCAACTGGATCAGCGTCTGCACGCTGCCCTTGCCAAAGCTGCGCTGGCCCATGATCAGCGCGCGGTGCTGGTCCTGCAAGGCGCCGGCGACGATTTCCGAGGCCGAGGCCGAACCTTCGTCGATCAGCACGATCATCGGCAAGCCGCGCGCCACGTCGCCGGGGTGGGCGGAATAGATGTCGTTATCCTGCGGATCGCGCCCGCGCTGCGAGACGATCGTGCCCTTGTCGAGGAAATCGTCGGACAGCGAGACCGCTTCATTGAGCAGGCCGCCGGGATTGCCGCGCAGATCGAGCACCACGCCGGCCAGGTTGTTGCCCAACTGGGCGCGGATCGCCTGCACGGCCTGCGCCACTTCGCTGCCCACGTTTTCGCTGAAGCTCGACACCGAGATCACCCCGATGTTGTCCTTCACCTTCCATTCCACCGGGCGCAGCTTGATCACCTGGCGGGTGAGCGTGAGATCGAGCGGCTCGTCGCGGCCCGGGCGATAGACCGTCAGCTTGATCTTGGTGCCCGGCACACCGCGCATCTGGTCCACCGCATCGTCTAGCGAGCCGCCGTAGATCAGCTTGCCATCGAGGTGGGTGATATAGTCGCCGGCCTTGATGCCGCCAAGGTCGCCCGGGGTGCCCTTCATCGGCGCGATGACCTTGACCGCGCCGTCATCGAGCGTGACCGACAGGCCCAGGCCGCCATAGGCGCCTTCGGTCTGGGTGCGCAGGTTCTCGAAATCGCGGGCTTCCAGATAGGCGCTGTGCGGATCGAGCGTGGCCAGCATGCCATCGATGGCGCCCTTGATCAGGGTGTCGTCGTCCACCGGCTCGACATAGTTTTCCTTGATCTTTTCATAGACCAGCTCGAGCTTCTGGAACTGCGGCCCGGTGCGGGAATCCACCGCCGCCAGGCCGGCCGTGGCCACGGGCAAAACCGCCACGGCCGTGACCAGGGCCGTTGCACGCAGCAGGGAAGCAAGCGGTTGTGCCATGTTTGCAATCGAACCTTAGATAGGGGGCATGCTGGCACGACGAGCGCCAATCTGCCCGCTTGTATAGCCCCGCAAGCCTGAATGCCAGATGGAGCGACACCGGATTCCCGTTTGGCCGGTGGAACCCCGGCGCGCCTTGTTGCCGATCAATTCCGCAGGGCCACCAGCGGGTTGACGGGCACGCCATCCTTGCGCAGTTCCACGCCGACCAGCGGATTGGCCGGGGCGGCGATCCCCAGGGGCGAGCCTTGCACCACGCGATCGCCCACCGCCGCATCGATCCGCCCCAGCCCCGTGACCAGCGACGTCCATCCGCCCGGATGCTCCACGATCACGATCTGGCCATAACCGCGGTAGGAACCGGCAAAGGCCACACGCCCGGCCGCCGGCGCGACGATCTGCGCCGATGGCAAGGGCGCGATGGACAGGCCTTGCGCCGGTCCCGCTGCGCTCGCTTCGGCAAAGCCGGTGACCACGCGGCCCGATACCGGCAGGATCCACACCAGCGGCGTGCCGGTGCGCAGCAGGGGATCGGCGTCTTCCACCATCAGCACCGCGCCGGGCCGGTCGGGCCGCTGCATCGGGCCGGGCAGCGCGGCCAGCAGGTCGCGCATCTGCCCATCCCGCCCCAGGCGCTCCATCAGGGCCGCCAGGTCGCGCGTCTCCTCGGCCAGGGCCAGGGCATGGTCGGCCTCGCGGCTGGCGGTGCCGCTGGCGGCACGGCTGGCAATGCGCTGGCGGCTTTCCAGCGCGGCCAGTTGCTGGCGCCGCTCGGCCAGGCCGGATTGGCTGGCGCGCAGGCGCGCCGCCTCGCTGCCAGCCTGTTCCTGCAAGGCGCGCCCGCGCACGATCGCGCCGCGCAAGGTGGCGGTGCGGCGGCGCACTTCGGGCACCATCGTTTCCAGCACCGCGCGCAGATAGACCGTGTCACGCAGCGAATCCGCGCGCAGCAGGCTGAACGCCAGGGGCCGGCGGGCAAAGAGCTGCAGCGCGGCGGTCAGCCGCACCACCGGTTCCTGCCGCGCGGCAATGCGCAGGCGCAAGTCGGCGCGCTCTTGGTCGATCAAGGCGATCTTGGCTTCGCTCAGGCGGATTTCGGCTTCGGATTGCTGGATGCGCGCAGCAATCGCGGCGGCTTCCTGCGCGGTCTTGTCGGCCGCCGCGGTGGCAGCCTGGGCCTGGGCCTCCAGCTTTTCGCCGCGGGTGCGCGCTTCGACCAGCGCGCCTTGCGCGCGGGCCAGCGCCGCAGCCGCTTCGCCCTTGGTCTGGTAGGAAGGCGCCGGATCGGCCCCGGCGATCTGCCACAGCGCCAGCGGCGCCAGCAGCAGGGCCGCAAGGACCAGCGAGCGACGCGCGTTCATGGTCCTTGCTGGCATCATCCCTCGCGGTGATAGGGGTGGCCGGCGATGATGCTGGTGGCGCGCCACAGCTGCTCGGCCAGCATCGCGCGGGCCAGCATGTGCGGCCAGGTTGCCGCGCCGAAAGCGATCAGCAGGTCGGCACTCTCGCGCAGGGCTTCATCGTGCCCATCGGCGGCGCCGATGAGAAAGCGTGCCTCGCGCACGCCGTCGTCGCGCCAGCGGCCCAGCACTTTGGCAAATTCGCTTGAGGCCAATTGCTTGCCACGCTCGTCCATCACCACGGTGCGGGTGGGGCTGGCGGTCACCGGCGGCACGGCGCCGCCCCGGTCGGGCAGCTCGGTCACCTTGAAGCCCCAGGTCACCCGCTTGCCATAGCGATCGACCAGTTCCGCCTCTGGCGAGCGGCCGATCTTTCCCCGGGCGATGATGTGGAGGAGCATGGATGTCCGTGTCTGGCGTTGGGCTGGGCTTCCGCCACCCCCTGGCCCCCTCCCCTGACGAGGAGGGGGAAGAGATCATCAGGCAGAGCCGGCGTCGCCGAAGCCCCACATGCGCTCCAGGTTATAGAAGCTGCGCACTTCGGGGCGGAACAGGTGAACGACCACGTCACCGGCATCGATCAGCACCCAATCGGCGGCGGGCAGGCCTTCGATGCGCACGTGGCCATAACCGGCGTGCTTGATGCGCTCGGCCAGCTTCTGCGCCATGGCAGCGACCTGGCGGGTGGAGCGACCCGATCCGATCACCATGTAATCGGCGATCGAGCTTTTGCCTTCCAGGGGGATCGACACCACGTCCTGGGCCTGGTCATCATCCAGCGATTGCAGGACAAGGTCGAACAGGCTGGCAGGCACGCCGACAGAAGGGGCCGAGACAGCGGCGCCGGCATCTGCCGGCTGGGGTTGGGCACTGGTCATTGGATTGCGGTGAACTCCGGTTGAAAGATGGCTATGTTCGCAACGCCCGGTCGCCCATTGCGATCCAACGACAAAACCGCCTTGCGCCAGGGCGCGCGGCGGGAAAGCCGAAGTACCGGACAGGCGTGCCGGAAAGCAGGGATGGCAGCCAGGACGCTCAGTGTCCGCTCCTTCCGCCGGGCATTTGCGCGATGCGAGTATGAGTCACATCATCGCGCAGGCCGTTTGCGGAAACGTGGTCGGCCCAATCGGGCTCTGCCTGGCGCAAGGCCGTGGCGGAGCGGGGATCGGGATCGAACCGCAGGATGACAAGCGCTGGGGCGCGAGGCATCGGATCGTGCGGGATACTGGCGTTCAGGGCGGCACCCCCTGCTGGCCCACAAACGGACCAAAGAGCGCCATCACTTTCCTGCCTGCACCGCCGGCGCCATCGGCGCAGCCATACCATGGCGGGGCTCGCCATCGCAGCGCCATCATAGCCCGGACGCGCGATAACCGCAATCGGCATGGTGCGGGCGATCCCGCGCCAGTCCCGCCAGCGGTGGAACTGGGCAAGATTATCGCTTCCCATCAACCAGATAAAGCGTCGGCGCGGATAGCGGCGCACCAGCGCGCGCAGCGTATCGACGGTAAACCGGGTGCCCAGTTCGCGCTCGATCGCGGTCACCCGAATCGGCGCCCGGCGGGCCTGTCGCCGGGCCGAGACGACCCGCGCGGGCAAAGGCGCCATGCCCTGGGCGGGCTTGAGCACATTGCCCGGCGAAACCAGCCACCACACTTCGTCCAGCCCCAGCGCCGCGCGCGCAAACAGGCTCACCCGGCGATGGCCGCCGTGCGCCGGGTTGAAGCTGCCGCCCAAAAGGCCGGTCAGCCGGGGCAAGCCGTGTTTCAGGGGCGAACCTGCCCGCTGCCGTGGACCAGCCACTTGTACGTGGTCAGCCCTTCCAGCGCGACCGGGCCGCGTGCGTGCAGCCGCCCGGTGGCAATGCCGATTTCCGCGCCCAGCCCGAATTCGCCGCCATCGGCAAACTGGCTGGAGGCGTTGTGCATCACGATGGCGCTGTCCACTTCGGCCAGGAAGCGCGCGGCCGCATCGGCATCGGCCGTCACGATCGCGTCGGTGTGGCCAGAGGAATGGCGCGCGATATGCGCCAGCGCGGCGTCCAACCCATCGACCACAGCCACCGACAACACCGCATCGAGGTATTCGGTGTCCCAGTCGTTGTCGGCCGCGGGCACGATGCGCGGATCGATCGCGCGGGCGCGGGCATCGCCGCGCACTTCGCAGCCGGCCTCGATCAGCGGGGTGACGAGCGCGGCCGCGGCGGGATAAGTCGCGTCGATCAGTAGGGTTTCCATCGCCCCGCAGATGCCGGTGCGGCGCATCTTGGCATTGAGCACGATCGCTTCGGCCATCGCCCGGTCGGCGCCGGCATGGACGAAGGTGTGGCAAATGCCGTCAAGGTGCGCCAGCACGGGAACACGGGCATCGGCTTGCACGCGGGCCACCAGGCTCTTGCCGCCGCGCGGCACGATCATGTCGATCAGGCCCGCAGCGGTCAGCATGGCGCCAACGGCAGCGCGATCCTGGGTGGGCATCAGTTGCACCACCTCGGCCGGCACGCCGCCTTCGACCAGGCCCGCCACCAGGGCGGCGTGGATCGCGCGATTGGAGTGGACCGCTTCGCTGCCGCCGCGCAGCAAGGCGGCATTGCCCGAACGCACGCAGAGCGCGGCAGCATCGGCCGTCACGTTGGGGCGGCTTTCGTAGATGATCCCGATCAGCCCGATCGGCACGCGCACGCGCGACAGGATCATGCCGTTGGGGCGGGTAACGCGGTCGATTTCCTGGCCTACGGGGTCGGCCAGGCTGGCCACTTGCGCCACGGCATCGGCCATGGCGGCCACGCGGCCTTCGTCCAGCTTGAGCCGGTCGAGCAGCGCCGCGGTCAACCCGCGGGTGACGCCATTGGCCATGTCGATGGCATTGGCCGCCAGGATTTCCGGCGCGGCGCGGCGCAGCGCATCGGCGGCCAGCTTGAGCGCGGCTTCCTTGGCCGGCGCCGGCATGCGCGCCAGTTCACGCTGCGCAGCACGGCCAGCGCGGGCAAGGCGCTCCACCAGCTGCTCGGGAGACTCGAGGGCGATTTCCTGGGGCTTGGTCGACATAGTGGCGCGGGGCTTACCATTGCTGGCCCGCGCTGTCACGGGCGCGCGGGGCATTGCAAACGATTCATCGCCACCCAGGCACGGCCCGCCCCGGCCTGGCGCCTGCGGATTCGACTCCCGGGTTCCCGCTCGATAAGCGCCGCGCCCCAGGGGTCGTCAACACGTCTTGTCTTGCGGGGTCGCTGGAAATCTTGCCGTCTGCCAAATCCGAAACCGCGCGCCGCGTGGGTCCCGCCCCTGCGGCCGGCGCCACGCCCGGCACCCGCCTGCGCCGCCTCCGCGCGCGCCTGGCGGCTGCGCCGGCGCAGGTACGCGGCTGGTTTCCCGATCGCGAGTTCTTCATGCGCGCGCACGGCCAAGTGCGCTTCATCCGCCTGTCCGGCCGCCTGCAGATGCGCGTGGCGGCGGGCGTGGCGCTGGCCTTGCTGGTGTGGCTGGGGGTGATGATCGCCATGCTGGTCGGCCAGGTTCTTGCCCAGCGCGATCTTGCTGCCCTGCGCCAGCGCGAAGCCGCCGTGACCCAGGCCGAACAGCACATGGCCCGCACCAAGGGCGGCGTGGCCGGCGCGCTGCAAGACCTGCAGCGCCGGCAGGACATGATCGAAACCATGGTCAAGGGCCAGCTGGGCGATCTGCCGCCGGCCGAGGCCAGCGCCACCGACGGCAAGCCCTTGTCGCTCAATGGCGCGCCCGAAGCCGCCACGCTCTCGCGCCTTGCCGGGCGGCAGGCGGCCTTCGTGGCGGCGCTCACGCGCTATGCCGATGCCCGCGCCACGCAGGCCGAAACCGCCATCCGCCGCGTCGGTCTCAACCCGGCGCAAGTGGCGCCCTTGCGGCTGGCCAATCGCCGCGCCATGGGCGGCCCGCTGATCGCGCTCGGCCAGGATGATCCTGCGCTTGCCCGCCTGGGCCAGGCCATGACGCGCCTGTCCGCGCTGGAACAGGGGCTGGCGCGCCTGCCCCATGCCCTGCCCGCCAGTGCCGACTATATTTCCAGCGGCTTTGGCTATCGCGCCGATCCCTTCACCGGCGGTGGCGCGTTCCATCCCGGCCTCGATTTCAAGGGCCCGATCGGCGCGCCGATCTATGCCGCCGCCCAAGGCGTGGTCAGCTTTGCCGGCGTCCGCTCCGGCTATGGCAATTGCGTGGAAGTGGACCATGGCCAGGGCCTGGTCACGCGCTATGCCCACATGTCACGCATCGAGGCTCGGCCCGGCCAGCGCGTGGGCCCCGGCGTGGAAATCGGCAAGATCGGTAGCACCGGCCGCTCCACCGGCCCGCATCTGCATTTCGAAGTGCGCATCGCCGATCGCCCGGTCGATCCGCGCCCCTTCCTGGAGACTCTACCCGATGTTTTCAAAGAAGCCGGCCATGACCACCCCTGATCGGGCACCGGCCACTTTCTCGGTGCTCGGCGCAGATCTGGCCGTGCGCGGCGACATCACCGCCGAGGCCGACCTGCACATCGACGGCAAGATCGAAGGCGACGTGGCCTGCGCCGCGCTGGTCCAGGGCGAAAGCAGCGTGATCACCGGCGCCATCACCGCGCGCAACGCCCGCCTGGCCGGCACGGTCAACGGCGCGGTGAGCGTGGCCGACCTGGTCATTACCCGCACCGCCCGCATCGTGGGTGACGTGGGCTATGACACGCTTACCATCGAACAGGGCGCCCGCGTGGAGGGCCGCTTTGCCCCGCGCGGCGCCAATGCCGCCGCCGCCGTGCCCGACAGCCTGATCGCGGTGCGCACTTCGGCCTGAATACAGGCCCCTCCGCCATTGCCCCCTCCACCACCCGCTGCGCGGGCGGTACCCCTCCCCATTGCATGGGGAGGATCTGGCAGGTCCTCCCAGCTTGGCGGAGAAGTGGCAGGCCGCAGGCCTGACGGAGGGGCGAAACCTTACCCACCACCCGCAAACGAAAAACCCCGCCGGTCGCCCGGCGGGGTTTTCGTTGTACGATATCACCCGGTCGGGGCGTCGAGGATCAGTCCTCGTCGCCCTTGATCAGGTAATCGGCCGCATCGGCATCGGTGCCGTGGGTTTCACCCTCGACAGCCGCCAGCGGATCGTTGCCGATCGCCGCTTCGGGGCCTTGGGCCAGTTCGGCGGCATGCTCTTCGGCGGCCGTGCGCGGCGCGATCAGGGCTTCCTGAAGGCGGCGGTTGGCAGCGCGCAGGGCAGCGTCGCGGCTGTTGGCCGCCACGCGCATGCGGTTCATGCCAGCGCCGGTACCGGCGGGGATGAGCCGGCCGACGATCACGTTTTCCTTGAGGCCGATCAGGCTGTCGCGCTTCCCTTCGACCGCCGCCTGCGTGAGCACGCGGGTGGTTTCCTGGAACGACGCGGCAGAGATGAACGAACGCGTCTGCAGCGAAGCCTTGGTGATGCCCAGCAGCACCGGCTTGCCTTCCGCGAAGCGCGAGCCCCCCGGCAGCTTGGCGTTGGTTTCGTTCATTTCCTCAAGGTCAACCTGCTCGCCCGGCAGCAGGGTGGTGTCACCGCCATCGGTGATTTCCACCTTCTGCAGCATCTGGCGAACGATCACCTCGATGTGCTTGTCGTTGATCTTCACGCCCTGCAAGCGGTAGACTTCCTGGATTTCCGCCACGAGGTATTCCGCCAGGGCCTCGACGCCGAGAACCTCCAGGATGTCGTGCGGATCGGGCGAACCCGAGATCAGGTTGTCGCCCTTCTTGACGTAGTCGCCTTCCTGGACGTCGATCACCTTGGACTTGGGGATCAGGTACTCGACCGGTTCGCCCTCTTCCGGGATGATCGCGATCTTGCGCTTGGCCTTGTAGTCGCGAATGAACTCGATCCGGCCCGAGATCTTGGCGATGATCGCGTTGTCCTTGGGCTTGCGCGCTTCGAACAGCTCGGCCACGCGCGGCAGACCACCGGTGATGTCGCGCGTCTTGGCGGCTTCGCGGCTGGCACGGGCCAGCACGTCACCGGCCTGGACTTCCTGGCCGTCTTCCACCGACAGGGTGGTGCCCGGCGCCATCATGTAGCGCGCGGATTCACCCGAGGCATCGTCGAGCAGGGTCAGGCGCGGACGCAGGTCTTCCTTCTTCGCGCGGCCACCGGCACGGTTTTCGGTGACGACGCGCTGGGCGATACCCGTCGCTTCGTCGACCTGTTCCGTCAGGGTGCGGCCGTCGATCAGGTCCTGGTAGCGCACGATACCGGGCTTTTCCGTGATCACCGGCAGGGTGAACGGGTCCCACTCGGCCAGGCGCTGGCCCTGGGCCACCGTCGCACCGTTTTCGTGCAGCAGGTGGGTACCATAGGGCACGCGGTGCATGGCGCGTTCGCGGCCGTCGGTGTCCATGATCACGATTTCACCGTTGCGCGCCAGCGACAGGCGGCGATTGCGGCTGTCGGTGATCGTCGGGATGTCGCGATAGTGCACGGTACCGTCGCAGATCGATTCCAGGTGCGACTGTTCGTTCACCTGCGCGGCACCCCCGATGTGGAACGTGCGCATGGTCAGCTGCGTGCCGGGTTCACCGATCGACTGGGCGGCAATGACGCCGACCGCTTCACCGATGTTCACCGGCGTACCGCGCGCCAGGTCGCGGCCATAGCAGGTGCCGCACACGCCCTGGGGCGCTTCGCAGATCAGCGGCGAACGGATACGGGCCGATTGCACGCCGGCCGCTTCGATGCGCGCCACGGCGGCTTCATCCAGCAGCGTGCCCTTTTCGCAGATCACCTTGCCGGTCTTGGCCTCGATCATGTCCTCGGCCAGGGTGCGGCCCAGGATACGTTCGCCCAGCGAAGCGATGGTCGAACCGCCCTGCACGATCGCGCGCATTTCCAGCGCCCGCTCGGTGCCGCAATCGTTCACCGTCACCACGCAGTCCTGCGACACATCGACCAGACGGCGGGTCAGGTAACCCGAGTTCGCCGTCTTGAGCGCGGTATCGGCCAGGCCCTTACGCGCGCCGTGGGTCGAGTTGAAGTATTCAAGGACGGTCAGACCTTCCTTGAAGTTCGAGATGATCGGGGTTTCGATGATCTCGCCCGAAGGCTTGGCCATCAGCCCGCGCATACCCGCCAGCTGCTTCATCTGGGTTGGCGAACCACGCGCGCCCGAGTGGCTCATCATGTAGATCGAGTTGATCGGCTTTTCACGGCCGTGCTCGTCGCTCGGCGTGGCGCGAATCTCGTCCATCATGGCGTTGGCCACCTGGTCGCCGCAACGGCTCCAGGCGTCGATCACCTTGTTGTACTTTTCCTGCTGGGTGATCAGGCCGTCCTGGTACTGCTGCTCATAGTCCGCGACCAGTTCCTTGGTCTCGGCCACGAAGGCGTCCTTGGTGGCGGGGATGATCATGTCGTCCTTGCCGAACGAGATGCCCGCCTTGAACGCGTTGCGGAAGCCCAGGCTCATGATCGCGTCGGCGAAAAGGACCGTCTCCTTCTGGCCGGTGTGGCGATAGACCTGATCGATGACGTCGGCGATTTCCTTCTTGGTGAGCAGGCGGTTGACCAGCTCGAAGGGCACCGTGTGGCTCTTGGGCAGGCACTCGCCGATCAGCATGCGGCCCGGCGTGGTTTCATACCGCTTGAGATAGGTCTTTCCGTTCTCGTCGGTCTGCGGCACGCGCGCCACGATCTTGGTGTGCATGGTGACCGCGCCAGCGAACAGCGCCTGGTGCACTTCGGCCATGTCGGCCAGCAGCATGCCTTCGCCCGGCTCGCCCTTGCGGTCCATCGACAGGTAATAGAGGCCCAGCACCATGTCCTGCGAAGGCACGATGATCGGCTTGCCGTTGGCGGGCGAGAGGATGTTGTTGGTCGACATCATCAGCACGCGCGCTTCGAGCTGGGCTTCCAGCGAAAGCGGCACGTGGACGGCCATCTGGTCCCCGTCGAAGTCGGCGTTGAAGGCCGAGCAGACGAGCGGGTGCAGCTGGATCGCCTTGCCTTCGATCAGCACGGGTTCGAAGGCCTGGATGCCCAGACGGTGCAGCGTGGGCGCACGGTTGAGCATGACCGGGTGTTCGCGGATCACTTCGTCCAGGATGTCCCAGACTTCCTTGCGTTCCTTTTCCACCCACTTCTTGGCCTGCTTCAGGGTCATCGACAGACCCTTGGCATCAAGCCGCGCGTAGATGAACGGCTTGAACAGCTCGAGCGCCATCTTCTTGGGCAGGCCGCACTGGTGCAGCTTGAGTTCCGGCCCGGTCACGATGACCGAACGGCCCGAATAGTCGACGCGCTTGCCAAGCAGGTTCTGGCGGAAGCGGCCCTGCTTGCCCTTGAGCATGTCGGACAGCGACTTGAGCGGACGCTTGTTGGCGCCGGTGATCACGCGGCCACGGCGGCCGTTGTCGAACAGCGCGTCGACCGCTTCCTGCAGCATGCGCTTTTCGTTGCGCACGATGATGTCGGGCGCGCGCAGCTCGATCAGGCGCTTCAACCGGTTGTTGCGGTTGATCACGCGGCGATAGAGGTCGTTCAGGTCCGAGGTGGCGAAGCGGCCACCGTCGAGCGGCACCAGCGGGCGCAGTTCGGGCGGAATGACCGGCACCACGTCGAGGATCATCCATTCCGGGCGGTTGCCGGAATCGATGAACGATTCCACCACCTTGAGGCGCTTGATGATCTTCTTGGGCTTGAGTTCCGACTTGGTCTCGGCGAGTTCCTTGAGCAGGTCTTCGCGCTCCTGGACCATGTCGAGGTCCATGAGCATGTGCTTGACCGCCTCGGCGCCGATGCCGGCCGAAAAGGCGTCTTCGCCATATTCGTCCTGCGCATCGAGCAGTTCGTCTTCGGTCAGCAGCTGGTAGCGTTCAAGCGGGGTGATGCCCGGCTCGATGACCACGTAGCTTTCGAAGTAGAGGATGCGTTCGAGCTGCTTGAGCTGCATGTCGAGCAGCAGGCCGATGCGCGAGGGCAGCGACTTGAGGAACCAGATGTGCGCAACCGGGGCGGCCAGTTCGATGTGGCCCATGCGCTCGCGGCGCACCTTGGTCACGGTCACTTCCACGCCGCACTTTTCGCAGACGACACCCTTGTACTTCATGCGCTTGTACTTGCCGCACAGGCACTCGTAGTCCTTCACGGGGCCGAAGATGCGGGCGCAGAACAGGCCGTCACGCTCGGGCTTGAACGTGCGGTAGTTGATCGTTTCGGGCTTCTTGATTTCGCCGAAGGACCAGCTGCGGATGCGCTCGGGCGAGGCCAGGCCGATCTGGATCTGGTCGAACGTTTCGGGCTTGGGCAGCTGGTTGGTGAATTTGGTCAGGTCGTTCATTGCGTGATCCTCACTGGGAGGGAAATCCTGTGCATGCGGCTAGCCGGGGCGGCGGCAGCGGGGGATGCAAACCCCGCCGCCGCGCCAAACCGGCTTATTCGGCTGCCTCGGCCAGGCCGTCCTCGTCGCCTTCGTCGTCGAGCGACGAGAGTTCGACGTTGAGACCCAGGCTGCGCATTTCCTTGACCAGCACGTTGAAGCTTTCGGGAATGCCGGCCTCGAACGTATCGTCACCCTTGACGATCGCTTCATAGACCTTGGTACGGCCGACAACGTCGTCGGACTTGACCGTGAGCATTTCCTGCAGCGTGTAGGCCGCGCCATAGGCCTGGAGCGCCCAGACCTCCATTTCCCCGAAGCGCTGGCCACCGAACTGGGCCTTGCCGCCCAGCGGCTGCTGGGTGACGAGGCTGTAGGGGCCGATCGAACGGGCGTGGATCTTGTCGTCCACCAGGTGGTGCAGCTTGAGCACGTACTTGCAGCCTACGGTGACCTTGCGGTCGAAGGCTTCGCCGGTGCGGCCGTCATACAGCGTCACCTGGCCGGATTCATCCAGCCCGGCCTTGCGCAGCATGGCGGTCACGTCGGCTTCCACGGCGCCGTCGAACACCGGCGATCCCATCGGCACGCCGTTGCGCACGTTCTGGGCCAGTTCGACGATTTCGCTGTCGCTGCGTGCCTTGATCTCTTCGACGTAGTTGTCGCCATAGATGTCGAGCAGCAGTTCGCGCACCGCTTCGGGCGGCTCACCGGCCTGCGGATCGGGATTGGCTTCGCGCCAGGCGTCAAGCGCCGCCCCGATCTTGTGGCCCAGGCCGCGCGCGGCCCAGCCCAGGTGGGTTTCGAAGATCTGCCCGACGTTCATGCGCGAAGGCACGCCCAGCGGGTTGAGCACGAAATCGACCGGGGTGCCGTCTTCCAGGAAGGGCATGTCTTCCTGGGGCAGGATGCGGCTGATGATGCCCTTGTTGCCATGGCGGCCGGCCATCTTGTCGCCCGGCTGCAGCTTGCGCTTCACCGCGACGAAGACCTTGACCATCTTGAGCACGCCCGGCGCCAGTTCGTCGCCGCGCTCCAGCTTTTCCTTGCGGTCCTCGAACTTCTCCTGGATCGCCTTGATCGCGGTGTCGTACTGGCCCTTGGTCGCTTCGAGCTGCTGCTGGCGCAGATCGTCGGCCACGGCGAACTTCCACCATTCGTGGCGTTCCACGTCGGCCAGGATCTGCTCGTCGATCTCGACGCCCTTCTTGATGCCCTTGGGCGCGGCGGTGGCCACCTGGCCCAGCAGCATGTCCTTGAGGCGGTTGAAGGTCGCACGGTTCAAAATCGCGCGCTCGTCTTCGCGGTCCTTGGCGAGGCGTTCGATTTCCTCGTTCTGGATGGCGCGGGTACGGTCGTCGATCTCGATGCCGTGGCGGTTGAACGTGCGCACGTCCACGATCGTGCCCGAAACGCCCGGCGGCAGGCGCAGCGAGGTATCGCGCACGTCAGACGCCTTCTCGCCGAAGATCGCGCGAAGCAGCTTTTCTTCCGGCGTCATCGGGGATTCGCCCTTGGGCGTGATCTTGCCGACGAGGATGTCACCGGGGTGCACTTCGGCGCCCACGTAGACGATGCCCGCTTCGTCGAGGTTGCGCAGCGCTTCCTCGCCGACGTTGGGAATGTCGCGGGTGATGTCTTCGGGCCCAAGCTTGGTGTCGCGGGCCATGACTTCGAACTCCTCGATGTGGATCGAGGTGAAGACGTCTTCCTTGACGATGCGCTCGCTGATCAGGATCGAGTCTTCGTAGTTGTAGCCGTTCCAGGGCATGAACGCGACGAGCACGTTGCGCCCGAGGGCCAGTTCGCCGAACTCGGTCGAGGGGCCGTCAGCCAGGATATCGCCCTTTTCGACGATATCGCCCACGCTCACCAGCGGGCGCTGGTTGATGCAGGTCGACTGGTTGGAGCGCTCGAACTTCTGCAGGGTGTAGATGTCCACGCCCGACTTGCCGGGTTCGACATCGCCGGTCACGCGGATCACGATACGCGTCGCGTCCACCTGGTCGACGATCCCGCCGCGCAGCGCGGCGATCGCGGCGCCCGAATCGCGCGCCACGGTTTCTTCCATGCCGGTGCCCACGAACGGCGCGTCGGCCTTGACCAGCGGCACCGCCTGGCGCTGCATGTTCGAGCCCATCAGCGCGCGGTTGGCGTCGTCGTTTTCCAGGAACGGAATGAGCGAGGCGGCCACCGAGACGAGCTGCTTGGGGCTGACGTCCATCAGCGTCACGGTTTCACGCGGCGCCATCACGAATTCGCCGTTCTGGCGGGCCGAAACCAGTTCTTCCACGAACGAGCCGTCGCCGGTGATTTCGGCCGAAGCCTGCGCCACCGTGTGCTTCTGCTCTTCCATGGCCGAAAGGTAGACCACTTCGGACGAAACCTTGCCGTCCAGCACCTTGCGGTACGGCGTTTCGATGAAGCCGTACTTGTTGACGCGGGCAAAGGTCGAGAGCGAGTTGATCAGGCCGATGTTCGGCCCTTCGGGCGTTTCGATCGGGCAGATGCGGCCATAGTGCGTGGGGTGAACGTCGCGCACTTCGAAGCCGGCGCGTTCGCGCGTCAGACCGCCCGGCCCGAGGGCCGAGACGCGGCGCTTGTGCGTCACTTCCGACAGCGGGTTGGTCTGGTCCATGAACTGCGACAGCTGCGACGAGCCGAAGAATTCACGCACCGCGGCCACCGCCGGCTTGGCGTTGATCAGATCGTTGGGCATCACGGTCGACACGTCGACCGAGCTCATGCGTTCCTTGACCGCGCGTTCCATGCGCAGCAGGCCGACGCGGTACTGGTTTTCCAGCAGCTCGCCCACCGAACGCACGCGACGGTTGCCGAGGTTGTCGATGTCGTCGACTTCGCCCTTGCCGTCCTTGAGGTTCACCAGTTCCTTGACCACGGCGAGGATGTCCTCGGTGCGCAGGGTGGTGATCGTGTCGGGGCAGTCCAGGCCCAGGCGCATGTTCAGCTTGACGCGGCCCACGGCCGAAAGGTCGTAGCGGTCGGCGTCGAAGAACAGGCCGTCGAACAGGGCTTCGGCGGTTTCGCGCGTCGGCGGTTCACCGGGGCGCATCACGCGATAGATGTCGGCCAGGGCGTGGTCGCGATCTTCGGCCTTGTCGGCCTTCATCGTGTTGCGGATCCACGGGCCGGTGCTGACGTGGTCGATGTCGAGCAGGTCGAGCTGGTCCACCCCGGCGCGGTCGAGCACGTCGAGGTTTTCCGGCGCCACTTCATCGCCGGCTTCGATCCAGATGCGGCCGGTCGCTTCGTCGATCAGGTCCTTGGCGGCATAGCGACCGAAGATTTCCTCGGTCGGGATCAGCAGCGACTGCAAGCCGTCCTTGGCCGCCTTGTTGGCAGCGCGGGGGCTGATCTTCTGGCCGGCCGGGAACACCACTTCGCCCGAGGCAGCATCGACGATGTCGAACGTGGGCTTGGCGCCGCGCCACTGGTCGAGCACGAAAGGCACCTTCCAGCCGCCTTCGGCGCGCACCCAGGTGACCTTGTTGTAGAAGTGGTCGAGGATCTGCTCGCCATTGAGGCCCAGGGCATAGAGCAGCGCGGTGACCGGCAGCTTGCGCTTGCGGTCGATACGCACGTTGACGATGTCCTTGGCGTCGAATTCGAAATCGAGCCACGAGCCGCGATAGGGAATGACGCGCGCGGCAAACAGGTACTTGCCCGAAGAGTGCGTCTTGCCGCGGTCATGGTCGAACAGCACGCCCGGCGAACGGTGCATCTGCGACACGATCACGCGCTCGGTGCCGTTGATGATGAAGGTGCCGTTGTCGGTCATGAGCGGGATATCGCCCATGTAGACGTCCTGCTCCTTGATATCGATGAGGCTCTTGGTCTCGGTTTCGGCGTCCACTTCGAACGTCGCGAGCTTGAGCGTCACCTTCATCGGCGCAGCATACGTGATGCCGCGCTGGCGGCATTCGTTCACGTCGTACTTGGGCGCTTCCAGCACATAGCCGTCGCGCTCCTTGATATCGAGGCTGGCCGTGCCGGCGAAATCCTGGATCGGGAACACCGAACGCAGCGTCTTTTCCAGGCCCGAGACATAGCCCGTGGCCGGATCGGAGCGCAGGAACTGCTCGTACGATTCGCGCTGAACCTCGATCAGGTTCGGCATCTGCACCACTTCGTGGATGTCGCCGAAGATCTTGCGGATGCGCTTCTTCAGGCCGGCGCGGGCTGGAGCCTTGGTTGCCATGGGAGGTTTATGCCTCTTTGCTAAGTCGGGCCGGTGCAGACCGGCGGAAATTCTGCCATGCGCGGCGATTGGCACGGCATGAACGCAAAAGAGGCCACGTTGCCCAGGGAACCCTTGTCCGGATACCCATGGCCCGCAGCCTTCGCGTCATGCCGATGCCCGCTGCCTCCTTCCGTGAACCTTCCCCCGCGCATGGGAAAGTCTTGCTCGAAGCAGCAGGTGTTGCATCGCCATATAGGCTTTGGCCCGGGCAAAGTCAAAGGGGCGCGCCACACTTGCGCCGCCTGCGCGCCGGCCAACTGTAATTAATTCTAAAGAACCCCCATTTTAGCGCTAAAATCATCGTTCGGGCAGGCCAGCCGTTTGCGTTCTGTTTACCCTGATCCCATAGGCAGGACGCGCGTGCAGCAAAGCCTGCGCAAGCCCCCCTCTCGCTTGCCGGATTCATGAACGACAGATTCGCCTTCATCTTGCCGGTCATGCAGGTTGCCTTCGGCGTTGCCGCCGTGCTGGCCGGCCGCTGGCGGGTGTCCAGCGCCGGCTGGTGGGCGGGCGGCTTTCTCTGCAGCGCCAGTGGCTTTGCCATGCCGGCACTGGCCCTGCTGATGCCGGTGGAAGGGCGCGCGATTGCCGCCACCGCCGTGTTTGCCGCGGCGTTCTTCTGTTTCGGCCAGGCCCTGTGCGAACATTTCGGCCTGCGCCGCAACCACATGGCGTTGCGCGCCGCGATTGCCGTGGGCAGCACGGCGGCGAGCGCCTGGGGTGTGGCTGCCGACAGCCTGCGCCTGCACCTGGTGGCGTCCGACGTGGGCTGCGCGCTGCTGCTGGCCGTGCCGCTGCTGCTTGCCCGCGGACGCACCCGGCGCAGCGGCGATCGCGCCCTGGTTGCGATGAGTTGGGTGGTGGTGACCGATTGCACGCTGCGCGTGATCGCCATTCGCTGGCTGGCCAGTGGCGGCATCGCCAATTTCCCCGTCACGGCCTATGCCTTCTGGTACCAGGTCACCGGCTCTCTCATCGGGGTGGCGTTCGCCATGGCGGCGCTCGCCTCGGTCATGATCGGCGTGCTCATGCGCTATCGCGACTGGGCGATCTGCGATCCGCTGACGGGGCTGCTCAACCGTCGCGGCTTTGACGAAGCGCTGGCCGGGCGCAGCAGCCACGAGCGCGCCGGCGCCGCGGTGATCGTGTGCGACATCGACCACTTCAAGGCCGTCAACGATCGCTTTGGCCACCACCGTGGCGACGAAGTGATCGCGCAGATGGCTGCCGCGGTCGATGCGCACCTGCCCGCCCGCGCCTTTGCCGCCCGCTTTGGCGGAGAGGAATTCGTGATCTACCTGCCCCAGGGCGCGCTCGGCAGTGGCGGCGCGGCCAATGCCGCCGCCGATCTGGCCGAATCGGTGCGGCGCGATTTTGCCCTGCGCGCACAACGCCTGCTTGGCCGCGATTTTCCGGTCACGGCCAGCTTTGGCGTCTCGGGCGTGGGCCTGGGCGAAACCACGCTCGATCCCGCGCTGCGCCGCGCCGACCAGGCGCTGTACCAGGCCAAGAGCGCGGGGCGGAACTGCTGCGTGGTCAAGGCCGCACCTGCCGCCACCGGTCCGGCCGCGCGCGCTGGTTATGCCGGAACCGCCACCGCCCCGGCATAACCGACGGCTTGGCCGCGCGCCGCGCCGTCCCGGCACGGCTTGACTCCCTGCCCGCATCTGCTAGGGGCCGCACCCGAACGACGGCTTTGCCTGTCGCTCATCCGTCCGAGACCGTCGGTGCCTGGCTGCCAGGCTTAATTTCCGACCTAGGCGGGGAAAAGAGATTTCACGGCCGCGCGCTCCGTTTTCGGATCGTGGCGCCCACCGCGGTGGCTTTGCCCCCCGCGCAACCTCCTTCCCTTGTCGAACGGACTCGCCCCAGGTCGCTTGCGGCCCGGGACAAACGTAGCCGGCTGCACGGGGGCTCGCCCCTCGCGCGGCCATTGTGAAGGAGTAAGGCATGGATCGTTCGCAAAAAGCCGAATCGGTCGCTTTCCTCAACGAGGTCTTCTCCGAGGCCGGCGCGGTGGTCGTCACCCGCAACCTCGGCATGACGGTGGCCCAGTCCACCGCCCTGCGCACGAAGATCCGCGAGGCCGGTGCGACCTACAAGGTTGCGAAGAACCGTCTTGCCAAGCTTGCCATCCAGGGCACCGATTACGAAGGCATTGGTGATTTCTTCACCGGGCCGACCGCCATCGCTGCCTCGGCTGATCCCGTCGCCGCCGCCAAGGTGATCGTCGAGTTCGCCAAGACCACCGACAAGATCGAAATCGTCGGTGGCGGGATGGGTTCGCAGGTTCTCAGCCCCGATGGTGTCAAGGCCCTGGCCACGATGCCCTCGCTCGATGAACTGCGTGCCAAGCTTATCGGTCTCGTCCAGGCTCCGGCCACGAAGATCGCCCAGCTCACCACCGCTCCGGCGGCGAAGCTGGCGCGCGTCTTCAACGCCTATGCCGAGAAGGACGCGGCCTGAGCCGGTTCAAACGACTTCTGCCCGAGCGTGCCGCACCGTGCGGCATCCGGGCGCCACATATTAACGGAGTGAAACATCATGGCCGATATCGCCAAGCTCGTTGAAGAACTGTCGCAGCTCACCGTTCTCGAAGCTGCCGACCTTGCCAAGGCTCTGGAAGAAGCATGGGGCGTGAGCGCCGCTGCTGCCGTGGCCGTGGCCGCTGCCCCCGCCGGTGAAGCAGCTCCCGCTGCTGAAGAAAAGACCGAATTCGACGTCATCCTGACCGGCGACGGCGGCAAGAAGATCCAGGTCATCAAGGAAGTCCGCGCGATCACCTCGCTCGGCCTGACCGAAGCCAAGGCCCTGGTCGAAGGCGCTCCCAAGGCCGTCAAGGAAGGCGTGTCGAAGGCTGAAGCCGAAGAAATCAAGAAGAAGATCGAAGAAGCCGGCGGCACCGTCGAAATCAAGTAATCTTCTTCGGGTTCTTCCCGACGAAAAAGAGAAAGGGCGGGCCGCAGGGCTCGCCCTTTTTCGTGGCAGCCACTGGTAGATGATCTCGCCGTCATAGCGGGGCCCCGGATCAAGTCCGGGGTCCAGCTTGATACCATGCACCAGGGCGTCGTGGCTGCGCAAACGGCAGCGTTCCACCGCTTCCAGCCCATTCCCTCGTCATTCCCGCGACGGCGGGAATCCAGTGACTGCTGCGCGAGAAGGACAGCCGCCCAGTTTTTGACGCCACCCCGCAACTGGATTCCCGCCTTCGCGGGAATGACGAAGTTCGAAATGACAAAGGCAACTTCCCCACCAATACCGGGCGCCACACTCGCTCCTGATTTATCCACGCCGTTTAGGTGGGGTGGACGGACTGGCGAGTCACGATTTCTCCGGCAGTCGGTATTTACCAGTCGGCTGATGAGTCCAGCAACCACGGCCTTGGTTTTCGCTGTACGAAGGGAATTTACAAAATCTAAATTACAACCTGGCATTTTTGGAAAATGGCTATTGCCCGTAATTTTACCATCATCACTTTGTCTGCGCTCGCCAGCAGCACATTATTGGCCGCTATAGCCATAGGAATTCATGGATCGGTAACGCTTGGACTGTTCCTAGGTGTGCTACCGGGCGTTGCTCTGCTCGTTGCTCCGACAGTGGCGCTGTGGCTATTGGCCTTTTTGGCGGTCTTTTTGCCTTCGGTCGGTTTGATGCGATTTTTCGCGGAAGATAAAACTGTCTCTATCCGCGCATTTATATTTACGTTGATGGTTTCAATCGCGGTGGCGGTAACCGGGCTCTGGCTACTGCCGCAATCGTCACGCTCCAGCGCCAACGAACGAATCGCACCCTATCTCAGCAACAACATCCAGCCTTCTGCCAAAATAGCGCTGGGCGGCAACGTAATGTTGGAAACAGAGAATTTCGACTGGATTTATGGCGGCTCTCAGGTTGTCAGCAACGCGCTTGAATGCAACGCGGACTGTCTTTGGCTACTGAGCGATGATCGCATTAAATCCGTTACAATAAATACGACTGGCCGTCAGCCGGCATTATCGCTCAAGGACACGCAGAATATCTCACGCCCGTTAAACCCAGGCGCGCGCACATATCGTTTGAACAAAAACGGAAAATGCAGTGGCAATGTGGTTCCGATCGCTTTCACGAGCGGCCGCCCAAGCATAATGCGTACAAGCGAACAATTTGATGCATGGATGGCCAATTTTCCTAAAAATTCTTGCCTAGAGCAATTTGATCCTTTGAGCGATTACGATTTCATGTTGCGTAGCGGAAGATGGCTTGACGGAAATGAAACCGATCCTTGGTCTCTTTCAGACAACGAAGTTCAAGGTACCTATAACGAAATCCGCAATCACGATGGCAGCCTGCTGATGGGCGAGTACCGCCCCACAACGCCGGGCCTTGCCGCACCGCTCGCAATCTATCCAGTGTCTGGCGGCGCTGAAGCCAAATTTGGCTGGGCCCGCACCACGTTTCCGATCGATCGCGACGAAGACTGGGACATTGCTGGTCACCAGGTCGGGGCGCTGTTCGCGTGGATCGCTCCGCCCCAAAGCTGAGCCCGTGGGCGAGACCGTGTGGCTGAGCTGGAACCCCAAGGCCCCGGTCATGCTGCTGGACTGATTGCGGTATTTGGGTCGCGATTATATAGAATTTTATATTTATACCAATGATATAGAGAAAAGTGTTTCACGCATTGGCGCTGAGGCGCAGAGATTGAAGAGCCTCTCAGCGCCAATGCGCGAGCGAAATATGTCGGCAATCGCCCAGACCCGGCCACTGCCAGTGGTTTAGCGTCTTCCCGATTGCAGACGTTCCGGTAGCTTGCCATGCTCGCGTGATGGACCGATCAAACCAGCTTGATCCTGCCGCCGCAGGCCGTGCGGCGAGGGCGGGATTTTCCGCAGCGTATATGTCGGACAGCAAATGGCGGAAGGCGTTCCGAGCGATTGCCGAAGCGGGTCTTGGCGTCCGCGAGATGCTGGTGAAGTTTATCGATGTCGATGAGCCGAGACGGATGCGATTTCCGCCAAGCCTTGCCTGCCCGCTGCCATATATGGACACAATAGAGTTCGGCCCAACGGAACTCCGGTCGATCGAGTGGCTAGAAGTGGGAGCCAACATCGAACCGCTGCTTGCGCCGCTTGGCAAGTTTCCGATCGAGAGGTTCGATCGCGGATCGAGGCTTGTTGGCTACGGCAACTGACGCTCACTTGTGGACATTCACCCAAAGCGGCGCATGATTGAGTGCAGATAGCTCCTCAACTGATGAAGATGGACGCCCCAATGGGTTTCGTAGCCAAAGCGAAAATCCCAAATGGCGTCGTTTATCGCGCCCTTCTCGATCAGCAAAAGAACGCCTGACAAATCTCGGGCAATGTCGGCAAGGTCGTCAATCGCATCGCCCAGAATAACCTCCTGATCCACTCCCTCCAAAGGATCGACAACCGCGTAGTGACCAAGTTCAGGGAATGACGCTAATGCGCGAATAGCGAATGGCTCGTAAGGAACTGATGCTGAAACGTCTAACGTATCAGGCTCCACATTCGGAGCACGATGATACTCGACCGGAAGAGCGTCGAGCACCTCACACAGTTTGGCGAGCCGGGAGGCTTCTTTTTCCGGCTTCTCGTTCAACAACGCCAAATATGCGTTGATTGCCGAGATCATTGTAGCTGTAGTTGAGTTTTGCATGAGTGAGTGTCGCGCATTGTTCCGCGAAGAGCAACGGCGGCTAACCACCCAATACCGGGCGCCGCACTCGCTCCTGATAGATCCACGCTGGCTAGCCCCCATTTTTCAGGCGAAATTCAGGTCCATGCGCGCTAGGCCCATGGCCATGCCCGCCCCCCGCCTCGAAAAACCGCTCGCCGCCGCCAGGAACCTGCAACCGCGCATGGCCGCGCTGGGCGGGGCGCTGGCGCTGGGCCTGGCCGCCATATTCTTCGCGCGCGCCGGGGAAGCCGCCCAGGCGCTGTTCACCCGCCTGGTCACCGCCTATCCGCTGGCACCGATCGTGCTGACCCCGGCGATTTTCGTGGGCGTGACCTGGCTCACCCGGCACCGCTGGCCCGCCGCGCGTGGCTCGGGCATTCCCCAGGTCATGGCCGCGGCCGAGGCGCCGCACCATCCCGCCATGGCGCCGCTGCTGTCGCTGCGCACCGCGCTGGCCAAAGTGGCCGGCACCCTGGCCATGCTGCTGGGCGGGGCATCGGTTGGCCGTGAAGGGCCCACCGTGCAATTGAGCGCGGCAATCATGGTCGCGGTGCATCGCTGGCTGCGCGTGCCGATCGGTGCCGGGGTGATCATCGCCGGGGGCGCGGCCGGGGTGGCGGCGGCGTTCAACACGCCGCTGGCCGGGGTCGCTTTCGCCATCGAGGAGCTGGCTTCCGCCTTTGAACAGCGCCTGGCGCTGCTGGTCATGCTGGCCGTGATGACCGCGGGCCTGGTCAGCCTGGGCTTGGCGGGCGACTATGTCTATTTCGGCGCGATGAGCCAGCATGTGCCGATCGTGCCCGCGCTGATCGCCGCGCTGGGCGCGGGCGTGGCCGGGGGCCTGGCCGGGGGGCTGTTTGCCCGCGTGCTCAGCCGCTTTGGCACCATCGACCACGGCTGGATCGGCGCCTTGCGCGCGCGTCCCGTGGCGCTGGCCGCCGGGCTTGGCCTGATCGTGGCGGTGGTGGGCGTGGCCACGCAGGGCCTGGGCCCTGGCGGGCCGGCTTCGGGTGGTTTGGCCTGGGGCACCGGCTATGGCACCACGCGGGGCCTGCTCTCGGGCGCCGATACGTCGCTGTGGTTCGGCCCGGCCAAGTTCGTGACTTCGCTTGCCACCGCGCTCAGCGGCGCGCCGGGCGGCATCTTTGCGCCCTCGCTCTCGGTCGGCGCCGGGCTGGGCCAGTGGGTGGGCCTGCTGTTTCCGCCCGAATATTCCGGCGCCGTCGCCATGCTGGGCATGATCGCCTACTTTGCCGGCGTCACCCGCGCGCCGCTCACCGCCGTGATCATCGTGATGGAAATGACCGCCGATCGCGCGATGATCCTGCCGCTGTTCGCCGCCGCCCTGGTGGCCGACCAGGTGAGTGCGCAAGTCTGTCCGGAAAAGCTCTATCACGCGCTCAGCCACGCCTTTCGCGCACCTGCGGGCGATGCCGGCTCGCCCCAAAAGGCGCACTGACTTTTCCTTTCCCCCGCGCCGCCCAGCCCCTATGGCCGGCGGCATGACCGCAGCCACGCTTCCCACTTCGCCCGATCTGGCCGGGCCCCATGCCGCCAGCGAATGGCGCGAGATGTTGCGCCTGGCAGCGCCGCTGGTGGGCGCAAACCTGTTGCAGATGGCGGTCTTTGCCGTAGACGTGCTGTTCGTGGCGCGCCTGGGGGCAGAGGCACTGGCGGCGTCTTCGCTGGCCGTTTCCATCTTCGGCCTGCTCATCTGGAGCCTGACCGGCCTGGTCGGCGCCACCTCGCCCCTGATCGCCGCCGAACTCGGCCGCCGCCGCCACGCCGTGCGCGAAGTGCGCCGCACCGTGCGGATGGGGGCCTGGGTGGGCCTGATCGCCGCGCTGGTGGCCATGGCGCTGTGCCAGCTGGGCGGGCCGCTGCTGCGCGCCACCGGGCAGAGCGAGGCGGTGGTGGTGCGCGCCGTGCCGTTCCTCACGGTCCTTTCGCTGGCCTGCGTGCCGGCGGTGCTCGCCTCGCTGCTGCGCACGGTGGTGTCCACCCTGGGACGGCCGGGCATCGGCACGGCGATCACCGCGCTGGCCGTGGCGGTCAACGCCACCGGCAACTGGATCTTCGTCTATGGCCACGCCGGCATGCCGGCGCTGGGCCTGATGGGCTCGGCCTGGTCCAGCGTGATCACCAGCAGCGCAATGCTCGCCGCCTATGCCATGGTGCTGCGGTTCGATCGGCGGCTGCACCGCTATCGCCTGCTGGGCCGGTGGTGGCGCGCGGAATGGCGCCGCTTTGCCGACGTGTGGAAGATCGGCCTGCCGATCTGCGCCACGATCGTGGCCGAAGCCGGCTTGTTCAACGGGGCCGCGCTGCTGATCGGGCGGATCGGCGAACTGCAGCTCGCGGCGCACACCGTCGCGCTGCAACTGGCCGGCATGACGTTCCAGGTGCCGTTCGGGCTGGGCCAGGCCGCCACGATCCGCGTGGGGCTGGCCTATGGCGCGCGCGACCATGCCGGGATCGCCCGCGCCGGGTGGACGGCCCTGGGCATGAGCGTGGGCTTCATGGCCACCACGGCCGCGCTGATGCTGGCGATGCCGCGCTTCTTTCTTGGCCTCTATATCGACGTGACCGATCCGGCCAATGCCGCGCTGGTGGGCTTTGCCCTGCAGTTCCTGGTGGTGGCGGCCGCGTTCCAGCTTTTCGATGGCGCCCAGGCCACCTGCGGCGCGGTGCTGCGCGGCCTGCAGGATACCCGCGTGCCGATGACCATCGCCATCTTCGGCTATTGGGTGCCGGGCCTGTTCACCGCGATCGGCCTGGGGCTCTATACGCCGCTCGGCGGCATGGGCGTGTGGCTGGGGCTGCTGGCCGGGCTGGTCTGCGTGGCGGCGCTGCTGCTGTGGCGCTGGCACAACCGGGCAAGGCTGGGCCTGCTGCCGTGATCGGCGCCTGATCGCGCGCCGATCACGGCAGGGCGCTTGTCCCGCCATGGCACCGTCCCGGCGCGCCAAGGCCCCATCCATTCATTTTGGCGAAAAGAATCTGTGCCACGACGCTTGACGCTCCTCCGGCATCCACCCATATGCGGGCCGCTGGCACTCTTGACCTAAGAGTGCCAGCGCAGATTTTCTGATTGGAAGAGGGAGCAACCCATGACTTTCCGTCCGCTGCACGACCGCGTGCTGGTGCGCCGCGTCGAAGCCGAGGAAAAGACCGCCGGCGGGATCATCATCCCCGACAGCGCCAAGGAAAAGCCCGCCGAGGGCGAAATCGTTGCCGTTGGTACGGGCGCCCGCGCCGAGAACGGCACGATCACCCCGCTCGACGTCAAGGTGGGCGATCGCGTGCTGTTCGGCAAGTGGTCGGGCACCGAAGTGAAGGTGTCGGGCGAAGACCTGCTGATCATGAAGGAATCGGACATCCTCGGCGTGATCGGCTGATCCACCGGATTTCCTGATTTTCTACCCTTAGAATTCAAAGGAACAGAGCAATGGCTGCCAAGGACGTACGCTTTTCGCGCGACGCGCGCGAACGCATCCTCAAGGGCGTCGACATTCTCGCCGACGCCGTGAAGGTCACGCTGGGCCCCAAGGGCCGCAACGTCGTGATCGACAAGAGCTTCGGCGCGCCGCGCATCACCAAGGACGGTGTTTCGGTCGCCAAGGAAATCGAACTCAAGGACAAGTTCGAGAACATGGGCGCCCAGATGCTGCGCGAAGTGGCATCGAAGGCCAACGACAAGGCCGGTGACGGCACCACCACCGCCACCGTGCTGGCCCAGGCCATCGTGCGCGAAGGCATGAAGTCGGTTGCCGCCGGCATCAACCCGATGGATCTCAAGCGCGGCATCGACATCGCCGTGACCAAGGTCGTCGAAAACCTCAAGGCCCGCTCCACCCCGGTGGCCGGCTCGGCCGAAATCGCCCAGGTCGGCATCATCTCGGCCAACGGTGACGTGGAAGTCGGCGAAAAGATCGCCGAAGCCATGGAAAAGGTCGGCAAGGAAGGCGTGATCACCGTGGAAGAGGCCAAGGGCCTCGAATTCGAACTCGATGTCGTCGAAGGCATGCAGTTCGACCGCGGCTACCTGTCGCCCTACTTCATCACCAATCCCGAAAAGATGGTGGTGGAACTCGAAAACCCCTACATCCTGATCCACGAGAAGAAGCTCTCGTCACTGCAGTCGCTGCTGCCGATCCTGGAAGCCGTGGTGCAGTCGGGCCGTCCGCTGCTGATCATCGCCGAAGACATCGAAGGCGAAGCGCTGGCCACCCTGGTGGTCAACAAGCTGCGCGGTGGCCTCAAGATCGCCGCCGTCAAGGCGCCGGGCTTCGGTGACCGTCGCAAGGCCATGCTGGGCGACATTGCCACGCTGACCGCCGGCGAAATGATCTCGGAAGACCTCGGCATCAAGCTCGAGAGCGTCACGCTCGGCATGCTCGGCCAGGCCAAGAAGGTCACCATCGACAAGGACAACACCACGATCGTCGACGGCGCTGGCGCTGCCGAAGACATCAAGGCCCGTGTCGAGCAGATCCGTGCGCAGATCGAAGTCACCACTTCGGACTACGACCGCGAAAAGCTGCAGGAACGCCTGGCCAAGCTGGCTGGCGGCGTGGCCGTGATCAAGGTTGGCGGTGCCACCGAAGTCGAAGTCAAGGAACGCAAGGACCGCGTTGACGACGCCCTCCACGCCACCCGCGCTGCGGTGGAAGAAGGCATCGTGACCGGCGGCGGCACGGCTCTGCTCTATGCCACCCGCGCTCTCGAAGGCCTCACCGGTGCCAACGAAGACCAGACCCGCGGCATCGACATCGTCCGCAAGGCGATCACCGCCCCGGTCAAGCAGATCGCTGAAAACGCCGGCAACGACGGCGCCGTCGTGGCGGGCAAGCTGCTCGACCAGACCGACGAAGGCATCGGCTTCAACGCCGCTACCGAAGTCTATGAAAACCTGAAGGCTGCCGGCGTGATCGACCCCACCAAGGTCGTGCGCACCGCGCTCCAGGATGCGGCCTCGGTCGCCGGCCTGCTGATCACCACCGAAGCGGCGATCAGCGAACGTCCGGAAGACAAGCCTGCCCCGGCCGGCATGCCCGGCGGCATGGGCGGCATGGGCGGCATGGACTTCTAAGTCCAAGCCCAAGGCTGACAAAATGGAAGGGCCGCCCGGGAAACCGGGCGGCCCTTTCCTGTTCCTGAAAGCCACAAAAAAGCCCCCTCCTCTTCAGAGGAGGGGGTTGGGGGTGGTGGAAGCCTCAAGCCCCCGTTTCAGCAATATGAAAACTTCACAGGACCGAAATCACACCCGATTCGCCCGCGCAATCGCCCCCAGCACTGCCGCGCTCGGCTTGGGCGTGCGGGCGAAGGTGACGGGATCATAGCTCGCCAGGCCGAACTTGGGCTTGTACCCAAAGATCCATTCGAAATTGTCGATCAGGCTCCAGTGGCAATAGCCCATGACCGGCACGCCGTCGTCGATCGCGGCTTTCAGATGGGTCAGTGCGGCGGGGATGAACGCGGCGCGGATGCTGTCGTCATCGGTGCCCACGCCATGTTCCGAGACCAAGATCGGCACGCCCGTGGCCGCATGGGCATAGCGCACCGCGCCGGCCAGCGAGGGCGCCCATACTTCGCTGCCCGACCAGTTGCGCACCGCGTCCTGCGGCGCCGGCAGGCGGCCCTCGGCGCCCCACAGCGCGCGTTCATAGTTCTGCACGCCGATGAAGTCGTCGCCCTTGGCCACGTCCAGCCAGGTGCCGTACATCTGCTGGCGGCGCATGTCGCGCTGCGAGCCCTTGCCCACCGCCTGGTCGTCCATCATCGCCAGCGAAAAACCCACCGGCAGCTTGGGCGCCGCGGCCTTGATCGCCGCCTTGCCAGCCTTGTGCGCGGCCAGCAGCCCGCGCTGCAGATCGGGCAGGTCGTCCTTGCCGGCCACGTTGGCGCAGAGGAAGCGCGGCACGCCCAGCCGCCTGGCGGCGGTTTCCAGCGTCAGCTTCTGGATGTCCCACAACTGGGGCGGGACATTCGCGTTCTGCAACAGCAGCAGGATGTTGGGCTCGTTGAACGTGATCGCGGCGTGGATACGATCCCCGAAATGGCGCGCGGCCTTATCGGCAAAACGGGCGAACAGGTCGGCGCTTTCGGGGTTGGCCCAGCCGCCCTGCGCGGAAAACCAGCGCGGCGCGGTGAAGTGGCTGAAGGTGACCACCGGCGCCAGCCCGCGCGCGCGGCAACCATCGATGACGCGCGCATATTGATCGAGCATGGCCTGCGAGAACAGGCCCTTTTCCGGCTCGATCCGCGCCCATTCGATGCCGAAGCGATAAGTGTTGAGCCCGATTGCCTTGGCCAGGTCGAGATCCTGCTCCCACAGCAGCAAGCTGTTGGCCGCATCGCCCGAAGGCGCGGCAAAGACCGTGGGCTGCTGGTTTTCGATGAACCACAGGTCGCTGGCGGTGTTGTTGCCCTCGATCTGGTGCGGCGCGGTGGAGGCGCCCCACAGGAAGCCCTGCGGGAACTGGGGTGAAGCGGCAGCGCCCTTGGCGGCCTCGGCACTCACCCGGCCCAGCGCAGGCGCGGAGGTGGCAGCCAGCGCAGCCGCGCTGGCCAGCACAGTACGACGATCAAGCATGGAAGAGCCTTTCAGGAAAACGAATTCAGGCGCAGGTTTCGCGCACGAAAGCCACGATCTCGTCGGCCAGGCGGCGATCGGCCGTGCCCAGGTGCATCGCCATCGAATAGTGGTTGTGTCCCGAGGCGATGTGCCCGCGCGGCATGGTGCCGTGGCGGGCCAGGCGGTCGGCCATCAACCCCAGGAATTCGGCCTGGAAGCGGGGCGGATCGAATTCGGCCGTGGCAACCAGCAGGGGCAGCGTGGTGGCGACCATCGCTTCGCGCGGGGCGCGCGCGGCATAGTCCGCCGCCGCGCCATAATAGAGCATGTCGCGCTCATCGAGCGGGGTGTGGCCATAGAGGCCCGAAAGCAGCACCGCGCCACGTATCGTCAGATCGGGCCGCAGCCGGATCGCGCCGGCCACGTGCACCGCCCCGGCCGAGGTGCCCATCAGCACGATGCGCTGCGGGTCACCGCCATGGTCGGCCGCATGGGCCACCAGCCAGTCGAGCGCGGCCAGCACGTCTTCCGATCCGGCCGGCCAGGTGTGGTCGGGCGCCAGGCGATAGTTGATCACCGCGCCGATCAGCCCGGCCTGCGCCGCCATGCGGCCCACCGCGGCATTGGGCCAGGTTTCGGGCGCATCGCCGCCCTTGTCGCCGCGCAGGAACCCGCCGCCATGGACGAAGACCAGCACCGGCTTGGGGGCGCCGTCTGCCGTGCCATAGAGATCGAGCCGATGCCGTTCGTGTGGGCCATAGGCCAGGTCCACCGCCGCGGCCGGTACCGCGGCCGCCAGCGCCTGCTGCTCGGCATCGAACAGCGCCCGCACCCGGCCCAGCAGATCGGGGGTGAGCGTGGTGCCCATGGCGGCAATGGCGGCGCGGATCGTTTCGAGGGGCATCGGGCTCTCCTTGGGGGCACAGGATAGCAGAAACACGCGGCCGCCCTTCATGCCTTGCACAAAGGGCGGCCGCGCCAGATCAGAACTTGCCGTCGAGCGACAGGCCCACCGACCGGAACGATTGCGGGCCATAGATGGCGCCGATGTTGGCCGCGCCGCCAAACGGGAAGTCCGACTGGTAGAGCGAGGGTTCGTGCACGTCGAACAGATTGCGCGCAAAGACCGCGATGGTGAAGCGATCGTCTGCCGTGCGCAGGCCGATGCGGCCACCCACCGTCCAGTGCGGGGCAAACGTGGTATCGGCCACCGAATTGGCTTCATAGCGCAGGCGCGATTTCCACACCGCATCGGCGGCCAGGAAGCCCTTGAGGTTTTCGCCCAGGTCACGCGCATATTCGCCCGAAACCGTGAACTTGTATTCGGGGGCATAGGCCAGCTGGGTGTCGCCGATGTTGGTGCCATCGGTGCCGACATAGCCGGTGGGATAAGTCGCCTTGGCCCAGATGAACCCGGTGTTGAGCGACAGGTCATGCGTGACCTTGCCGAACAGGTTGATTTCCGCCCCGCGCGACTTGACCCCGCTGATGTTGGTCTGGACGCAGGAGATCACCGTGGTGGTGGCATTCACCGTGCACTGCTGCGCCTGGAAGTTCTGGATCTTCTGGTAGAACAGATTGGCATCGAGCACCCAGCTGCGCAGCAGCGTGGTCTTGAAGCCCAGTTCGTACGACGTCGGGATTTCCGGCAGCACGACATAGGGATTGGCATCCGAAGGCGTGGCGATCTGCCCGCCCTTGAAGCCGCGCGCCACGGTGGCATAGGCCATCGTGCGGGGATCGATGTCATATTGGATGCCGCCCTTCCACGAAACCTTGCCGACATGCAGGCGCGTGGTCGATTCGATCGCGGTGGCGGTGTCGTTCTGCATCTGCAGCGACAGCACGTCGTCGGTATAGCGGCCGCCGGCGATCAAGCGCAGCTTGTCACTGGCATGGATCGTCATCTGGCCAAAGGCGGCCAGTGATTCATCGCTGACGCGATAGGCGTTGACCGGGCTCGACGGAATGGCGTTGCCGAACAGCAGGACGGTGGCACCTTCCTGGTCGCGATGCTGGATCTGGCGCGAATAGAACCCGCCCAGGGTATATTCCACGGTCTGGTTGGCCGGCGAGGAAATGCGCAGTTCCTGGGTGATCAGGTCGGTCGGCCGGTTGACATAGGAATTGTGCACGGTGACCGGCAGGGTATCGACGCGGAACACGTTGGTGGCCGCGCCATAGCCCTGCTCGTGCGTGCCGCGATAGGCGGTGATCGAGGTCAGCGTGAACGGCGCGAACTGGTAATCAAGCTGCAGCGAGGCGCCGCCGGTCTTGATCCGGTCGGTATACTGCTCGCTGGTGCAATAGTTGCGGTTGCCGTTTTCCGCCGTGATGCCGCAGGCCGCCAGCGCGGAACCGAGCGAGAGGGACTTCACGAAAGTGAAGAAGTTGCCGCCGTTGGTGGTGCGGGTATCGGCATAGTCGCCGATCACGTTGACCGTCAGCTTGTCGGTCGGTTCCCACAGCAGGCGGGCGCGGCCGCCCATGGTTTCGTTCTTGTCGTACTTGCCGGTGGACAGGTTGTAGTCCGGGCCCTGGCGCAAGTTGGCATAGCCGGCCACGCGGATTGCGGCGTTATCGGCGATCGGCACGTTGGCCACGCCCTGCACCACCTGGTTGCCCGACTTGGAACCGGCAAAGCCGGCGGCCGACAGTTCGCTGCGCACGCGCACCGAGACCTTGCCGAATTCGGGCTTGTTGGTGGTGATGTTGATCACCCCGGCCGAGGTCGTCAGGCCGAACAGCGTGCCCTGCGGACCTTTCAGCACTTCGATGCGGGCCACGTCGAACAGGTCGGAAATGTTGGCATTGCCCTGGCTGACCTGGTCGACCACCACGCCCACCGAAGCCACCGCACCGGCCGAGAAGGTCTGCGTACCGATGCCGCGAATGGCGCCGCCGCCGCCGGTATTCTGCCCCGGGGCAGACTGGATTTCCAGGCTCGGCGCAATGCGGTTCAAGTCGTTGACGGTGTTGACCTGCTGGCGTTCCAGCTGGCCGGCATCGGCCACGGTGATCGAGATCGGCACTTCGGTGACTTTTTCGACGCGGCGCTGCGCGGTCACCACGATAGCGGCATCGGGGCTGCCGTCGGCGGCCTGCGGAGCGGTTGTGGCGCTCTGCGCGAAGGCCGGCGTCGCCATCACGGCCAGGGAAAGCCCGGTCAGCAGGGCGGTTTTATGGCGCGAATTCATGGTTGGTTCTCTCCCCAAAAGGCATGCATTTATCGGTCCGCGCCCGCCGTTATGCGGGCGCGGTGGCTGGGTTGGACAAAGGGTGGCGGATCAGATCTCGTCGATGACCGGGTTGGTCAGGGTGCCGATCACGCCCACGGAAATCTCGCAAACATCGCCGGCCTTCATGTAGAGCGGCGGCTTGCGCTTATCCCCCACGCCGCCCGGCGTGCCGGTAACGATCACGTCGCCGGGTTCGAGCGGGGTGAAAGTGCTGCAATATTCGATCACGAACGGGATATCCCAGATCATGTCGCTGATCGGCTGGTCCTGGACCAGTTCGCCGTTGAGGCGGGTCTGCACGCGCTGGCTGGCGAGGTCGTCGATCTCGTCGGCCAGGACCAGCGCCGGGCCGAACGCGCCGGTGGCGGGATAGTTCTTGCCCGGCGTGAACTGGATGTTGTGGCGCTGCCAATCGCGCGCCGAACCATCGTTGAACACCGAAAAACCGGCCACGTGGGCCATGGCATCGGCGCGCGCGATGCGGCGGCCGCCCTTGCCGATGACCACGGCCAGTTCGCCTTCGTAGTCGAACCGCTCGGTCTCGCGCGGGCGCACCAGCGGCTCGCCATCGGCGATCAGGGTATCGGCCCAGCGGGTGAAGATTGCCGGGAATTCCTTTTGCTCGCGGCCCGTCTCGGCCACGTGGGTGGCATAGTTGAGGCCCACGCACAGGATCTTGCCGGGATTGGGCACCACCGGCAGCAGGCGCACATCGGCCAGGGCAAAGGTGCCGGTGGCGGGCAGGGCGGCCAGGTCCTGGTCGGCGACGTCCTTGAGGTAGGCCGGCGCGCCCGCGGCGCCCAGATCGTGCACGGTATCGCCATCGAGACGGCCGAAGCTGGGCTGGCCATCGGGGCGGCGGAAGCTGATAAGACGGGTCATGATGTTGGGATCACTCCGGAAAAATTCGGTTCAGGCCTTGGCAGGGACGGCCGGGGCAGGGGTGGCCGGCTGCCCATTCGGCTCCCACGTGCGGCGAAAGCGGAAGCGCTCTTCGGCCTGGCGCAGGCCAGCGAAGTCCTTGTCGGAAATGCCCCACTGGTCGATGCGGTTGGGTGGCCAGGTCCAATCGTCGGGCTCGCCCGCCTTGTAGTCTTCCGGCACCTTTTCCACCGCCGTGGAATATTCGATCACCGGCCCGAACGGCGCGATGTAATAGGCATAGACATTGGCGCCCGGCCCATGGCGGCCCGGCCCCCAGGCGGGGGCAAAGCCATGGTCGCGCATCCGCCCGATGCCGCGCATCACCGCGTCGAGGTCTTCCATCTCGAACGCGATGTGGTTGAGGCTGGAAAAACCGGCGCGGGCAAAGGCGGTGGAATGGTGGCTGTCGTTGCAGCGCACGAAGACCATGCCCTTGGTGCGGTCGGACACGCGAAAGCCGAGCACGTCTTCGGCGGCCAGGCCCGAGGCTTCCGCATCGGCGGAATTGAACACCACGTGGGTGAGCTTCACCGGCAGGTCGCGGCCCACGATCGGTTCCACCTCGGTGGTGTCGACCAGGAAGCGCAGCAGTTCGCCTTCGGGCAGTTCCACGATCACCCCGGTGCCCGCGCCCGGATCTTCCGAGACGGTATCGGTCAGCGGCCAGCCGCGCTGGGCCGCCTTGGCGCGAATGCCAGCCAGTTCCTGCGCGGTGCACACGAACGTCGTGTGGCGAACGAATTCCTCGTCGGCCTTCTCGAACGAGACGAGGTAGGGATACGTGCCCGAGCCGCGCAGGTAATGCGTATCGCCCCGCACCTCGCCCGGCGCCATGCCCCAGATATCGAGCATGAAGCGGGCGGCGCCGGCCGGATCGGGCAGGGCCAGTTCGATGCTGCGCAGTTTCATGGCTGGGTCTCCAGATTGAAGCCGGCGGCCCGCAGGCCCGCCAGGACACATTCCTCGTCGCAATCCCCGGTATCGCCACTGGCGCCAACCGCGCCCAGCACGCCACCATCGGCGCCGCGCACCAGCACGCCGCCGGGCGAAAAGGCGATTTTTCCATCGAGCGCGACGGTCACGCTTTGGAAGAACACCGGATTGCCGGCCGCGCGCTGCGCCAGCACGCGGGTATCGGCCTCCATCGCGACGGCGCCGGCCGCCTTGGCGCGGGCAATGTCGAGCCGGGCAAAGCTGGCGCCATCCTCGCGTGCAAAGGCAATGGGGTGGCCGCCGGTATCCACCACGATCACCGCCAGCGGCCTGGCCGCGCGGGCGCGAGCGCTGGCCAGTGTGGCGGCAACAACGGCCTGGGCCGCAGCAAGATCGAGCTTCATGGCGCTCATACCGTCTCCATCGCCAGGCCCAGCGCACGGGCGCGAGCCTCGATCAGGTCGATCGCGGTGCCGCTCGCCGTGCCGAACACGCAGTGATCGGGGCGCAGCAGCACGGCATCGATTTCGTGCCGGTCCAGCCACGCCGTGACCGCGCCGCCGTCTTCCAACGACGCGGCCACCACGCGCGTGATGGCGGGAGAGGAACCCACCACGCTGTCATCGCGCACCAACAAGCGCCAGCCCTGCCCGGCCAGATCGTCGAGCTTGCGCCCGTCGGCCAGGATCGGCTGAATGAAACGCTCGCCCGCCGCGGGGCTGCCCGCCAGGATGATGCCGGCATCGATCGCGGGGATCAGGTCGTGCGCGGTCTCGCCGGCCTTTTGCGCCGCGGCTTCGCGGATCGCGGCATCGCGCGCGGCGGCCTTGTCCTGGTCCAGCTCGCAGATATAGCGGCCGGCAGCCACGGCAGCGCCGATCACGCCGCGCACATGCGGATCGCGTTCGGGCTGGTAGGTTGCCAGGATCGCCGGATCGGCGCCCTGGTTGACGATCGCGTCCATCTTCCACGCCAGGTTGGCCACGTCGCGCAGGCCATGGCACATGCCCTGGCCAAAGAACGGCGGCGTCTGGTGTGCGGCATCACCGGCCAGGAACACCTGGCCGTCCTGCCAGCGCTCGGCCACCAGGCCGTGGAAGCGATAGGTGGCGGCGCGCACGATCTGGTGCGGCACGTCCTTCATCCACGCGCCGACCAGTTCGCGCACCTTTTCGGGCTGCATCATCGCCTGGTCGTCTTCGCCAGGCAGCAGCATGAATTCCCAGCGGCGATGGTTGCCGCGGCCCGGCACCACTGTGGCCGGACGCGCCGGATCGCACATCATCACCGACAGGCGCTGCAGATCGGCATCGGCGGGAACCCCGGAAATGGCCGGGAACGTGACCGGCCCTTCCACTTGCGCATCCACGACCAGCCAGGGTTCCTCGAAATCGAGATCGTCGAGCGCAATGCCCAGCGCCTTGCGCACCGGGCTGCGCGCGCCATCGGTGGCGATCACCCAGCGGGCGGCGACGGTCTGCTCCGCGCCGTTTTCGGCAAAGTGCACGGTCACGCCGTCGTCCTGCTGCTCCAGCGCGGTAAACGTCGCGCCCAGCCGCAGGAAAATCGCACCATTGTCGGCAAAGGCGGCGCGCAAGTGGGCTTCCAGCTCGGGCTGGTAGAAGAAGTAGTCGTTGGACCAGCCGAACGGCTTGGGCTTGCCGACCGTGCCCATGTAGCGGATCACGCCGTGATCGGCGCCCACGTGCAGGTGCCCGTCGGTCGCCACCATATCGGGCGCCACGCGATCGAGCACGCCGGCGGTCTGGAACAGGCGCATCATCTCGTGATCGAGATGCACCGCACGCGGCAAGGGATAGTGCTCCAGCTCCTTTTCCAGCACCACCACCGACAGCCCAGCGCGGCCCAGCAGATTTGCAGCGAGTGCCCCCACCGGCCCACAGCCGATCACCGCCACATCGAAACGCTCGCTCATTTATGCTGCCTCGGCATCGGCAGGCGCCTTGTACAGCGCGCCGCCCTTCATGATCATCGCCAGCCGCGCGGCATCCTGCAGGATCGCCACGTCCTGGGTGGGATCGCCATCCACCAGCAACAGATCGGCGAGGAAGCCCTCACGCACCTGCCCCACGTCGAGCCCCATCAGCTCGCCACCCAGGCGCGTGGCCGCCACCAGCGCCTCGGCCGGGGTATAACCATAGTATTCCACGAAATGCGCCAGATCGCGGGCATTGCGGCCATTGGGATTGAACGGGAAGCCATAGTCGCCACCGATCAGCACCTTGACACCGGCCGCCTTGAGCGCGGGCACCAGCACCTTTTCACGCTCCAGCCGCTCGGCCGCGCTCGCTTTCATCGCGCTCATGTCCACGTGCGGCGGCGGACTGGCTTCGAGCGCGCCCACCGAGACACCGGGACCAGGCGCATAGAACGTGGCGTCCTTGGCCGCGATCATCCGCGCGATGGTGGCTTCGTCGGCATAAGAGGCGTGATAGATCACGCGCGCCCCGGCATCGAGCGCCAGGCCGATGGCTTCGGGATAATAGGCATGGGCCGCGATCCACAGGCCCGCTTCGCGGCAGGCATCGCCCGCGGCGGCCATTTCCTCGTGCGTGTACAGCACATGCTGCGCGGTACCGGGCTTGAGCGCATCCTCGCCCGAGACCACCAGCTTGATCGACTTGACGCCCTGCTGCGCGCAATAAGCCACGAACGCGCGCATCGCCTCGGGGCCACGGCCGTTGAACACGTTGCCGGTGTCCACGCCTTCGTCGCCTTCGGGGCTGCGCTCGATGGTGGAAGGAACATAGCGCGGGCCGGGGGTTTCGCCCGCGGCAATTGCGGCGGCCAGGTCCGGTTCGATTCCGTCGACCAGCGCGCCGGCCGAATAGAGGCTGGTGAAGCCCTGGTCGAGCAGCACCCGCGCATTACGCCAGGCGGCCACTTTCAATTCTTCGGGCGGCAGGATGAACTGGTGGTAGATCTTTTCGATCGACGAAGCCCAGGTCAGGTGGGTGTGCGCATCGACCATGCCGGGCATCAGCGTGCGACCGGCACCCTCGATGCGGTGATCGTGGCTTTCGCCGTCGAGGCCGTCGGCCTGGGCGGCCACGCGCACGATGCGCTCGCCATCCACCAGCACGCTGCCGGCAAAGGAAGCGCTGCCGCTTCCGTCGAAAATCCTGACATCGCGGATAAGGGTCCGCATCTTTCGCTCTCCCGCGCTACCACGGCCCTTGGATATGGGTCTGCGTTGCCGGTGCCTTTTCGCGCAAGATGCCTATCGAACCAAAATATTATCTCTCTATCATGCTATAGGCTGGGGCTATAGCGTATCGCCAGGACATCGAGCAGGGCCTGCGCCGCCATCGATGGCGGCTCGTCGCTGCGCAGGCGCACGCCGATGCTGCGCTGGAACGCCGCCTCGCGCAGTTCGATGCCGCGCAGCACGCCGATGGACAGTTCCGATGCCGCCACCTGGCGCGGCAGGATGGTGATCCGGTCGCTCATCCGCACGATCGCCTTGGTGGTGAGCAGCGAATCGCAGCGCACGGCATTGGCCGGTACCGGGGTCTGCGCGGCAATGAACAAGGCATCGACCTGGCGGCGGAACGCGCCCTGCGCCTCGGGCAAGACCCAGGGCAGGCCGGCCACGTCGCGCAGCGAAACCGCCGAAGGCAGGCTGTCGTGGCGCCGGCCCACGATCAACGCAAACGGATCGCGGGCAAAGGTGCGCTCAGCAATGTCGGGCGGCGGCACTTCCATTTCGGTGGTGACAAAGGCCAGGTCGATCTGGCGCTGGCGCAGCAGGTCCACCAGCACGCTATCCGGCCGCTCCACCACGCTGAGCGCGCAAGGCCCGATCCGCGCTTCCAACCGGCCCATCACGAAGGGCAGCAGGCTGACCAGCGCGCCGGGCGTGCCACCGATGCGCAAAGGCCCGGCAAGGCCCCGCGCCAGGTTGTCCAGTTCCTCCTGCGCGCCCAGCAGGACATGGTGCATCGCCTCGGCCCGCTCGGCCAGGACCGTGCCCTGCGCGGTGGGCCGCACCCCGGTCTGGTGGCGCTCGAACAATTGCACGCCCAGCCGCGCCTCAAGCTGCGCGATCGCCGCCGAAACCGAAGGCTGCGCGATATTGAGCGCGCGCGCCGCGGCCGAGATCGAGCCTTCGCGGCAGACAGTGCGAAACGTGAGCAAGGCACGCGGATCGATGCTGGGGCGCTTGTCCATAGCGCCAAGCTATGGGCGCCGTCACGCATGTGGGCAAGCGTTTGCGCGGGACCGCCAGCGGAACCCGGATCACGCCCAGGGTGACAATGCCTGTGCCATGCACACGGGGAGTGCTGCCCGACAGCGCAAGGCGCGGTGGCGGATGGACAATCTGCAGGAAAGGCAAACTGGAGCGGGCGAAGGGATTCGAACCCTCGACCCCAACCTTGGCAAGGTTGTGCTCTACCCCTGAGCTACGCCCGCTCGGCGTTTGCGCGGGCCGGGTAACGGCCGTGCAAGGTTCTGAAAACTGGAGCGGGCGAAGGGATTCGAACCCTCGACCCCAACCTTGGCAAGGTTGTGCTCTACCCCTGAGCTACGCCCGCTCTGGCGTTTTCAGTGGGGGGCCACAAGGGCCGTCCCGCTGGGGTGAGGCGGGCCAATAACGGGGGATCGGGGGCGGTGCAACAGCAAAGTTGCATTTTTCCCGCAAAACCGGGCGCTGTGCCTAAGCGCCTGTGGATGCAGCTGTGGATGGCCGGCCCTGGTAGACAAAACCTTGGGCGGATTCGCCCTGCCCGCCTTGCTGCCCCTTGCCGAACCGGGTGGCTTTCCCACATGGTGAGGGCAAGACGGGCCGGCGCGGCCCGTACCCGGACCGATTTGAAGTGGAGACGTGTAGTGGCAAGCCTGGGCCTCAACCTTGACGAACAAAAGGCGGTGGACCGCTTCCGCAAGGCTGTTGTCGAACCCTCGATGACCAAGCTCGTCATCCTCGATTTCTGGGCGGAATGGTGCGGCCCGTGCAAGGCGCTGACGCCGGTGCTGGAAAAGGTGGTGGCCGAATACGCCGACAAGGGCGTGGTGCTGGCCAAAGTCAACGTGGACGAGGAACAGTTCATCGCCGCGCAGTTCCAGGTGCGCTCCATCCCCACGGTCTATGCCATGTTCCAGGGCCAGCCCGTGGCCGACCTGACCCCGGCGCGCAGCGAATCGCAATTGAAGCAGTATCTTGATCAGATCCTGTCGCAGTTGCCGATCCAGCCCGGTGCCCTGGGCGAGGAAGGGCCGCAGGACGTGGCGCCGCTGCTGGCCATGGGCGAGGAAATCCTGGGCGAAGGCGATGGCGAACGTGCTGCGGCGATCTTTGCCCAGATCGTGGAAATCGCCCCCGACAATGCCGCTGCCCATGCCGGCCTGATCCGTGCCCTGCTGCTGGCCGGGCACAAGGATGAGGCCGAACAGGTGCTTGCCGCGCTCGATCCCAAGCTGGCGGCCGACCACGCGCTGGATCAGGCGCGCGCCGCGCTGGCCCTGGCCGAAGACGCGCCCGAGGAAGGCGAGCTGGCGGCGCTGCGCGCGGCCGTGGCCGCCGCGCCCGAAGACATGGACGCCCAGCTGGCGCTGGCCAACGGCCTGTTCGCCGCCGGCGACCGCGATGCCGCCGCCGATACCCTGCTGGCCATGGTGGCCACCGATCGCGCCTGGAACGAAGGCGCGGCCCGCGCCCGCCTGCTGCAGATCTTCGAGGCGATCGGCCTGGAAGATCCGTGGGTGGCGCGCACGCGGCGCAAGCTTTCCACCGTGCTGTTCGGGTGATGGCGATGGGCGGCGCGATCGGCACGGTCAGGCTTTCGATCTTTCCACTTTCGGGCGCGCTGCTCTTTCCCGGCCTGCAACTGCCGCTGCACATTTTCGAGCCACGCTATCGCGCCATGGTGTCCGACGCGCTGGCGCGTGACCGGCGCATTGCCATGATCCAGCCCCAGGCCCCCGAAGAGGGCGCCGCCCTGTTCCAGGTGGGCTGCGTGGGCAAGATCGAGGACGTCGAGGCGCTGGAAGACGGGCGCTACAACATCGTGCTTTCGGGCATCGCCCGCTTTCGCGTGCTGCGCGAACTGGAAGCCAAGACGCCGTTCCGCCAGGTGGAAGCCGAACTGCTGCCTGACGATCTGGACGAAGCCCTGAGCGCGGTGGAACGCGCCGGGTTCGAACGCGAGGCGCGCACCTTTGCGGAGGCCCAGGGCTATGCCGTGGACTGGGATTCGGTGGCGCGGCTGGACGACCAATCGCTGATCAACGGCGTATCGCAGATCGCCCCGTTCGACGTGGCCGCCAAGCAGGCCCTGCTCGAAGCGCCAAACCTTGCCACGCGCTGCGAATTGCTGATCCAGCTGATGCAGTTCTTTGGCCGGCGCGATACCGATGACGGGGCAGTGACGCTGCAATAGAGCGCTGGACGACGAAGCCTCGGGCGAGCCTGTCTAAACCCCAGCACAACCCCGCGCAGGTTCAGCCTGCGCAGGCCTGGCAGCGGCCGCGGATTTCCACCACCGGGCGCACGTCGGCAAAGCCGGCATGGCGCGCAGCCTCGCGCAAGTGGCCCGTCAGGCTGTCGTTGTCGATGTGGGTCACCTGGCCGCACACGTCGCAGATCAGGAAGATGCAGTCGTGCCGGCAGCCGGGATGGGTGTTGGCGACATAGGCATTGGCGCTTTCCACCCGGCGCGCCAGGTTGGTGCGCACGAACAAGTCGAGAATGCGATAGACGCTGTTGGCGGCCACGCGCTTGCCCCGGCGCTGCCCCACGCTTTCGGCGATGTCATAGGCAGACGCCGGGCGTTCCTGCGCGGCCAGCGCGCTGAACACATCGGCACGCATGTCGGTCCACTGTTCGCCCGAAACGGTCAGCGCTTCGCGCGCGGCGGATACCAGCCCTTCGCCGGCATAATCGTGATGATGGTGGCCACCCATGGACACCAGATAAGCATTGCCGGCGGCTGTTGCAAATCAGTGCTGCGTGAAATCGGGCTTCCACCACTGGGGGAACGTGCGATGCAGCGCATCGACACGGGCCACGTCCCAGCGCAGGATATAGGGATGGCGCGGGTTGCGCAACGCAAAGTCCTGGTGTTCCTCGGGGCCGGGATAGAAACCGCGCCACGGCTCGATCCGCGTCACGATCGGCCGTTTCCACAGCTTGAGCGCCTTGAGCTGGGCGACATAGGCGCGCGCGACGCGGGCCTGTTCGGGCCCGATCGGCACGAGCGCGTTGCGGTATTGCGGGCCCACGTCGGGTTCCTGGCGATCCAGTTGGGTGGGATCGCTGGCCACGCCGAAGAAGACCTGGAGCAGCTGGTCGTAGCGGATGCGCGCCGGATCGTAAGTCACGCGGATCGATTCGGCGTGGCCGGTGGTGCCGGTGCTGACGGTCTCGTAATCGGCATCGGCAGCGCGGCCGCCTTCAAAGCCGGAAACCACGCTGGTCACGCCGGTAAGATGGCTGAACACAGCCTCCATACCCCAATAGCAGCCGCCGGCGAACACCGCGGTCTTGGTACCGGGCGCTTCATGCGCGGGGATGATCGCGGCGGGCGCCTTGACCGGCGCATCGGCATGCGCGGGCTGAAGGCAGGCTGCCAGGGCGGTGGTCAATGCCGCCCCCAACAGGCGCAGGGAGCGGCGCGCCATCACTGGTCAGACCCCACGGTGGGCGCAGCCGAGGCGGCAGCCACGGGCGCAAAGACATGGGCCTCGTTGAACACCGTCACGCCCATGGCCACGGCGCCGATCGCGAAGCCGACCAGGAGCGAGCGGAAAAAATCCTTACGAAACAAGCCCATTTAGATAATCCGGTTATAATCAGTTGCAAAACGCTACTTAGCACGAAAGCGTAGCGCGCCCTAGTCCCAGACCCTCTCTCACACCCGCTTCCATCGGCGAGCTGTGCATATTGTTCGACGAACGACAAATTCAGGCGCGCAGCGTCACCCAGACCGGCGCATGGTCGCTGGCCTTTTCCCGCCCACGATGGGCCTTGTCCACGCCCGCGCCGGCCAGTCGGTCCGCCAGTTCGGGGGACAGCAGCGCGTGATCGATGCGAAAGCCGTGGTCACGCTGCCAGGCGCCGGCCTGGTAATCCCAGAATGTCCACAGCCCGCCCTGCGGATGGTGCAGGCCGATGGCGTCGGTCCAGCCGGCGGCGAGCAGGCGGTTATAGGCATCGCGCGATTCGGGCTGCATCAGCGCATCGCTGGCCATCGCGCGCGTGTCCCAGATATCGTTGTCGCGCGGGATCACGTTGTAATCGCCCAGGATCGCCGCGGGCACTTCCTCGGCCCAGATCTGGTCCATGCGGGCGTGCAGCCGGTCCATCCAGCGCAGCTTGTAATCGAACTTGGGCCCAGGCTGCGGATTGCCGTTGGGCAGGTAGATGCACACCACGCGCAGGCCGAAGACATCGGCTTCGAGATAGCGGGAATGCTCGTCCTCGGGCTCTCCGGCCAGGCCGCGTTGCACTTCGACCGGCTTTTCACCATCGGCGAGGATGGCCACGCCGTTGAACCCCTTCTGCCCGTGCCAGATGGCGTGATAGCCGATCTTCTCGAACTCTTGGGCGGGGAAGCCTTCGTCCTGCGTCTTGATTTCCTGCAGGCAAGCCACGCTGGGCCGGGTTTCGGCCAGCCATTCCAGCAGGCGCGGCAGGCGGGCCTTGATGCCGTTGATATTGAAGCTGGCCAGCTTCAGCGGTGCACCGCTCACACCGAGAAACTCGCGCCGCAGCCACAGCCCGATGCCGCGTTGGGATTGGTCACGCGGAACGCGGCGCCGCCCAGCGATTCGACGTAATCGACCGTCGCGCCACCGACCAGGTCGAGGCTGACGGTATCGACCACCAGTTGCACGCCGTCGGTTTCGACCACCACGTCGTCTTCCTCCACGCCCTCGGCCAGGCCGAAGCGATACTGGAAGCCGGAACAGCCGCCCCCCTCCACCGCCAGCCGCAGGATCGCAGGCCTTGCCTGCTTGGCCGCGATCGTGGCCACTCGCGCGGCGGCCGAGGGGGCCAGGGTGATGGGTGACGGGATGATCGGGGGCTGGCTCATGTCATGGCAGATAGGCGCGCCGCCCCTGCCGCTCAAGGGCCAGCGAAAAGATCAGGCGTGGACACTGCCCGCCCGAAGCCGGTAGCACGGCGGCCATGACCACGCCGATGCCCCCCAGCTTTCACCCCGGCCCGCACGGATTGCGCCTGGCCACCCGCTTCGTGCCCGGGACCGGGCCAGCTCTGGTGTTCCTGCCAGGCTTTATGTCGGACATGGCCGGCGGCAAGGCGCAGGCGGTGCTCGATTGGGCCGTGGCGCAGGGGCGCCCGTGCCTGCTGCTCGATTATTCCGGCTGCGGCCTTTCGGAAGGGGACTTTGCCCAAGGCACGCTGGGCCGCTGGCGCGACGAGGTGGTGGCGCTGGTCGCCGCGCATGGCCTGGATCGCGTGGTGCTGATCGGGTCGAGCATGGGCGGCTGGCTGATGCTGCTGGTGGCCCGCGCACTGGGCGACAAGGCGCAGGCGCTGGTGGGCCTGGCCGCTGCGCCCGATTTCACCAGCTGGGGCTACTCGGCCGCGCAGCAGGCGGCGCTGGCAGCGGGCGAAACGATATTCGAAGACAATCCCTATGGCCCCGAACCGACGCCCACCCACGCGGCGTTCTGGGCCGATGGGCAGGCACAATTGCAATTGAACGATACCGTTCCATTCGATGGCCCCGTGCGGCTGATCCACGGGCAGGCCGATCCCGATGTGCCGTGGGACATCTCGATCAGGCTGGCCGCCGCGCTGCGTTCAGCCGATGTGCAGGTGCACCTGATCAAGGACGGCGACCATCGCCTGTCGCGCCCGCAGGACATTGCCGTGCTGCTGGCCACGCTGAACAGCCTTTTGACCGAATAGAGCCCCCATGCTGCTGGCCGCTGCCCTTCTCGCTTCGTCGCTTTCTCCCGTCTGGCACCAGATCGGGCCCAATCCCCGGCCGATGGAATTCGGCGCGCTGCCCACCCCCGGCCGGCGCAAGGCGGCACAGGCAGACGATGGCCCGCCGCCCGAAAAGCACGATCGGCTGGCCGATTGCCTGACCGTGGGGCGCAGCAACCCCGACCTGGCGATCAGCCTGGCGCGGCATTGGCTCGATGAAGTGAAGCTGGCGTCAGAGCGGGTGCGCGCCAACCAGTGCCTGGGCATGATGCTGAGCCAGCAAGGCGATTTCGAAGGCGCGCAGGCGGCCTTTGGCGAAGCGGTGGGCCTCATCCCCGAAGCGCAGGCGGTGGGCGCGGTGCCGCTGATGGCCATGGCCGGCAATGCCGCGCTGGCCGCCGGCAAGCCGCAGGACGCATTGACCTGGCTGAATCGCGCGCTGGTGGTGCGCGGCTTTGCCGACAACCTGGCGCTTTCGGCGATCCAGAACGACCGCGCCCGCGCGCTGGTGGCGCTGAACCGCAATGCCGATGCCGCCACCGCCCTTGCCAGATCGCACGAACTGGCGCCCCAGAACGCCGAAGGCTGGTTGCTGTCCGCCACGCTGCACCGCCGGGACAAGGACCTGGTGGCCGCCCAACACGATATCGAGGAAGCCGCCCGCCTGGCCCCACGCGATCCTGCCGTGGGCGTGGAAGCCGGGGTGATCGCCATGCTGGGCAATCGCGAGGATGCGGCACGGCAATCTTGGCAATCGGTGGTGGCCATGGCCCCGGCGAGCGACGAAGCGCGCGTGGCGCGCGGATACCTTGAACAGATCGGCGCGGCCCCCACATCCATTCCTGCTCCCCCCGATCCGGGCCAGGATAAGGAAATCACGCGATGAAACTGTCCGTTCTCGATCTGGTGCCGGTGATCGAGGGCGGCACCCTGCCCCAGGCCATGGCCGATGCCGCACTGCTGGCCAAGGCTGCCGAAGAGGCCGGCTACAACCGCTATTGGGTCGCAGAGCACCATGGCATGCCCGGCATCGCCGGCGCGGCGGTTTCGGTCGTGCTTGCCCATGTGGGGCACCACACCCAGACCATTCGCCTGGGCGCGGGCGGGATCATGCTGCCCAACCACAACCCGCTGGTGATTGCCGAACAGTTCGGCGCGCTCGACGCGCTCTATCCCGGCCGGATCGACCTGGGCCTGGGCCGTGCGCCGGGCGCGGACCAGCGCATCGTGCGCGCCCTGCGCAAGGATGTGAACCGCGCGGCCGAGGATTTCCCGGCCGACGTGGTGGAATTGCAGGCGCAATTTGCCGGCGACCCGCGCCTGCCGCTGGCCGCCACGCCCGGCCACGGCGCCAACGTGGACTTGTGGATCCTGGGCTCCAGCCTGTTCGGCGCGCAACTGGCCGCGATGCTGGGCCTGCCCTATGCCTTTGCCAGCCATTTCGCGCCCGATCACCTCGATGGCGCGCTGAAGCTCTATCGCGAGCGGTTCCAGCCTTCGGCCACGCTCGACCAGCCCTATGTGATGGCGGCGATCAATGTGCTGTGCGCCCCCAGCGACGAGGAAGCGCAGTTCCTGGCGAGCAGCCAGGACCAATCGTTCGTGCGCCTGCGCAGCGGCGATCCGGGTCGCCTGCCGCCGCCGATCGAAGGCTATCGCGAAACGCTGGCCGCGCCGCAGCGGGCCACGCTCGATCATTTCCGCCAGGTCAGCGCGATCGGCAGCCCGGCCACCGTGCGCGCGGGGCTCGAAGCGTTCCAGCATCGCACCGGCGCGGACGAACTGATCGTGGCGGGCGCGACTTTCGATCCGGCCTTGCGCCGGCGCTCGCTCGCGCTCACCATGGATTCGTTGGTGCCCTTAGGCGCAAACACGTAAGCGGCTGATGAGGCCGATGGTGATGGTTTCGTGCCATCACCACGTGTCCACCCCCGCGCGGCGGTTTGCAATTCAGGTTTCATTCGTTACCACCATACCCAACGCTGAAGACATCGGCGACAACGGCACCAACGATAACGACACGGCGGGCATGATAACCCGACCCGCCCGGGAATGCAGGAAGCGAACGCCATGGCGACCACGATTGATCCCAACGCCCCAGTTGCGCCTGATGCGGCCGGAGCCCCAGGCGGGGGCGCCGATGCCGAGCATCTGCCCAATGCCGAGAATCTGGTTGCCGCGCTTGCCGCGCGCCTGGCCGGCGCCCTGCTGCCCGGCGACGAGGTGGATTTCACCGCCGAGCGGCTGACCGAAGCGGCGCGCTTCACTTTGGCGACCGCGGCGTTGCGCAAGGGGCCCGATGCCGCCGTGGCCATCGAATCGATGGGCGGCCAGCGCGCGCTGCGCATTGCCGTGATCAACGACGACATGCCGTTCCTGGTGGATTCGATCGCCTCCACCATCACTGCGCAAGGGCTGACCATCGAAAAGCTGCTGCACCCGGTGCTGGCGGTGCGGCGCGATCCGCTGGGCGCGCTGGTCGATCTGCCGGCCGGCGAGGCGATCGGCGAACTGCGCGAATCGATGATCTACCTGGAAACCGAACGCGCCGATGCCAAGGCGCGCCGGGAACTGGCCGCTGCGCTGGCCGCCACGCTGGCCGATGTGCACGCCGCCGTGGCCGATTGGCCGCAGATGCAGGGCCTGATGCAGCATGATGCCCGTGCCCTGCCCGACCTGGAAGGCGCCGCGCTGCTGCGCTGGCTGGCCGATGGCATGCTGACGCAACTGGGCCACGTGACCCGCCACCGCGATGGCACGGTGACCGAGGCGCTGGGCATCTGCCGCGCCACCGACGTGCCGCTGCTGTCGGATGCCTCGTTCGAGCGCGCCTTTGCCTGGTTCGACAAGGCCGGCACGCGCGGCGAGGAAGCGGTGCGCATTCCGCTGATCGTCAAGGCCAACCGCATTGCCAACGTGCACCGCCGCGTGCCGCTGGACCTGTTCCTGGTGCCGGTGGTGGAAGGCGGACGGATCACCGCGCTCTCGGTCCATGCCGGGGTGTGGACGAGTTCGGCCCTGGCGGCGACGCCCGATCGCGTGCCACGCATGCGCAGCCAGCTCGATACCCTGATGAACAAGCTGGGCTTCGACCCGGCAGGCCACGCCGGCAAGGCGCTGGTCCATGCCTTGACCGCGCTGCCGCACGACTTGCTGATCGGCTTTTCCGATGCCGACCTGGAACGCATCGCCACAACGATGATGGGCCTGGTCGACCGGCCGCGCCCCCGCCTGGCACTGGTGCGCGCTGCGTTGGAGCGGCACCTCTATGCCTTTGTCTGGCAGCCGCGCGACAGCCAATCGACCGAAGTGCGCGAACAGGTTGCGCGCATGCTGGAACAGGCCACCGGCGGCCAGGTCATCGACTGGGCCTTGCAGGTGGAAGGCAGCACCCTGGCGCTGACCCGCTTTGCCATCGACATGCGCGGCGAGGAAGACACCCTGGCCGATGGCGGCGAAGGCGTGGACGAAGCGGCGCTGGACGAAGCGTTCCAGACCCTGGTGCGCGGCTGGGATGCGGCGGTGGAAGCCGAGCTGGCCAAGACCGAGGAACAGAGCCGCGCCGCGGCCATCGCCACCCGGTATGCCCCCGCCTTTCCGGTGGGCTATCGCGCCAACTATGGCGCGGCCGAAGCGGCCGGCGACATTCGCGTGCTGCGCGCGCTGACCGCCGATGATGCCCCACGCCGCGCGGTGCGGCTGCACCGGCTGAGCGGCGAATCGGCGCTGCGCCTCAAGCTGTACCAGCGCGAAGGCGCGATCGTGCTGTCCGACGCGGTGCCGGTGCTGGAAAACTTCGGCTTCCGCGCGCTGGAAGAAGTGCCCACCGCACTCGACCATGGCAAGCTGGGCTTCATCCACGATTTTCTGGTGGCGCATCCGGCCGATACCACGCCCGAGGCGCTGCTGGCGCGATCGACGGCGATCGAGAGCTCGCTGGCCGCCGTGCTCAACGGCGCGGCCGAGGATGATGCGTTCAATCGCCTGATCGTGGCCGTGGGGCTGACCGCGACCGAGGCCAACTGGCTGCGCGCCTGGTATCGCTATTTGCGCCAGGCGGGCATGACGTTTGGCATCGGCACCGTGGTCGATGCGCTGAAGAACGCGGCGGACGTGACGCGCGGCCTGATCGGCCTGTTCCGTGCGCGCCACGATCCCGCCTTCGTGGGAGAGCGCGGCCGTGCCGCCGAAGCGGCCGCCGAACAGATCCGCGCCGGCCTGGCGCAAGTGGCAGCGATCAACGACGACCGCCTGCTGCGCGGTTTCCGCGCCCTGGTCGAAGCGATCCTGCGCACCAATGCCTTTGCCCCGGCTGCGGCCGAGGCCCTGGCTTTCAAGATCGATTCTTCGCTGGTGCCCGGCCTGCCCAAGCCGGTGCCGTGGCGCGAGATCTTCGTCTATTCGCCGCGTGTGGAAGGCATCCACTTGCGCGCCGGGCCGGTGGCGCGCGGCGGCTTGCGCTGGTCTGACCGACGCGACGATTTCCGCACCGAGATCCTGGGCCTGATGAAGGCGCAGCGCGTGAAGAACGCGGTGATCGTGCCGACCGGGGCCAAGGGCGGGTTCTATCCCAAGCAATTGCCCGACCCGGTGCGGGAGCGCGAGGCCTGGCTGGCGGAAGGCAAGGGCAGCTACCAGGCGTTCATCCGCACGCTGCTGTCGATCACCGACAACATCGTCGATGGCGCGGTGGTGCATCCGCAGGACGTGGTGATCCGCGACGGCGAGGACCCCTATTTCGTGGTCGCCGCCGACAAGGGCACGGCCACCTTCTCCGACGTGGCCAATGCCATTGCGGCGGAGCGCGATTTCTGGCTGGACGACGCTTTCGCCAGCGGCGGTTCAAAGGGCTATGACCACAAGGCCATGGGCATCACCGCCAAGGGCGCATGGCTTTCGGTACAACGCCACTTCCTGGAACTGGGCGTGGACGTGCAGGCCGATCCGGTGCGCGTGGTGGGCGTGGGCGACATGTCGGGCGACGTGTTCGGCAATGGCATGCTGCTGTCCAAGGCGCTCAAGATCGTGGCGGCGTTCGACCATCGCCACCTGTTCCTTGATCCCGAGCCCGATCCGGCGAAAAGCTGGGAAGAGCGCGCGCGCCTGTTCGCGCTGCCGCGATCGAGCTGGGACGATTACGACAAGAGCCTGATTTCCGAAGGGGGCGGGGTTTTCCCACGCAGCCTGAAAGCCATTCCCTTGAGCCCGCAAGTGCAGGCGGTGCTGGGCGTGGCCATGGACGAACTCGATCCCGACACGCTCATCGCCCTCATCCTGCAGGCACCGGTGGACCTGTTGTGGTTCGGCGGCATCGGCACGTATGTGAAGGCGTCGAGCGAGGCCAACGTCAACGTGGGCGATCCGGCCAACGACGCGTTCCGCGTTTCGGCCAACGAAGTGCGTGCCCGGGTGATCGGCGAAGGCGCCAACCTGGGCATGACCCAGGCCGCCCGCATCGAATATGCCCTGCACGGCGGGCGGGTGAACACCGACTTCATCGACAATTCGGCCGGCGTCGATTGTTCGGACAACGAAGTGAACATCAAGATCGCGCTGGCCAATGCCAAGCGCGCCGGGCGGTTGGACGAAGATGGCCGCGTGGCCTTGCTGTCCAGCATGACCGACGCGGTGGCGCACCTGGTGCTGGAAGACAACCGGCTGCAGGCGCTGGGCCTGTCGATCGCCGAACGCGGCGGGGTGCAGGCCGTGCCGGCGCTGACCCGGCTGATCGACGTGCTGGAGGAAAGCGGCGACCTCGATCGCAAGACCGAAGGGCTGGCCCCGTCCGACGACTATGCCCGCCGCGCTGCCGCCGGCGCCGGGCTGACCCGGCCCGAACTGGCTGTGCTGGTATCCTCCACCAAGCTGGTGCTGCAACGCGCGCTGGAAGACAGCCCGGTGGTGGACGATCCGGTGCTGGAAGAGGAACTGCTGGCCGCGTTCCCCGAAGCGATGCGCGAGACGTTCGAGACCGACATCGTGCACCATCGCCTGCGCCGCGAGATCATCGCGACCAAGCTGGCCAACCGCATCGTCAACCGCCTGGGCCCGGTTCATCCCTTCGAACTGGCCGAGGAAGAGGGCATGAGCCTGGCGCAAGTGGCAGCGGCCTTTGTCGCGGCCGAACGCCTGCTGGGCCTGGCGGAAACCTGGGCGCTGCTCGACACCGCGCCGATGGCCGAGGCCTTGCGGCTTTCGCTGTTCGAACGCACCGCGCGCGGCCTGCGCGGCCATATCGCCGACGTGCTGCGTTCGTGCCATGGCACGCTCAAGCCCGATGCCCTGATCGAAGATCTGTGCGGCGGGGTGGGCCGGCTTTCCCACACCACGGCCGAATTGCTGCGCGGCGAAGCCCAGGCCCAGGCCCGGCGCCTGGCGCAGGAACTGGCCGACGCTGGCACCCCGGCCGATGTGGTGGAACGGGTGGTGCACCTGTTCGACCTGGATGGCGCGATCGGCCTGGCGCACCTGGCCGACGAGCTGGACGTGGATGCGGTGGTGCTGACCGGCGCCTTTGCCGACCTCGGCGCCCAGCTGGGCATCGACTGGGCGCAGCAGACCGCAGCGCGGATGAATCCGTCGGACCCGTGGGAGCGGCTGCTGGTGGCGGGCCTTGCCCGCGATTTCCAGCAGATGCGCATGGAATTCCTGCGGCGCATGGGCGGCAGCAATCCCGACGCCACAGCCTATGCCTGGCTCAACGCCAAGGCCGATCCGGTGCGCCAGTTGCGCAGCCTGATCGCCCGCGCCCAGGCCACCGCGGCCGTGACCCCGGCCATGCTGGCGCAGATCGCCAGCCAGGCGCGTAGCCTGCTGCTGCGCTGAGCGGCCCTTGTGCCGGCATTGGCAACGCACCCGATGGGCGCATTGCAAATGCCGGCTTGAGCAAAAATTATGGCGCGTGCGCGCTTGACGCGCCGCGCCGTTTGCCCACAAGCCTCCTCCCCGCGTGAGAGGAGGACTTCATGGGTGCATTCGAAGCGGGCTTTGCGGATGTGGTGATCGTTGGCGCAGGCCACGGTGGCGCACAGGCCGCCATTGCCTTGCGGCAGAACGGCTTTGCCGGATCGATCCTGGTGATCGGTCGCGAGCCGGAATTGCCCTATGAACGCCCGCCGCTGTCCAAGGAATACCTCGCCCGCGACAAGACATTCGACCGCATCACCATTCGCCCCGCGGCCTTCTGGGCCGACAAGCAGGTGGAAATGGCCTTGGGCCACGAAGTGGTGGCAGTCGATCCCGATGCGCGCAGCCTGCGCACGGCCGATGGTGCCACGGTCAGCTATGGCGACCTGATCTGGGCGACCGGCGGCGACGCGCGGCGCCTGTCTTGCGCCGGGCACGACCTGATCGGCGTGCACGGCGTGCGCACGCGCGCCGACGCCGACCGCCTGATGGCCGAGCTGGACGCCGGTGCCAAGCGCGCCGTGGTGATCGGCGGCGGCTATATCGGATTGGAAGCGGCCGCCGTACTGACCAAGCTGGGCTGCCATGTCACGCTGCTCGAAGCGCTGCCGCGCGTGCTGGCGCGCGTGGCCGGCGAAGCGCTGTCCACCTTCTATCAGGACGAGCACCGCGCCCATGGCGTGGACCTGCGCACGCAAGTGGCGGTCGATTGCCTGGAAGGCGATGGCACCAAGGTAACCGGCGTGCGCCTGGCCGATGGCAGCGTGTTGCCGGCCGACCTGGTGATCGTGGGCATCGGCATCATCCCCCAGGTAGGGCCGCTGCTGGCCGCGGGCGCGGGCGGCGGCAACGGGGTGGACGTGGACGAATTCTGCCGCACGTCCTTGCCGCATGTCTATGCGATCGGCGATTGCGCCGCCCATGCCAACGATTTTGCCGATGGCGCGGTGATCCGCCTGGAATCGGTGCAGAACGCCAACGACCAGGCGACCGCCGCGGCCAAGGCGATCTGCGGCGCGCCCGTGCCTTACAAGGCGACGCCCTGGTTCTGGTCCAACCAGTATGACCTGCGCCTGCAGACCGTGGGCCTTTCGACCGGGCACGACCTGGCCGTGCTGCGCGGCGATCCGGGCACGCGCAGCTTTTCGGTGGTCTATCTGAAGCAGGGCAAGGTGATCGCGCTCGATTGCGTGAACATGGTCAAGGACTATGTCCAGGGCAAGAAACTGGTGGAAGCGCGTGCCCCGATCGCGCCCGAACGGCTGGCCGATGCCAGTGTGCCGCTCAAGGAACTGCTCTGAATTTGCCGGCCGCTCAGGCGCGGGGGGCCTGGCGCCTGTAGCTCAACGCCTCGGCGACGTGCACGCGGCCCACGCTGTCTGCGCCGGATAGATCGGCGATGGTGCGTGCCACGCGCAGGATGCGGGTATAGCCGCGTGCCGAAAGGCGCATGGCTTCGGCGGCCTTGAACAGCAATTGCCGCCCTGGCTCGTCGGGCGTGGCAAAGCGTTCGAGCAGGTCGCCGTCCAGCTCGGCATTGTTGCGCCGGTTGCTGCCTTCCAGCCGCGCTGTCTGCCGCGCCCGAGCGGCCGCCACGCGCGCGGCCACCTGGTCCGATCCTTCGGCCGGCGGCGGCAGGGCCAGATCGGCGGCGGAGACCGGATCGACTTCGACGTGGAGGTCGATACGGTCGAGCAGCGGCCCCGACACCTTGGACTGGTAATCGGCGGCGCACTTGGGCGCGCGGCTGCAGCCGAGCGCGGGATCGCCCAGGTGGCCGCAGCGGCATGGGTTCATCGCCGCAACCAGCTGCACCCGCGCCGGGAAAGTCACATGGGCATTGGCGCGGGCCACGGTCACTTCGCCGGTTTCCAGCGGCTGGCGCAGCGAATCGAGCACGACGCGCTGGAATTCGGGCAGTTCGTCGAGGAACAACACGCCCAGGTGCGCCAGGCTCACTTCGCCCGGCCGCACGCGCAGGCCACCGCCGGTCAGCGCCGCCATCGAGGCGGAATGGTGGGGGCTGCGAAACGGCCGCGCGCGGCTGATCCGCCCTTCCTCCAGCGTGCCCGCCACCGAGGCGACGAGCGAGGTTTCCAGCGCCTCGCCCGGCGTCAGTTCGGGCAGGATGCCGGGCAGGCACGAGGCCATCAGCGATTTGCCCGCGCCGGGCGGCCCCACCAGCAAGAGATTGTGCCCGCCGGCCGCGGCAATCTCCAGCGCGCGCTTGGCGGTTTCCTGGCCTTTCACCTGCTTCAGGTCTGCCAGCCGCACCGGCGGGATGGCCTGGCCCACTTCGGGCGGGGCGAGGCGCTGCGTGCCTTTGAGGTGGTTGAGCAGCGAGATCAGGTCTGGCGCGGCGATCACGTCGATGCCGCTGGCCCAGCGCGCCTCGCTGCCTTGCGCGGCCGGGCACACGAGGCCCTTTTCCGCCCCGCTGGCGTGCAGCGCAGCCAGCAGCACGCCGGGGCTGGGAATGATCCGCCCATCCAGCGCCAGCTCGCCCACGGCCACGTAATCGGCAATCGTTTCGCGATCGACCACGCCCATCGCCGCCAGCAGGGCCAGCGCGATCGGCAGATCGTAGTGCGAGCCTTCCTTGGGCAGGTCGGCCGGGGAAAGATTGATGGTGATGCGCTTGGGTGGCAGGCTCAGCCCCAGGGCAGCCAGCGCGGAATGCACGCGTTCGCGGCTTTCGCCCACGGCCTTGTCGGGCAGGCCAACCACGCGGAACGAAGGCAGGCCGGGCGCCACCTGGCACTGCACTTCCACCGCGCGGGCTTCCAGCCCCAAGTAAGCCACCGTCGATACCAGCGAAACCATAGCGCGAGGGTTGCCGCCCAGGGCGCTGCGTCACAAGGGGGCGAGGGGTAGTGCTGCCATATCGGTGGCGATTGTTACGCGACAGGCCCTACCCAAACCCCTCCCGCAAGCGGGAGGGGCTTCTCATTCTCCCCCTCCCGCTTGCGGGAGGGGGTGGGGGGAGGGCATGTTGTCCTCGTCAGCTTAGTGCGCCGCGCCCCAACTGTGGCCGGTGCCGATCTCCACGCCCAGCGGCACGGTGAGCTGGACCGAGGGCGCGGCGGCATTGGCCATCACGGCGCGGATCACGTCGCTCGCTGCGGCCACGTCTTCCTCGGGCAGTTCGAACACCAGTTCGTCGTGCACCTGCAGCAGCATCTTCACGCGGGGCAGGCCGGCGGCTTCCAGTGCGGGCAGCATGCGGGCCATGGCCCGCTTGATGATGTCGGCGCTGGTGCCCTGGATCGGGGCGTTGATCGCGGCGCGCTCGCTGCCCTGGCGTTCGGCCTGGGTGCCCGAGTTGATGCGCGGGAACCAGGTCTTGCGGCCGAACAGCGTTTGCGAATAGCCCTTGGCCCGCACGCTCTCCAGCGTTTCGTGGATGTAGCGCTGGATGCCGGGGAACCTCTCGAAATAGCGGTCGATCATCGCCTGGGCTTCATCCGCGCTGGTGGCAAGGCGCGTGGCCAGGCCCCAGCGGCTGATGCCATAGAGGATGGCGAAGTTGATCGTCTTGGCGCGGCCGCGCGTGTCGCGGTTGACCTCGCCGAACAGCTCGCGCGCGGTGCGGGCGTGGATGTCCTCGCCCTGCTCGAACGCGTCGCGCAAGGGCGCCACGTCGGCAATGTGCGCGGCCAGGCGCAGTTCGATCTGCGAATAGTCGGCACTGAGCAGCACATGCCCCGGCGCGGCCACGAAAGCCTCGCGAATCTCGCGGCCGATTTCGGTGCGGATCGGGATGTTCTGCAAGTTGGGATCGTTGGACGATAGCCGCCCGGTCTGCGCCCCCACCAGGCTATAACTGGTGTGCACGCGGCCGGTTTCGGGGTTGATCGCGGCCTGCAGGGCATCGGTATAAGTGCTTTTCAGCTTGGACAGCTGGCGCCATTCCAGCACCAGCGTGGCCACTTCGGCGCCCTGCCCGGCGAGCGTTTCGAGCACCGACTGATCGGTGGAATATTGCCCGCTCTTGCCCTTCTTGCCGCCCTTGTAGCCCAGCTTGTCGAACAGCACCTCGCCCAGCTGCTTGGGGCTGCCGATGGTGAAGGGCACGCCGGCCTTTTCGTGGATCACGCCTTCGAGCCGCGCGATCTCGGCGGCAAAGCGGGTGGAGAGGTTGGCCAGCTGCTCGCGGTCCACGCGGATGCCGTGGCGCTCCATCTGGGCCACCACCGGCACCAGCGGGCGATCGACGCGCTGGTAGATCCGCGTGCCGCCCTCGTCCGCCAGGCGCGGGGCAAACAGCTGGTGCAGGCGCCAGGTCACGTCGGCATCCTCGGCGGCATAGCGCGTGGCATCGGCCAGCGGCACTTCGGCAAAGGAAATCTGCTTCTTGCCGCTGCCACACACGTCCTTGAACAGCATCGTGGTGTGCTGCAGGTGGCGGCTGGCGAGTTCGTCCATCCCGTGGCCGGCCAGGCCGGTTTCGCTGCGCCCCGCGTCGAGGCAGAAGCTCATCACCATGGTATCGTCGATCGGCGCCACGGCGATGCCGTGGCGGGCCAGCACGGTCAGGTCATACTTGATGTTCTGCCCCACCTTGAGCACCGCATCGCTTTCCAGCAGCGGCTTGAGCGCCGCCAGCGCCTCGGCGCGGGGAATCTGCACCGGCACTTCGCTGAACATGTCGGTGCCGCGATGGCCCAGCGGGATATAGCAGGCCTGGTTGGGGCCCACCGCCAGGCTTACGCCCACCAGATCGGCGCGCATCGAATCGAGCGCCGAGGTTTCGGTGTCGATCGCCACGGTCCGCGCGGCAAAGGCGCGGGTGATCCAGTCCTGCAGTTCGGAGAGGGACTGGACGCAAGGATAGGCATCGCGGTCGATCGCCGGCCAGGCGGGCAGCGGCTGGCGCGTCGATTCGGCCGTGACCGGCGCCGGGCCGCCCGAATCACCTTCCACCAGCGGGGTCGCCGCCGCGAGCGCCGGGCTGCCCAGCTTGCGCAGCAGGCTGGTGAAGCCATGGGTGGACAGGAACGCAGCCAAAGGTTCGGGCGGAATCGGACCCAAGGCAAAGTCTTCCAGCGGCACGGGCAGCGCGCAATCTTCTTTCAGCGCCACCAACTGGCGCGACAGGCGGGCCATCTCGGCCTGCTCGATCAGGCTGTCGCGCAGCTTGCCCGCCTTCATCGCCGGCGCAGCGGCCAGCGCGCCTTCCAGCCCGCCGTGTTCCACGATCAGCTTGGTCGCGGTCTTGGGGCCGATGCCGCGAATGCCCGGCACATTGTCTACCGCATCGCCCATCAGCGCGAGCACATCGCCCACCAGTTCGGGCGGCACGCCAAACTTTTCCACAACCTCGGGAATGCCGATGCGCTGGTTCTTCATCGTGTCGAGCATATCGACGCAGCCGGTGCCGCCCTGGGCGCATTTGCCCACCAGCTGCATCAAGTCCTTGTCGGAAGACACGATCGTAACGTCCCAGCCCTGTGCCGTGGCGGCGCGGGCATAGCTGGCGATCAGATCGTCGGCCTCGAGGCCGTCTTCCTCGATGCAGGCCAGGCTGAACGCGCGCGTGGCATCGCGGATCAGCGGGAACTGCGGCTTGAGGTCTTCAGGCGGGGGCGGGCGATTGGCCTTGTACTGATCGTACAGGGCATTGCGGAACGTGATCGAGCCCTTGTCGAGAATCACCGCCAGATGCGTGGGGCCATCGGCCTTGTGCAGGTCTTCGGCCAGGCGCCACAGCATCGTGGTATAGCCATAGACCGCGCCCACCGGGGTACCCTGCGGGTTCGTGAGCGGCGGCAGGCGGTGATAGGCGCGGAAGATATAGGCCGAGCCATCGACGAGATAGAGGTGATTGCGGGAATCCATGGAATGCGTCCTAGCGCTTCGCCCGGCATTTGGAAAATGGCCGTTTGGAAAATGGGCCGCAGGCCATTTTCGCCGCGCTGCCCACGGACAAGCGCAAGTGCGCGATTTTGTGTGCATATGCGCAATAGCCCTGATGGGCATTTAACGCTTTGTCGCTGCAAAAGGGCATTTGAGCGCAGCAGCGCTCGCGCAAAAAACCCTTGCCGCTAAGGGCGATAGCGACGGCCCGTCGCAATGCTGTCGTCTTGTGCTTGCAAGCCGATGAATTGCCGATTAATTGGGACGTCGAAGTCTACCGTGGGAGTAGGCTTTGCGGCGGGCTTTGCCCGGCGCGGTTCACTTCAATCCAGGGATTGTAACGCATGCGCAAGCTCATCCTCGCCGCCGTCGCCGGCACCGCCTTCGCCCTCGCCGGCTGCTCGGAAAAGCCGGCTGACACTGCCACTGAAGCTGCCAGCGAAGCTGCTGACGCTTCGGCCGACGCTTCGGCTGCTGCTGCTGACGCCAGCGCTTCGGCTTCGGAAGCCGCCGCTGACGCGAGCGCTGCCGCGAAGATGTAATCCCAGCCCGCAAGGGCAGGTTACAGATAGAAAAGGGCGTAGCCTTCACGGCTGCGCCCTTTTTCGCATGTGCAGCGCGAATCGCCGGTCCCGGCCTGTGTGCGGTGCAGCGATGTTGCAGCACAACGCAACTGGCCCCCTGTTCTTCAGAGGAGGGGGTTGGGGGTGGTGCCGGGCCTTGCGCCAGGGGGCCGCGACAAGCGCGGCCCGAACGGCTCTTGTTCTGGATTATCAACGGCTCCGTTCGCCCGGAGCCTTGTCGAAGGGCCCGCGCGTTACCGCCGCCGCGAAACTTCGCCGGTCAGGTTCGGCCCGTCGGACGGAGTGAGGAAGCCTTCATAGAGCGTGGCGGCGATGCGCGAGATCATGCCTGCCTGGGCGGTGTGGTTTTCCGGCCCAGCCACGAAGATCGCCATGGCCAGGTGCCGGCCATCGGGCATGCGCACGATGCCCACGTCGTCGGTCACGCCGGCCAGCGTGCCGGTCTTGTGGGCCAGCAGCACGCCTTCGGGCAAGCCGGCGCGAATGCGGTTCTTGCCGGTGCTGGTGCGGGTCATGGTGTCGAGCAGCACGGCACGGGCCTGGGGGCTGAGCGCGCCGCCCCGGTCGATCGCGGAAAGCAGCGCGATCATGGCGCGGGGCGTGCTCGACGTGCCGGTGTCGATCGCGCGGGCCGGGTTGATTCGCCCGTCGTCGCGCACCAGCGTGGCCATGGTATGGTCCAGGTGCTGGCCCGAAATGCCGGTCTGCACCAGGAAGCGGTTGACCGCACCGATCCCGCCAACCGCAGCAATCAGCCCGTCGGTGGCGTGGTTGTCGCTACGCGTGATCATCCGCTCCAGCAGAGTCTGCGCGGTATAGACCGGGCCGGGGCGCACCATCGCCACCAGATTGCGGCGGCCGGCCGGCTCGGGCACCGGCATCATCATCGGCAATTGCTGGTCCAGCCGGAAGCGGCCTTGCTCCACCATCTGCAGGAACGTGGCGGCGACGGCCACCTTGGCGGTGCTGGCCATGGGGAAGGGCATGTCGCCATTGATCAGCACTTGCCCGCCGCCATCCAGGTCCATCGCGGCAACGCCCACGCGGCCCCGCGCAGCAGCGGCAATGGCGGCAACCCGTTGCTGGATGGCCAGATCGCGTGCGCTTTGCACGGCGGCTGGCGGCCGGCTCTGCACGGCCGGGCTGGTGGCGGCCAAGGCCGGAAAGGCCGCCAGAACGGCAGCCAGGATGCGCAGTTTACGCTTGGATTGAAACCCGACCATTATGAGGGATTACCCCGACCCATCTTATTATTTCGTTGCGCCAGGATAAGCCATTGTGACTCGGGCGCAAAGGCAGGTGGTTCCCCGATTCGCCGCCACCCGGCGCACAGACGCTGCAATTCGTCGCAAGTGTAAAATGCGGCGGCGTTTCTAACCGAGTGTGCCGGCTTGCGCCTGGGTCAATCGTCCATGTCGTGCATCATCTGGTCGGGCGCCAGATCGCTGAATCGCGTGATCCGCGCTTCGAAGCGCAGGCGCACTTTCCCGGTAGAGCCGTGGCGCTGCTTGGCCACGATCAGTTCGGCCAGGCCGAACACCCGCTCCATTTCCGCGGCCCAGGCGGCGTGGGCTTCGTGGGTCTTGGCGTCGTCGCTTTCCACCGGGCGCTTGGGCTCGCGCGAGGCGACGTAATAGTCTTCGCGGAACACGAACCAGACCATGTCGGCGTCCTGCTCGATCGAGCCCGATTCGCGCAAGTCCGAGAGCATCGGCCGCTTGTCGTCGCGCTGTTCCACCGCGCGCGACAGCTGCGACAGCGCGATCACCGGAACCGAGAGTTCCTTGGCCAGGGTCTTGAGGCCGCGCGAGATTTCCGAGATTTCGTTGACGCGGTTGTCGGACCGGCCCGAGCCCGAGAGCAACTGGAGATAGTCGACCACGATCAGCCCGATATCGTGCCGCCGCTTCAACCGGCGGGCGCGGGTGCGCAGCGCGCCGATCGACAGGCCGGGCGTATCATCGATGTACAGCGGCAGTTCGGCCAGGCGCTGGCTGGCGAACGACAGCTGCTGGAAATCCTCGCGGCTGATGCGGCCCATGCGCAGCGATTCGGAACTGATGCCCGATTGTTCGGCCAGGATACGCGTGGCCAGCTGGTCCGCGCTCATTTCCAGGCTGAAGAACGCCACGGCGGCGCCCACCGAATCCTTGACCGGAATGCCGCGCGCCATGTCGTCGCGCAGCCGGTCGGCGGCGTTGAACGCGATGTTGGTGACGAGCGAGGTCTTGCCCATGCCCGGCCGCCCGGCCAGGATGATCAGGTCGGAATCGTGCAGGCCGCCGATCTTTTCGTTGACCGAGGTAAGGCCGGTGGTCTTGCCCGAGATATGGCCGCCCGATAGCAGCGCCTTCTCGATCATTTCCAGGCTGGCGCGGGTGGCCTGGCCGAACGTCTGCGCCTCGTTGCCGGTCTGCGCGCCTTCGGCCACGGAAAACAGCGCGGCTTCGGCCTGTTCCACCTGTTTGAGCGGCTCCACCGTCTCGCTGGTGTCCATCGCGCCTTCGACCAGGTTGCGCCCCACGCTGATCAACTCGCGCAGCAGGGCCAGGTCATAGATCTGCTGGGCCAGTTCGCGCGGCGCCAACAGGCCCTGTCCATCGCCGGTCAACCGCGCGAGATAGGCGGTGCCGCCCAGCTCTTTCAGCTCCTCGTCGCTTTCGAAATAGGGCTTGAGCGTGACGGGCGTGACGATCGCCTTGCGGTCGATGAGCGCCAGGATGCGTTCGAACACGCGGCCATGCACCGGGGCAAAGAAATGATCGGGCCGCAAGGGCACGGTCATTTCCTCCAGGATGCGGTTGTCGATCAGAACGGCGCCGAGAAAGGCAGCCTCTGCCTCGACATTGGCGGGAAGCGCACGGACCTCGCTGGCCGGACGCGCGAGAATGGCTTCGCTGGCGGACATGGCATCAAAATGAACCAAGCCCCGGGGTGTGGCAAGGCGCCGATGCGGCTCGCCCGTCCAGCCGTTTTCCACAGCCTGTGGACGGATTGCCCCGTCCTGACCCAAAGGTAGGAGGCCACAAGGCGGCAAGGCGCTTGCTGCGCGCCTTCGCATGTTGCAACTATCGCCTCCTTATGGCGGACCCGCGCATCTCGCATATCGAGCTGGACGAAGCGACGATCGTCTGGCGCAACGCCGATGTGGAGCAGGAACGCCGCGTCGCGATCTTCGACCTGATCGAGGAAAACACGTTTCGTCCGCTGCGCGCCTTCGCCGCCGGCCATGAAGGACCCTATCGCCTGCGCCTGTCGGTGCACGATGGGCGCCTGACCCTCGACATCGCCGATGAAGGCGGCGCGCTGCTGGAAAGCGTGGTGCTGGGCCTGGGGCGGTTCCGCCGCCCGATCCGCGAATATTTCGCCATCTGCGACAGCTATTACCAGGCGATTCGCCGCGCCACCGCGCAAGAGATCGAGACGATCGACATGGCCCGGCGCGGCGTGCACAACGAAGCGGCAGAGCTGCTGCTGGAGCGCCTGGACGGCAAGGTGGAAACCGATTTCGCCACCGCGCGCCGCCTGTTCACGCTGATCTGCGTGCTGCACATCCGGGGATAGGGGCGGGAGCAAAAGCCCCCTCCGACGGCCTTCGGCCGCCACCTCCCCCCGCAAGCGGAGGGCGGATCGGGGGTTTGCGCGCATTTTGACGTCATGTCCCCCATGCCCTATGGGCCGCGCTTGCACAGCAAGGCTTGGGGCGAATCTCTTTCATGGCAAAGCGCAGGAATACGGCGTGGCGGCGCGCGCTGGCGGCATTGCTGCTGGCGGCGCTGATCGGCGCGGGCCTGCTGTGGTGGCAATCGCGGGTGTGGCGGCCCGATCGCCAGCGCTTTGCGGTCCAGGGCGCCTGGGCCGATGTCCACGATGCCCCGCTCGACTGGCGCCTGCTCAAGGGCGATGGCGCCGATTTTGCCTATTTGACGGCCAGCGAGGGCCCGCAGCGCCGCGACGAAGCCTTTACCGACAGCCTGGACCAGGCACGCGCCGCCGGGCTGCAGGTGGGCGCGGTGCATGTCTATGACCTGTGCGCGCCAGGCGATGCCCAGGCCGCCAATTTCGTGACGATGGTGCCGCGCGACGATGCCCTGTTGCCGCCGGCGGTGGCGCTCGATATCGATTCGCGCTCTTGCCCCACCCCGCCAACCGAGGCGGCACTGCAAAGCGAGCTGACCACTTTCCTCAACCAGGTGGAAATGCACAGCGGCAAGCCGGCCATCCTGATGCTCTCGCGCGGGATCGAAAGCCGCTATCACCTGGCGGCGGTGATCGACCGCAACATCTGGGTGCGGCAGGACTATATCGAGCCCGGCTATGCCGGCCGCCCCTTCGTGATGTGGACCGCCACCGATCGCTACCACGGCAAGGCCGCGCCCGGCCCGCTGCGCTGGGTGGTGGTGCAACCTTGATGGATGTGAAGACGATGCCTGATGAAGCCACCCGCGCCGCGCTGATCGCCAAGGCGCGCGCCGCGCGCGACACCGCCTACGCCCCCTATTCGCGGTTCACCGTGGGCGCGGCGCTGCTGTTCGGCGATGGTAGCGTGGTGACCGGGTGCAACGTGGAAAACGCCAGCTATGGCCTTTCGCTATGCGCCGAAACCGTGGCTTGTGCCAGTGCGGCGCATGCCGGCCAGCGCGGCGGGCTGATTGCCGTGGCGGTGGCCGGCGGGCCCGAAGGGGTGGACGGCGATCCGATCACGCCGTGCGGCCGCTGCCGCCAGGTGCTGCACGAACAGGCCGCACTGGGCGGCACCGATCCCCTGGTGCTGAGCGCCGGGGGGGATGGCGTCGTGGTTGAAGAGCGCCTGTCATTCCTGCTACCGCGCGCGTTCGGCCCGGCCTATCTCGGCTGACCGCTTTCCATCCGCACACGCAAAGGACCAGCCTTGTCCATTCTTTCCGACAAGTGGATTCGCAACAAGGCGCTCACCGAAGGCATGATCGAGCCCTTCGTGGAAAACCAGCGCCGCGATGGCTGCATCAGCTATGGCCTCTCGTCCTATGGCTATGACGCGCGCGTGGCCGACGAGTTCAAGATTTTCACCAACGTGGATTCGGCGATCGTCGATCCCAAGGATTTTGCGAGCAATTCGTTCGTCGATCGGCAGACCGACGTGTGCGTGATCCCGCCCAACTCGTTCGCCCTGGCCCGCACGGTGGAATATTTCCGCGTGCCGCGCGACGTGCTGGTGATCTGCCTGGGCAAATCCACCTATGCCCGCTGCGGCATCATCGTGAACGTCACGCCGCTCGAACCGGGCTGGGAAGGCCACGTCACGCTGGAATTTTCCAACACCACGCCGCTGCCCGCGCGCATCTATGCCAACGAGGGCGCGTGCCAGTTCCTGTTCCTGCAAGGCAACGAACCGTGCGAGGTCAGCTATGCCGATCGCGCCGGCAAATACATGGGCCAGCGCGGGGTGACCCTGCCGCGTCTTTGAGGCGGCCATTCCGGGCAACACGGAACCTAACCGGCCTTGCCACCATTGTTGCCGCATATTCCTCGTCTGAGGACGGGGGCGGACAACGGTTTGGAAAGGTACGCCCATGAACACGATCGCGGCCCTGGCAGGGCGCATCCTGCTATCGCTTCTTTTCATCATCTCTGGCCTGGGAAAGCTGTTTGACCTGAGCAGCGCCCAGGTTGCCCTGGCCGGCGTTGGCCTGTCGCCCGATCTGGCGCTGCCGGCCGGCCTGTTCGAACTGGTCGGAGGCCTGGCGCTGGCGTTTGGCGTGGCCACGCGGCTTTTTGCAGTGCTGCTCGCCGGCTTCACGCTGCTCACTATCCTGTTCTTCCACCATAACCTGCTCGATCACACCCAGGTGGTCGAAGCGCTGAAGAACCTGGCGATTGCCGGGGGCCTGCTGGCGCTGTTTGCCCATCGCCAGGTGGCGTGGAGCTATGACGGCCTGCGCGCCCGCCGCGATCGCGAAAGCGTGGCACGCGACGCCGAAATGCGCGCCGCGCGCGCGGAAGGCCGGGCCGAAGCGCTTTCGGAAACCACAGTGACAGGAACGCCCGTGACCCGCGTGGAAACGGTTACCGATATCGATGGCAATCCCACCGGCACCGTCGCCGTCGCCCGCCGTCGCTGGTGGCAGATCTAAGCCGTTGACCGGTGCCGTCCTCCCCGGCGGCACCGGTCCGCCAAACTAGGGCCGCTTGAGCGCAGCGATGCAGGCAGCCCGGTCCACCTCTCGCCCGTCGCCGCGCCGCGCATCGACATACGTCGCGGTGGGGCGACCCCCGCTTTGCGGCGGATAGAGGTAGACATCGAGAATGCAGGCCGCGCCGCTCCATTGCAGCTTGCGTGCATCTTCTTCCTTGATGTCCAGCCGCGGCGGGCCGAACTGCCGCACGAGCGCATCGCCGTCAGCGCCGATCACGCCTTGCAGGCCAGGCGCGACCTGGATCGTAGGCGCCGGGCGCGGCTGGGGTGCGGGCAGATGGGCCGGTGGCCGCTTGGGCGGTGGCAGCCGCGAAGGCGCCTTGGGGCCGCTGGGCACGGCGCCACTGCAGCCCGCCACCAGCGCTGCACCCAAGGCGGCAAGGGCCAGGCCACGCCAGGCTCCTTCGCGTCGGGACGGGCGGGAAACGCCGAAACCGGATCGGGCAGGGGCGAGCATCGGGGCAGAGCGCAGCATGGCTGCGTTGATGGCGTGCCCGGCGTGGCGATGCAAGCGGCCGCAAGCGGCCTTGCGGCCGGCCGATGCTGCGGGTAGGCGGCAGGGTGACTGCTTCCCCATTTCGTTGCGAAAGAGACCATGGCCGAAACTGCTGCCGACCACCGTTTTGACGTCATCGCCATCGGCAATGCCATTGTCGACGTTATGGCCCCCGCCACCGACGACGAGATCGCCCGGCTGGGCCTGGCCAAGGGGGGCATGACGCTGGTGGACGCAGACCGCGCCGCCGCGCTCTATGCCGCGATGGGCCCTGCCCGCGAAATCTCGGGCGGATCGGCCGCCAACACGCTGGCCGGCCTGGCCGCGCTTGGCGCATCGTGCGCGTTCATCGGCCAGGTGGCCGACGACCAGTTTGGCCGCGTCTTTGCCCACGACATTCGCGCCGGCAAGATCGCCTTCGACACCGCCGCACGGGCCGGCGATCCGCCGACGGCGCAGTGCCTGATCTTCGTGACGCCCGATGGCCAGCGCACGATGAACACGTTCCTGGGCGCCTCGCAGTTCCTGCCCGCCGCAGCGCTCGACGAAACGCTGATCGCGGCCGCCCGCGTGCTCTATCTCGAAGGCTATCTGTGGGACCCGGAAGAGCCGCGCGCCGCGATGCGCAAGGCGATTGCCGCCGCCCGCGCCGCCGGCACGCAAGTGGCCTTCACCCTGTCGGACGCATTCGTGATTTCGCGTCACGGTGACGATTTCCGCGCGCTGATCGCCGACGGGATGATTGACATCCTGTTCGCCAACGAACACGAACTCGCCGCCTTGACCGGCAAGGCCGATTTCCACGATGGCATGGCCGCGCTTTCCAACGTCCCCACCCTGGTGGTCACGCGTGGCGAACTGGGCGCCCATGCCCGCCATGGCACCGATGAAGCCCATGTCCCGGCCCAGCCGATCGCCAAGGTGGTAGATACGACCGGTGCGGGCGACTTGTTTGCTGCCGGTTTCCTTCACGGCCACGTGCGCGGCCTGTCGCTCAGCGAAAGCCTGACGCTGGGCGCGATCTGTGCGGCCGAGGTGATCTCGCACTATGGTGCGCGGCCCGAAGCCGATCTCAAGGCGCTGACCGGCCTGGCCTGAGCAATGCGGGGCGCTGCGTATCAGCGCCCCGCCATCGCCTTGGCCTTGGCCAGATAAGTGCGGCCGATGCGCTGCAACGTGCCATCGGCCAGTTCGGCCGACCACACGCCCAGGCCATCGTGGCGCAAGCCCTGGATGCGATCACGGCGCACGATGGTGGAACGGTGCAGGCGGATGAAGCGCGCCGGGTCCAGCCGGTCTTCCAGCCGCTGGATGGTGTGCAGCATCAGGTAGCTGCGCTGGCCCACGTGCAGGCGCACATAGTCGCGCTCGGCATCGATGCGGTCGATGTCGCCGGCGGCCACGCGCACCAGTTCGCTGCGGTGCGGCACCCAGAATTCCTCGATCCACTGCGACGGGCTGGCCGAGGGGGCCAGCGCGGGCGCGGACGCGGGAACCGGCGCCAGATCGGACGAAGCGGCGGCATGGCGGGCCACAGCACGCTCCACCGCCCGTTCGAGGCGATCCTGCGCCACCGGCTTGAGCACATAGTCCACCGCATCGCAATCGAACGCCTCGACCGCGAAATGATCATGCGCGGTGACGAAGATCACCATCGGCTTGGGGTTTTGCCGGCCCAGCGCGCGGGCCACGCCCAGGCCATCCAGTTCGGGCATCGTCATGTCGAGCAGCACGAGCTGCGGCGCAAGCGCCTCCACCAGGCGCAGCGCCGCCGCGCCATCGGCCGCCGTGCCCACGATCTGCAACGCGGGGATGCGCGCGCACAGGATCTGCATGCGTTCGATGGCCAGGGGTTCGTCGTCCACAATCAGGGTGCGCATCAAGGCCTCTAGAGATTGGAAATGATTGGCAAGGTCAACACCGTAGCATAGCCGCCGGCCGGCAGGGGCGCGCTTTCCACCCGCGCCTGCGCGCCAAAGCGGGCGGCCAGGCGGCTGCGCACGTTGGCCAGGCCGATGCCGGTGCCACCGGCGGGAATACCGGCCGGCTCGGCTCCATGCCCATCGAGACCAGGGCCATCATCCGCCACGGTCAGCACCAGCAGGCCGCCCGACATGCGCGCGCGGATGCTGATGGTGACCGGGCGGGTGGTGGCCGAAACGGCATATTTGATCGAGTTTTCCACCAGCGGCTGGAGAATCATGCCCGGTACGCAGGCCTGTGCCACATCATCGGGCACATCGAATTCCACGCGCAGCCGTTCGGGAAAGCGCACGCCCTCGATCGCCAGGTAATGGCGTTGCAGCGCGATCTCGTCGGCCAGGGTGACATCGGCCGTGGGATCGGCGGCCAGGCTGTGGCGATAGAAGCTGGAAATGGTCTGGATCATCCGCTCGGCCTCTTCGGCGCGGCCCACCATGACCAGCGCCGAGAGCGAATTGAGCGTGTTGAACAGAAAGTGCGGGTTGACCTGGTAGCGCAAGCTGCGCAGCTCTGCCGCCTTGGCCGCGCGGCGATATTCGCCTTCGCGCCATTCGGCGGCGCGGCGCTGCTCGGCATTGCCCAGCGCCAGGTAAAGCGCCGCCCAGGCGATCAACAGGAAATAACGGCCGAGCGCGATGTCGGTCAGTTCCTGCCAACCTTCGTCCTGGTTGATCTCCTTGGCGGTGTTGGCCGCATTGGCGGCTTCGCGGGTGACAATGTGGACGCCGGGCGCCGTGATCTCGGTCGTGCCGTCGGCATGATGGCGCACGCTGACCCTGTCGCCATCGGCGTTGGCATGCGGCGGTGCCGGTGCGGCCGGCTCTGCGGGCGCGGCGGGGAGCTGGCCGGTGGCGGGCGGCTCTGGCGGCGCGGGCGGCATGGCGGGCGTGGAAGGCATGGGCGGCGCCACGTCGATCAGCATGTTGCCGCCGGTGTTGCGCTGGGCCACGTCGTTGCGCACGGCGGTCTGGTCTGCCTGCCCCGCTTGCGCCTGCGCTTCCTTGTCCCAGCGCGCTTCGAGCGGGGCGAAAGCCTGCTGGTTGATCACCGCCAGCAGCAGGGCGGCCGGCAGCATGATCACCAGCGCCAGGGCCACGCGCGCGCCCAGCCGGCAATGATCCCAGCGGCGCAGCATCGGCCAGACCAGCACGGTGACGGCAATCCCGGCAATGGTCACCAGCGCGCGGCGCCAGAGCAACTCGATCCACACCGAAAGGTCGGTTTCCGGCGGGCCAACCAGCGCCCAGCGGATCGACACCAGCACGAAATAGCACAGCCACAGCGCGGTGGCCGAGAGCACGACCTGGCGCGCCCCGACGTGACCGATGCCGGGCGGAGTGTCTTGCAATGTCGAAGTCGGATCGGTCCGCGCGTGAGAGGCCATGGCGTTTGGTAGGCGAGGCCCGGGCCGGAAGCCAGTGCGGCGGTCGAGATGGGTGGGCGGTTGGTCGAACCTGGCGTTGCTGAAGGGTTCCACCACCCCCCGGCCCCCTCCTCTGAAGAGGAGGGGGAGTCAAGGTACTGATTTCAAAGCCCCATCCTCTTTAGAGGAGGGGGTTTGGGGGTGGTGCGAAGCCTAGCACAAGACTGCAAACCTCAAGCCGGCAGCAGGCCTTCGTCGGCGATTTTCTTCTTCCACACCAGCGGGGCGAGCTGGTGCACGTTCTGCCCTTCGCTATCGACGGCGACCGTCACCGGCATGTCTTCCACGGTGAATTCATAGATCGCTTCCATGCCCAGATCTTCGAAACCGACGACCTTGGCTTCCTTGATCGCGCGGGCGACAAGGTAGGCTGCGCCACCCACGGCCATGAGATAGGCCGACTTGTGGTTGGCGATCGACTGCGTGGCCGCCGGACCGCGTTCGGCCTTGCCGACGCAGGCGAGCAGGCCCTGGTTCAGCATCATGTCCATGAACTTGTCCATGCGCGTGGCGGTGGTCGGGCCGGCCGGGCCGACCACTTCGTCGCGCACCGGATCGACCGGGCCGACGTAATAGATCACGCGGCCCTTGAATTCGACCGGCAGTTCCTCGCCCTTGGCCAGCATGTCCTGGATGCGCTTGTGCGCGGCGTCGCGGCCGGTGAGCATCTTGCCGTTGAGCAACAGGCGATCGCCCTGCTTCCAGCTTTGGACGTCTTGCGCCGTCAGCGTGTCGAGGTTGACGCGCTTGGCCGCCGCGTCGGGCGCCCAGTGCACCTGCGGCCATTCGTCGAGCTTGGGCCGTTCGAGATAGCTGGGACCGCTGCCATCGAGGGTGAAATGCGCGTGGCGGGTGGCGGCGCAGTTGGGGATCATCGCCACCGGCTTGCCCGCGGCGTGGCACGGCGCATCCCTGATCTTGACGTCGAGGATGGTGGAAAGCCCGCCCAGGCCCTGCGCGCCGATGCCCAGCGCGTTGACCTTGTCGAAGATTTCGATGCGCAGGCGCTCGATATCGGTCTGGGGCCCGCGCAGCTTGAGCTGGGCCATGTCGATCGGCTCCATCAGGGCTTTCTTGGCCAGCAGCACGCAATGTTCGGCGGTGCCGCCGATGCCGATGCCCAGCATGCCCGGCGGGCACCAGCCGGCGCCCATCTGCGGCAGCATTTCCAGCACCCAGTCCACGATCGAATCGCTGGGATTCATCATCTTGAACTTGGACTTGTTCTCGCTGCCGCCGCCCTTGGCCGCGACATCGACCGTGATCGTGTTGCCCTTGACCATTTCCACGTGGAGCACGCAGGGCGTGTTGTCGCGCGTGTTGCGGCGGGTGAACGCCGGATCGGCCAGGACCGAGGCGCGCAGCTTGTTGTCGGCATTGAGATAGGCGCGGCGCACGCCTTCATCGACCACGTCCTGCAGGGACTTGTCGGATTCCAGGCGGCAATCCTGGCCCCATTCGATGAACACGTTGACGATGCCGGTGTCCTGGCAGATCGGCCGGTGGCCTTCGGCGCACATGCGGCTGTTGGTCAGGATCTGGGCGATGGCATCCTTGGCGGCGGGGCCCTGTTCGGCCTCGTAAGCGTCGCCCAAAGCGCGGATGTAATCCATCGGGTGGAAGTAGCTGATGTATTGCAGCGCATCGGCCACGCTTTCGACCAGATCCGCTTCCCGGATCGTCACCATTTCCGCCATCGCAATTTCGCTCCTGCTACAGCATTCTGCCAATGTCCCTTACGCGCCGATCAACAGCATGCAAGACGCTTGGCGCAAGGCGGGCAATATTCTAGAGACGCTGGCGACCCATGGCGTGTGCGCTTGCGAAGGCTGGCCCACGCACCCGGAACTTGATGAGGAACACCGATGAGCGTGGCAGTAGCTGAGGCAGCAGAGACGGGAATGGTGCGCGAGCGCAAGGCCATGATCGAAAGCCAGCTGCGCGTGAGCGGCGTGAACGATCCGGCCGTGCTGGCCGCCTTTGCCGCCGTGCCGCGCGAAGATTTCGTGCCGGCGGATCGCCGCCCCGTGGCCTATATGGACCGCGCCGTGCCGCTGGGCGATGGCACCGTGCTGGCCCCCGCGCTCACCCACGGGCAGATGCTGATCGCTGCGGTTCCCGTTGCCGGTGAACGTGCACTGGTGGTGGGCAAGCCTGGCACTTATCTCGCCGCGCTGCTGCGCGAACTGGGCCTGGTGGTGACGGTGGCAAGCCCGGCCGACGATCTGGCCGCGCTGGGCCAGTTCGCGCTGGTCCTGGTCGACGGTGCGATCGAGCAGACGACGCCGGCACTGGAAGCCGCCGTGGCCGACGATGGCCGCCTGGTGACCGGCCTGGTCGAACGCCGCGTGACGCGCCTGGCACTGGGCCGCAAGACCGCCGGCCAAGTGGTCCTGGCCGCGCTGGGCGATGCCGACTTTGCCGTGCTGCCCGAATTTGCCGCCCCCAAGGGCTGGAGCTTCTGAAACCCATGACCGAGCGGAGCCGGTGGCGCGCGGCAGCGGCCGGAACCTGCCTGGCGGCAATGCTCGCCACGCACGGTGCCCCGGCCCTGGCGGATGATCTGCGCAGCGCGCTCACGGCCGCCTATCAGACCAACCCGGATCTGCAGGCGGCGCGCGACAACTTGCGCGCCACCGACGAAAACGTGCCGATCGCCCGCGCCTCGGCCCTGCCCTCGCTTTCGGGCAGCGTCAGCTACAACGAATATGTCGACAAGGGCGGCTCTTACTTTTCCACGAGCTATCCCGACCGGGTGGTTGGCCTGGGCGCCACTGCCGGCCTGCCGCTCTATCGCGGCGGGGCGGTAAAATACGGCATTCGCGCCGCCGAAACACGGGTGGATGCGGGCCGCGCCAGCCTGCGCGGCACCGAATCGAGCGTGTTCACCAGCACGGTCACGTCGTACATGGACGTGATCCGCGACGCCGCGATCGTGGGTCTGCAGAAGAACAACGTGCAGGTTCTGGAAGTCAACCTTCAGGCCACCAGCGACCGGTTCGAAATCGGCGACGTGACCCGCACCGACGTGGCGCAGTCGCGCTCGCGCCTGGCGCTGGCGCGGGCCAGCCTGCGTTCGGCCGAAGCCAACCTGGTGGCCAGCCGCGAAACCTATGTGCGGGTCATCGGCCATGTGCCCGGCACGCTGGAAGCGCCGCCGCCGCTGGTGGGCATGCCCGCCAGCGTGGAAGACGCGGTGGACTATGCGCTGGACAACAACCCCGACCTGATCGCCGCGCGCGAGGCCAGCAAGGCAGCCGGCTATGACGTGAAAGTGGCCGGCGCCAGCCGCCTCCCCACCGTTTCGGCCAGTGCATCGACCAACAGCACCAATTACCTGAGCAGTTATCTGCCCGGCGTGCCCAATTCCTATCGCAACATGGTGGCGGGCCTGACCGCCTCGATCCCGCTGTTCCAGGGCGGCGCCCCGGCAGCCCGCGTGCGCCAGGCCCAAGCCTCGCAAGGCGCGACGATGGAACAGGAAATCGGCACCGAACGCGCGGTGATCGCTACGGTGCGATCGGCCTGGTCGGCCTGGCTGGCGGCCAAGGAAGTGATCGCGCTCAACCAGACGGCAGTGGATGCCGCGGCGCTGAGCCTTGAAGGCGTGCGCGCGGAAAACACCGTGGGCAACCGCACGATCCTCAACATCCTCGACGCCGAGCAGGAATTGCTCAACGCCCAGGTGCAACTGGTGACGGCCAAGCGCAACGAATACGTGGCCGGCTTTGCCCTGCTTTCGGCGATGGGCAAGGCCCAGGCCAAGGATCTCGGGCTGGACGGCGGCACGCTCTATGATCCGCAGGCGAACTATGAACGCGTGCACAACCGCATCTGGGACTGGGACAGCGATCCGCAGCCCACGGCGCACGCAACCGCCACGGTTGACACCCCTGCCCAGGATGCGACAATCCCGGATCAGCCGCTGCCCTGACCGGGCGGTTTGCGGCAACGTATTGCAGAACTTGGGGGATTAGAATGCGCCAGGCCGGTGAACCTTCGGTCGAGGAAATTCTCGAATCGATCAAGAAGGTGATCGCCCGTGACACGCGGGGCGAGGCACCAGCCGCGCAGGCCCCGCGTGCGCCGATGTCTGCCGCGGCGGCGGCTGCCGCCATTGCCCCTGCGCTTCAGGCCCAGGCCGGGCGCGAAGGCACCGCAGCCCCGCGCGCTGCCGCCAATCCCGCGATCGCGCTGAACCGCGCCGCCAGCCCGGCCGACGTGCTGGACCTGACCGACGTGGCCGCGCAGATCATGGGCGAGTATCGCAAGCCGGCGGCCGAAGCCGAACCGCCGGTCGGCGAGGACGACGAGGAAGCGCTGGTGCCGCAGGAAGCGGCCGCATCGATGCGCGATTCGCTGGCGGCGCTGGCCATGCTGGCCCAGCCCGGCGCCCAGCCGCAGATCGTGCGGTCGGGCGAAACCTCGCTGGAAGGCATGGTGCGCGACATGCTGCGCCCGATGCTGGCGCAATGGCTGGAACGCAACCTGCCGGTGATGGTGGAAAAGATGGTCGCCGCCGAAATCGCCCGCATTGCCGGCAAGCGCGGCTGATGGGCGAAAAGACGCGCGCGAAAGACATTGCCGAGGCAGAAGGCACGCTGGCCAAGCTGGGCGGCTTTGCCACGCAGCGGCACATCTTCATCTGCGCCGATTCCGACAAGGACAAATGCTGTTCGCACAAGGAAAGCGACGCAGCCTGGTCTTTCCTCAAGAAGCGGTTGGGCGAACTCAAGCTGGGCGGCGGGCAAGGCGTGCTGCGCAGCAAGGTGGGCTGCCTGCGCGTGTGTGCGGCAGGGCCGGTGGCCGTGGTCTATCCCGAAGGGGTCTGGTATCATTCCTGCACCCCGCCGGTGCTGGAACGGATTATCCAGGAACACGTGATCGGCGGCGTGCCGGTGGCGGAATACCGCCTCAACCCGCCCGGTTCCTGATCGAGGGCGTCGCAAGCGCCATTCGACAAGCGCAAGGCGAACGGGGAATGGCTCAGCCCCTGGTGCTGAAATCCGTTCGGGCTGTGCCTGTCGAAGCCCCCGCGCGCGCTATCACAGCAAGGCGAGCACGCTCTGCCCATCACGGCGCGGCCAAGCCCAAGTGCAGAGCGCGAGAACCAGGGCGTTGAGGACAAGGCCGATCAGGCCGGGATTGATCCCGCCCAGGCTCCAGCCGGCAAAGCGCGCAGCAAGGATGAACACCGCTGCAACGGCGATGCCGGCGATGACGCCGCGCGCGCCGGCGCGGCCGGTCCACAGCGCCGCCAGGAAGCCGGGCAGGGTCTGGACGATGCCGAAATAGAACACGGTGTTGAGCGTGGCGAGCAGCGGCACCTGGGCCAGCGCGCCGGCGGCAGACAGCGCGATGAACAGCGCGGTGATGGCCTTGGCCCAGCCCTGCTGCGCCGTGCCATCCAGGCCGGGCACCAGATTGCGCGTGATCAGCGGGGCGATGGCCAGGCACACGCTGGAAAGAATGACGAGGCCGGCCAACACCACCGCCGCCATGACCACGCCCATGGCCCAGCCGGGCAGGAGATGCTGCGCGGCGGCCAGGAACACGAAATCGGGCTTGTCGAGCGGCAGCCCGATCTGTCGCACGAACACGGCCACGGCCATGAGCAGCGGAAACATCACCATATATAGCGGCGCGGCGGCCTGGGCGCGGGCAATGGCTTGGGGGCCACGCGCGGCGAACAGGAACGCCCAGTTCTGCGGGATCATGGCAAAGCCCAGCGCCTGAACCGCAATGGTGCTAAGCGCAAAGGGCAAGCCCACCGGCACTTGCGGGGCCGCGGCCACCTGCGGCGCCGGCCCTGCCGGCCCCTGAAGCGCCGGCCAGTGCACCAGCGCCAAAGCGCCGACCAGCAGGATCGTGCCGAGCATCAGCGCATCTTTGAGCACTGCCACGAACGCCGCCGCCCGCAAGCCGGCCAGCGCGACATAGGCAAAAGTGACAAGGCCCGCGCCGGCCAGCAACAGCGGCATGGATGCCGCCGGCGCCAGCGCGCCCAGCACCAGGCGGATGCCGGCAAACTGCATCGTGCCGATCGGCAGCAGCAGCGCCATCGCCCCCACCGCAATCACGCGTTCGAGCAGGCGGCTGCCGAAGTGGGCGGCGAAGAAATCGGGAATGGTGACGGCGCCGTAGAGATTGCCCGCCCGCCAGATCCACGGGCCGAGCACCGCCAGCACCGGCGCGGCGATCAGGATATAGCCGAAGAACCACACCACGAAGCCTTCGCCCCCGGCATAGACCCCGCCGGGAAAGCCCAGCATCGTGGCGATCGAATAGGTTTCCCCCACGCTGAGGAAAAAGAACAGGATCGCACCCAGTTGTCCGCTGGCCACGAAGAACGCGCGCGGGCCGGCGGCATGGGCCGCCCCCCGCCGCGCCCACAGCGCAACGGCCAGCGACAGCGCCATCACGGCCAGGAACGCCGCGATCATGGCAGCACGCCCCGTTGGCGCCACCACAGCCAGGCGCTGGTCAGCGGCGCGCAGGCAAACAGCGCCCAGATGCGCGCGCCGATGCCCAGGAATACGCCCGGCCCATGCGGCACGGCCAGCACCGCCAGCAGGACCAGCGCCACCGGCACCGCCAAGGTGAGCAGCGCGCGCGCCATCACCTTCACTTTTGCGGCTGGGTGGACGCTAGGGCAGACCAGGTGGGCACGGCCCAGCCGGCCGGCGCGCTGGCCGCATGCACCCCGCGCGCAATGGCGCGGGCCAGGGTATCGGCGGCCACGGCCCCCACAGTCAGCACGGCCAGGTCGCGCGGGCCCGACACGGCGATCCGCCCGGTGCACAGCGCGAACACGACATCGCCATCGAACGGCGTGTGCACAGGGCGAATCGCCCGCGCCAGGCCGTCCTGGGCCATGATCGCCACGCGCTTCATCTCGTCTGCCGTCAGATCGAGATCGGTGGCGACACAGGCGATCGTGGTGTTTTCGCGCGGGGCGGGCAGCTTGGTACCGCCCCATTGTTCGGGCCCCACGCGCGCCGCAATCGGGCCCAGGCCGCCGAATTCATCGCCCATTTCAAAGGCACCCGCCCAGAAATGGTGCGTGCCGGGCACCAGCGTGGACCCCAGCGCATTGACCGCGACGATCGCGCCCACGGTGACGCCATCGTGGGTGAGCGTGGAGGCAGACCCCAACCCGCCCTTGAGCGCCCCGGCCATGGCGCCATAGCCCGCGCCGCTGGTGCCCAGCGCGAATTCGGGGCCGGCGGCCGCCAGCGCGGCGATGCCCAGGTCGCGATAGGGCGGCTCGGTGCCCCAGCGCTTGTTGCCGCCATTGCCCAGGTCATAGAGAATCGCGGCCGGCACGATCGGCGAGACCGGCACGCCCTGGCTGGCCAGCCCGCCATAGCCGATGCCCCGCGCGCCCAGGTGCGCCGCCACGCCATCGGCCGCCGCCAGGCCCCACGACGATCCGCCCGAAAGCACCACGGCGTTGCAGGCATGGACCAGGTTGTGGCTTTCCAGGGCATCGCTTTCCCGCGTGCCGGGGCCGCCGCCGCGCACGTCGATCGCGGCGGTGCTGAGCTTGTCGGCCAGGATCACCGTGGTGCCGGTGCGCACGGCGGCATCGTGCGCGCAGCCCACGGTGATGCCGGCCACATCGGTGATCAGGTTGCGCGGGCCGGTGCGGCCGCCCTGGCCGCTGGGCACAGGCTGGCTGGACCGGGGGCCGGCGGCCATGGCCCTTGCGCCGCCGAGCGCCAGCGGCGCGGCGATTCCCGTGGAAGCAAGCACTTGGCGGCGGTTCATCGGGGCACTCCGGGCTGGACAGAATGCGTCCAGTTGCCGCGTGGGCCGCCGCGCGGCAAGGTGATTTTCAGGTGTCGTCCCAGTGCGAGCTGTCGAGCCGGTCCTCGATGCTTTCATCGTGGCCCGTGCCGCTGGACAGGAACACCAGGCCCATCAGCGCCGCCATCAGCATCATCGTGATCCCCACCCCCAGCGAAGTGGCGATATAAAGGTGGATCGAGACAAGGCCCAGGCCCGCATAGAGCCAGGCATCGACCGCCACGATGACCACCAGCGTGGCCAGGCCCATCCAGCGCATCAACCAGCGATAGCGCGCCCAGGCATGCGCCGCGGTGTATGGGTCATCCAGAGGAGACCGGTTGGCCATCGTCATTTCTCCCAAGCAGCCATGCCTACAGGAAGGCCCTTGCCGCGCAACCGGAACGTGGCATGATTGCAGGTGGAGGCGGGACCAACTGCCCCAAGGGGAAGAGGAGACAACCGATGACCATTGCACGGTTGATGGCCGGACGTTCCGGCGAAGTCTGGTCTGTCCATTCGCAAGACACGGTGGCCGATGCCGTCGAGATTCTCAGCCGGCACAGAATCGGTGCCCTGCCGGTCCACGACGGCGACAGTGCCGTTGCCGGGATCTTTTCCGAACGCGACGTGATTCGCGCGCTGACGGCGCATGGCGAAGATGCGCTGCGCCTGCCGGTGAGCGCGGTGATGACGGCCCCGGTGGTGACCGTCACGCCCGAGACATCGGTGATGGAGGCCCTGGCCTTGATGACCCGGCGCCGGTTCCGCCACCTGCCCGTGCTGGAAGACGGGCGCATGGTGGGCTTCATCTCGATCGGCGACCTGGTGAAATACCGCATCGACCGGATCGAGGCCGAAGCCGACGCGATGCGGGTCTATATCCAGTCTGCCTGAGCGGGCTGTGGGCATGAAAAACCCCTCCCGCTTGCGGGAGGGGCTTGGGGAGGGCGTATTGGCCCGGCCCTTTTTCCCGACGTGCCCTTCCCGGCCCCTCCCGCAGGCGAGAGGGGGAAGAAGGGCTCGGGACTTAGCTGTCGGAGATGCCTTCGGCGCGGCGCGCTTCGAGCCAGGCCATGGCTTCCGCGTGCTGGGCAGCTTCCGAAGCGGCCTTGGACTGAGCCTCGCGCTGGGCGCGCAGTTCCTCGATCAGGGCGTCGCGATCCGAACCCAGGCGATCGGTCACGGCGCCTTCGTCCTCGGCCGGCACGCCGGCGCGCTTGGACGCCTTGCTCACCAGCATGTCCAGCTCGCGCTGCGAGCACAGGCCCAGGGTCACCGGGTCCTTGGGATTGATGTTGGCGATGTTCCAGTGGCTGCGATCGCGAATCGCGGCAATGGTGGTGCGCGTGGTGCCGATCAGCTTGCCGATCTGCGCGTCGGAAATTTCCGGATGGTGGCGCAGGATCCAGGCGATGCCGTCGGGCTTGTCCTGGCGCTTGGACACCGGCGTATAGCGCGGGCCCTTGGTGCGGCTGACGGCCAGCGGTGCGCGCTGCATCTTGAGGCGGTATTCGGGATGCTCTTGCCCGCGATCGATTTCGCTCTGGCTCAGTTCGCCCGAATGCAGCGGGTTGCGGCCCGTGTACTTGGCGCCGGCCAGATCGTCGGCCATGGCCTGCACTTCAAGGATATGCAGCCCGCAGAACTCGGCAATCTGTTCGAACGTCAGTGCCGTATTGTCGACAAGCCACGAAGCAGTGGCATGCGGCATCAGCGGATACGTGGGCTGGTTGCTCACGGCATGGTCCTCTTTTTTTCGTGCGCGATTGGCTGTGTGAGTGGCGCGGAAACAATAAGGGCCGCCCCTTCACGGAGCGGCCACTTGCCTGGGAAGATGTAAGCGAGCATGGCCCAAACGGCAAGAGCAATCCGCGCAGGCACCGTATTTGCGCCCGAATCAGGGCATTTTCAGCACGATCTTGCCGATGTGGTGGCCCGCTTCCATCCGCGCGTGGGCAGCAGCGGCCTGATCGAGCGGAAAGGCCTGGTCCATGATCGGGCGCAGCTTGCCCTCGCCCACCAACGGCCAGACCGTTTCCAGGATCTCTCCGGCAAGCAGCGCCTTGAACGTGACGGACCGTGCCCGCAGGGTGGACCCGGTGAGCGTGAGGCGCCGGGTCATGACCTGCGCCATGTTGATCTGCGCCTTGGCCCCGCCCTGCACCGCGATGGTCACGTGGCGGCCATCGGGCGCCAGGCATTGCAGGTTGCGCGCCACATAGTCGCCAGCGACCATGTCGAGCACCAGGTTGACGCCTTGGCCGCCGGTGATTGCCTTGACTTCTTCGACAAAATCGCTGGCCTTGTAGTCGATCGCGTGGGTGGCGCCGATCGCCAGCGCGGCCTGGCACTTTTCCGCGCCGCCGCAGGTGACGATCACGGTGAGCCCGAACAGCTTGCCCAGCATGATCGCCATGCTGCCGATGCCGCTGGTGCCGCCGTGGACCAGGATCGTCTCGCCCTCGCAGGCCCAGCCGCGTTCGAACACGTTGTGCCACACGGTGAACAGCGTTTCGGGCAGGGCCGCAGCCTGATCGAGCGGCAGGGATTCGGGCACGGGCAGGCAATGCCCGGCCTCTGCCAGGCAATATTGCGCATAGCCACCGCCCGAAACCAGCGCGCAGACATTCTGGCCGAGCAAGGGGATGGTCACGCCTTCACCGAGCGCGACCACCTGGCCGGCGATTTCGAGGCCGGGAATGAGCGAGGCGCCGGGCGGCGGCGGATAGGAACCCTGGCGCTGGATCACATCGGGGCGGTTGACGCCGGCATAGGCCACCTTGACCAGCACCTGCCCGGGGCCCGGGCGCGGCACGGGCAGCGTTTCGGGGCGGAGCACCTCCGGCCCGCCATGCCCGTCAAACCCCACTGCCGTCATCGTCACCGGAAGTTCCAGCATCTGCTGCCCCATGTTTTGACGTCATTTGCCTATAAGAGCGTCGCTCTAGCCATGGGACAGGTTGACAGCAAGCGTTTGCCGTCCAACATTGTGCAGTGCGATGGACGCAGATGACCTTCCGCGCCGCAAGGGCGACCTGGCCGGGCAACTGGCCGCCGAACCACTCGATTCGCTTTCGGTGGACGAGTTGAGCGCGCGCATCGCCCTGCTTGAAGCCGAGATCGCCCGGACGGCGCGCCATCGTGAAACCGCGGGGCGCACCCGCGCCGCGGCAGAGGCGCTGTTCGGTACTTCCCGTCCCGCCCTTGCTCCTTCTGGCCCGCCTCCTTCCGGCCCGCCCCCTTCCGGCGAAACTGGACGATGAGCGCCGCCGCCCTTCACCTTGCGGGGCGGCATCCCCATATAGCTGTTCAGCCCCCAGGAACGCGTCCGGTTGCCGGTTTTGGCAAGCGGTTGCGCAAACCATCGATTGAAGCATCCGTGGCGACCGCCCAACCTGGTTCGGCGGCGGTTAACCAACCCCGTGCTTTTCTCCCGCAAGGGAACCATCCCGTGGCGGAATACTTCCGTCATGGCCAAGAGTGAGCCCCAGAAAGCGAGCCTATGCCCAGTTTCGCCCAGAGCCTCGAAAAGACGTTGCACAGCGCCCTGGCCAATGCCTCGGAGCGCAGTCATGAATACGCGACGCTCGAACATCTCCTGCTTGCCCTGATCGACGATGCAGACGCGGCGCAGGTGATGCAGGCCTGCGGCGTGGATCTTGGCGATCTGGGCGACGTGGTACGCCAGTACCTCGACCAGGAATACCAATCCCTCAAGACCGCGGAAAAGGCCGATCCCCAGCCCACCGCCGGGTTCCAGCGCGTGATCCAGCGCGCGATCCTGCATGTCCAGTCTTCCGGCAAGGACACCGTGACCGGGGCCAACGTGCTGGTCGCGCTGTTTTCCGAGCGCGATTCCTATGCCGTCTATTTCCTGCAGCAGCAGGACATGAGCCGCCTGGATGCCGTGAGCTATATCAGCCACGGCATTGGCAAGGGCGGCCGCCAGGTCAATTCCAGCACGGCCAAGCCGAGCGAGGAAGAAACCCCCAAGCAGGAAGAAAAGGCCGAAGCCAAGGGCGGCAACAAGAAGGATTCCGCGCTCGACCAGTTCTGCGTCAACCTCAACGACAAGGCGCTTTCGGGCAAGGTCGATCCGCTGATCGGCCGCGGCCCCGAAGTGGATCGCACGATCCAGATCCTGTGCCGCCGTTCCAAGAACAACCCGCTCTATGTCGGCGATCCCGGCGTGGGCAAGACCGCCATCGCCGAAGGCCTGGCGCGCAAGATCGTGGAAGGCGAAGTGCCCGAGGTGCTGGCCAAGGCGGTGATCTATTCGCTCGACATGGGCAGCCTGCTCGCGGGCACGCGCTATCGCGGCGATTTCGAGGAACGCCTCAAGCAGGTCGTGTCCGAACTGGAAAAGATGCCGCACGCGATCCTGTTCATCGACGAGATCCACACCGTGATCGGCGCCGGCGCCACCAGCGGCGGGGCCATGGACGCCTCGAACCTCTTGAAGCCCGCGCTTTCGGGCGGGACGATCCGCTGCATCGGTTCGACCACCTACAAGGAGTTCCGCAACCACTTCGAAAAGGACCGCGCCCTGCTGCGCCGGTTCCAGAAGATCGACGTGAACGAACCCACCGTGGAAGACACGATCAAAATCCTCAAGGGCCTGCGCACGGCGTTCGAGGAGCACCACAAGGTCAAGTACACGCCCGAGGCGATCAAGACCGCGGTGGAGCTTTCCGCGCGCTATATCAACGACCGCAAGCTGCCCGACAAGGCGATCGACGTGATCGACGAAGTGGGCGCGATGCAGATGCTGGTGCCGCCGTCCAAGCGCAAGAAGACCATCACCGCGCGCGAGATCGAGGCCGTGATCGCGACGATGGCGCGCATCCCGCCCAAGTCTGTCAGCAGCGACGACAAGAAGGTGCTGGAGCATCTGGAGCGTGACTTGAAGCGCCTGGTGTTTGGCCAGGACAAGGCGATCGAAGTGCTGTCGAGCGCCATGAAGCTGAGCCGCGCCGGCCTGCGCGACCCGGACAAACCGATCGGTTCCTTCCTGTTCTCCGGCCCGACCGGCGTGGGCAAGACCGAAGTGGCGCGCAGCCTCGCCCAGATCATGGGCATTCCGCTGCAGCGCTTCGACATGTCGGAATACATGGAGCGCCATTCGGTCAGCCGCCTGATCGGTGCCCCTCCGGGCTATGTCGGGTTCGACCAGGGCGGTCTGCTGACCGATGCCATCGACCAGCAACCGCATTGCGTGCTGCTGCTGGATGAAATCGAGAAGGCCCACCCCGATCTGTTCAACATCCTGCTGCAGGTGATGGACAACGGGCGCCTGACCGATCACCACGGCAAGACGGTGGATTTCCGCAACGTGGTCCTGATCATGACCACCAATGCCGGCGCATCGGACATGGCCAAGCAGGGCATCGGGTTCGGCGATGTGTCCAAGCAGGACGCGGGCGACGAAGCGGTGAAGAACCTGTTCACGCCGGAATTCCGCAACCGCCTGGATGCCATCGTGCCCTTCGGCTACCTGCCGCCCGAAGTTGTCAGCCGCGTGGTCGACAAGTTCGTGCTGCAGCTGGAACTCCAGCTGGCCGAGCAGAACGTGCACATCCAGTTCGACGGCGATGCCCGCGCCTGGCTGGCCACGCGCGGCTATGACCGGCTCTATGGCGCGCGGCCGATGGCGCGCCTGATCCAGGAAAAGGTCAAGAAGCCGCTGGCCGAGGAACTGCTGTTCGGCAAGCTGGCCAATGGCGGGGAAGTGCATGTCAGCCTGAAGGACGATGCGCTCAGCTTCGAACTGACCCCGGCGGCGCCCAAGCTGGTCAAGAAGAAGGCCGGCAAGCGCAAGGCGAGCGACGCAGCCAGCGAGCCCAACGCCGACGAGGCCTGATCTTCGACACGCAAACGAGAAAAGGGCGGGAGAGGCGATGCCTTTCCCGCCCTTTTTCGTGCCGCCGCTCAGTATCCTGTGCTGCGATCGACCAGGCCTAGCGGGGCCTCGCCCGCCCGCCACCGCGCGATGTTGGCGGCAATGGCACGCGCCGCCGAATGCGGATCGGTGGGGGCGGCAACGTGGGGCGTGATGGTGATGTCGGCACGCTGCCACAGCGGATCGCCCGCCGGCAGCGGCTCCACCGTGAAGACATCGAGCACGGCATGGCCGATCTGCCCGGCATCGAGCGCGGCGATGAGATCGGGCACCACGACATGGCCGCCCCGCCCGGCGTTCACCAGGCCCGCACCGCGCGGCATGCGGGCAAAGGCCCCGGCCCCCAGCAGGCCCTGGGTCTGCGGCGTCAGCGGCAGCAGGTTGATCAGAATCTGCCCCGCGCCCAGCACGTGGTCCAGTCCATCGGCGCCGCTGGCCATGGCCACACCGGGCAAGGGCGCCCTTGGGCGGCGGCTCCAGCCGACAACGTCGAAGCCGACCTGGGCAAGCAAGGCGGCGCTCGCCTGGCCCATTTCGCCCATGCCCAGCACGCCGACGCGGCGCTCTGCCATGCGTGGCTGGGCCAGCGGTTGCCAGTGCCCACGCGCCTGTTGCGCGCGATAGGCCGGCATCTGCCGGTGCAGCGCCAGGACATGGCCGAGCACCGCCTCTGCCATGTCTGCCGCCAGTAGCGGATCGACCAGCCGCGCCAGGGGCACCGCCGGCAGCGCCGGATCGGCCAGCAGCGCATCCACCCCGGCCCAGGCGCTTTGCACCAGGCGCAAGGCCGGCAGGCGCGCCAGGCGGCCGGGTGGCGGGTTGGCGACCACGGCCACGCTCACGCCGGCCAGAATCTCTGCCGCCGGGGCAGAAGCGGGCTCACCCGTCCAGGCGACAATGTCGTCACCGGGCAGACTGGCGCGCAGGGCTTGGGTCCACACCGCCAGTTCTTCCGCAGCGAGATCGGCAAGGAACAGGATCGACACGCTCTATCGCCTCCACCAGCGCGGGCCGCGTTCCACGTGGAACAAACGGATCATTCCGCGCCCGCCTGCGCCAGGATCACCGCCGCAAAGAGCAGCAGCGCCACCAGCGCAAAGACCAGCAAGGCCCCGGTGCGCCACAGCGCGCCCCAGCGCCCGCAGCCATAGGCACCGCGCAGCTGGCGATAGATATGCAGCGGCGGCACCCCCACGGCCACCACGGCAATGCCCGGCAGCCCCAGCCAATCGGCCAGCATCAGCACCACCAGCAGCAGAGTCATGAACGAAAGCGAATACGTGACGAACACGGTGTGATCGTAAAGCTGGAAGCGCCGGCTGAACGGAAACAGCAGCCACAGCATGGGCACCGAGATCGGGATCAGCACCCAGCTGTATTTGTAGGCATAGGATTGCAGCTTGTAGACTGCCAGGCCGGGATTGGTGCGGAATGCATCGATCACGTGGGCCAGTTGCGGAATGTCGCTGCGCACGCGCGGGCCCCCGCCCGTGCTGTCCGGCCCGCTGACGCTGGCGATCACGTCCAGCGCGGTCTTTTGCGAATCGATCTGTTCGTCGATGCTTTCGGTGCTGCGGTGCTGGCGCACCAGATCGGCCCGCTGCGCCTCCAGCCGGGAAAGGGTGCGCTGTGCCTCTGCCTTGCCCTGCGCCAGGCTCTTGCCATCGGTGCCCACGGCGGGATTCCAGTGCCATTCCCCGCTGACCTGGTGGAACACGGCAAACATCAGGAACACGCTGAACAGGAACAGCGCCAGAGGCGAAACAAAGCGCACGCGCTGCCCGTCGGCATAGCGGCGGGTGAGTTCGCCCGGTTTCCACGCCAGCAGCGGCAGCGTGTGCCAGATGCGCCCTTCGAAGTGGAAAACGCCGTGGAGAAGATCGTGGAAAAAAGCGCCCAGCGTGCGGTGCACGTGCGCCGCCTGACCACAGGCGTGGCAGTGGCTGCCGACCAGCGGCGTGGCGCAATTGAGGCAGGCAGTTTCGTGCGTATGGCCATCTTCCCCAATCGGAAAGGCGCCAACCGCAAGGGCAGTGTCCGGCATCGATCGATTTCCCCGTTCGTTACCGCAGATTGCGGCCTTCGCGCGCCATCCGCAAGACCCGGCCCCGCACTTTACGGGGCGTTAACCGTCATGCGGCAGGGAGGACAAAGGGGTTTTACGAAGGGATCATCCGGGCGTGCACGGCCCACGCGAGACATTCGGCAGCTTTGGCACCGGCATGGGTGGCGGCGGATTCGCGCGCGCTGGCGGCTTTGGCACGCGGCGCACGCCGATCATCGCCCCAACGCCCCCCGCGCCGCCGGCCGCCCCCCTGCCCGACTGGCGCCAATCGCCCCATCCCCTCGCCCGGCGCTGGCTGGCGGCCTGCCTGCGCATGGAACGCGCCGCGGCACGCTGGCTGCAGGTGCACGACCTGGCGCAGGATATCGGCAGCCGCCGCTGGCTGCATGGCGCGGCCACTTGCGCCACCCTTGCCGCCGCAGCCTTGGCGCTGTGGCCCAGCTTTGCCCCGCTCCAGGCCGCACCACTGCAAGCGCTGGACGACGGCATGGCCCAGGAATTGGCCGCCCAGGGCATTCGCCCGCTGGCGCAAGGGGCGGGCAATGGCCGCCATTTCGCCGCGACGTCGCTGATCACCCATCTCGCCGCCGCGCCCGAGCGGCCGAGCATCACCATGACCGCCACGCTGGGCGAGAACGACAGCCTGGCGCGCATGCTGCAACGATCGGGCCTGGCGATGAGCGATGCGGCGCAGGCCGCCAGCCTGATCGCCCGCGCCGTTCCGCCTGAACAACTGGCGCCGGGCACGCGCTTCCAGATGACGCTGGGCGCCCATGCCGGGCCGCTCGATCCGCGCCCGCTCGACAAGTTGAGCGTGCGCGCGCGGTTCGACCTGGCGATCGACATCGTGCGCCAGGGCGGCAGCCTTGCCCTGCGCCAGCGCGCGATCCCGGTAGATACCACGCCGATGCGCCTGACCGGCATAGTCGGCAGCAGCCTCTATCGTTCGGCCCGCGCCGCCGGCGCCAGCCCGCAGGCCGTGCAGGACTATCTGCGCACGATCGACACCGTGCTGCCGTTCGAGGACATTGCCCCCACCGACGAATTCGACCTGGTGGTATCCTACAAGCGCGCCGCCGACGGCGAAGGGCAGATGGGCGACTTGCTCTATGCCGGGGTGCGGCGCGGCGGGCAGCCGCGCGCGCAATTGCTGCGCTGGGGCAACCAGGGCGAATTCATGAGCCCCGAGGCGATGAAGGGCACGATCCAGGGCGACGGTTCGGGCCTGCTCGCCGCACCCGTGGACGGGCACGTGACATCGGGCTTTGGCTGGCGGCGCCATCCCATCCTGGGCTATGTGCGCCTGCATGCTGGCATCGATTTCGGCGCGGCCTGGGGCGCACCGATCCACGCGGTCAGCGATGGCACCGTCACTTTTGCCGGCTGGCACGGCGGGCATGGCGAATATGTGCGGCTGGACCACGGCGGGGGCATCGGCACCGGCTATGGCCACATGAGCCGCATTGCCGTGGCACCGGGCACCCACGTGGTGCGCGGGCAAGTGATCGGCTATGTCGGTTCCACCGGGCTTTCGACCGGGCCGCACCTGCACTACGAACTCTATCGCGGTGGGCAGGTGGTCGATCCCTCCTCGATCAGCATGATCGCCCGCACGCGCAGCGTCGATCCGGCGCAACTGGCGGCCTATCGCGCCCGCCTCAACGCCTTCATGGCGCTGCGGCCCGGCCCGGCGCGCTGACCCCCGGCACCGGTCGTTGGCGACCGGTCGAACTGGCGCGAAGGCGTTGACGCCCCTGCCCGCCCTCCATAGGAGCGGCGGAAGAAAGGCGGGACGGTTTCGTTGGGTAAGCGCAGGTGGATCATGGTGCTGGATCGCGGGGCGGTCCTGTTCATCGGCATTGCCGTGGGCGCGGTGCTGGGCCTGTCATTCCGCACCGGGGGAAAACCCTGGCAAGCGCTGCCCGGCTGGGATGCCCCCGGGCCTGTCGCGGAAATCCCGGCCACGTCCAACGACGCGCCGGCGGCGGCCACTCCGCTGGTCCTGGCGCCCGGCTGTGGCGGACTGTTTCCCAAGGGGCCGCGCGTAGCCGCCGCCCTGGCCGCGCATCGGCCGCTGCACATCGGCGTGTTCGGCGATTCGTTCGGTGACGGGCTGTGGGCCGCCACCGACCAGGCGTTTCGCAAGTTCCCTGACGTCAAAGTCCACCAGTTCAGCCACGAAGGCACCGGCTTTACCCGCTATCGCACCCGCGACCTGCTGCAGGACGCCAAGGATCGGGTGGCCGCCCAGCCGATCGACGTGGCGCTGATCAGCATCGGCGCCAACGACACCCAGGGCCTGTTCGTGGGCGGCCATGCCGCGCCTTACATGAGCGCGGCCTGGCAGGAGACGATCGACGGGCGCGTGACCGCGCTGGTGCGCATGCTGCAACAACGCGGCGTCGCGGTGGGCTGGGTGGGCCTGCCGCGCATGCGCGACCCCGAATTCGACCGCGACATCCAGGCGATGAACGGCTTTTTCGCCAAGGTCACCTGCCGGCTGGGCGTGCCCTTTGCCAATGCCGTGCCGGTGAGCGAGGATCGCCAGCACCGCTTTGCCCTGCGGCTGACCGATCCGGCCACCGGGACCAGCTATCTGGCGCGCGCCAACGATGGCAAGCACATGACGTTCCATGGCTATGAAGTGATCAGCCGGCCGGTGGTGCAGCCGATCCTGGCCCTGCTGGCCCCGCCCGCGCCGAAGGCGGCCACCCCTTCGGCGCAGCCCAGCCTGGCGCCACCAGCAGACCATCCGGCAACGCCGCCGCGCCACAAGCGCCCCGCCGCCGATGCGCCCAAGCCCGATGATGGCGGCAAGCCCACAGACTTGCCCACACACTTGCCCACACAACGGCCCACAGGGTCTTCCACGGATTCATCCACAGCCCCCGCCAAACCGGCGGCGAAGGCCGAAGCGAAATCCGATCCCAAGCCCGATGCCAAGCCGGACAGCAAACCGAGCACGGCACCCAGCAATGGCCCCGACAGCAAGCCTGCTGCCACCCCACCCCGAGGAACGCGCCGATGAGCCACCGCCTGTCCTTGTGCGCCGGGCTGGCCCTGTCTGCACTGTCGTGTCCGCCAGTTCTGGCCCAGAACGCGCCGGTCGATCTGACGCCGCCGCTGGCCACTGCACCCCCGGCAGCTGTCATCACCGCCGCCGTACCGGGGCAGCTGGGCAATGCCGCCGCCATTGCCCCGTTCCTGGCGCGCCTGGCGCCCAATGCCCCAGCCAGCGCGACGGGCGCGGGCGTGCTTTCGATCGTGCAGATCGGTGACAGCCACACGGCCGGCGACATGGTCAGCCAGGGCCTGCGCGCCGCGTTGCAGGCGCGGCTGGGCAATGCCGGGCGCGGCATGATGCCCGCCGGCAAGCCCTATCAGGGCTATTTGTCGTGGGGCGTGACCGCGCGACAAAGCGCGGAATGGCAGGGCAACAGCCTGTTCGGGCCGCAGCGCCATGCCGATGGCGCGTTGCTGGGCTTTTCGGGCTTTACCCAGACCACCACGATGCCGGCCGCCACGATGACGCTGTCTGCCGACATGCCCGCCACGCGGTTTACCCGCTTCACCTTGTGCGGGTTGACCGGCCCCGATGCCGGCGCGGTGACGGTCACGTTCGATGGCGTGCCGGCCGAACCGATCAGCTTTTCCGCGCACACGCCGGGTGCGGCCTGCTTCGTGCGCATATCGGCCACCCCGGTTACGCAGGCCATGGTCGCGACGCTCGATACCCGCACGGTCAGCCTCACCGCCTGGGAAACGCGCACCGGCACGCCCGGCGCGATCGTGGCCAACCTGGGCGTGGTGGGCGCGCGCGCCATGCACCTGGCGCGGGCAGACGATGCCGTGGCCGGGGCCGAACTGGCCGCAGCACGCCCCGACCTGGTGATCCTGGCCTTTGGCACCAACGAAGGGTTCGATCCCGCGCTGGGCCTGGCCGAAACCGAAGCGGTGGTGCGCACTGCCGTGGCGCGGGTGCGCGCCATGGCCGGGGCCAATGTGCCGATCCTGATGGTCGGGCCGCCCGATGCGGCCAGCAATCGCCCGGCCGTGGCCCTGCCTGCCCTGCCTGAAACGCAGGCCTGCGGCGGTGGCTGGTCCGTGCCCGGCCACCTGGCGCAGATGCGCGCGCTGGAGCGGCGGCTGGCCACCACGCTGGGCCTGGCCTTCTGGGACTGGCAAGGGGCGATGGGTGGCCCCTGCACCACCATGGCCTGGGTAGCCCAGGGCCTGCAACGCGGCGACCATGTGCATTTTACCCGCGAAGGCGGGCGCCTGATCGGCGCGGGCCTGGCGGCAGACCTGTTTGCAGCGGCCGCCTCCCTGCCGCCTGCACGCCTGCCGCCGGTGCGTTGAGCCGCCGCCCGTGCTGTTTCCCACGCTGGCCTTCCATGTCTTTTTCCTGGCGGTCTTTGCCCTCAACCGCCTGATGGCGCGCACGCGGGATTGGCGCGTGATCATGCTGCTGCTCGCCTCGTGGCTGTTCTACGGCCTGTGGGACGCGCGCTTCGTTGCCCTGCTGATTGCCAGCTCGGCGTGGAACTGGCTGTTTGCGCGAATTATCGCGCGCGGCAACGCGCAGGGGTGGGGCCGGGCGCCGCGCCTCGTGGCGCTGTGGTTGGCGATCCTGGGCAATCTGGCGGTGCTGGGCTGGTTCAAGTATGCAGGATTCCTGGCCGATCTCGCCGGCGTCTCGCTGGCGCAGGCGATCATCCTGCCGGTTGGCATCTCGTTCTTCACGTTCCAGGGCCTGAGCTATGTGATCGACGTGTACGACGGCCGCACGCGGCCGGCGCGCCTGCTCGACCTGACGCTGCTAATGAGCTTTTTCCCGCACCTGGTGGCCGGCCCGATCGTGCGGCCCAGCCACCTGCTGCCGCAATTGCGCCATCCGCCCCGCTTGGGGCGGCAGGAAGCGGCGGCCTGCCTCATCCTGATCCTGTGGGGCACGGTGAAGAAGGCGGTGATCGCCAACGACATTTCGGTCCATCTGGTCGATCCGGTGTTTGCCGATCCGGCGGGCCATTCGGCACTGGAGCTGGTGCTCGCTGCCTATGGCTATGCGGTTCAGATCTATTGTGATTTTTCTGCCTACACGGATATGGCGATCGGCCTGGCCGGGCTGCTCGGCTTTCGCTTTCCGCGCAATTTCGACCAGCCCTATCGCGCTGCATCCTTGCAGGATTTCTGGCGCCGCTGGCACATCAGCCTGTCGAGCTGGCTGCGCGACTATCTCTATATCGGGGCATTTGGCGGATCGCGCCAGGCGCTGTGGCGCACCTGCCTGGCCCTGTTCGGCACGATGGTTCTGGGCGGGCTGTGGCATGGGGCGAGTTGGAACTTCGTGATCTGGGGCGCGCTGCACGGTGGGGTGCTGGTGGCCGAACGGTTGTGGCAGCGCGCTCGCCCGGCCGGCTGGCCGGCCTTGCCCGCTTGGGCTGGCACGGTGATCACCTTTCACATCGTGGCGCTGGGTTGGATTTTCTTCCGGTGCAGCGAGTTTTCCGGCGCGATCGCGTTCCTGCGCGGCATGGTGGCCGGCACGGGCGGCGGCGCGCCGCTTGCCACGCCCTGGGTCTTGGCCCTGATGGCGTTGGGCATGGCCTGCCATTTCGGCCCGCGCCACGCGGTGCAGCGCGCCGCCCAGGCGCTGGCCGTGCTGCCCGGCTGGGCCGTGGGCCTGGTCGGTACCCTGGTGCTGCTGGTCGTCGAAGGCTTGCGCGGCGGCGGGATCGCGCCTTTCATCTATTTCCAGTTCTAGGGGTTGGCGCATGGATGACGGACTGCCCTGGGGCGAATCGCCCATCGATCTGGACCAAGAGGCCGATCCCGCGCTGCAGACTGGCTGGCGCTGGGCCTGGGGCGTGCTCGCCAGCAGCAGCCTGGCGCTGGGGCTGTGCAATTCCCACGCCCTGGCCAACTGGGCCAACCAGTTGCCGCCCAATGACCTGACCGCGCCGATCGTGATGGCCGCCGATGCCTGGCACGACACGGCCGGGCGCTGGGGCCTCAACACCGTGGTCGATGGCGTGGAACGCTGGGCCGATGGTGCGCGTGGCGAGGCGCCGGCTGGCGCGCACGACTGATCCGCCCTTCCCTTTTCGCCGCTACGCCATAGTCTGCAACCCATGGACCGCATGGATCGTGCCCGCCGCCGTTTTGCCATTGCCCTGGCCGCAATGGCCGGCTTCATCGATGCCGTGGGCTTTCTTTCGGCCGATGGCTATTTCGTCTCGTTCATGTCGGGCAACACCACGCGGCTGGGCGTGGCGCTGGGCACCGATGTGCCGCGCGCGGCGATGCCGGCGCTGTTGATCGGTGGCTTCGTCGCAGGCGTCACGCTGGGTGCCCTGGCTGCGCTCAAGGCCGGCACGCGGCGCAAGCTGGCAGTGCTGGCACTCGTGGCGCTCTGCCTGCTGGAAGCAGCGGGTGCGCGCGCGGTGGGCCTGCACGGGGCGATGCTGGCGGGCCTGGTGCTGGCCATGGGCGCGCTCAACAACACGTTCCTGCGCGATGGCGAAGTGGCCGTGGGATTGACCTATATGACCGGCGCCCTGGTCAAGCTGGGCCAGGGCCTGGCGCGCGAGATCGCCGGAACCCGCGCCGAATGGCGGCCCTGGGCGCTGCTGTGGGCCGGATTGCTCGCCGGCGCCGTGGTGGGAGCGTTCCTGCAGGATCGCCTGCCATTGGGCTGCCTGTGGATCGGCGCAGCCTGGGCCATGATCATGGCAGCCGTGGCAGTCAGGCTTCCGGCGGAAGCCTGACCAGCTTTTCGCGCGAAGTTGCGCCGCGCAACAGTTCCACGCGCGACGCGGCCACGCCCAGCGCCTGGGCCACCAGGCCGATCACCGCGGCGGTTGCCTTGCCGTCCTCGGGTTTGGCCCGCACTTTGACCAGCACGCGCCCATCCTCGATGCCCAGGCTTTCGGCGCGCGCACCGGGGGTGACGCGCAGCGCCAGGCGCCCTTCCGCATCGGCCAGCGCGCGCAAAGCGGCCGACGGTGGCAGTTCAATCCGCGGCCGCGCCATGGCAAGCCTGCGCCACGGCAGCGGCATGGGCCTGGCCGTTTTCGACATAGTGCGCCACGCCGCGCTGCATGTCGGCCAGGGCGGCATCGTTCAATTCGCGCATGAAGGCGGCGGGGCGGCCGCTCCACAACTGGCGCGCAGGAAGGCGCTTGCCCGGCGTGAGCATGGCGCCGGCGGCCAGCATGCCATCGCTTTCGATCACCGCGCCGTCCATGACGATGGCGCCCAGCCCCACGAAAGCCCGATCGTGCAGGATGCAGCCGTGAACCATGGCCAGGTGGCCGATCAGGACATCCTCCCCGATCAGGGTAGGAAAGCCTTCGGGCCGGCCCGGCTTCGGGCTGTCGCAATGGATCACCGTGCCATCCTGCACATTGCTGCGCGCGCCGATGACCACGCGGTTGACGTCGGCCCGGATCACGCAATTGTACCAGATCGACGCGCCTTCATCGATGGTGACATCGCCGATGATGCGGCAACCGGGCGCAATGAACGCCGTGGGGTGGATCTGCGGCGTCTTGCCATGCAGCGGCAGGATCGTGACGTCAGGGCGAAAGGTCATGGCGCGTTCAGGCTCCCAGCAGGCGCGCCGCATGGGCGGCGTGATAGGTCAGCACGCCCGAACAGCCCGCGCGCTTGAACGCCAGCAGGGTTTCCAGCACGAGCGCGTCGCGCTCGCCCGCGCCGGCGGCCACGGCTGCCTCGATCATCGCGTATTCGCCGCTGACCTGGTAGGCGAAGACCGGCACGCCGAAGGCTTCCTTCACCCGCACCGCAATGTCCAGGTAGGGCAGCCCAGGCTTGACCATGACGCTGTCGGCGCCCTCGGCCAGGTCCAGCTCCACTTCGCGCAGCGCTTCCTCGGCATTGCCAGGGTCCATCTGGTAGGTCTTCTTGTCGCCCTTGAGCAGCCCGCGCGACCCCACCGCATCGCGGAACGGGTCATAGAAGGCCGAGGCATACTTGGCTGCGTAGGACATGATCTGCACGTTCACGTGGCCGTGGCTTTCCAGCGCATCGCGGATCGCGCCGATGCGCCCGTCCATCATGTCGGACGGGGCGATGATATCGGCCCCGGCCGCGGCCTGGTTGAGGCTCTGCCCCACCAGCACCTCCACCGTGGCATCGTTCTCCACATAGCCGGCGGCGTTGACCAGCCCGTCCTGGCCATGGCTGGTATAGGGATCGAGCGCCACGTCGGTGAGAATGCCGATGGTATCGCCACAGGCATCGCGGATCGCACGGATCGCGCGGCACATCAGGTTGTCGGGGTTGAGCGCTTCGGCGCCATCGTCGCTGCGCCGCTCGGCCTGGGTATTGGGAAACAGCGCCAGGCAGGGAATACCAAGGTCCACCGCTTCCCTGGCACGCGCCACGATGCCATCGACCGACCAGCGCGACACGCCCGGCAACGAGGCGATCGGCGCTTCCACGCCGCTGCCTTCGGTGACGAACAGCGGCCAGATCAGGTCAGCCGGGGTGATCAGCACTTCGCGGTGCAGGGCGCGGCTCCAGGCGGTGGCACGGGTGCGGCGCAGGCGGGCTTGGGGATAGCTGGCGATCATGCCACCCTAGCTAGGCCCAAGGACCCGAGCGAGCAACGGGGCAGTTTGTCCGATCGCGCGGCGTCGCGGCGGTGCACCAGCGACGGGCCTTATGGGGGAAACACCCGATGTGGCCGGAAGGCTGCAACCGGGCGCAGGCACCCGCCACATGAACGCAACATGATTGACACATCGCCCCCAAGCGGCCACGGGGGGCGCCTTCGTTCAGCCGACTTGTCGGGGGGAGGGGCCAATTCGGGCCCGGGGCCCTGGCCAGTGGCGAGACGTGGGGAAGCCCGCACGCGCTTTTCGATTTGGGTTTTTATCGCGCGTGTGACTTGGCGACCTTGCGCCCGTGTGATGCCTTGGAATGTCCAGAAGTGCTTTTGGCAAAATAGCTTGTGTTCTTTCCGCAGCCGCGTTCCTGGCTGCGCTGCAGTTTTCCGCGCCTGCGGTTGCGGCCAACCCGGCCGATCTTCAAACCGCCGCGATGCAACCCGCAGTCGTCCTGCCCGCCTTGCCCGGTGCAGACCAGTCGGCCCAGACCGACTCGCCCTTGGTTGACAACCAAGCCACCTTGCAGCCCACTGCCGACCCGCGACAGGTCGAATGCATGGCCAAGGTCATCGTCCACGAAGCCGGCAACCAACCCCGCCGCGGCCGCGCCGCCGTGGCCCAGGTCATCCGCGCGCGTACGCGCGATGCCCGTTTCGCCACAGAGCCCTGCGCCGTGGTGCGCCAGCCCGGCCAGTTCTTCAACGTCGACGCCTATAACCCGCCGCGCGACACCGACCAGTGGCGCGAAGCCGTGGCCATCGCCACGCAAGTCCTTAACGGCCAAGCCGAGGATCCGGTTCCCGGCGCCCTGTTCTTTCATGCCGCCAGCAGCCCGATGAAGGGCCGCACCAAAGTGGGCCGCATCGAAGGGCACGTGTTTTACCGCTGAGATCCAGCGCAGCAAAAAACCAAAAAGGGCGCGGCCTATAATGGCTGCGCCCTTTTTTGTGCCTTGCAGGGAGGCGGGCTGTCCTGCCTGCTGGGCCCGGTAACGTGGCCGCCTCTTGGGGTGCCACGCTGTGGAGGCTGAATGCCGCTCGTGCGGCTCTGCAGCATTGGCGGGGTAACGAACCACCGGCACAAAAAAGGGGGCCAGCCTTGCGGCTGACCCCCGATTTTTCTGCGGTGGACCGGATCAGAAGTTCGCGGTCACGCGGGCAAAGAAGCTGCGGCCCAGGATATCGTAGATAACCGGGAACGTGCTGCCTGCCACCGAGGTGGCGCCGCTGGTGTCACCGACGATCGGCGGCGTCTTGTTGAAGACGTTGAGCACGCCGAGCGTGAAGGTGAACTTGTCGGTGGCGCGGATGTTCACCGTTTCATCGAAGTAGTTCACCACCGGGATACGGCTGGTCAGGATGTCGGTCGAGGCGTCTTCGGTGCTCGCACCGATCAGGCGCCAGCGGGTGGTGAAGTCCACCTTCTGGAAGCCGAAGCCGAGGGTCGCAACATGCTTCCACTTGGGCGTCGGATTGTCGCAGTCAGCCCCGAACTTGCCAGCGCATTCCGTCAGGACACCGTTGATCTCGTTGTTGTTCTTGATCTGGTAGGTGCCGTTGAAGGTGAAGCTGTAGTGGAAGCCAGCACGCGGGCCGTGCGCGTAGGCAAAGCCCACGTCGATGCCACGCGCCACGATCGAACCGATGTTGGCGTAGGTCGAGGGAACACCATAGGTGATGTTGCCGCTGAGCGAACCGTCAAGCGGGTTGCGCTTGATGCTCGAGCAGGCTGCCGACGAAGCGTTGCGATCGGTATCGAAGCACTGCGAGATGATCTGCGAGATCGTCGCGGTGTAGATCGCGTCCTTGATCTTGATGTTGTAGTAGTCGACCGTCAGCGAAAGGCCACGGACCGGCTCGACCACGGCACCAACGGTGAAGGTGTTCGACTTTTCAGCCTTCAGATCGGGGTTACCGCCGAAGAACGCGTTGACCTGGCCGGCGATGGGCTGCGGAATGCTGCCGATCTGGCTCTGCTTGGCGCCCTGCGCGACGCAGATCGCTGCGGTGGTGGCGTCAACGTTGGCGCCAGCGCAGGGATCGGTGCCGAGGCTGCCGGTGCCCGGCGTGATCGGCAGGTACAGTTCATAGAGGTTCGGCGCGCGCACGGAGTGCTGGAAGTTCGCGCGGAACTTCAGACCCTGCACCGGAGCCCAGTCACCGCCGAACTTGTACGACGACACGCGACCCGAGGTCGAGTAGTCGGAGATACGGTAGCCGGCTTCGACGTCGAGAGCCTGGAACAGGGGCTTTTCCTGCACCAGCGGCATCTTGAATTCGACGTAGGCTTCCTTGACGTTGTAGCTCTTGTTGCGAATGTCGAAACCCTGACCGTAATAGATCAGGTCGCCCGAAGCATAGGCATCGTCAACGTCGGTATCGGCCGTTTCACGACGATAGTCGGCACCGATCGAGAACGCGGCCGGCTTGTTGGCCAGCGGGCTGGTCAGGAAGCCGAGGTCACCCGAAATGCTGGCTTCGGCCACGAACTGGCTGGTCTTGTTGTCCTGGGTTGCGTTGCGCAGGACATACGACAGCGCGTTCTGCGGCAGCGTGCCGACAGTGAACACGTTGAGCGGCAAGCAGCCATTGGCCCGCGCGCTGGCGCTGCGGCAGATGGCGTTGCCGTTGGCATCGGCGATGACGTCCAGTGCTTCGGTCAGCGCGGTATAGGAAAGGTCGTTGCGCAGGATCTGGTGCTTGTGCACTTCGGCGTACTGGACCGAAGCATCCCACTTCAGGCTGCTGCCCAGATCGCCGCGCAGGCCGGCCAGGACCTGCCAGGTGTCGCTGCGGTGTTCCTCGATGCGGCCACCGGTTTCGGTGATGCGGCGGCGGATACCCACGGTGGAGGTGCCGTCCGAATTGATCACCAGATCCGGGTTTGCGGCCGTGTTGAAGAACGCATCGCGTTCTGCCGCAGTCAGCAGCGGGTTGGTGGGATCGATGTTGAACGAGAAACCAGCCGTGGCGGTGGGCGCCAGGGTGGTGATCACCTTGGTGTGCTGATACGAACCCCAGCCATAGAGTTCAACGCCATCGGTGATGTTGTAGTTGAACAGCGCGGTGCCGCCCCAGCGCTGGAAGGGCAGCTGGGCATAGTTCACCGGGTTGTAGTTGTAGCCCACGACGTTCGACGTGAGCGTACCGTTAGCCGTGATCTGCTGACGACCAGCGCCGGGAATGTCGAACGCGGTCGGGGTGGTGTTGGACGAGCCGCAGAACGACACGTTGTCGTCCGAGCAAAGCACGCTGTTGCTGAACGAGCGCGCGCCATACTTGACGCCGTCGCGCTGCGAATAGTTGCCCGCGATCACGATGTGGCCGCGATCGCCCAGGTTGAAGCCAGCAGCGATGCTGCCGTCGTAGAACGCGCCGTCGCCATGGCCGGTGATCTGCGAACCGCCATCGACCTTGAAGCCGGTGAACTTGTCATCGAGCACGAAGTTGACGACGCCGGCGATGGCGTCCGAACCGTAGACCGCCGAAGCGCCGCCGGTGAGGACCTGGACGTCCTTGAGCAGGATGGTCGGGATCTGGTTGACGTCGACCGAACCGGTCGTGTCATAGAGCGGCAGGCGCTTGCCATTGAGCAGGACGAGCGTGCGCTGCGAACCCAGGCCGCGCAGGTCGAGCGTGGCCGAACCGTCACCCGGGTTGTTGCTGGCGCCGGTGCTGCCGCCCGCGAACTGCGGGTTGACCGACAGGATCTGTTCGACCGTAACGGTGTTGACCGACTTGATCGATTCCGAGCTGATCACCGAAACGGGGCTCGACGCGGTAAGGTCGGGGCGCTCGATGCGCGTACCAGTCACGATGATCGGGGTGGAGTCGTCGGCGGTAGCTGCATCGGCGGGAGCGGCGTCCTGCGCGAATGCCGGTGCGGCCAAGGAGGCGATGGCAAGCGCGAAGCCTGCTGCACCGGCGCGATAGGCGGTGGTCTTGTGCTTGGTCACTGTTCAGTCCCTTCTGGTGGCAGCCGACCAGGTGGGCTGCCAGGAGCGACAATCCCGGCTTTCCAAAGCATGCCCGGCATAAGCGCAGGGCGATGCAGCGTTCCACGAAAGCCGGGATCGATGCTGCCTTGTGCGAGATTTTTCGTCGCAATTGAAAGCAGGTTCTGAGTGCAGGATTCAAAACGTTTCATCTATGTTGCAACGAAGCAACATAGGTACCAACCTAGGGGAAACTGCGCGAAATTTATGCAAATCAAAGCGGCCTGAAAGCCACATTTCGTTTCAACTGTGTCGGAATCTTGCCCCTTTGCGACGTGCCGTGAACGACAGCACCCGCGCAGCGCGAACCGGTCGGCACAACACCCGCGTCGCAGGCACGAAAAAAGGGCCGGGTCAAAAGACCCGGCCCCTTGATTGCCGAACGGCGGCCCGGCAGCCCGGCGCCGCAGCGCCCGGCCGCTTGCCCGCTGCCGTCAGAAGTTGGCGGACACGCGCGCGAAGAACGTGCGGCCCATCACGTCATAGACGGTCGCGAACGTGCTGCCCGCCACCGAGGTGGCACCGCTGGTGTCGCCCACGATCGGCGGCTTGGTGTTGAACACGTTCAGCATGCCGAGCGAGAAGGTGTACTTGTCGTTGACGCGGATATTCGCGGTTTCGTCGAAGTAGTTGTAGGCCGGGATGTGGCTCTTTTCGATGTCGGTGTATTCGTCTTCCTTCACCGCACCGATCAGGCGCCAGCGGGTGGTGAGATCCAGGTTCTTCCAACCGATGTTGAGCGAGGCAACGTGCTTCCACTTGGGCGTGGGGGTATCGCACTGCGCGCCGAACTTGCCCGCGCATTCATAGGTTTCGCCGTCGATCACCGAGTAGTTCTTGATGACGTAGGTGCCCGCGAAGTTGAACCCGTAGTGGAACGCCGACTGGCGACCGCGGCGGAAGTTCAGCCCGAAATCGAGGCCACGTGTGCGGATGACCGCCACGTTGTCATACAGCGTTTCCACGCCCACCGAGGTATCGCCGCTGAGCGAACCGTCGATCGAGCTGCGGTGGATCATCTGGCAATAGGCGTTGTTGACGTCGCCCGAAGCGAAGCACTTGCTCACCACCGTGGTGGCCGAGGTGTAGGTGATCGCGTTGGCGATCTTGATGTCGTAATAGTCCAGCGTCAGCGACAGGCCCGGCACGCGGCGCGGTTCGACAACCATGCCGACCGTGATCGTGTTCGACTTTTCCGGCTTCAGATCGACGTTGCCGCCGTAATAGGCGTTGACCTGGCCCGCGGTGGGCTGGGGAATGCTGCCCTTGTTCAGTTCGCTTTGCGTGGCGCCTTGCGCGATGCACAGCGTCTGGATCGAGGCGGCAACGTTGGCCCCCGCGCAGGGATCGGTCTGCAGGTTGCCGGTGCCCGACGTGGTCGGCAGGTAGAGTTCGTAGAGGTTGGGCGCGCGCACCGAGCGCTGGAAGTTGGCACGGAAGCGCAGGCCTTCGACCGGCGCATAGTCGCCGCCGAACTTGTAGGCCGAAACGCCCCCGGCGATCGAATAGTCGGCATAGCGGTAGCCGGCTTCGATATCGAGTGCCTGGATGCCGGGCTTGTCCTGCACCAGCGGCATCTTGAACTCGGCGTAGGCTTCCTTGACGTTGTAGCTCTTGTTCGGGATGTTGAAGCCCTGGCCGTAATAGATCAGGTCACCCGAGGCATAGTTGTCGCTCACCCGCGTATCGGCGGTTTCACGGCGATAGGTTGCCCCCACGGCGAGCGCGGCCGGCGCAGCGGCGAACGGGCTCTGCAGGAACTTCAAGTCGCCCGACAGGTTGCCTTCGGCCACGAACTGCGTGGTGCGGTCGTCCTGCGTGGCGTTTTCCAGCACATAGGACAGCGCATCGCTGGTGATGCCATTGACCGAGAACACGTCGATCGGCACGCAGCCGGCAGCCCGGGCCGAGGCGCTGCGGCACTGCACGCCGCCATTGCCGTCGGACACGGCGTCGATCGCGTTGGTCAGCTTGGTGTAGGACAGATCGTTTTCAAGCAGGGTGTGCTTGTGCACCTGGGCGTATTGCACCGAGGTGTCGAACTTGAACCCGGTGTCGAAGAAATCGCCGCGCAGGCCCATCAGCGCCTGCCAGGTGGTGGTGGTGTGCTGTTCCACGCGCCCTTCAGTTTCGGTGATGCGGCGGCGGATGCCGATGGTGGAACTGCCATCGGAATTGATCTGGAGATCGGGGTTGGCGGTCGTGTCGAAGAACGCGGTGCGTTCCGCGTCGGACAGGTAGGGGTTGTCGGAATAGATGTTGAAAGAATAGCCCGCCGTGGCCGTGGGGGCCAGCGTCTGCACCGTCTTGATGTGCTGATACGAACCCCAGCCGTAGAGTTCGACATGATCGCTCACGTCATAGTTCCACAGCGCCATGCCGCCCCAGCGCTCGAACGGGGTCTGCGCATAGTTGACCGGGTTGTAGTTGTAGCCAGCGACATCGCTGGTCAGGCCGCCCGAGGCCGTCACCTGCTGGCGCGAAGCACCGGGGATGTCGAACGCGGTCGGCGAGGTGTTCGACGAGCCGCAGGTTTCCGACAGGTCGTCGGAGCAGAGCGTCTTGTTGCTGAAGCTGCGCGCGGAATACTTCACGCCTTCGCGCTTGGAATAGTTGGCCGACAGCACCAGGTGGCCGCGATCGCCGATGTTGAAGCCGCCCACCAGGCTGGCGTCGTACTGCGCGCCATCGCCATAACCGGTGACCTGGGCGCCGCCATCGAATTTGAGGCCGGTGAACTTGTCGTCCAGCACGAAGTTGACCACGCCCGAAATGGCGTCGGACCCATAGACCGCCGAAGCGCCGCCGGTGAGCACCTGGACGTTCTTGATCAGCGCGGTGGGGATCTGGTTGACGTCGACCGAACCCGTGGCGTCATAGACCGGCAGGCGCTTGCCGTTGACCAGCACCAGCGTGCGCTTGGAGCCGAGGCCACGCAGGTCGAGCGTGGCCGAGCCATCGCCGGGGTTGTTGCTGGCGCCGTTGAGGCCGGCGGCAAACTGCGGGTTCACGGCCAGGATCTGTTCGACCGTGACGGTGTTGACGGTCTTGAGCGTGTCGGCGCTGATCACCGAAACCGGGCTGGAGGCGGCCAAGTCGGTACGGTCGATGCGCGAACCGGTCACGACAATCTCGCTGCCGGCGTCGGCAGCAGGCGTATCGGTAGCCGGAGTGGCGGGAACGGCGGCAGGCGCGGCAGCGTCCTGCGCCATGGCCGGGTTGGCCAGCGAAGCCAGCGCCAGGGCCAGGCCTGCTGCACCAGCGTAATAGATGGACGGGGTGGTCTTGCTCACGGTCTATGTCCCTTCTGGGGGCCGATGCCACATGGGCAGCGGCCGAAAGCGACAATCCCGACACTCCGATGCCATGGCCCGCGACAGGCAAACCACAGCAAAGTTCCACGAGTGCCGGGATCGATGGACCGGTTTCTTGTGAGATTTGGGCCGCCTTGAAAGCGCATTGTGCAGAGCCAAAATAAATGACTACCACTGTGTGACAAAGCGACAACAGTATCTGCAAACCCATGAAATTTAGTAGTTTAATGTCGAAATATTACGTGCACATCTGCAACAGTCATTTTCCAATGAAACCATCGACGATTTCAGGTGAGACGATTGGGCACGCCTGTATCAGCGCCGTCGCAACTGCTGGCAGCCCGTCAGGCGAGGAATAGCAGCGGATCGAGCCGGCGCAGCAGGCTGCCCGCCTGCCAGGCCAGGGCCCAGTGCAGGTGAGGGCCGGTGGCCCGCCCCGTCATGCCGACGGTGCCGATCGGCTGGCCCTGCGCAACCTCGTCGCCTTCGCGCACCAAGTGCGTGCTGCAATGCAGAAATGCGCTGCCCAGGCCCATCCCGTGGTCGAGCATCAAAAGGCGCCCCTCCAGGCTGAATGGCACCTGCGCCGCCAGCACGACGACACCATCGGCCGGGGCCACGAATGGCGTTCCGGCTGGCGAGGCCATGTCCAGCCCGCCGTGATAGGCGCCAGGCTGTCCGCGATAGACCCGCTGCGCTCCAAAGCGCCCGGAAAAGCGCCCAGGTGCAGGACGCACCATGGCTTGTCGCCAGCCCTGGGCGGAGGTGCGCCGCGCCCGCGCGGCATCGATCTGTGCGCGTTCCTGCGTGCGGCGGGCCAGGAATTCGGCATCGGGCACGCCTGGCGGCCGCAAGGGCGCATCGACGCGCTCGATCTGCCAGGCGCGCGGCGTGATGGCAAAGGGGACCGTGGTGCGCCGGCCGCCGGCGTCAATCAGCGTCACCATGGCCTGGGCCGGAGCGTCGCGGTCAAATCCAACGAAGAATTGGCGATCTTCGGCCAGCGGCAAAGGCGTGCCATCCAGTTCGACCGCCACCACGCCAGCCGGGGCCTGCCCGCGCAGCCAGCCCCCTTGGGACAGGCGTGCCGGCCAGCGCGGCCCCTGGGCATCGGCTTGTTGGGCCAGCCCCGCGCGCGGCAGGGCCAGCACACCCAACCCGCCCGCCATGATCGCGCGGCGGGTCAGCCCCGACATCTCAGCCCGCCTGCCCCAGCAATCGCCGCGTGGCTATTTCGGGGGTGGCATAGGCTTCCTGCAACTCGGCGCTCCAATAGCGCAGCGCGTCGAGCGGGATCGGCACGCCGCTGACCGCGCAGATCACGTGGTCACCGGCCGAAAGCTGGCGAAAGGTTCCGGGCAGATAGTGCAGGCGGGCAAGGCGGCCAGTGGGAGACATCAACATGGCCGCCGTTTTACGCGCTGCCACCGGCCTTGGCAAATCACAGCAGCTTGGGCTGGACGCTTTCCGCCGTGCTGCGCGGGCGGCTGGCAGAGCGCGCAGCGGCCGTGGGCGGCGCCGGCGCATCGCCGGTGGTCACATCGAGCGTGCCATCGGCGAATTTCAGCGTCAGCGCGGCGCGCGCGGCAGCGGTGGCGCGGTCTTTCACCACATGGTCATCGCGATCGGTCACCAGCACATAGCCGCGCTGCAACGGCGCCTCGGGATCGAGCGAGCGGCGCAGGCGATCAAGCGCCTCGACCCGGCCGCGCGCGTGTTCGATCCGCTGCAACAGCGCTTCGGGCCGGAGGCGCTGCGCCGTCAATCGTTCGCGCTCGCGGTCCAGCCGCTGGGTGAGCAGAGCCGGACGCAGCGCGCCACCGTGGCGGGCGAGCACCCCGGCAGCGATTTCGGTGCGGTGGACCAGGGCGCGGCGCAGGCGATCCGACAGGTCGTCCAGCCGCTGGCTTTGCGGGCTGAGCAGGGCCTGCGGGCTGGGCAGGCGCTGGCTGCGCACCTCCAGCCGCTCGCGCGCATGGGCCAACAGGCGAGCCAGCGCCCGGCCGCGCCGGGCCTGCAGTTCATGGACTTGCGCGGCCAGTTCGGCGCGCACCGGCACGACCAGCTCCGCCGCCGCCGTGGGCGTGGGGGCGCGCAGGTCCGCCGCGAAATCGGCGAGGGTGGTGTCGGTTTCATGGCCCACGGCGCTGATCACGGGAATCGTGCTGGCGGCGATCGCGCGCACCACCTCTTCCTCGTTGAAGCTCCACAGGTCCTCGATCGAGCCGCCGCCGCGCGCCACGATCACCACATCGGGGCGCGGCACCGGGCCGCCCGGCGCCAGATCGGAAAAGCCACGCACCGCTGCGGCCACCTGCGCCGCCGCGCCCTGGCCCTGGACCAGCACAGGCCAGACCACGACATGGCTGGGAAAGCGATCGGACAGGCGGTGAAGAATGTCGCGGATCACCGCGCCGGTGGGCGAGGTGACCACCCCGATCACGCGCGGCAGGAACGGCAGCGCGCGCTTGCGCTGGGGCGAAAACAACCCTTCGGCCTCCAGCCGCGCCTTGGTCTTGGCCAGCAGGGCGAGCAGCGCGCCTTCGCCGGCAATCTCCATGCGATCGACCACGATCTGGTAGTTCGAGCGGCCGGGATAGGTCGTCAGCTTGCCGGTGGCGATCACTTCCACGCCGTCTTCGGGCACAAAGCCCAGGCGCTGCGCATTGCCGCGCCACATCACGCCATCGAGCCGCGCACCTTCATCCTTGAGCGACATGTAGAGGTGGCCCGAAGCCGCGCGCTTCACGCCCGAAAGCTCCCCGCGCACGCGCACGAAGCCGAAGCGGTCTTCCACCGTGCGCTTGAGCTGGGCAGAAATCTCGGAAATCGACAGGGCCGGGGCGTTGTCGCCGGCGCGTTCGCTCGCTAGGAGCCCGTCCTTGCGAAAGTCATCGTCGTCAGAAGGCGCGGAAGGGAAGGGCATGCATATCCTGTTGTTGGGTTCGGGCGGGCGCGAACATGCCCTGGCCTGGAAACTGGCCCAATCCCCGCTGTGCAGCAAGCTCTATGCGGCACCCGGCAATCCCGGCATCGCCCAGGACGCGCAACTCGTGGCGCTCGACGCCACCGATCATCCCGCCGTCATCGCCTTTTGCGCCGAGCAACGCATCGGGCTGGTGGTGATCGGGCCGGAAGCGCCGCTGGTCGATGGCCTGGCCGATTCGCTGCGCGGCGAGGGTATTCCGGTGTTCGGGCCAAGCAAGGCCGCCGCGCAGCTCGAAGGGTCCAAGGGCTTTACCAAGGATCTCTGCGCCAAGGCCAACATTCCCACCGCCGGCTATGTCCGCGCCACCAGCGCCCCTGCCGCGCATGCCGCGCTCGACCAGTTCGGCGCCCCGGTGGTGATCAAGGCCGATGGCCTGGCCGCCGGCAAGGGCGTGGTCGTGGCCATGACCATGGACGAAGCCCGCGCCGCGGTGGACGACATGTTCGACGGGCAGTTCGGCGAAGCCGGGGCCGAAGTGGTGATCGAGGAATTCCTCGAAGGGGAGGAAGCCAGCTTCTTTGCCCTGACCGACGGCGCCACCGTGCTGCCGCTCGCCTCGGCCCAGGATCACAAGCGCGTGGGCGATGGCGACACCGGCCCCAACACTGGCGGTATGGGCGCCTATAGCCCGGCCCGCGTGCTGACCCCGGCGCTGGAAGCCCAGGCCATGGCGCAGATCATCGTGCCGACGGTGAAAGCCATGCAGGATGCCGGCACGCCTTATTCCGGCGTGCTCTATGCCGGGCTGATGCTGACCGCCAAGGGCCCGCAACTGATCGAATACAACGCGCGCTTCGGCGATCCGGAATGCCAGGTGCTGATGCTGCGGCTGGAAACCGACCTGGTGGAACTGCTGCTGGCCTGCGCGGAAAACCGCCTGTCCAGCGTGGAGCCGCCGCGCTTCAGCAGCGATCCCGCGCTGACCGTGGTGATGGCCGCGCAGGGCTATCCCGGCACGCCGAAAAAGGGCGGTCATATCGGCGGCATCGCGGCGGCCGAAGCGAGCGGGGCCAAGGTGTTCCACGCCGGCACCGCGCAGGATGGCGACGGCCAGCTGATTTCCTCCGGCGGCCGCGTGCTCAACGTGACGGCGCGCGGCAAGACCGTGCGCGCGGCGCGCGATGCGGCTTATGCCGCGGTGGATGCACTCGATTTTGCCGACGGATTCTGCCGCCGCGACATCGGCTGGCGCGAAATCGCCCGCGAGGGCTGATTCAGCCGACCACGCGCCAGATCGCGATGTTGGTCGGCTCGGCGCCGGCCGGTATGGGCGGCGTGGCGACCGGCTTGAGCCAGGCCGGGGGCTTGCCCGCCAAGAGGCGCGCGGCCAGGCCATCGGGCGCTTGCGCACGATAGAGGCCCATCTCAGGCGCCACTGTGCAGACCACCACCAGCGTCGCGTGGCGCTTGTGCATATAGGCCAGCGCCTGGTCCGGCGGGGCCGTGAAGCCGTGCATGACATCGCTGATCGCGGCGGCGGCGCGGTGATGGCCGGTGGCCACCACACGCTGCCGGGTACGCAGCAGGATGTTAGGCCCGATATCAACCGGGGCAAAGATGTCAGTAGCCGGCATCGTGGCCAGCGGCGCCAGGCCCGCGGCAAAGTCGCAGCCGGTCAGGCTGCCCAGCCCCTTGGATCGATTCTGGGGGTGATGGCCCATCGCCGCCAGCGCCGCCTTGGGCACGGCAATCGCAATGACCGGCAGAACAGTGAGCAGAATTAGCAGGTTATAGGCCATGCGGCGGCCATTGCCGGACTGTGCCACGGCGCGCATGCGCCATTGCGAAACCTGCCAGGCGGCCGGCACGATGGCCAGGCCCACCGCCGTGATCATCGCGCGGCCCACCAGCAGACCCACAGCTGCCGCGCCCAGCAGGATCAGGCCGTGTTCGGCCCAGCGCAGTTGTTCGGCCCGCGCTGGCGCGCTGCGCAGCAGGCGCCAGCAGGCCCAGAGGCCCAGCGGCACCACGCCGACCAGCGCCACGGCGTCTTGCAGCGGGCTGCGCCACACCGGCAGGCCTTCGCGCACATGGTCAAGCCAGTGCGACTTCACATAAGGATCGATGCCACCGAACGCCCCCGTCGCACATTGCGGCGCGGCGCCAGCGATCATCGCCGCCGCTCCGCCCGCCGCCAGCGCCAGCACGCCCAGCGCCACCAGCGGCGAGCGTGGGCGCCATAGCGCCAATCCGCCACAGCACAGCGCGGTCCAGCCCAGCGCGGCCAGGTGCATGGGCGAAACCGCATCGCAATGCTGCGCCAGATCGGCCAGGCCCCGGCAGGCCAGGAACAGCCCGGCGGTGCCAACCGCCAGCGCCAGCGCGGTATGGCCCAGCCGCTGCCATGCATCGGCGTTTCGCCGCTCGATGATTGCGCGCAGGGCCAAGGCGCCGATGAACAGCGCGGCCAGCGGCAGCCCTTCCAGGGAAATCGTCAGGCTGGCAGCCAGCGACAGGCCGATGATCCAGCCGCCCCGGCGCGGATCGCGCGCGTGCAACCCGGCCATGGCGCCCAACGCGGCCACGATCTGCCAGCCATGGTGATCGATACGCAGCGGCTGCATCTGGTGCAGCATCGTGCCCGACAGCCCCACCACCACCCCGGCCATCAGCGCGGCATGGCGCCCAAACAGGCGGTTGGCGGTGTGCATGGCCAGCGCCAAGGTACACAGGACCGTAAGCGCCGGCACGATCAACAGCGCGGCCACTTCCGCGCCCGCCTGGCCGACCAGCGGGCGGAACAACACAATGACGGCAGCAAGCGGGATATCGACCAGGCGCGACCAGTGCATCAGCACGCCTTCGGGCGCCATGACGCGATATTGGTGCATGTCGAACCAGCCCTGGCCGGCCAGTAAATCGCGCACCTGGACCAGGCGCAGCACATCATCGGGATCGCCCATGCGCACGGCCAGGATATTGGGCACCTGCACCAGCATCTGCAGCGCCACGATCAGCGCCCAGAAGAGCAGGATCGAACGCCAGATCGGGGCCGGGCGGCCGGTTTCGGCCCCCAGCGGCATTGGCCCCCGCAGATCGACCATCGGCGACGCGGCCAGCGTGGTCATGCGCGGAACACCACCTGCTTGCGCAGGACCCAGGTTGCGGCAAAGCTGAGGACAATCGCCAGGAACTTGGCCAGGCGCGGATCAAGGCCCAGGTGCGCCATGGCGCCGACCACCACGGTCGTGATGGCCAGGCCGACCAGCGCCGATCCCACGAACAGCGCCTGCTGGCGCACGCGGGCCGGCCCGGTCTGCGCCACGCTGTCGGCGAACACCGCCCGGCTCGACAGCAGCCAATGCGCCGCGATGCCCAGGGCATAGCCCAGCGCCGAAGCCGCCACGGCCGGCACGCCGAACGACAACAGCGCGAGGAAACTGCCCATATCCACCGCCAGCGCCCCCACGCTGGCCAGGATATAGCGCACCAGCGTGTACTGGCTGACGCGCTGGAAAAGGGGCATGACCATTGCCATCATCACCATATCGCCTTTGGTCGAACGGGCAGTGTGCCCGGATACATCACGCATCCGGGCAAAACCGGCAAGAATTCAGGCCGCGCGCCGATCGGCAGCCGGATCGATCCGGGCCGGAACCGCGCGCACCGATGCCAGGGCAGCGGCCTGGTCAGCCGTCACCGGGCGCGTCGCCGGCAACCCGCTTTCATCGCCCTCGGCACCCGCCTCGTGATATTCGGCGTCTTCGTTGACGCACCAGGTGTCATATACGCGGCGTTCGGCCACGATGTTTTCCACCGTCAGCATCGCCGTCATCATCGCGTGGTCCTGGTTGTTGTAGCGGTGCATGCCGTTGCGGCCCACCAGGTGCAGACTGGGATAGGCCGCTTCCAGTTCGGTGCGCATGGCCGCGACGTTGGCGGCATAGGTATCGTCATAGACCGGGTAGGCCTTTTCCTGGCGTACCACCACGCCGCCGATCACCTGGTCCGGGCGCACGAGGCCCAGGATTTCCATCTCGCGGGTGGCCAGCGCCACCAGGTCATCGTCGCTCGATGCCCACAGGTCGTCGCCTTCGAAGCAGAAGTATTCCAGGCCCACGCAGGCCACGCTGTCGTCCGGCACCATTTCGGGCGACCACGAGCGGAAGTTCTGGATGCGGCCGACTTTCACCTTGCTGTCGTGGATGTAGATCCAGTTGTCGGGGAACAGGTCTTCCGACCGGATCTTGAGCGCCACGGTAAGGAAATCGCGGTACTTCAGGTCGTTGGCCTCGATCGTGGTCTGCGGCAGCGGGTGCATCCGCGCGGCCAGCTCGCGCATCGGGGCCGAGGAAATCGCGTGGCGCGCGCGGATCGTCGTCTCGCCGCCATCGGCGCGCGTAGCCGCCAGGCGCCAGCCGCCCTGGCCATCGGCCGCGAGCTGCTTCATCGCGTGGCCCATCAGGATGTGGCCGCCCTTGGCCAGAATCTTGTCGCGCGCGGCTTCCCACATCATGCCCGGCCCGAGGCGCGGATAGCGGAAGGTTTCCAGCAGGGTCTTGGTGGCCATGCCGTCGTTGGGCTTCTTGTTGAGGCCCAGGCTGCGCTTGAACCCGTCGAGCACGGCAGCGCCGAGCGAAAGCCCCTTGATGCGCTGCGCGGCCCAGTCGGCGCTCATCTCGTTGCAGGGCATGCCCCAGACCTTTTCAGTATAGGTCTTGAAGAAGATCGAATAGAGTTTCTGCCCGAACTGGTTGGTCGTCCAGTCCTCGAAACTGCGCACGGTCTTCTTGGGGAAGGCCTTGGCCTTCACATAGCTGGCCATGCACAGCGTGGAACGAATCACCCCCAGGTTGAACAGTGCCTCGAACGCCCGCAGCGGATAGGAATAGAACTTGCCCTCGTAATAGATGCGGCTCATCCGCGGGCGCTGGATGAAATCGTCGGGCAGGATCTCGTTCCACAGGTCCACCACGGCCTGCGACTTGGAAAAGAAGCGATGCCCGCCGATGTCGAAGCGATAGCCGTCGTGTTCGACCGTGCGACTGATCCCGCCGACGTAACGCGTGTCCTTTTCGATGATCGCCACCGACAGGCCCTGCTTGGTGAGGAGATAGCCCGCCGTCAGGCCCGCAGGCCCAGCCCCGATGATCGCCACATCAACATCATATTGACGGCCATCCCCGGCAGCCGTGCTCAAACCGTTAACCATCCCATGCCCCCGTCCAAGCGGTTTCGCTGATGAAAGCGGGATGCCGGAAAATGGATAAAGGACGGTTAACGTTAAGCAGTCCTTGCCGGGTGCATCCGGATTTGGCGCGGGGTGGCAGACCCGCGCGCGCGCTCAACCGGGCCGGCCCTTGCGCCGTGCCGCTTCGGCCAAAGCTTGGCTCAATTGCAGCGGAGCGGAAATGCGGGCCAGTTCGTCCAGCTTGAAAGTCTGTTCGAACACCAGGCCATAGCGCGGGTGGTTACGCCAGCGCACCTTGGCATAGATCGGCTGCATCACGCCGGTATCCAGCCGCACCAGTTCGTGCACCATCAGCCACTTTTCGCATTCGATGCAGGCGCCCTGCTGCGAAATATCGTGGAACTGCACGTGCACGCTTTCCCCGCCCGAATGCAGCACCGCATCGAGCACCAGGCGCAGGCGCACCTGGCGGCGCGGGTAGGGGCCGTCGTGCTCGTCGATCAGGCGCTGGACGTCGACTTCTTCAAGGAATTGCAGGCCGGCATGATCGCCCGTGGTCCACACCAGGCGCGCGTCGTGGCGATCGCCGTTGCCAAGCTCGATCGCCAGGGTCTGGTGATCGGGAATCGGCGTGAACAACCGGATCTTGACGCCGGTGGCCGAAGCATCGCGCAGGATGCACAGGAATTCGCGGCCATCGACGATCAGCTTGGCGGCACGGATCAGCAGGGTGAAGCGGGGCGCGGCGCGCATCTCGGCACCGGTGGAAGGGGCGGCGATGTCATGCCCGGGTGGATCGGGCAGATCGTTGCGCTGGGCCACGGCCCTGGTCTCCAATGCGTGCGGTTCCCCTTTTGGCCGGGTGCACACGATCCCGGTATTGTCGAACCTATCTATCAAGTCTTGCCTTTACGTTACCTTTGTTTGCGCAGTTCCGACAAAAATCAAACAACTCTTTTGTCATCGCAGCGATTGCACCACTTGGACATGACGATTCGCGGTTTGCGCCGAGCGCGTGCCACGGGACGGGCGCCGTGCCGGGGGCACCGGGCGGCTGGATGCCAATTTCCTTGACTTTTCGGCCACGGCTACCTAGCTGCACGCTCTTCCCGCTCATTCCTATTTTTCGGAGTGCCCATGGCGCGCGTTACCGTCGAAGATTGCGTCGACAAGGTTCCCAACCGTTTCGATCTGGTCCTGCTGGCCGCCGAGCGCGCCCGCGCGATTTCGGGCGGTGCCGAACTCACCGTCGATCGCGACCGCGACAAGAACCCGGTCGTGGCGCTGCGTGAGATCGCCGAAGAAACCGTGCGACCCACCATCCTCAAGGAAAACCTGATCCAGTCGCTGCAGCGCGTGCTGCCCGACGACGATGACGAAGTCGATGAAATCGGCTCGCTTTCGCAGTCGGCCGAAGCGCTGCGCATCACGGCCGCAGCGCCGGTGCGCAACACCTCGCTGGGTGCAGACTACGACGCCTGACCGGCTTTGAATGCCGGGCGTTCCGTCCGGTTTTCAACACAGGAACCAAGGGCGCGGGGGATAAATCCTCCGCGCCTTCTTGCGTGGGCGGGATGCCGCCGCCACATTTGGCGATATGGCCAACCGCGTGCCCGCCTCTCCGCGAGTGACCTCGTCGGCGAATCGCCCTTCCAGCGGCAGCGTCAAGGCCGTGCTTGGCCCCACCAACACCGGCAAGACGCACTTGGCGATCGAGCGCCTCTGCGCTCACTCATCCGGCGCGATCGGCTTTCCGCTGCGGCTGCTGGCGCGCGAGGTCTATGACCGCGTCTGCGCGATCAAGGGGCCGGCCCAGGTTGCCCTGATCACCGGCGAGGAACGAATCGAGCCCAAGGACGCGCGCTGGCTGCTGTGCACGGCCGAGGCCATGCCGGCGCGGCCCGACCTGGCCTTCGTCGCGCTCGACGAAGCGCAGCTTTCCGCCGATCCCGAGCGCGGCCACATCTTCACCGATCGCCTGCTGCACGCGCGCGGCCGCGAAGAGACGATGCTGCTGGGTTCGGCGACGCTCGAACCCATGGTCAAGGCGCTGGTGCCGCAGGCCGAAGTGGTAACCCGCCCGCGCTTTTCCACGCTCAGCCATGTCGGCGCCAAGAAGCTCAGCCGCATTCCTCCGCGCAGCGCGATCGTCGCGTTTTCGGCCGAGCAGGTCTATGTCATGGCCGAGATGTTGCGCCGCTTTCGCGGCGGCGCAGCAGTGGTGATGGGCGCGCTCAGCCCTCAGACGCGCAACGCCCAGGTGGCGATGTACCAGTCGGGCGAGGTCGATTACCTGGTGGCCACCGATGCCGTGGGCATGGGGCTCAACCTCGATGTGGAGCATGTCGCCTTTGCCGGCCTGTCGAAATACGACGGGCACCGCCACCGCCGGCTGACCACGGCGGAAATGGCCCAGATCGCCGGGCGCGCCGGGCGGCACCACAAGGACGGCACGTTCGGCACGCTTGCCGGAATGAGTGGGGCCGGAACGGGCGGGCGCGACCCGGAATTCACCGACGAGGAAGTCTATGCCATCGAAGAGCATCGCTTTCCCCCGCTGACCCGGCTGTTCTGGCGCGAGGCGGAGCCGCGCTTCGATACGCTCGCCACGCTGATCGCCGACCTGGAAAGCCCGCCGCCCCGGCCCGAACTGGCCACGCCACCCGAGGCGATCGACCTGGCCGTGTTGCGCCGCCTGGCGGAGGAGCCGGACGTGGCCGGTACGGTGCGGGGCGCGCGCAGCGTGGAGCGGTTCTGGCATGTGTGCTCGCTGCCCGACTTTCGCCAGCAAGGCGCCGAAACCCACGCCCGCTTCGTGGCGCGGCTGTGGCAGGATCTGCGCGGCGGCTATCTCGGCGCCGATTACGTGGCCCAGGCCATTGCCCAGCTCGACAATCCATCGGGCGATATCGACACCCTGCAAGGGCGCATTTCGGCGATTCGCAGCTGGTCCTACATTGCGCAGCGGCCCGATTGGGTCTTGGCGCGCGACGAGATGGCCGCCCGCGCGCGCGCCGTGGAAACGCGCCTGTCCGATGCGCTGCACGGGCGGCTGACCGAACGCTTCGTCAACCGCCGCACCACCGTGCTGATGCGCAAGGCCGGGGCAGATGCCTCGCTGCTGCCCGTGCGGCTGGGCGAAAACGGCGCCGTGCTGGTCGATGACGAACCGATCGGCCATCTTGAAGGCTTTCGCTTCGTGGTCGATCCCCTGGCGCGCGCGACCGATCGCAAGTTGCTGCTCGCGGCGGCGGAGCGCCACCTGCCGGGCCTGCTCGCGGCGCGCCTGGCAGCACTGGCCGACGACGCCCGCGCCGGGCGCGATCTCGTGCTGCACGAAGGCCAGGTCCACTGGCGCGATATGCCGGTGGCGCGATTGGCCAAGGGTCGCAGCTTGCTCGAACCGCGCCTCATGCTCGATCCCGCGCTCGACCGCCTGCCCCCGGCCGAGCGTGAGCGAGTGCAGGCCGCGCTCAATGCGTGGCTCTTGCACAGCATGGCGTCGGCGCTGCGCCCGCTGCGCCGCCTCGCCGATGCCACGCGCGATCCCGACGCGGGTGCGGCGCTGCGCGCGCTGGCGCTGCACCTGGTCGAAGCGGGGGGAACGATCCCGCGCGAATCAGCCCGGCTGGAAGACCTGACCCCGGCGCAGCGGACGATGGCGCGCAAGCTCGGGATCCAGGTCGGCGCGCTCGATGTCTTTGTGCCGGCAGCGTTGCGCACTGCGCCGCTTGCGGCCTGGTGCGCCCTCGCGCGGGTCTGGGGCCTGGCGGCAGTGCCGCCACCGGCGGGCCTGGCCCCGGTCTTGCCCGGCCAGACCGTGCCACTGGGCTATCGCCGGGCGGGCCCGCAGGCACTGCGCGTCGATCTGGCAGAGCGCCTGGTGCATGCCGCGCATGGCACGCGCCAGGCCACCAGCGGCCGCCGCTTCGTGCTCGACCCGGCGCTGGCCCGCTCGATGGGCTTGACCACGGCGGCCTACGCCGCGCTGCTGCGCCAGGCCGGCTTTCGCGCCCAGGTGCCCCGCGCCTTGGACGAAGGCCAGGCCGGGCCGCCCGCACCGCCGCTGTGGGAATGGCGGCCGCCACGCGCGCCAGCCCAAGCCAGCGCACGCGGCGCCGGCACCAAGACAGCCCCAAGGGGCAAGGGCGGCGCGGGCACGCCCGCGGCCGCGCCCGCCACCGGCGCCTTTGCCGCGTTGGCCACACTGTTGCGATAAAGGGAACCGATCACACCAAGGGAGCACGGATGCGGATCGACAAGTTGCTTTGGTTCCTGCGCTTTGCCGGCAGCCGCAGCCTGGCTCAGGGCTGGGTGGAGGAAGGCCATATCCGCTTGAACGGACGGCGGGTGGAACGCTGCAGCGCCGGGGTTAAAGTGGGTGACGTGCTGGTGCTGCCGCTGCGCAATGCCGTGCGCGTGATCGAGATCGTGAGCCTGCCGGGGCGGCGAGGGCCGGCGCTGGAAGCACAAGGATGCTATCGGGTGCTTGACGCGGCGCCCCAGACGCCTCTAGCACGGCCCCAAATCGAGCCTTGAGGAAATACCAACAGCATGACTTACGTCGTCACCGATGCCTGCATCCGCTGCAAGTACATGGACTGCGTGGAAGTGTGCCCCGTCGACTGCTTCTATGAAGGCGACAACATGCTGGTGATCAACCCCAGCGAGTGCATCGACTGCGGGGTGTGCGAACCCGAATGCCCGGCTGAAGCGATTCTGCCCGATACCGAAAGCGGCCTTGAGCAGTGGCTTGAGCTGAATGCCAAGTATTCCGCCGAATGGCCGAACATCACCACGAAGAAGGACGCGCCGGCCGATGCCGACGCCTGGAAGGGCGTGGACAACAAGTTCGAGAACCAGTTCTCGCCCGAGCCGGGCGAGGGCGACTGATTCGCCGGGGCGCCGGAATCGGGGCCCCGTTCCACCGCACACGGGCCCGATCCGGCCCGTGGCGGCCCAAAAACCAGGGCTGCCCCGGCAGGTTTTGCCGGGTGCGACCGATCCGCGCGCGCCTTTTGCGCGCTCGGGTCTGGTAATTTTGCCACAAAGCTGCTATATGGCCATCAAGCGCCGGGCAAATTGTTTGCCAGGCGCCCTTTTTGTTACGAGAAGGCAGAAACAGGCGGCAAACGGAAAACGCTGACGGATCGCGCTATCGGATCGCCTCGTCGATCGCAGGGCCCCGGCCGGGCTTCATACGGTTCTTTGCCAGTTCGCACTCCACGGGACCAGCCCCGCAGCCGGATCATCAAACCGGGCAGGGCGGGGTGGCGCTGGCATATCGGTTCGCCGTCATGGTTTTTCCCTAGCCGGGCATCCCGCCCCCGCCGTCCCGTCTGCCGGCGTCGAAAGGATAAGAAATGGCAGCCAAGGCTCTTGCCTTCGATGTTGGGGATTACGTCGTTTACCCGAAGCATGGTGTCGGCCGCGTGGTCGAGCTTCAGCAGGAAGAAATCGCGGGCATGAAGCTGGAGCTCTATGTGCTCCGCTTTGAAAAGGAGCGCATGACGCTTCGCGTTCCGGTCAACAAGGTCGAAGCGATCGGCATGCGCAAGCTGTCTTCGGACAAGACGCTGCGTGAAGCGCTCGACACGCTCAAGGGCAAGCCCAAGGTGAAGCGCACCATGTGGTCGCGCCGCGCCCAGGAATATGAAGCCAAGATCAATTCGGGCGATCTCGTCTCGATCGCGGAAGTGACGCGCGACCTGTTCCGCGCCGACGACCAGCCCGAGCAGAGCTATTCCGAACGGCAGATCTTCGAAGCCGCGTCTTCGCGCCTCGCGCGCGAACTGGCCGCGATGGAAAAGACCGACGAGCCGGCCGCGCTCAAGAAGATCCTGGCGATCCTCAACGAGCACGCACCCAAGTACTACGAAACCGTCTGATCGGCATTTATCCTTCGGATGTTTCACGTGAAACGGGCCGCCGGAACCACCGGCGGCCTTTTTCGTTTCGCGGCGGGCAGGGCCAATGCGGATCGCTTGGGGCCGGCCAAGAGAAAGGCACGAGAATGACGGGCGGGCATATGACACGCAAAGCGATTTTTCTGGCGATTCCGGCGATCTTGATGGCCGGCTGCGCCATGCAGAACCAGCCCCCGCGCGATCCCACCCGGCCCGATCCGGCCGCCCAGGCCATGCGGGCCCAGCAGCATGCGCAAGCCCTGGCCAAGGCACAGGCACGCCTTGCCAACGAACAGGCCGCCTGCCGCAAGGGCAACCGCCGCGCCTGCTCGCGCGCCACCGCCGCCCAGGCCGTGGTGGACGATCTCAACAGCCATTGAGCCGGTGGCGGGCGCCTATGCCGCCGCGCGGCGCAGCCGATCGTTGATCGCTGCGCCAATGCCCACATCGGGGACGGGTGCCACGGCAATGCACGGCTGCTGTGCGGCCGCACCCGCGTGCAGGCAGGCATAGAGCCGCGCCGCGGCCTCGGCCAGGTCTGCCTCGGCGGAAAGCGTGACGTCACCGATGACGGACCCGAAACCGATCAGGAATTCATCGGCTTGCGCGCTCTGCGCTTGCAGACGTACCGGCTTGCCCGGCGCATAGTGGCTTGCCAATTGGCCCGGCGCCTCGATGCCGCGCGCCGCCCCTTGCTCGGCCGCTTCGCCCAGCACGGCCGCGATCTGTTCGCCGGTGATCGGGCCAGGGCGCAGTAGGGCCCAGCCACCTTCGGCCCGCAGGCCAACGATCGTGGATTCGATGCCCTGGCGCGTTTCCCCCCCATCCAGCACCAGGTCCACCCGGCGGCCCAGCGAGGCGGCGACGTGGGCCGCCGTGGTCGGGCTGATCGCGCCGCTGCGGTTGGCAGAGGGTGCGGCCAGCGCCAGGCCAGACTGGCGCAGTACCGCCTGCATCACGGGATGGGCCGGGCAGCGCAAGGCCACCGTGGGCAGTCCCGCGCTGACCGCGGCAGCCAGGCCGCAATCGGCGCGGCGCGGCACCACCAGGGTGAGGGCACCCGGCCAGAATGCGTCAGCCAGGGCCAGGGCCCGTTCATCTAGCACGGCCAGGCGGGCGGCAGCGGCCACATCGGGCACGTGCACGATCAACGGGTTGAAATCGGGACGTCCCTTGGCGCGATAGATGCCCGCCACCGCGGCGTCGCGGTCTGCCCGCGCGGCCAGGCCATAGACAGTCTCGGTGGGCACCGCCACGGTGCCGCCACGCGCAAGCACCGCAACCGCAGCGGCCACGCCAGCGGCATCGGCGGCAAGCATGTCGGGCGGCAACACGGGTTCGGAAAAGGGGTTGGACGTCATGCCTGCCGTCGCTATCGCGGCAGCGCGTATTTGCAAAGCATCCCTGTCAGCAAAGTTGCCCGTGATGACCGACCAGACCATTCCCCTGCTTGACCGCATTGCCCAGGCATTGGAACGCCTTGCCCCGCCGCCGCCGCCCCCGGTGGATTGGCTGGCGCACCCGGCCTATGTGTGGCTGGGCGAAACCGCGCGGGTCGTGGCCAGGCTGGAAGCGCCCGCGCTGGACCTGATGCGCGGGATCGATGCGCAAAAGGCCGCCGTCGTCGCCAATGTGGCACGCCTGGCCAGCGGCGCGGCAGCGCATGACATGCTGCTGTGGGGATCGCGCGGCATGGGCAAATCGGCCGTGTTGCGCGCGGCGGTGAACGCCGCCGATGCCGCCCATCCCGGGGCGATCGCCCTGGTCCAGGCCATGCCCGATGCCAGCCTGCCGCTGCTGTTCGGGCAATTGCGCAAAGTGGATCGCCGATTCCTGGTGTTCCTGGATGACCTGGGCTTTGACGCCGGTGACGCCGAAGGCGCCCGCCTGCTGCGTTCGTGGCTGGAAGGGGGGGTGGAAGCACGCCCGGCCAACGTGCGCCTGGCCGTTACATCGAACCGGCGCGCGATTGTGGAACGCCACATGAGCGAGCAGGACGATCCGATCAACCCGCGCGACGCGGTGGACGATCGCCTGGCCCTTGCCGATCGCTTTGGCCTGTCGCTGGGTTTTCACGCCTGCACGCAGGACGATTACCTGGCGATCATCGGCGGCTATTGCGCAGACCTTGGCCTGCCGTTCGAACCGGCCGATGCGCTGGAATGGTCCAAGCGGCGTGGCAGCCGTTCCGGCCGCGTGGCGTGGCAATATGTCAACGAAGTGGCCGGCCGCGTCGGCAAGGCGCTTTAAGAAAAGATCAGCGGTAGAAGATGTGCCCGCCGATGGCTGCCAGGCGGGTCTTGCCCCAGGCCGGCGAGACGCGCGCGGCGTGGAAGAACAGCGCGCCTTCCACCGGGCTTTTCCAGGCGCCCTGATCGGCAATCACCGCGATGCGCACGGCATTGGCCCAGAAGCGGCTGGTGCGGTTGATCGCGGGCATGGCGTGGCCGCGCACGAACGAAAACTGCGAAGGCTGGTAGACGACCCCGCAATACGAAGCCGGATAGCGGCCCGACTGGCTGCGCGCCACGATCACGCGGGCGACGGCGAGTTGGCCCGCCAGGCTTTCGCTCTTGGATTCGAAATAGACCGCGCCGGCCAGGCATTCCAGTTCGGAAGAGAGATTAGCCGGCATCGGCGTGGCTTCCACCAGATCAGCCAGCGTGGCGGCATTGGCGGCAGAGGGTGCCGGGGCCAGGGCCAGCATGCCACGCGCGGGTGGCAGCGTGGTGGTGGCGGGGCCGGTGGTGGGAAGCGTGATGGCCCCGTTGGCGGGGCCTTCTGCCACCACGACCTGAAGTTCGCGGTGGGCGGCAGGGGCATGGTCAGAATCCTGGGCCTGGGCTGCTGGGGCGCCAAGCAGCGCTGCCAAAGCGAGCAGGCCGGAAAGGGCCTGGCGGGCAACGCGGAAAGGATCTGTCATCGGCCATCTGCATTGGGCGGTGATCGACCGCTTGTGGCGCGCAGCAGCGCTTTTCCGGCGATTACGCCGGTTGCGCTGCCCCATGGGCCACAACGGAAAACCCCCGTCTGCGTGCCAGCGCCATAAGACCCCATGCCAAGCGGCGCCGCCTGCGCAAATCGATGGCCGTGGTCTATCCGCGCAGGGACCCAAGTCAACCTTGGCCGGCAAAGTTCCCGATGAACTGTTGTGCGTCTGCGATGGTCAGTTCAAGCAGCCACAAATCGGGATCAGACGCGGTTCTGCGCCCTATATAGTCGTTAAAATCTTGTTTACTTTCGGGGTCTTGCGCCTTGGTGGCGGTCCACGGACGGCTTCCATCGGGCTGTGGCAGGCGCTCCCACAGGGTCGCCAGGCCGCCCTGCGGAGTGGTATTATCCAATGTCACCAAGGCGATGGTGCCCGCGTCGGGATCACCCTTGTGCAGCACCATGGCAAAGCCGCCAGCTGCCTCGGCAGCGCGAATCCAGCCGGAAACCTCGATCCTGGCGGGAAGGCGGGCCTGCTCCGTCACATCCGCCGGCCTCAGGCCGCGTCGCGATCGATCACGTTGACCAGCACGGCATAGAGCGCATCGGCATCGGGCGCGCTGTTCAGGCGCTGGTGCATGCGATCGTCGCGCATCAGGCGGCTGATTGCGGCCAGCGCCTGAAGATGCACGGCACCGGCCTGTTCGGGGGAAAGCAGGCCGAACACGCAATCGACGGGCATGCCATCGGCGGAATCAAAATCGACCGGTTCCTGCAATCGCAGGAACGCCGCCACCGGGCGGGCAAGCCCATCAAGCCGCGCATGGGGAATGGCCACCCCGCGGCCGAAACCGGTGCTGCCCAGGTTTTCGCGCTCCTCGATACGCTCTTGCACATGCGCGCGATCGAGGTGGTACACCGCGGCAAAGCAATCGGCCAGCGTGTCCAGAATCTGCGCCTTGGATTCGGCACGGATCACGCGGACAGCTTGAGGATCAATGGAAAAAAGTGCGGTCATGAAACGGAAAACGCCACAGCCTGTGTGAAGGCACAGTCAAGTTGGCGGCGCCATGCGCTCTATTCGATCCCCATGCAAGCGCCGAATCGTATCATGGGTGAAATGCGCCGGTATTGCCGGCAAGGCCCGCAAGCCCCGGTAGAGCTTGCGGGCAAACCCGAAAATATCAGGTGCCGGCCGGTTCGACCCAACCGATCGAACCATCGCCGCGGCGATAGACCATATTGTGCACGCCCGTGCCCGCGTTCTTGAACAGCAAGGCATTGGTATTGCGCAGATCGAGCATGATCACCGCATCGGACACCGTGGCCGTGGGAACGTCCACGCGGGTTTCGGCGATCACCAGGGGCGCATCGGCGTTTTCGGCGTCATCGTGTTCCTCGGTGGGTTCTTCCACCACGAATACGGTATAGGCGGCTTCCTCGCTGCGGCGGGCAAAATCGGAGCCTTCGGAGTGGTTCTTGATCCGGCGCTTGTAGCGGCGCAGCTGCTTGTCGATCTTTTCAGCCGACTGGTCCAGCGCCTGGTGCGCATCCTGCGCGACGCCGCTGCCCTTGAGGATCAACCCTTGCGCCACATGGGTAATGATGTCGCAACGGAATCCTCCGTGCGGCGCCTTGCCCAGTGTGACCTGCGAGGAAAGCGCGCGGGAGAAGTACTTGTCGACAATGCCGGAAAGCCGATCGGCCGCGTGGGCTTCAAAGGCGGCACCGGTATCGACCTGGTGTCCCGAAACGCGAATGTCCATGGGTCTTCTCTCCTTCTTGGGCCCGATCCGGTCGCAGGGCCTGGTTGCCGGCCCGGCCAAGCGGGCTGGCGCAAGCCAGGCCCTAGCGCGACCAGAGCGGGTTGCTGATACCCGCCATGAATTGCGCATGGCGGGCCAATTCCGCTTCGCTGGCCGCATGCGGCCTGGGCTCGCGGAAAATCCGGGTGGTTGTTGCAACGGCCGCCTGGGCCACCGCTACCACGGCAGCAGCGGCCCCGGTGCCTGTGGAAGAGACGTTTGCCTCTGCCGCAAGTTCCAGGCCGATCTGCCGGCCACCCATCAATTCGACATAGAGTTGCGCCAGAAGCTCGGCATCGAGCAGCGCGCCGTGCTTGGTACGGTGGCTGCGATCGATGCCATAGCGCGTGCACAGCGCATCGAGGCTGAGCTTGGCACCGGGATGCTTGCGCCGGGCGATCGCCACGGTATCGACCATGCGATCGCGGCTGACCGGGTCCAGGCCGATGGCGGCCAGTTCGGCGTTGATGAAGCCGAAGTCGAACCCGGCGTTGTGCGCCACCAGCGGCGCATCGCCGATGAATTCGAGGAAATCGGCGGCACATTGGGCAAAACGGGGCTTGTCCGCCAGGAACGCGGCCGAAAGGCCGTGCACGGCCTCGGCCTCGGCCGGCATATCACGATCCGGGTTGAAATAGGCGTGGTACGTGGCGCCGGTGGGCACCCGATTGACCATTTCCACACAGCCGAGTTCAACCAGCCGGTCACCGCCCTGCGGATCGAGTCCCGTCGTTTCGGTATCGAAGACGATCTCACGCATGCAAGATATGTGAACCTGCCGGCGGGGGCTGGCAAGGGGCGCGGGGTTCAACCCCGGGGGTTTTTTTCCCCAAGCAGCCGCACCAGATCGTTAACCAAACGGCGCGTCTGGGCCATCGGCAGGCCCGTGTCGATGACATGGTCGGCACGCGCCCGCTTTTCCGCGTCGGGCACCTGAAGTGCCAGGATTTGCGCGAATTTTTCCGCAGTCATGCCCGGCCGCGCCAGCACGCGGGCGCGCTGCACCTCGGCCGGGGCAGACACCACCGCCACTGCGTCCAGCCCCGCCTGGTGGCCCTTTTCGAACAGCAAGGGAATATCGAACACCACCAGGGGCTGCCCGGCGTGCTCGATCAGGAACGACTCGCGTGCTGCGGCCACCGCCGGGTGGACGATTCGCTCCAGCCGCGCGAGGGCTGCGGGATCACCGAAGACCAGCGCGCCCAGCTTGCCGCGATCCACGCCAGCTGGTCCGGTGGTGCCGGGAAACGCCGCTTCTATCGCGGGCAGCAGCGCGCCGCCCGGCCCTTGCAGACGGTGCACTTGCGCATCGGCATCGAACACCGGCACGCCTTCTTCGCGCAGCATCTGCGCCACGGCAGACTTGCCCATGCCGATCGAACCGGTCAGGCCCAGGATGAAGGGACGCACGGGCGGACGGCTCATGCCGGAACGGGCGTGAGCAACCGGCGGCGCAGTTCCGCATCGGCCGCGCCGCGCGGTGGCAATGCGCCAAAGAAGCGGCGAAACGCATGGTCGGCCTGGCCCACCAGCATGGCGAGGCCATCCACCGTGGCAAAGCCCGCGCTGCGCGCACGGGCCAGCAGATCGGTTTCCAGCGGGCTGGTGACGATGTCATAGAACACCGCGCCGGGCGGGGTGTGCGACAAGTCATAGGCCAGCGCCGGCTGGCCGGCCATGCCGAGCAGCGACGCGTTGACCACCAGATCGAACAGCCCCTGGCGATCATCGAATTCGAAATCGGTGGGATCGGCGAAATGGGCGATATCCACCGCATGGTGGTTGTTGCCGCGCGCCAGTTCATCGAGCAGGGCCTGTGCCTTGGCCGGATCGCGCCCAGCCAGCACCACGATGAAGCCTGCGTCCGAAAGCGCGGCCACGATCGCCCGCGCTGCGCCACCCGTGCCCATCACGCGCGCCATGCGCAGCAGGTGGGCATCGTCCAGCCACGGCTGCAACGGCTCCATGAAACCGGGGGCGTCGGTGTTGTAACCCACCAGCGCGCCGGCTTCGGGCACGATCGTGTTGACCGCGCCGATGCGCGCAGCCAGCGGATCGAGCCGATCGAGCAAGGGGATGACCGCCTGCTTGTGCGGCATGGTCACGTTGCAGCCGCGCCAGGCCGGATCGCCGCGGCGCTCGGCAAGGTAATCGGCAAGGCCTTGGGCCGTCACGTGCGCGTGGCAGTAATCACCGGCCAGGCCCAGTTGCTCCAGCCAATAGCGGTGGATCACGGGAGACTTGGACTGCGCGATAGGATCGCCGATCACCTCGGCATAAGGCACGCTCCTGCTCACGACGCCAGCTCCCCAGCCTCGCGCAGCGCGGCCAGCAGGGCGATCAGCGGCATGCCCAGCACGGTGAAGTGGCTGCCCTCGATGCTTTCGAACAGTTGCACGCCCAGCGCCTCGATCCGGAACACCCCGACGCAGCCGGAAACGGCAGGCCATTCCCTGTCGAGATAGCTGTCGATAAAGCTGTCGGAAAGCCGGCGAACCTTGAGCTTTGCCGTCTCGCAATGGCGCCACGTGACCGCGCCATCGCGCATCAGCACCGCAGCGCTGTGCAGCAGCATCGTCTGCCCCGAAAAGAACCGCAGGTGCTCGGCCGCCTGGGCCCGGCTCTGCGGCTTGTCGAATGAACGGCCGCACACCTCCACCAGCGAATCCCCGCCCAGCACCAGCCGGCCGGGCAGCGCCGCCGAAACCGGCATGGCCTTGGCCTCGGCCAGGATCTGCGCCACCTGGCAACCCGGAACGCCGATCAGCTCGCGCTTGATTTCGCCTTCGTCCACATCCGAAGCGCGCGCTTCATAGGGCACGCCGGCCGCATCGAGCATGGCCTTGCGCGAGGCGCTTTGCGAAGCCAGCACTATCATGAAACACACACGATCATAGGGCCTTCATTCCTGGATTGGCGTCACCGGCAACCTTGCGCTCGTTGTAGAGCGTGATCACCGCTGCGGCCGTCTCCTCGATGGATCGACGCGAAACGTCAATGACCGGCCAGCCGTTGTCGGCAAACATCCGCCGGGCATATTGCACTTCGCGCGCCACATGCTCGCTATCGACGTAAGCGGTCTCTGGCGCCTGGTTGAGCGAGAGCAGCCGGTTGCGGCGCACCGCGATCAGCCGTTCGGGGCTGGTGGTCAGCCCCACGATCAACGGCCGTCGCACGGTGTAGAGCGTGGGCGGCGGCGGGCTTTCCACCACGATCGGGATATTCGCCACCTTGTAGCCACGGTTGGCGAGATAGATCGACGTGGGCGTCTTGGAACTGCGCGAAACGCCGGCCAGCAGGATGTCGGCCTCTTCCCAGTTTTCCCAGCCCACGCCATCGTCGTGGGCAATGGTGAACTGGATCGCGTCCACCCGCTGGAAATAGGCTTCGTCCATCATGTGCTGGCGGCCCGGCCGCCCACGCGCTTCCTGGCCCAATTGCTGTTCCAGCGCATTGGTCACGGCATCGAGCGCGGCCACGCAAGGCAGCCCCAGCGTGGCGCAGCGCTGCTCGAGCCGGTCACGCGTTTCGGTGTTGACCAGCGTAAAAAGCACTAGTCCCGGGTTGGCGGAAATTTCACCCAGGATACGGTCTAGATGCTGTTGCGAGCGGACCATCGGCCAGAAATGACGCACTACATCGGCGTCCTCGAACTGGGCGAGAGCCGCTTTTGCAATCATTTCAAGGGTTTCACCTGTGGAGTCCGACAGCAGGTGAAGGTGCAGGCGCTGCATGGATAGCCTTTGTCGAGAAGCCGGCAGGCCCTGTTCTGGCGCCGCCGGGGTAACCCTGTGGAAAGCGCTAGGATAAACCACGGGATGAAACGGACGACAAGTTTCGCCCGCGATTTCACCCCCGTTGCGAGTCATCCCCAGGCCATTTCATCCCCATGGGGACAGCCTTTCCCACAGCCTGTGGGTAACGGGCACAAGTTTGTCTTGCGCCGGGAGTCATCCGGATTCGCACCCCACGAATTTTGTGGAGGATGTGGGACAAATCGGGCAGAGCCTCACTATCCCCGGTTTCCACAGGGCCAACTACCTTCATCATCCCATTTAATAAGATTCTATTTTTTTGATTGGATTGGAAAAACGTACAGATGCCCGGTCCCATTCTCGAAACGCTCACCGGCCAGAACCTTTCCCGCCGGCCGATCTGGCTGATGCGCCAGGCCGGCCGCTATCTGCCGGAATACCGCGCGCTGCGGGCCGAAAAGGGCGGGTTTCTGGAACTGGTCTATGACGCACCGGCCGCTGCGGAAATCACGCTGCAGCCGATCCGCCGGTTCGGCTTCGACGGGGCGATCCTGTTTTCCGACATCCTGATCGTGCCCTATGCCATGGGCCAGGACCTGACGTTCACCGCCGGCGAAGGCCCGCGCCTGTCGCCCCGGCTGGTGGATGCCACGCTGGAGAGCCTCCAGGGGGTGCCACAGCGCCTTGCCCCGATCTATGATACCGTGAGCAGGGTAAAGGCTGCCCTGGGCCCACAGACCACCCTGCTGGGCTTTGCGGGCAGTCCGTGGACCGTGGCGACCTACATGGTGGCGGGCGAGGGCAGCCGCGATCATCACGAGACGCGCGCACTTGCCTATCGCGATCCCACCGCGTTCCAGGCAATCATCGACGCCATCGTTGACGTGACCATCGAATACCTTGCCGGACAGGTGGACGCGGGCGCGGAAGGTCTGCAGCTGTTCGACAGCTGGGCCGGCAGCCTGGCGCCATCGGAATTCGAACGCTGGGTGATCGCGCCCAACGCCCGCGTCGCCGCCGCGCTTCAGGCGCGCTATCCCCACGTGCCGGTCATCGGGTTTCCCAAGGGCGCGGGGGAAAAGCTGGTGGCCTATGCCCGCGAAACCGGCGTCAACGCGGTGGGGGTGGACGAAACCATCGATCCGCTGTGGGCCGCGCGCGAATTGCCTGCGGGCCTGCCAGTGCAGGGCAATCTCGATCCGCTGTTGCTGCTGGCCGGCGGGGCCGAACTGGAGCGCCAGACGCTGCGCGTGCTCGACGCCTTTGCCGACCGGCCGCACGTGTTCAATCTGGGCCATGGCATCGGCCAGTTCACCCCGATCGCCCATGTGGAGCAGTTGCTGGCCATCGTGCGGGGGTGGCAGCGTCCGTGAAGCGGGCCGTGCTGGCGCCTGCTGCGCTGGCTTGGGCCGCGCTGGCCCTGGCGGCTGCCCCGGCGGCCCAAGCCGCGCCCGACCGTCTGCCGCCGCTCGCCACGACCACACTCGATGGCGCGCCGTTTGCCATCAACCCGGCAGCGCGCGATGTCGTCGTCGTGCATTTCTGGGCCACGTGGTGCGCCCCGTGCCGTGCCGACATGCCGATCCTCGATGCCGCCTTTGCGCGCCACGGCCACCAGGGCCTGCGCATGGTTGGCATATCGCTCGATACCGCGGCCAGCCGCAGCCGGATCCTGGCCGGCGGGATGGGCGTGCACTTTGCCCTGGTCCGTGCCGCGGATATCCACTGGCGCCCGCGTGACTTGCCCACCGCGCTGCCCGAAACGCGGATCTATGGCCGCGATGGCGCGGTGCTGGCCCGATTTGGCCCGCTCGATGCCGCGCGGTTCGAACAGGCGCTGGCCGGGGCCTTGGCGCGGGGGTAGGCTGGCCCAGGCCAGCATGGCTGATGCCGTCGGCGTTGGCCCGGGCAAAGCGTTCTTGCCCATCGCCTTTTGCGGCAACCGGCGGCGATGCTTGCCAGCCTGCCATTCCCCCTTGCGCTGGGCGAGGGTCAGGCTACCCATGCCTGCCATGAACACGTTCAAGCTCTCGCTCGCGGCGCTGGCCCTTGGCACAGCGCCTTTCGCTTTTGCAGCGGCCCCCGCGCCGTCTGCCCCGGCCATGACCGCGCAGGATCTCGTCACGCTCCCCCGCCTGGGCAGCTTTGCCGTTTCCGCCGATGGGCGCCTGGCGGCCTACACCGTCACCACCACCGACCCGCAAAGCTACAAGCGCAGCACCGCGCTGTGGCTGCTGGCGCTGGACAGGAAGGGGGCCAAGCCGGTCAAGCTCGACTGGCAGGGCAGCCTAAGCGATCCGGCCTTTGCCCCCGACGGGCGGCTGTGGTTCCTTTCGGACAGGGATGGCAAGACCGCGCAAGTCTGGTCGGTGCAGACCGGCGCCGATGGCTCTGCCGGCGGCCCCGTCAAGGTGACCGACCTTGCCGCCGAAGTGGCCGGTTTCAAGCTTTCGCCCGATGGCACGCGGTTGGCGGTGTGGGGTGATGTGGCGCGCGCCTGCGCCACGTTTGGCGGTTGCACCGATCTGCCGCACGGCGATGGCAACACCGGCCTGCCCGGGCCGGGCACCGGGCGGCTCTTTCGCGATGGCGCCGGTTTCGTGCGCCATTGGGACGCCTGGGAAACGCCGGGCATCCATAGCCGCATTTTCGCGTTCACGCTCAAGGCCGGGCAGGTCGATCCGGCCAGCGGCCACGCCCTCGATGGCGATCCTGCCAAGGGCGGCTTGGTGGGTGATGCGCCCAGCAAGCCGTTCGGCGACGGCAGCGAACTGACCTGGAACGCGGATTCCACCGCCGTGATCTATGCCGCGCGCCCGGCCGATCGTGACGAGCCCCGCTCGACCAACCTCGACTTGTGGTGGGCACCGGCCGATGGCAGCGCACCGCGCAACCTGACGGCCGGCAACCGCGGCACCGATACCACGCCGGCCGTCTCGCCCGACGGGCGCTGGCTTGCCTGGGCGGCCATGGCGCGTGCCGGGTACGAAGCCGATCGCCTGGTCGTGCAACTGATGGACCTCAAGACTGGGCAAAGCCGCCCGCTGACGCAGGGCTGGGATCGTTCCGCCAGTTCGCTGGCGTTCACCGCCGACAGCAAGGCGCTGATCGTCACGGCGCAGGACGTGCTCGATACCCCAGCCTTCCGCGTCGATCTGGCCAGCGGCAAGGCCACGCGGCTGGCGTTCCAGAAGGGCCGCGAAGGCCACGTTGCCCAGATCGCCGAACTCAAGGGCGGGGCATTCCTGCTCAAGCGCGATTCGATCGATGCCGCGCCCGAGCTTTACCTGGGCAAGCCTGGCCAGGCGGCAACGCGCCTGACCGACCTTGATGCCGGCGCGCTTGCCGCCATGGCGCCGGTTGCCGTCCAGCGCTTTTCGTTCGCCGGTGCCAATGGCGATACCGTGTGGGGCCAGATCCTCAAACCGGCGGGCGCCACGGGCAAGCTGCCCACGGTGCTGCTGGTGCACGGCGGGCCGCAGGGTTCGTTCAACGATAGCTGGTCCACGCGCTGGAACCCGCGTCTTTGGGCCGCGCAAGGCTATGCCGCGATCACCATCGATTTCCACGGGTCCACCGGTTATGGTCAGGCCTTTACCGACAGCATCAACCAGGATTGGGGCGGCAAGCCGCTGCAGGACCTGAAGCTGGGGATGGTGGCCGCGGCGGCCCGCGATAGTGCGGTCGATACCGCCAACGCCTGCGCAGCGGGCGGCAGCTATGGCGGCTACATGATGAACTGGATCGAAGGGCAGTGGCCCGATGGCTTCAAGTGCATCATCCAGCACGACGGCGTGTTTGATGCCCGCGCCATGGCCTATGAAACCGACGAACTGTGGTTCGACGAATGGGAGCATGGTGGCCACGCCTATTTCGAGGCGCCTGAAGCCTTTGAAAAGTGGAACCCGGTCAACCACGTGGCGCAGTGGAAGACGCCGATGCTGGTGATCACCAGCGAGAACGATTTCCGCATTCCCTATACCCAGGGCCTGGCCAGCTTCACCGCCTTGCAGCGCCGGGGCATCCCTTCCGAACTGCTGGTCTTCCCTGACGAGAACCACTGGGTGCTCAAGGCCAAGAACTCGCTGCAGTGGCATCAGAGCGTGTTTGGCTGGCTGGCCCGCTGGCTCAAGCCCACGCCGTAAGACCGGGGATGGAGGGGATGCCATGCGCTTCCCTCCATCCCAACGATCCAGCCCCCGTCAGAACCGCGCGGTGAGGCCGGCAGCCAGGTTGACCCGTGGCGCCAACTGCCAGCCGATCACCCGCTGGTAGAGCGGCAGCTGAACGTTTGCGAAGGCAGAAACCCGCGCGGCCAGGGGCGCGGTCAGGCCCGGCGCCAGGTAGACCTGTTCGCCGCCGCTGTTGTCCACATCGGCATTCAAGCCACTGTCCTGCGCGTTGATCCGGGCATTGACCTGCAGCTGGGGCACCACGCGGCCCAGGCCAAGCCATTGCACTGCCACCGATCCTTCGCCGATCGTACCGGGGCGATAGTCCTGCCGGGCATTGAGTGCGATCTGCGCCTGGGCCTGGAGCATCAGGGCGAAATCCTGGCCCAGGCGACGGTAGTGATAGGCACCGATCACCGCCTGGGTCGTGCCCGTGCCAGGCTGAAGCCCACGGTCGACCTCTTCGCCCTGGGCCGGCCCGCTGCGGAAGGTCTGGTGAAAGGCCCCGGTGGGCAGGACCAGGCCGAACTGCAACCCGGTAACACCCTTGGCGGTGGATAGGCCCTGCCACCGCGCCATCAGGCGGATATCGCCCAACCCGTGTGTGCGGGACCGGCTTTCGCTGTCGGTGTCCTCGGCAATCGTGGCGTGGGGCCTGACGATGAACGGCACCGAGACGTTGAAGCCCCAATCGTTGGCAAACTGGCGATCGTAGCTGGCGGTGACATAGACATTGTCGGTCCAGCGCTCGATCTCGCGCTCGTTGGGAATGTCGATGTTGCGGGTATCCACCTTGGTCGTGCCGGTGCGCAACTGGCTTTGCGGCACATAGTCCAGGCGCAGCGTCACGGCCTGGCCGGGCTGGGTCACCAGGCCTTGGTTGAGCCAGTCCGAGGTAAACGTGCAACCGCAACTGGCGCAGGCGAGGGCGGAAGTAGGCAGAACGGCAAGCGCAAGCGGGGCAGCCGCCGTGGCTGCCAGAAAATGACGTGACATGATCGGAAAATCCCGATGGGCGGCGCGCCCACACTCGGGGGCGGCCATGCTGAAACGCGGATGCGAAGGATCAGGCGATCGGCAAGGCCGGCGGGGCCCTTGCCGGCGGCCGCGCATGGGCCAAGGCCGCTAGGGCGAGCGCTTTGGCGCGGTGCGGTGCCAGCGGTGTGGCAACCCCGACCGGCAAGGGCAGGGCCACAGGCTGCGCGCCACCGATCAGGGCATCGGCCAGCACGCCGAACGCGCAAGGGCCGGGGTTGGTGCTGCCGTCGGTCTTGTGCGGATCGCGCGCCGCGCGGGCGTCCGGCTTGAGCAACACCGTGCGGAGCGTCGCGGGGCCATTGCCATCGCACAGCGCCACCACGATGCCGCGTGCGCCATCGGGCACCGGCATCATCCCGGGTGGGATCAGCACGCGCAGTCCCAGCACCAGCGCCAGGACCACCAGGCCCAGGCGCGGATGGCGCATCAGCAATTGCCGGCCGGCCTGCACGCGTGGTTTCCCCCTTCGATGCCGTGCTGCATACCCCAGCGGGCAAGGTTCTTGCAATCAGGCCGGCAAAGGCCGAGATGCCATGGGGCCGTTTCGGCGCGTGTTGCGTTCCCTGTCGAAAGGCCGTTCCAGTCCCTTTGCGCAGACGGTAAAAGACCCCTCATGCTCCAGGTGCTCTCGATGCTCTATCTCTGGCTCAAGGCCGGCCACGTCATTTTCGTGATCTTCTGGATGGCGGGGCTGTTCATGCTGCCGCGCCTGTTCGTCTATCACCAGGAAACCCCGGTCAATTCGCCCGACAATGCGCGGTGGACCGACCGCGAACGCAAGCTGATGAAGATCATCATGGCACCCAGCGTGGCGGTGGTGTGGATTCTGGGCCTTGCCATGGCCATCACCGGCGGCTGGTTCACACAAGGGTGGCTGCATGCCAAGCTGCTGCTGGTGGTGGCGCTCACCGGCTATCACATCTGGCTGGCGCGCTATCACCGTGCCCTGGCGCGGGGCGAACGCCGGTTGACCGGCAAGCAATTGCGCCTGCTCAACGAAGTGCCCGGCGTGCTGGGCGCGATCATCGTGATCCTGGTGATCATCAAGCCTTTCTAAGCAAACAGGAAAGCCTCCTCCTCTGAAGAGGAGGGGGTTTGAGCGTGGCCGACGCCATGCGCTGGCGCTGGCCGCAACCCGGCCCCAGATCACCATTCCTCAATTGACGCGGCCCCATTCCCGGCATAACGCCGCTGTCGACCGGCAAATCATGCAATCGCGCCCGTCGCGATTGACGGCCTGCTTTCCCCAAGCCCATCGGCCCGCCGGCCATTTTCCAGCCTAATTCCGCTGACGGAACACACGAAATGCATCTTAAAGAACTCAAAAAGAAAACCCCTGCCGAGCTGGTCGAAATGGCCGAAGAGCTGGGCGTGGAAGGCGCAAGCACGATGCGCCGCCAGGACCTCATGTTCGCCATCCTCAAGGAAGTGGCCGAAGATGGGGAAGAAATCCTCGGCATCGGCACGATCGAAGTGCTGCCCGATGGCTTCGGCTTCCTGCGCAGCCCCGAGGCGAACTATCTGGCCGGGCCGGACGACATCTACGTCTCGCCCAACCAGGTCCGCAAGTGGGGCCTGCGCACGGGCGACACGGTGGAAGGCGAAATCCGCGCGCCCAAGGACGGCGAGCGCTACTTTGCCATCACCCGCCTGATGAAAGTCAATTTCGATGATCCCGACGCCGTGCGCCACCGCGTCAACTTCGACAACCTCACCCCGCTCTATCCCAACGAGCGCCTGAAGCTCGACACGCTCGATCCCACGGTCAAGGACAAGTCCGCCCGCGTGATCGACCTGGTCAGCCCGCAGGGCAAGGGCCAGCGCGCGCTGATCGTGGCGCCGCCGCGCACCGGCAAGACCGTGCTGCTGCAGAACATGGCCAAGGCGATCACCGACAATCACCCGGAAGTGTTCCTGCTGGTCCTGCTGGTCGACGAACGCCCCGAAGAAGTGACCGACATGCAGCGTTCGGTGAAGGGCGAGGTCATCTCCTCCACCTTCGACGAACCCGCCACGCGCCACGTCCAAGTGGCCGAAATGGTCATCGAAAAGGCCAAGCGCCTGGTCGAACACAAGCGTGACGTGGTCATCCTGCTCGACTCGATCACCCGTCTCGGCCGCGCCTACAACACCGTGGTCCCGTCCTCGGGCAAGGTGCTGACCGGCGGTGTGGACGCCAACGCCCTGCAGCGCCCCAAGCGCTTCTTCGGCGCCGCGCGCAACATCGAGGAAGGCGGCTCGCTCTCGATCATCGCCACCGCGCTGATCGACACCGGCAGCCGCATGGACGAAGTGATCTTTGAAGAATTCAAGGGCACCGGCAACTCGGAAATCGTGCTCGACCGCAAGGTCGCCGACAAGCGCATCTTCCCCGCGCTCGACGTGGGCAAGAGCGGCACGCGCAAGGAAGAACTCCTCGTTCCGCGCGACCAGCTCGGCAAGATGTGGGTGCTGCGCCGCATCCTCATGCAGATGGGCACGGTCGACGCGATGGAATTCCTGCTCGACAAGATGAAGGATTCCAAGACCAACGAAGACTTCTTTGCGACCATGAACCAGTAAGCTTTCCAAAGCTTTGCTGCGCACAAAAAGGCGGGAGGCCCCAAAGGCTTCCCGCCTTTTTGCGTCTGGGGACGGCGGGCTTCGGGCAAGCTCAGCCCGAACGGGGTTTCAAACATCATACCCATTCCCGTTCGCCCTGAGCCTGTCGAAGGGCCAGAGCCAACGCCCGCATAACAACCTCAGTCGTCTTCCAGCGCCTCGGCCATCTTGCGCCACAGCAGGTCCGCCGCCGCAAAGGGCCGCACCAGAACCTTGAAATCGATGATCCGGCCTTCAAGGTCGAAGCGCAGCAAGTGCACGCCGTTCACCGCCACACCATCCAGCGTGGCTTCGAATTCCAGCGCCGCTTCGGGCCCATCGACCAGTTCGCGCACATAGGCGAGCCCACCCTGGCACAAGGCGCCACAGGCGGCTGAAAGGTGCAGGCACACCGCCTGGTGGCCCACTTGCGGGGTGTGCAGCACCGGAGAATGGAACACGGCATCTTCGGCCACGAGTTCGGCCAACAAGTCCTGCGGGCATCCGGCCAGCATCGCGCGGTGCCAGGCGGCCAATCCAAGCTGCATGATCTGTCTCTCCCCTGCAAGAAGGGCCATCGCGCAGTCATCGCCGTGCCCTTCGTGTTCCACGTGAAACAACGCCCGTGCTGGCGCATTGATCCGTCGCAACGGCGTTGATCGATGCGCTTGCCAATTCGGTGGATCTCCGGCTTGGCGCGCCGCTGCGACTATGACACTTTTGCCGCACAAGCGTGACACGTTCGGAGAGCCAAGCCATGAAAGTGAATGTCGAAATCGAATGCAGCCCGGAGGAAGCCCGGCGCTTTCTGGGCCTGCCCGATGTGTCGCGCGCCAACGATGTCTATGTCGATGCCTTGGCCAAGGCGATGCAGGGCGTGAGCAGCGTCGACCAGTTGCAGGGCTATGCCAAGCAACTCGCGCCAATGGGCGAAATCGGCCTCAAGCTGTTCCAGCAATTCATGGAACAGGGTGCCGGCGCCGCAATGGCTGGTTTCAAGGCGGGCATGAGCGGCGACAAGAAGTAGGCGTGCCTTCTGCCGCGTGATAAGCGGCGGGGCATGAGCGAGAACTCTACCATATTCGCCCTCAGTTCCGGGGCACCGCCGGCTGGCATCGCCGTGGTGCGGATCAGCGGGCCACAGGCTGGTGCTGCACTCGTGGCGCTTTCGGGCCAGCTGCCCAGCTCACGCCGGGCAACCTTTCGCCGGCTGGTCGATCCCATCGACGGCAGCCTGCTCGATGCGACCATGGTGCTGTGGCTGCCTGGCCCACAGACGGCAACCGGGGAGGACAGTGCCGAGCTTCACCTCCACGGCGGGCGGGCTGTGGTTGGCGCTGTGCTTGCAGCGCTGGGCCGCCTGCCGGGGTTGCGTGGCGCGCAGGCGGGAGAGTTCACCCGGCGCGCGTTTCTCAATGGGCGGATCGACCTGAACGAGGCCGAGGGCCTGGCCGACCTGCTCAGTGCCGAAACCGAATTGCAGCGACGCAGCGCTTTGGCCATGGCCGATGGCGCGCTGTCGCGTCGGGTGGAGGATTGGCGCCAGGGCGTGCTCACGCTGTCGGCCCAGCTTGAAGCGCTGCTCGACTTTTCTGACGAGGATGACGTGGGGGAAGGGGGCGCGCTACTGCCGGCGGGCTTCGGCGATCGCACCGCTGACCTCGCCACCAGTATCGCAGCTTGGCTTGATCGGCCGCGCGCCGAACCGCTGCGCGAAGGCTTTCGCGTGGTGCTGGCCGGGCCGCCCAATGCCGGCAAGTCCACCTTGTTCAACGCGCTGGTGGAATCCGAAGCGGCGATCACCGCCGCCGAGCCCGGCACCACGCGCGATGTGTTGACCCGCAGCGTCGCCATCGATGGTGTGCCGTTTACGTTTGCCGACACCGCCGGCCTGCGTGAGGAAGGCGCGGGTGAGATCGAACGGATCGGCATCGCGCGTGCCCGTGCGGAAGCGGCGAAGGCCGACCTTATCCTGTGGCTCGGTCCCGAGGGGGAAGGGCCGCAGGGCCTGGCGCTGTGGGAGCTGGCCGCCCGCGCCGACGATCCTGCCGCCCCCGCCAAGGCCAGCCCCCGCCATCGCCTGTCCGCCCATACCGGCGAAGGCGTCGACGCGCTGCGCCGCGATCTGGTCGCGCACGCGCGTGCGAGCCTGCCCGCGCCGGGGGAAGCAGCGTTGAACGCGCGCCAGCACGATCTTCTTGTCCAAGTTCATGCGGCGCTCACCGCCGCGCGGGACGAACGCGATCCTCTCCTCGCGGCAGAGCAACTGCGCCTGGCCCGCCGCGCGCTCGATGCGCTCACGGGGCGGGCCGGGACCGAGGACATGCTCGATGCGCTGTTCGGTCGGTTCTGCATCGGCAAGTGAGACGGTGGCGCAAGGGGCTTCGACAAGCTCAGCCCGAACGCGGTTCGGGGGAAATTCTACCCTTTCTCTTCGTTCGCCCTGAGCCTGTCGAAAGGGCACCAGACCGAGCCCGACATTGTTCCACGTGAAACACAAGTTTGACCCCAGCCACGCAGAGCGTTAGGGCAGGGGCATGCATTCCTTCGATATCATCGTGGTCGGCGGCGGTCATGCCGGCGTCGAGGCGGCTTGCGTGGCTGCCCGGATGGGCGCGCGCACCGCGTTGGTGAGCTTCGATCCTGACAAGATCGGGGCGATGAGCTGCAATCCGGCGATCGGCGGGCTGGGCAAAGGACACCTGGTGCGCGAAGTTGACGCCTTCGATGGCGTCATCGCGCGGGCAGCCGATGCCGGGGCGATACACTATCGCATGCTCAATCGATCGAAGGGCAGTGCCGTGCAGGGGCCGCGCGTGCAGGCCGACCGCAAGCGATTCAAGGCCGCGGTCCAGGCCGTGGTCAACAACCAGCAAGGCCTTACCGTCGTGGCGGGAGAGGCCGCGGCGCTCCGCCTGGTTGGCGGTAACGTAACGGGCGTTACGTTATCAAATGGGTCCATTTTGGATGGATCGGCCGTCGTGCTGTGCACGGGCACGTTCCTGGGCGCCCGTCTGTTTCGCGGCGAGCAACGAATGGAGGGGGGCCGCATCGGCGAAGACGCTGCACATCGGCTGGCCGCGCAATTGCGTGATGCCGCCTTGCCGATGGCGCGGCTCAAGACCGGAACGCCGCCCCGCCTCGACGGCCGAACGATCGATTGGTCGCGGCTGGAGGAACAGCACAGCGACGCCGATCCCTGGACGATGTCGCCGCTCAGCACAACGCGCCCGCTGCCGCAGATTTTTTGCGGGATCAGCCGCACCAATGCCGGCACGCACGATATCATTCGCGGCGGGCTGGATCGCTCGCCTTTGTTCACCGGCGCGATCGGCGCACGCGGCCCGCGCTATTGTCCGTCGATCGAGGACAAGATTCACCGCTTCGCCGACCGCGACAGCCACCAGGTGTTTCTGGAACCGGAGGGGCTGGACGACCATCTCGTCTATCCCAATGGGCTGTCCACTTCGCTGCCGGCCGATGTGCAACTCGCGATGATGCGCTCGATGGAGGGGCTGGAGCAGGTGGAGATCGTCGTGCCCGGTTATGCCGTGGAGTACGATCACATCGATCCGCGCGCCTTGCGGCCCAGCCTGGAAGTGCGCGCGATGCCAGGCCTCTATTGCGCCGGGCAGATCAACGGCACCACCGGCTACGAGGAAGCGGCCGCGCAAGGGCTGGTGGCCGGGATGCATGCGGCGGCGGCGGTGCTGGGCACGGCGCCTGCGCAGCTTGATCGCGGGTCCAGCTATATGGCGGTGATGATCGATGACCTGACGCTGCATGGCGTCAGCGAGCCTTATCGCATGCTCACCGCGCGGGCCGAATATCGCCTGCGCCTGCGTGCCAACAATGCCACTACCCGTTTGACGCCATTGGCGCTGGCGGCGGGCTGTGTTGGACCGGAGCGCCGCGCCTGGTTCGAGCGGCGTCTTGACGCGCGCGGGCAACTGGAAGCGGCGCTGGCGCAGGAGACCACGCCCAGCGAAATGGCGCGGGCTGGTCTGGCCGTGCGCGCCGATGGTGCGCGGCGCAGCCTGATGGAATGGCTGCGCTTCCCCGAAGTCAACCTGGCGGACCTGACGCCATGGCTGGGTGACGCCATGCCCGCCGATGCCTTGCTGGTGGAAGAGGTGGAGGAAGACGCCGCCTATGCCCCCTATCTGGCGCGACAGGAAGCCGAGCTGCGTGACTTGCGCGCCAACGAGAATGTGCCGCTGGGGGAGGGCTTCCCCTATGCCCAAGTGCCGGGGCTTTCCGCCGAGATGGTCGAGCGGCTGAGCGCAGCCCAGCCCGAGACGCTCGCGGCAGCCGGGCGGCTGGCCGGGATCACCCCGGCGGCGCTTGCCAGCCTGCTGGTCCACGCGCGCCGTCGCATGGTGGCGGCATGACCGCCTCGATCACGAGCGAGGCCGAGGCGCAGGATTGGCTGCGCCAGACGCTGGGCGCCGATGACGCCACCATGGCGCGCCTGGCCCGGCTGGTCGATCTGCTGGTGGAAGAGAACGAGCGCCAGAACCTGATCGCGCGGGGCACGATCCCGATGGTGTGGCAGCGCCACATTGTCGACAGCGCGCAGCTGCTCGCTGTTCCACGTGAAACATTGCCCGCCGGTTCTTGGTTGGATCTGGGTACGGGTGCGGGTTTTCCCGGGCTGGTGATCGCTGCGCTGCAGCCCGAACGTCCGGTCACGCTGGTCGATTCGCGCCGGCTGCGCACCGAGTGGCTGTCGCGCGCGGTGCAAGCCTTGGGGCTGAATCGGGTGCAGGTCGTGCTGGCGCGGGTGGAAGACTTGCCCGATCAAGCCCATGCGGTGCTTTCCGCGCGCGCATTTGCGCCGCTTGACAAGTTGCTGACGATTTCCGCGCGTTTTTCCACACCGGAAACGGTTTGGTTGCTGCCAAAAGGGGCGAAGGCCGCGCAAGAATTGGCTATACTGCCCCAAACCTGGCGCCATGTGTTTCACGTGGAACAATCGCTGACCGATCCCGCCGCCGGTGTGATCGCCGGCCGCTTGCTGGGTGGCCATCCCCCGAAGCCTGCCCATGCGGGTGGTGCTTCCCAACGAGGCTCCCGTCGATGATCACGATCGCCATTGCGAATCAGAAGGGCGGGGTGGGCAAGACCACCACTGCTATCAATATCGCCACGGCCCTGGCTGCTACGGGCTGGAAAGTGCTGCTGGTCGATCTCGATCCCCAGGGCAACGCCTCCACCGGCATCGGCCTCAACGCCGCGGATCGGGAGCGGTCTTCCTATGACATGCTGATCGATGGGGCAGGGGTGGCCGAGTGTGCCGTCCCCACGCGCATTCCCGGGCTGGATATCATTCCTGCCACGGTGGATCTGTCGGGCGCGGAAGTGGAACTGGTCAGCGTGGACGATCGCACCGGCCGCCTGCGTGCCGCGCTTTACCGCGATACCCAGCACGAAATCTGCCTGATCGATTGCCCGCCCAGCCTTGGCTTGCTGACGCTCAACGCCATGGCTGCGGCCGATAGCCTGCTGGTGCCACTGCAGTGCGAATTCTTCGCGCTGGAAGGGCTTAGCCAGCTTTTGCAGACTGTGGAGCGCGTGCAGGAACGCTTCAATCCCGATCTGGGCATCCTGGGCATCGTGCTCACCATGTACGACCGGCGCAACCGCCTGACCGACCAGGTGGCCGACGACGTGCGGTCGTGCCTGCGCGATCTGGTGTTCGAATCGGTGATCCCCCGCAACGTGCGCCTGTCCGAGGCGCCCAGCCATGGGCTGCCGGCGCTGATCTATGACCACGCCTGCTCGGGGTCGCAGGCTTACATGAAACTGGCGCGCGAGCTGATCGGGCGCCTGCCGGAACGGAGGAAGGCGGCATGAGCGGCGAAGAGGGCGTCAAGGCACCGGTGAAGCGCGCCGCACTTGGCCGGGGGCTGGGCGCCTTGCTGGGCGAGACCCGGCGCGAGGAGTCGCTTGTCCGTCCGACGGCACCGGCCGGCAACGGGGCAGGGGCTTCCGCTGCGGCACCGGCTCGTGCCACCACGGGCGTGGCGCTGCTGTCAGTCGCTGAAATCGAGCCACACCCCGATCAGCCGCGCCGCCATTTCGACGAGGAAGCGCTGGACGAACTGGCGCAATCCATTGCCGCGCGCGGGGTGATCCAGCCGGTGATCGTCCGCCCGATTGCCGGGGGGCGCTATCAACTGGTGGCCGGCGAACGCCGCTGGCGCGCGGCGCAGCGTGCCCGCGTGCACGAAATTCCCGCGATCGTGCGCCAGTTGGACGAGCGCGAAGTGACCGCGCTGGCCCTCATCGAAAACCTCCAGCGCGAAGACCTCAACCCGGTGGAAGAGGCCCGCGCCTATCAGCGCCTGTCCGACAACGACGGGCTGACCCAGCAGGAAATCGCCCGCTTCGTCGACAAGTCGCGCAGCCATGTGGCCAACCTCATGCGCCTGTTGTCGCTGCCCGAAGAAGTGCTCGACATGGTGCAGCGCGATGACCTGTCGATGGGTCATGCGCGCGCGCTGGCCGTGCTGCCCGATCCGCTGCCGCTGGCGCAGGAAATCGTGGCGAAGGGCCTTTCGGTGCGCGATGCCGAACGCATGGCCAAGCGCGCGACCAAGCCCGAGGCCGGCCCCCGCCGCGCCCGCGCCGAACGCGATCCTTCCGACAGCGCCGATATCGCTGCGGTCCAGGCCCATGTGGAGGAATTCCTGGGCCTGAAAGTGACGATCAACGCCGATACCGATCCGCGCACGGGCAGCGTGGTGATCCGCTACAAGACGCTCGACCAGCTTGACCTGATCTGCCAGCGGCTGACCGGCGGGGCGATCTGATCCTGCGGTGATCGTTGCGGTCATGCGGAATTTTGCAACGCTGCGTCGATTTCATTGTGTTTGATTGCACAGGATGAAACCTTCAGGTTCGCATGGTGAACTGCCATCGAACCGGAAGGCCATCCTGCATGGGGCTGCTGCGGCCATTGATCGGGCGGCGTGGTGCTGCCCTTCTGCTGGGCTTGTGCCTGGCTCTGGCGGGGAATGCGGGGGCGGCACAAACGCCATCGTCCGCGTCCCCCGAAAAGATCATCATGGATGCCGATTTCGGCATCGACGATGCCATGGCGCTGATCCTGCTGACGCGGCGGCCGGATGTGCAGTTGCTGGGCGTCACCACCGTGTTCGGCAATGCGCAGATTGCCGATACCACGCGCAATGCCTTGTTCCTGAAAGACTATCTGGGCTTTTCCGCGCCGGTCGCGCGCGGCGCCGCCAAGCCGCTGATCGGCCCCACGCCACCGCCGCCAGCCTGGATTCACGGCGCCAATGGCCTGGGCAACTATGTCATGCCCGCGCCCCATGCTGCGCTCGATCCACGCAGCGCGCCGCAACTGATCATCGATGTGGTGCGGTCCCACCCCGGCGAAGTGACGATCCTGGCGGTGGGCCGCCTTACCAACCTGGCCGCCGCACTGGCCATGGCGCCGGATCTGCCGCGCCTGGCCAAGCGCGTGGTGATCATGGGCGGCGCCTTTGGCTATAATTACCAGGGCGCGCGGCAGGGCGCCAATCCGTTCACGGTGGCAGAGGCCAATATCGGCGGCGATCCCGAAGCGGCCGATGAAGTGATCAACGCGGGTTGGCCGGTCACGCTGGTGCCGCTTGACGTCACGATCCGCACCGTGATGGACCGCGCTTACCTTGACGCGCTATCGGGCCAGGACGGCGCGCTGATCCGCGCGATCACCCGGCAAACCTATCTCAGCCCCAAGGGCACCATGCCCGTGCACGATTCCAGCGCGGTGTTCTATGCCCTGCGCCCGGCTGCCTATACCACGGTGGAAGGCGTGGTGCGGGTGGAGCCAAGCGGCGGGCCAGGCGCGGGTGTGACGCTGATGGAACCGCCCGGCAGCACCGATGCTGGCTTTGCCGGGCATGGCGCGATCAAGGTGGCCACGGGCGTGGACGCACCCGCCGTGCTGGCCTTCTATGCCCAAACCTTGCGCGAAGGCGGGCACTGAGAGATCAGATAGCGTCGGCCAGGATCGCTGCCAGCGTCTCGATCCCGCGGGCGTCCGCCTCGTCGAAGCGGGCGATGGTCGGGCTGTCGAGATCGATCACCCCGATCACCGCGCCATCGCGCTTGATCGGCACCACCAGTTCCGAGGCGCTGGCCGCGTCGCAGGCGATGTGGCCGGGAAACGCGTGCACATCGGCCACCAGCTGCGTTTCGCCGGTTGCGGCGGCGGCGCCGCACACCCCCTGGCCCAGCGGAATGCGGATGCAGGCGGGCTTGCCTGCGAACGGCCCCAGCACCAGTGTATCGCCCACCAGGCGATAGAACCCGGTCCAGTTGCAATCGGGCAGCGCCAGGGCGAGCAGCGCGGCGACATTGGCCATGTTGGCCACGCCATCGCTTTCGCCATGGATCAGCCCGCGTGCGGCGGCGGCCAGATCGGCATAGAGCGTGGGCTTGTCGGCGGCATCAAAATGAAAATCGTACATGGCCTTGGTCTCTAGCCGATTTCCCGCAAGCTGTCATTGCAGCGAAGCGCTGGCCGCCCTAGTTTGCAGCCCATGAGCACCTTCAAGAAGTTCCTGATCGCCCTGGGCTTGCTGCTGATCGCGATTGCTGCGTTCCTGGTATGGGCCATCCGTGGCCCCGCCGCGCAATATACCACCGACGAAACCTCTGGCCCCCATCCCAAGATGGCGGAGCCTTCGCCGCAGATCATCCCCGGCATCGGCATTGCCAAGCCGGTGGGATGGCAGGCGGGCGAAACGCCGGTGGCGGCGCAGGGTCTGGTCGTTACGCGCTTTGCCGATGGGCTAGACCATCCGCGCACGTTGGCCGTCCTGCCCAATGGCGACGTGCTGACCGCCGAAACCAACGCGCCTGCGGGCGATCATGGCGGCGGGGGGATCACCGGCTTTGTGGCGGGCATCCTGTTCAGCCAGGCCGGCGCGGGCGAACCTTCGCCCAACAAGATCGTGCTGCTGCGCGACAACGGCACGGGCAAGGCGGCGCAGCGCGTGGTGATGGAAAACCCCGCGCTCGATTCGCCGTTCGGCATGGTCTGGCGCGAAGGGCGGCTCTATGTGGCCAACCACAATGGCGTCGTGTCGTGGCCGTTCCAGCCGGGGCAGACCAACCTGCCGGGCAAGCCGCAAAAGCTGATGGACCTGCCGCCGGCCGGCATGCACTGGGCGCGCAACCTGGCGCTCAGCCCCGATGGCCAGCGGCTCTATGTTTCCGTGGGCTCGGGCACCAATATTGCCGACAACGGCATCGATGCCGAAGCCGATCGCGCCGCGATTTTCGAATATGATTTCAGCTTGCGCCGCGTGCGCCAGTTTGCCGGCGGGATGCGCAATCCCAACGGCATGGATTTCAATCCCTACACCGGTGAACTGTGGGCCGTGGTCAACGAGCGCGACATGCTCGGCCCCGATCTGGTGCCCGACTATCTCACCAATGTGCCGCTGGGCGCGCAATATGGCTGGCCCTGGGCATACTGGAAAAAGAACATCGACTGGCGCGTGAACGAGCCGATGCCCGAATACCTGATGGAATACGTGCGCAAGCCCGAATATGGCCTGGGCGCCCACGTTGCGCCGCTGGGCCTGGCCTTTGCGCGCGGTGGCAACACCCTGGGCGAACGCTTTGCCGGTGGTGCCTTCATCGCCCGCCACGGTTCGTGGAATCGCCGCCCGCTGGCCGGCTATGACGTGGTCTTCGTGCGGTTCGATAACCACGGCAACGTGCTGCCCGCGCCGCCCGCGCCGGTGCTCACCGGCTTCCTCAACAAGGATGGCAAGGCCCATGGCCGGCCCACCTGGGTGGCCTTTGCCAAGGATGGCGCGCTCCTGGTCAGCGACGACGTTGGCGGCGTGATCTGGCGCGTGACGGCGCCGGGCGCCAAGCCTGCACCGGCCATCACCCAGATCGCCGACCGCGTGCTGCCGCCCAAGCCGCCGATGGGCAAGATCCGCATCCAGGAAAACCCGGATTCGGTGCTGAACAAGCCGCAGCCGTAAGGTCTACACCTGCCGCAAGCGGGAGGGGGCTAAGAAAAAGGGGGGCGGTGCCGCACTGGCACCGCCCCCTTTTTTGTGTCCGAAAACCGCAATCAGTGGCGGAAGTGGCGCATGCCCGTGAACACCATGGCCAGGCCGGCTTCGTCGGCAGCCTTGATCACGTCTTCGTCGCGGATCGAACCGCCGGGCTGGATCACCATCGTCGCGCCGGCTTCCACCGCGGCCAGCAGGCCATCGGCAAAGGGGAAGAACGCGTCGGAAGCGACGGCAGAGCCGACCGTGCGCGCTTCGCTCCAGCCGTGGGTCTGGGCGGCTTCCTGGGCCTTGGCGGCGGCGATGCGGCTGCTGTCGCGGCGGTTCATCTGGCCTGCACCGATGCCGGCCGTCACGCCATCCTTGGCATAGACGATCGCGTTGGATTTGACGTGCTTCGCCACGGTCCAGGCAAACAGCGCGTCCTTCAGTTCCTGTGGCGTGGGTTCACGCTGCGTGACGACCTTGAGATCGTCGGCCGTGATGCGGCCGTTGTCGCGGTCCTGCACCAAGAGGCCACCGGCGATCGGCACGGTGACAAGGCCGGCGCGGTGCGCTTGCGGAAGTTCGTTCACCAGCAGCAGGCGCAGGTTCTTCTTGCGGGCAAAGGCATCGCGGGCAGCCTGGTCGGCGCCAGGGGCCACGACCACTTCGGTGAAGATCTCGCAGATCGCGTTGGCGGTGGGGCCATCGAGCGGCTGGTTGACCGCCACGATACCGCCAAAGGCCGAAACGCTGTCACAGGCCAAGGCAGCGTGCCAGGCATCGAGCAGGGTATCAGCGCTGGCCACGCCGCACGGATTGGCGTGCTTGACGATCACCACGGTCGGCTTGTCAGCAGCGAATTCGGCAATGAGCTCCAGCGCCGCATTGGCGTCGTTATAATTGTTGTACGACAGTTCCTTGCCCTGGATCTGCTCGGCCTGGGGCAGGCCAACCACAGTGGGGCGGCGCGGCACATAGAGCGCGGCGGACTGGTGCGGGTTTTCGCCATAGCGCAGCGTGGTCACCAGGCTGTGCGCGGCGGCCAGCGTCTGGGGGAAATGCTGCTGCTGGTCCACGGTGGCAAACCAGGTGGCAATGGCCGAATCATAGGCGGCCGTGGTGGCATAGGCCTTGGCCGCCATGGCGCGACGGAAGGGCAGGGTGGTCTTCCCACCGGTCTGCTCCAGCTCCGCAATCACCGTGGCGTAGTCGGCCGGATCGGTCAGGATCGTGACGTAATCGTGGTTCTTGGCTGCCGAACGCACCATCGAAGGGCCGCCGATGTCGATGTTCTCGATCACTTCCTCGCGCTCGGCGCCCTTGGCCACGGTTGCTTCGAAGGGATAGAGGTTGACCACGACCAGGTCGATCGCACCGATGGCGTGTTCGGCCATGGAGGCGGCATGCTCGGCGTTGTCGCGCACGGCCAGCAGGCCGCCGTGGACCTTGGGGTGCAGCGTCTTGACGCGGCCATCCATCATTTCGGGAAAGCCGGTCAGTTCGGAAATGTCCTTCACCGCCAGGCCGGCCTCGCGCAGGGCCTTGGCCGTGCCGCCGGTGGAAACCAGTTCCACGTTGCGCGCGGCCAGCGCCTGGCCCAGCTCAACAAGGCCGGTCTTGTCGGACACCGAAAGCAGCGCCCGCCGGATCGTCACATCGCCCACGTTGAAAATTCCTATCTCATCTTCTTGAGCAGCCAGGAGAAACTTTCTCCGCTGCGCGGGATCTTGGCCGTGATGACAAGCTGGCGCGTGCCCAGCGGACGGCCCAGCCCATCGGCCCAGAGCGATTCCTCGATCGTCACCGGCTCCCGCCCCGAACGGAACTGCCACAGGCCGCCGTCGGGCAGCGCGAGGGTGACGCCAAGGCCGTCCTGGCCCTGCGCCAGCTCGATATGCGGGCCAAGGTGGAAGCGCAAGGCAACACCGATCATGCCGCGCTTGCCTTTCTTGCCCTGGGGCACCAGCAGGTCTTCGCCGCGCAGTTCGGTGCCATCGTCGCGCAGGATCAGGATGCGCTGGTGCAGCAGGCCATAGCGGCTGACATAGCCGTTGTGGCTCGCCTCGATCCGCGTGGCAGACTGTCCGGCCGGTCCCGGTGCAGCGGCGGCATAGCTGCCATCGGCCTGAAGCGTGCGGCGGTCCACTTCCACTTCGGAAACGCCGCTGCCCAGCTTGCCGTTGATCAGGACGGCGGTGGAATTGAAATCGTCGATGGTCAGCGTGGAGTGGGCCGCCGTCGCGCGCAGGCCCTGGGCCAGGCGCAGCGGGATGAGCCCGCCGGCAAAGGCCGCGCCCCCGCAATTGACGATCAGGCGTTCGGCGCCGTGGCTGAATTCGAACGCCAGGGTAGAGGCGCAGCCATCGCGCGCGTGGCGGGCGATCGGCGGCGGCGCGGCATCGAGCAGCAGGACAGACTTGGCCGCCGTGATGCGCTGGTATCCCCATTGCCGCGCATCGCGCAAAGGCCGGGTGCGCACGCCGCTGGCCTTGACCAGCGTGGCGATCTGCTCGGCCGGCACGGCACCCGCACCTTGCCAGCTGCCCAGCGCACCATCGCCGTGGAGCAGCGCCAGCAGCGGCGGCACCAGCAACGACAGGATCGTCTCGATCTGCTGGGGCGGATCGCGGCGCACGGCGGCATAGCAGGCCTTGAGCCGCACCAGGATGGTGATCGCCTCGATCTGGCCCAGCGGACTGCGCGAGAGGACGCCGCCATCGTCGCCCACCATGTCGCCCAGCGCGCGAATCAGTCCGGCCTCGCCAAACAGGCGGCGCGGGCCGCCATCGGCCATGAGCAGCCCGGCGGCGGTGATCGCCGCCCAGCCGGCCACTTCGCCCAGCTTGTCATCTGCCCGCGTCACGTGGCGATCGAGCCAGCGCGCGGTTTCGGCCATGGCATGCAGCACGCGGCTGCGAAACTTCTTGTCGTTGCCCGAAAGCAGCAGCGGCGCGTGGATCAGCCAGGTGAGCAGGCGATGGCCGGTGTGGCCCACGTCCCAGGCGGGGCTGGCATTGGGCTGGGGATTGGCGTTGAGCCACATGCCCAGCACGCGTTCGGCCACGGGCGTGCATTGCGCGCGCGGCCCGCTCGCTTCGAGATCGGGCAGCCAGGCAAAGCCATGGACCATGCGTTCGAACGGCGGGGGCAGGCGCGGGCCGGTGAACTCGGTGTCGGCAATCGCCTGCTTCATGCCGTGCACCAGGAAATGCCCGGCGCGCAGGGCCTTGCCCGCTGGCACGTCACCGGGCAGCGGATTGCTGACGGTGGCGGTCAGGCGCGGGCGTGCCCGCTTGCGAAACGGCTGGAGCGCGCCGGCCGGCAGGCCCAGGCGATAGGCAAAGCGCATGAAGCGTTCGCCCGCGCTTACCGCCGGGGGCGAGAAATCGGCCAGTGCCAGGGCGCGGCCGGGCTCCACCACTTCGGGGCGCGGCGGCGTGTCTTCGTCGGTGGGCATCGGGCGCGGCAGCGGGGGCAAGGAGGGCGAAGGCGCTGCGGGTGCTTCACGCCGCAGCGGCTCGCGGTCCAGCCCCAGGGGCAGGGCGGGGCTGTCCTCGTCTGCGGAACGGGCCTGGTCGGCAGAACGGGCTTCGTCCGCAGAACGGGCTGGGGCCTTGGCAGCCTGGCCGCGTGCGATGGAGAAGCCGGGTTCGCCCACGGGGTCAGTCGATCCTTTTGAGCGCCGCGATATTGGCGGCATAGTGATCGGGGCCGCCCTTGAACGTGGCGGTTCCGGCCACCAGCGCATCGGCCCCGGCGGCCACGCACTGGCGGGCGGTGGTCGTATCCACGCCGCCATCCACTTCAAGGTGGATGGGCCGGCCGGTCTTGTCGATCATCTTGCGCACCGCCTCGATCTTGCGCAACTGGCTGGAAATGAAGCTCTGCCCACCAAATCCGGGGTTCACGCTCATCACCAGGACCAGGTCGATATCATCGATCAGGTAATCGAGCATCTTGGCCGGCGTTGCCGGATTGAGCGCAATGCCCGCCTTCTTGCCCAGGGCCTTGATCGCCTGGACCGTGCGGTGGATGTGTGGGCCGGCTTCGGGATGGACGGTGATGATGTCGGCACCGGCGTTGGCGAATGCCTCAAGGTAGAGGTCCACCGGGCTGATCATCAGGTGCACATCAAACGGCTTGGCGGTGTGCGGGCGCAGCGCCTTCACCACGGCAGGGCCGATGGTGATGTTGGGCACGAAATGGCCGTCCATCACGTCCACATGGATCCAGTCGGCACCGGCGGCATCGATCGCGCGCACTTCCTCGCCCAGCCGGGAAAAATCGGCAGATAGGATCGAGGGGGAAATCAACGGCACTGGCATCGACATCAGATCCGATCACAACACATTAGGCAGCGCCCCGATGGGGCAGGTGGATGACCCCGGCGGGGAAGAGATAGCCCGGCCCGGCGAATTCGCCAAGCGGGCGCCTGATGGCGCTTAACCGCGCCGAATCGGCGCCACAAGCAAAGTTTGCCGTTTGTGGCGCAGGCTTTGTCCGGTTTCGGGGCTGATTGGTGCCAACTGGCTCCGTTTGCGTGGCAAATCGGCTTGGCAACAAGGCCACGCCCGCGCGGCAAATGCATGGCCATGCGCGTGGGTGTGCCGCAGCCTCTTGCCATCGGCGGCCGGGCTTGCCATCGACAAGGATGTGAAAAGGCTGAACTCCACCCTGCAACGGTTCGCTGCCATCCTGGCGCTGGTCCTGGCGCCGGCACCCGCGCTGGCGGCCAGTCACGATGTGCGCCTGCCCCCGCTTGGTTGTGTCGGCCCGCCCAGCGACACCTGGCTCAATGTCACGATCGACAAGGTGCGCTCTGATCGCGGGGTGATCGCCTTGACGGTCTATCCCGATGACCAGCGCAAGTTCCTGATCGACGGCGGCTCGCTCTATGTCGGCCGCGTGCCGGCGCGCGCGGAAAAGACGAAGCTGTGCCTGTTCCTGCCCCAGCCGGGCATCTATGCCCTGGCCGTCTATCACGACGAGGACAATTCCGGCGCGCTCAACCGCATCGGGCCGATGGGCCTGCCGGCAGAGGGTTTCGGCTTTTCGGGCAATCCGGGTTCGATCGAAAGCCTGCTGGAGTTTCGTTCGGTGCGGCTGGCGGTGCCACGCACCAACCTGTCCACCCGCATCCGCCTGCGCTATCCCTGACGCTGCCCCGATAAGGGGCTGACTTTGTTGGACGGCTGGCTATCCTGCCGGGCATGACCAAGCCTGCCGTCCTGGCCGCCGCGCCGTTCCCGCCCTTTACCATGGAACCCCTGGAACAGGCCTTTGCCGTTCACCGCCTGTGGGAGGGGCTGGACCAAAGCGCGGCCGGATCGATCCGCGCGCTGGCCACCAACACCCTGTTCGGGCGCCTTGGGGCCGAGGTGATGGATCGCCTGCCCGCGCTTGAGATCATCGCCAATTTCGGCGTGGGCTATGACAACATCGATATCGATGCTGCCGTGGCGCGCGGCGTGGTGGTGACCAACACCGGCGGCGTGCTGGACGAGGAAGTCGCCGATCTCACGCTGGGCCTGCTCCTGGCCACGATCCGCCGCTTGCCCCAGGCAGAGCGCCACTTGCGCGCCGGCCTGTGGGAAAAGGGTGCCTTTCCGCTTTCGCCCACGCTGCGCGGGCGGCGGGTGGGCATCCTGGGCCTGGGCGCGATCGGCAAGGCCGTGGCGCGGCGGCTGGAAGGCTTTGGCGTCGATATCGCCTATCATGGCCGCAGCCGGCAGGAGGGGGTGGCCTATCCTTGGTATCCCACGCCCGTGGCTCTGGCACAGGCGGTGGACGTGCTCGTGGTGGTGGTGCCCGGTGGGCCGGCCACGGTGGGGCTGGTCGATGCGCAAGTGCTGGCCGCTCTGGGCCCGCAAGGCGTGCTGATCAACGTGTCGCGCGGCACCGTGGTGGACGAAACCGCGCTGATCGCCGCGCTTCAGGACGGGACGATCCTGGCTGCCGGGCTCGACGTCTTTGCCCGCGAACCGCATGTACCCGCAGCCCTGCTGGCGCAGGACAACGCGGTGCTGCTGCCGCATGTCGGCTCGGGCTCCGTCGCCACGCGCACGGCCATGGGGCAGTTGATGATCGACAATCTGGCGGCCTGGTTCGACACCGGCCGCGCGCTCACCCCGGTGCCGGAAACGCGGCATTTGCAGGGCTGATCGGTTTGTTGCGGAACGCGTGTGTTCGATAACGGTTCATCGCAAGGCACTGTCCGGCGCGTCGAACGCTTGCAATAGTGCCGCGGATTTGCAACTTGCGCGGTTCACTCACGAAGATAGGGATGCCTGTCCACAATGAATTCGACCCAGGCGGCGCGTGCCCCTTTGCATCAGCGGGTTCGGCGCAAGGCGGAACGGATGTTCGGTCCGGCGGGCATTTTCTTCAAGGGCTTTCTCAAGCACCCGGTGATGGTCGGCGCGATCGTGCCGTCCTCGCGCCGCACGATCGCGCGCGTGCTGTCCAAGGTGGATTGGGAACGCTGCGACCTGTTCGTGGAATATGGCCCGGGCGTGGGCACGTTCTGCCAGCCGGTACTCGATCGCCTGCGCCGCGATGCGCGGCTGATCGTGATCGACACCAATCCCGATTTCATCAACTACCTGGCCCGCACCATCGGTGACAGCCGCTTCATCGCGGTGCACGGATCGGCGGCCGACGTGGAAAGCATCGTGCGCCAGCACGGCTTCGACCATGCCGACTACGTGCTGTCGGGCCTGCCGTTCACCACGCTGCCCGAAGGCGTAGGGCCGGCGATCATGGCAGCCACGAAAGCCGTGCTGCGCCCCGGTGGCGCGTTCCTGGTCTATCAGTACACCGCGCGGGCGCGGGCGCTGATGAGCCGCTATTTCCGCCGCATCGACAAGGATTTCGAGCCGATCAACGTGCCGCCCTGCGTCATTTCCTGCGGCTGGAAAGACTGAGCGCCAGCGCCCGTTCGGTAATGGAACGGGCGCGTTTCGTTTTTTAGAGACTGTTTGGAAATCCGGCTTTGCCGGATATGCGGCACCGGCCCTCTCCCCCACCCGACCTCCCATAGGGTACTATCGTCGGGAGGTCGGCCCCCTCAGCGAAAACGTCCCCCGGACGTTTTCGGTGCCTTCGGGACGGGAGAGGGCCGGTGCCGCAACGAAAATGCGCCTTGGCGCATTTTCAAAACGGACTCTTACAGCTGCTCGAACGGACGAGGCAGGTCCTTGGTCAGCTGGCCGTGGACGGCCGCCAGCATCGCCACGAAATAGGTGTAGCCCACCGAATAGAGCAGTGCGGAAACCGCTTCGTTGACGAGGCGGGCGGTTTCGCTGTCGGCGCCCAGCAGTTGCGCGGTGATCAGGCCGACCAGCATCATAACGACGCTCATCGCCACCAGGAACACCACCAGGGCGAGGCCGAGGAAGGCCAGGATGCGTGCCGTGTTGCCGCGCGTGAGCGCAAGGCTGGCGCGGATGGCCATGACGGGATTGTGGGTGCGCCCAACGCCCAGCACCGGGCCGACCATGATCGTGCGCAGCATGGGATAGACCACCGCGGCGATCCCGGCGCCGGCCGCCACGGCCGCTGGCACGCGCAGCGCCATGAGGACGCCGCTGACCACGGTCATCAGCAGCACGGCGAACAGGCCGACCAGCACCTGGGCCAGGAAATAGGCCGGCACGCGCGCGGCGCAATTGCGCAGCGCCTGGCCCACGGTGGGGCGGGTGCGATCGAGAATGCCCACCAGCATGGTGATGAACCCGGTGATCTGCAGCAGGGTCAGCGGCAGCAGGTAAGGCAGGTTGCGGGTGTAATAATCCTGCATCACCTGGGCGAGTTGCTGTTGCGTCATTTCCGGCGTGACGGCCGGCGGCGCCACGAACACGGCCCAGGCCAGCATCGGCAGCAGGAAGAACACGCCCGCGATCGCCAGCAGCACATCGGCATTGGCCGAAACGATGCGGGTGGCGCCCTGCCAGGCGGCCATGCTGTCCAACGGGGCGATCAACGGTTTGCTCACGGGAATTCCTCAGGCCTTGCTTTGCCCATGCCCTAGCAAAGCCTGCGCGCCTGCGCACGTGTCTTACCGCCTTGTGCCCCCTTGCTTTAGGCGCCTGTCGGGGCCAAGTCGGAGCGCATCATGCGTATGCCCGATATCGTGCCCGATCCGATCGAGATCGTCCGTGAAACCGCCCCGGTGCCCTATCGGCCCGCGCTGGAGGCCATGGCCGCGCGCAATGCCGCGATTGCCGATGGCACGGCGGGCGACATGCTGTGGCTGCTCGAACACCCCCCGGTCTATACCGCCGGCACCAGCGCGGATCGCGCCGAACTGCTCGATCCGCGTTTCGAAGTGGTCGAGGCCGGGCGCGGCGGGCGCTATACCTATCATGGGCCGGGCCAGCGCATCGGCTATGTCCTGCTCGACTTGCGCAAGCGCGCGCGCGACGTGCGCGGGTTCGTCCATGCCGTGGAAGGCTGGGTGATCGATACCCTGGGCGATTTCGGCGTCACCGCCTGGCGCGCGGAAGGGCGCATCGGCATCTGGTGCGCCGGGGCCGATGGGCGCGAAGCCAAGATCGGCGCGATCGGCGTGCGCATCCGCCGCTGGGTGACGATGCATGGGTTTTCGGTGAATCTGTCGCCCGATCTTTCGCACTTTGGCGGCATCGTGCCGTGCGGGATCGAGGAATTCGGCGTCACCAGCCTGAAAGACCTGGGCCGCGAAGTGAGCAGCGCGCAGTGGGACGAGGCGCTGCTGGCGCGGCTGCCGACGTTCCTGGCCAAGCTCGACCTGGCCTGCCCGCCCGTGGTGGAGACGAAGTCATGAAGATTGGGGCCATGAAGATCGCGCCTGCTCTTGCCCTGCTTCTTGCATTGGGCGCCTGCCAGAAAGGCGCCGAGCCGGAGAAGGGCGCGGCCAAGGCGGCTGGCGGCGAAGTGCTGCCGGGCAGCGTCAGCGACGCGATGATCGACCTGGATGGTGCCACCGGCACGCCGCCCTTGCAGCCGCCGCCCAAGGCCAAGGCCAGCGCCGCCGCGCCGGAAGCCGCCGCGAGCGAGGACGCGACGGCACCGGCTGCGGACACGCCGGCTGCGCCTGTTGCCGCACCGGCAGCGCAGTAAGCCAAGGCGGGATTTTCCCCTCCACCACCGCTTCGCGGCGCTCCCCCTCCCCATTTGCATGGGGAGGATCGGGAAGATCCTCCCCGCTTGGCGGGGAGGTGGCAGCCCGCAGGGCTGACGGAGGGGCGGGAGTTTGTCAGACGGTTTCTTCGGCCAGGGTGGGATAGTCCGCATAGCCTTCGGGCACCGGGAAGTACCACGATTCGGGCACGTTCTTGTTGGGTGCCAGGGGGGCGTCCTTGGCGATGCGTTCGACCAGGTCGGGGTTGGAAATGAACGGGCGGCCAAAGCTGATCGCGTCCGCCCGGCCCGATGCGACATCTGCGGCGGCGCTTTCGGGCGTGTAATCGCTGTTGAGCACCAGCGGGCCGGTGAAGTGCTGGCGGAACAGGCCGTCCTGCTGCGGCACGTCGGTGGCGCCGAAGGTGCCATCGGGGCCAGGCTGGCGCAGTTCGATGAACGCGGGCTTGAGCTTTTCCAGTTCCTGCGCCGCGAGGGTGAACACGGCGGCCGGGTTGCTGTCATCCACCCCTTGCGAATCGCCGTTGGGCGAAAGGCGCACGGCGACGCGATCGGCGCCCCACACCGCGATCAGCCGCTCCATCACTTCGCGTAGCAGGCGCACGCGGTTTTCGGGGCTGCCGCCATATTCGTCGGTGCGGAAATTGGACGAATCGCGCAGGAACTGGTCGATCAGGTAGCCATTGGCGCCATGCAGCTGCACACCGTCGAAACCGGCTTTCTTCGCGTTTTCGGCGGCACGGGCATAGTCATCGAGCAGGCGCGGAATCTCGTCGAGGCGCAGCGGGCGTGCTTCCACCGCGTCCTTGCGGCCTTCGAAGGTGTGGACGTGGCCGGGCACGCGCGTGGCAGAGGCCGAAACCGGCGGCTGGCCATCGTTGAAATCGGGATGGACGACGCGGCCCATGTGCCAGAGCTGCGCGACGATGCGGCCGCCGGCTTCGTGCACGGCGTCGGTCACCGGCTTCCAGCCTTCCACCTGGGCATCGGTCCACAGGCCAGGTGCATAGGGCCAGCCCAGCCCTTCCTGGCTGATCCCGGTGGCTTCGGAAATGAGCAGGCCGGCGCTGGCGCGCTGGCGATAGTACGTGGCCATGATCGGCGTGGGCACTGCATCGCGGCCCGCACGGCCGCGGGTGAGCGGCGCCATGAGAATGCGATTGGGCGCGGAAATGGCGCCCAGCGCGATCGGCTGGAAAAGCGCTTCGTGATGGGGCTGGCTGGAAGACTGGGTCATGCACGCCTCTTGCTGTAAGGAAATTGAGTTGTTCTTTGCAACGTAGTTTGCCCATGACTGTGCCAGGGCGCAAGGGGGCACGGCGGATGGGCCTCCAGATTTTGCTTGGAACGCGCAAAGAAAAAGCCCGGGTGGCCGATTGGCTCCCGGGCTTTTGGGACAGGTGAATTATAGAAAGATCAGGGGCGCCCGAGATCGCCCTGGCCCACCGTGGCGCTGGCCATGGCCAGCATGGCATCCAGGCTTTTCTTGGCCTCCAGCCGCAGGCCTTCCTCGATCTCGATCCGCGGGCTCAGGTCACGCAAGGCAAGATAAAGCTTTTCCAGCGTGTTGAGCGCCATGTAGGGGCAGATATTGCAGTTGCAGTTGCCGTCGGCACCCGGCGCACCGATGAAGGTCTTGCCCGGCATCGCCAGTTCCATCTGGTGGATGATGTGCGGCTCGGTCGCCACGATCAGGGTGTCGCCCTCCATCGCCTTGGCATAATTGAGAATGCCGCTGGTGGAGCCGACATAGTCGGCATGATCGACGATGTGCGCCGGGCATTCGGGGTGGGCGGCGACGGGCGCATCGGGGTGCTGTGCCTTGAGCTTGAGCAGCTCGGTTTCGCTGAAGGCTTCGTGCACGATGCACACGCCCGGCCACAGCAGCATGTCGCGCCCGAACTTGCGGTTGAGATAGCCGCCCAGGTGCCGGTCGGGCCCGAAGATGATCTTCTGTTCGGGCGGAATCTTGGCGAGGATCGTCTCGGCGCTCGATGACGTCACGATCACGTCCGAGAGGGCTTTCACCTCGGTCGAGCAATTGATGTAGGTAAGCGCGATGTGATCGGGATGCTGCGCACGGAACGCGGCAAACTTGTCGGGCGGGCAGGAATCCTCAAGGCTGCACCCGGCGTCGAGGTCAGGCAGCACCACGATCTTTTCGGGGCTGAGGATCTTGGCGGTTTCGGCCATGAACTTCACGCCGCAAAAGGCGATCACTTCGGCATCGGTGGCCGCGGCCTTGCGCGAAAGCTCCAGCGAATCGCCGACGAAATCGGCCAGGTCCTGGATTTCGGGGCGCTGGTAATAGTGCGCCAGGATCACGGCCTTGCGCTCGATGCGCAGGCGGTCGATTTCGGCGCGCAGATCAAGGCCGGACAAGTTGGTGGGCTGGGCCGTCATGGGTCGCTCCTGCTGCCGGGCCAACACGGCATGCCCGGCTTCCTTGGTGGGCGACTTAGGGGCGCGAAGGCCCGATGCCAAGCGGGGATTGGGAAATGGCCCTTCCGTCAGGCCTGCGGCCAGCCACCGCCCTATCGCGGATGGGGAGGATCTTGTTGTGATCCTCCCTGCCGGAGGCGGGGAGGTGGACCGCCGCGCTGCGGTGGTGGAGGGGCCTTTTCAGCGGGCCGTGTCAGCGCCCGGTATCGCCGTCGATCGTCACGTTGACGGTGACTTTGCCATAGCCGGCCACTTGCAGCGGAATTGCCAAGTTCTGGCGCACGGCGTCCTTGGCGGCATTGCGCGCCAGGCCCATGAGCACGGGATTGGCGGCTTGCTGGGTGGCCAGCTGTTCAGCCAGGCGGGTGTTGTCTCGCGTCAGCTTGTCCTGCGCGGCGCGGCTGATCCACACGCCTTCGCGCAAATATTGCGCGCGGGCTTCGTCCAGGTTGGGGCGGCTCAGGCGCAAGGGCGGCAGGCGCACCGACAGCGTCTGGCTGGCAGCGTCCCACGCCATGCGGTCGGTGTTCATCTGCGAAAGATCGACCGTGTAATCGACGCGGGCAGGGATCACCGCCACTTGCTTGGACTGCACCAGGCCGAACAGGCGGCTGTCGTCGCTGGACACCACCGGGGCCATTTCGGCGCTGAACACAGTCAGGCTGTTTTGCCGTTCGAATGCCACGAGGCTGGTGGCAAGCGGGCTGCCGATGTCCTGCGGTTTCCACAAGAGCCATGCAAACAGGCCGGCCAGGGCCAGCGCGGCCACGAACAAAAGCCAGGGCAGGGCGCTGCGCCGGGCAGGCGAAGCGGGGCGTGTCGCAGCGGGCGGCGAGGTCAGCTTGGTATCGTCCATTGTTCCCCCGAACGAACGACCCGGCCCTGGCGTTCCAGATCGAGCAGATGCGCCAGCACAGAGCGGCCGGCCGCGCCGGTCAGGCGCGGGTCCAACCCCTTGTACATCTGCGCCACCATGGCCGGAATATCGTGCGTGCCGCTTTCCAGCACGCGCAGGATCTGCCGCTCGCGCTGGCGGCGATGGCCCAGCATTCCGCGCACGAACTGGTGGGGATTGGGAATCGGATCGCCATGGGCGGGATAATAGATGCGGTCCTGCGGCCGATCGTAGAGCTTCTGCAACGACGCCATGTAGGCGGCCATGTCGCCATCGGGTGGCGAGACCACGCTGGTGGACCAGCCCATCACATGATCGCCGGTAAACAGCGCGCCGCTTTGCTTGAGCGACAGGCACAAGTGGTTGCTGGTGTGGCCCGGCGTGGCCACCGCCTGCAGCGTCCAGCCATCGCCGTGCAGTTCCTCGCCATCGGCCAGGATGCGGGCCGGGGCGTAATCCGGGTCGAACGCGGCATCGGCGCGCGGGCCATTGTCTTCGAGTGCCAGCGGCGCGCAGCCGATGATCGGTGCGCCGGTCAGTGCAGCCAGGGGGCGCGACGCGGGGCTGTGGTCACGGTGGGTGTGGGTGCACACGATCGCGGCGACGCGGGCGGTGCCCACCGCCGCCAGGATCGCGGCGACATGGCCTTCGCCGTTGGTATCGGCATGCCCGGCCACCCCGGTGCCATCGGGGCCCGGATCGATCACCGCCACGTCCCGCCCGGCGCCGACGAGGTAGGTCTGCGTGCCGGTAAAGGTATAGGGCGACGGGTTTGGCGCCAGCACGCGCCGCACCAGCGGCTCCAGCTGCTGGGCCGCGCCCGTGTTCCACGTGGAACGATCCGGAAGGGAAGAACTGGCCATGGCCATGCTATGGGGACGCACGCCCCCGGGTGCAAGCCGTCAGCCCGCTTCGGCCAAGGCCAGGCCCAGCCTTTCGCGCAGGCGGGCCAGCGCCAGGGGCAGGTGGTCGGGCGATGCTGCAAGCCCGGCCGGTTCCTGCCAGGCCTGCTCAAGCCGGTGGATGCGTTGATAGAGCCGCTCGCTTTCTCGCACCACATCCTGGGCGGCGCCCGGCAGGTGCGCCACGCTGGCCGGGTCGCTGGCGGGGAAATGCGCGATCAGGCGGCCATGGCGGCGCAGTTGCAACGCGGTCAGTTCGCCCGCGAACCAGGCGCGATGGTTGAGCAGCCAGGCCAGGCAATGCATGATCCGGGTGGTGGTGCGCAGCGCTTCGCAACTGGCCTGCACCCGCATCAGGTCTTCGCTGCCGGGATGGCTGCCGCCATCGTTGGCGGGTTGCAGGCGCAGCAGTTGGAATTCCGCGCGCGCGCGATCGGCCAGGGCCAGGGCCTGCTCGTAAAGCGCCTCGACGATGCGCGGATTGGCACTGGGGGTAAGCGGCATGGTGGCGATCTGGAAGAGAGGCGTTCGTAGAAAACGCAATGGGTCTATCCGCCGCATAAGACCGATCGCCCGGCGCACTCAATGCCCCGGCCGGCCCGGTGCCCAACCGCTTTGCCGCTGTCTCGATACGGAACGCTTTGCCGCCGCCGTGCGCGCCTGGCACGTGACCAATCAAGTATTTGATTTCACGCAATAATATCGGGTATGAGATAGTCTTCCAGCATGGAAATCTGATCGCGCAGCAGCAATTTGCGCTTTTTCAACCGGGCCACCTGCAACTGGTCTACCGCGCCGTTGAGCGTGAGCGCATCGATCGCCACGTCAAGATCGCGATGCTCGAGGCGCAGGGCCTCCAGTCGCTTGCGCATTTCCTCTTCGGTCACACCCACCACTCCCGAACCCAATTGCAACGCGCACCCACGCCCAAGCTGCAACATCCCTCCCAACCGTCGGCCTGCCACTGCCGGCCTTGGGCGTGAAAATCCCATTGGGCGTGCATGGTGCACATTTCGTCACCGCCGCCTACACATGAACGCGATGCCGGTGCGACCCGGCGTGCTTCCCCTTGCAAGATACGGCGAATGTGGGACCATGACAACGCACCGACTGTTGACGACTCGCAGAACAGAAGCATCGGAGCCGAAGACATCGGGGCCGACCGCGTGGGAATGTCTCCCGCACGGGTTTTGACCGGGTGGCGGCCTATCCCGGCCCGCGCCCTTCAGGAGGTCAACGCATGGAAACGACGCACATCACCGCCTTGCAGACAAAGCACGCCGGCCTGGAACGCCGGATTTCCGAGGAAATGGCTCGGCCAGCCCCCGATGTGGCCCTGCTCATGCAGCTCAAGCGGCGCAAGTTGCGCATCAAGGAAGAACTGGCGCTGCTTCACTGATCCCACCGCGCCAGAACCATCCAGAACCAAGCGAATATGCACCTGGATTGATGAAGGCCGGCTCCCACCACGGGGCCGGCCTTTTGCGTAGGCATGATACTTTGACCGGGCCGGGACGTGGCCGGCGCAGCGGGCGCCGCCGCAGCAGAGTTGCATACGAATATTTCCGCAATGGCAGCAGGCCCCGTTTGCAAACCCGATGGGCTGCGCTAGGCCTTTGCAGATGTTGACTGCCGTTGCCTCTGCCCGCGCGATCCTCACCTCGCTGCACGAGGTCATGGCCTCGCGCTCCGGCGCGCAGGCCAAGCTGAACCGCATCGTCGACGTGATCGGCGAGAACCTCAACAGCGAAGTCTGCTCGATCTATCTGCTGCGCGAAGGCATGCTGGAACTGTTCGCCACGCGCGGGCTGGAACAGGCTGCCGTGCACGTCACCCGCATGGCGGTGGGCGAGGGGCTGGTGGGCACGATCGCCCAGAATATAGAGACGCTGAACCTGGCCGAGGCCGCGTCTCATCCCGACTTCGCATTCCGCCCCGAAACGGGCGAAGAGCGCTTTCACTCGTTTGCCGGCGTGCCGATCGTGCGCCGCCAGCGCGCGGTGGGCGTGGTGGCGGTGCAACATGTCGATCCGCGCCGCTATGAAGAGGTGGAGATCGAGGCGCTGCAGACCGTCGCCATGGTCCTGGCCGAACTGATCGCTAATGCCGAACTGATCGACGACGAGGACGTGGCCGGCGTGCCCGACCACCTGACGGGGCCCGATCGTCTCAAGGGCCAGACCCTGGTGAAAGGCCTGGCGGTGGGCCAGGCGGTGTTCCACCAGCCGCGCGTGACGATCGAGCATGTCGTGGCCGAAGATACCGAGGCGGAGCGCCAGCGGGTCTATCGCGCGTTCGACAAGATGCGCGAGCAGATCGACCGCATGGCCAGCCAGGCCGAATTCGGCGTGGGCGGAGAGCACGAGGAAGTGCTCGAGACCTATCGCATGTTCGCCTACGACGAAGGCTGGAGCCGCCGCATCAACGAGGCGATCGATTCCGGCCTGACGGCAGAAGCCGCGATCGAGCGCGTGCAGCAGCGCACCCGCATGCGCATGCGCCAGATCGACGATCCCTTGCTGGCCGACCGCATGCACGACCTGGAAGACCTGTCGAACCGCCTGCTGCGGATCGTCTCGGGCCAGCTGGGCACGGCCGCGAGCATGGGGCTGAAAGGTGACGCGATCCTGATCGCGCGCAACTTGGGCCCGGCGGAACTGCTGGAATACGACCGGCGCCGGCTGAAGGGCGTGATCCTGGAAGAAGGCTCGCTCACCGCGCACGTGGTGATCGTGGCACGGGCCATGGGCATTCCGGTGGTCGGCCGCGTGCGCGCGCTGCGTGGCAAAGTGCGCGATGGCGATATCCTGCTGGTGGATGGTGACCAGGGCGTGATCGATGTGCGCCCGGCGCCCAGCCTGGTCGAAGCGTTCGAAGCGCGCTTTGCCAAGAACCGCGAGCGCCAGGCCCATTACGCCACGATGCGCGATGTGGAGCCGGTCACGCGCGACGGGCAACGCATCACGGTGATGATCAACGCCGGCCTGCGCGACGACATGCCGATGCTGCCGCTGACCGGGGCCGACGGCATCGGCCTGTTCCGCACAGAATTCCAGTTCCTGGTTTCGGCGACCATGCCCCAGCGCGAGCGGCAGACCCGGCTCTATCGCGATGTGCTGGAAGCGGTGGGGGATCGCCCGGTGGTGTTCCGCACGGTGGATATCGGCGGGGACAAGGTCCTGCCCTATCTGCGCCACAACGACGGCGAGACCGAGGAAAATCCGGCCATGGGCTGGCGCGCGTTGCGCGTGGCGCTGGAGCGCGATGGGCTGCTCAAAGTGCAGGCGCGCGCACTGATCGAGGCGGCCGCCGGGCGCACGCTCAACGTGATGTTCCCGATGGTGACCGAGCCGTGGGAATTCGATGCGGCCAAGGCGGTGTTCGAAAGCCAGGTGGCGTTCCTGCGCAAGCAGAAGAAGCTGCTGCCCGAAGCGATCCGCTATGGCGCGATGCTGGAAGTGCCGGCGCTGGCCGAATGCCTCGATATCCTGGCGCCGCGCCTGTCGTTCCTGTCGATCGGCACGAACGACCTGACGCAGTTCCTGTTTGCCGCCGATCGCGCCCATCCCAAGCTGGCCGAACGCTATGACTGGCTCAGCCCAGCGATCCTGCGCTTCCTGGCGCGGGTGGTGCGCGATGTGGCGCCGTTCGGCACGGCGTTGACCGTGTGTGGGGAAATGGGCGGGCGGCGGCTGGAAGCGCTGGCGCTGCTGGGGCTGGGCATCACCCGCCTGTCGATCACGCCGGCGGCGGTCGGCCCGGTCAAGGAACTGATCCGCAAGGTGGATCTGGGCGAGATTCGCAGTGCGATGGACGGCTGGTTGCGCGCGCCGCAAGCCGACATGCGCAGCGTTCTGGCCCAGTGGGCCTGTGCACAGGGCATCGATTGCGATTGAACCGGGTTCGCATGGCCGTTTTCGCCGGTTGCGCGCCGCAAAACGGTTGACTTTCGCGCAATTGCAACGATCCCCTTCTAGCGGCTTTTCATCAAGCCACCGGGTTGCAAAACAAGCATAGAAAGACGGGAGCCGCGCCTTGGCCGACTCGATCGGGTCAGATTTCCATTCCCCCCAGCCAGACGCAGCCGCCCCGGCTGGCGTGCCAGATCGCGTGGGCGCAACCTTGCGCGCCGCACGCGAAGCGCAGGGGCTTTCGCTCAAGGATATTGCCGCGCGCACGCGCATCACGGCGCGCCATGTCGAAGCGCTGGAAGCGGGCGACTATGACAGCCTGCCCGGCCGCCCTTATGCCCTGGGTTTTGCTCGCAGCTATGCCAAGGCGGTGGGGCTGGACGAAGCTGCGATCGCCCAGGCCGTGCGCACCGAATTGAGCGCCCGCGCGCCCGCGCCGGAAACCCGCGTGATCCACCAGTTCGAAGCCGGCGATCCGGCCAAGACGCCTTCGCGCCTGGTCAGCTGGCTGGCGGGCCTGCTGGTGGTGGCGGTGCTGGGGCTGGGGCTGGTGTTCTGGCGCAGCTATTACTGGCCCTCGGCCGAATTGCCCGCGCTGGTCGGCCCGGAAGAGCCCAAGCCAGTGGCGGCCAAGCCGGCCGCGCAGCCCAGCGCCTCGGCGCCCGCCGCCCGGCCCAACGGTCCGGTGGTGTTCACCGCGCAGGAAGACCGCATCTGGGTCAAGTTCTACGATGGCAGCGGCAAGCAACTGGTGCAGAAGCTGATGGCCAAGGGCGAAACCTATACCGTGCCCGATGGCGTCACCGATCCCAAGCTGTGGACCGGGCGTCCCGATGCCCTGACGATCACCATCGGCGGCCAGGCCGTGCCGCGCATTGCCGACAAGCAGGGCATCGTCAAGGATGTGGCGGTCAGCGGACCGGCGCTGTGGGCCCGGGCCGACCGCGCGGCAGCTGCCGCGCCAGCGCCGGCCGGCCAGGCCGTTGCCGCCGGTGCGGACGCTGGCCCGGCACATCGCCTGGTGCGGCGGCGCACGGCAACGACCGCCCCGGTGAGCGCCGATGCTGGCGGTGACGCCGCCGCCCAGCCGGCCGTGGCCAATGCGGCGCCCGAAACGGCAGCGCCCGCAACGAATTGATCGGTACCAACCGATCGGCCGGAATCGCATCAAGGCTCGACTTGTCGCGCGCGGTGCGGCACCTTGTGGCCCTTCGCAAAACATCGTGGGCGGCAGGCTGCGTGCCTGCCCATCCAGCACATTCACGCAGCATTGGCAAAGCATGCGCCGGGGGGCGGATGCTGTCGGGGGCGGCAGATGATCGAGACGGGAGTTACCATGAAGACCAAGTTCCGCACGGCCAGCCCCACATTGCGCCAGGCGCGCCAGGGGCTGGTGCCCGGGGCCGCGCTGTTTGCCGCCATGGGCCTGGCCCTGGCCGGCATGCCGGTGCTGCCGCAGGCCGCCCATGCCCAGTCCGTGGGCAATCCGGGTGAAACCACCGAGGCGCGCCTGCGCCGGCTGGAAGCGGAAATCCGCGCCTTGCAGCGCAAGGTCTTTCCCGATGGCGCCGGCCGCACGTTCGGCCCCGAAATCACGGCCACTCCGCCTTCGGCCACGCCGCCGCCGCCCAGCGTGGCGACCACGCCGCTGACCGACGTGCTCTCGCGCCTGGATGCGGTGGAAGCGCAGCTGCGCCAGGTGACCGCCGCGAGCGAGGAAAACCAGAACCACCTGAGCAAGCTGGACAGCCGCGTTGCGGCACTGGAAACCGCCGCAGCGCCGCCGGCGGGGGCACCCACGCCCACCGGCAATTCCGGCTTCCCTGGCGGACCGACCGGGGCGAGCGCCGCACCCGCCACGCGCCCGGTGCCCCCGGGTGACGCTTCGACCAGGGCGCCGACCGTTACGCCGACCGTTGCATCCACCCCGGCGCCGACCCCGGCCAAGCCTTCGCCCGATCGCGTCGCGGCCGTCGCGGCGATCGAGAAGCCGTCGACCGGCGACAAGCAGGCCGACGAATACACGTATGGCTTTCGCCTCTATGACGCCAAGTTCTATCCCGAAGCGCAGGTGCAGCTGACCAAGTTCGTCACCACTTATCCCAAGGCCAAGCAGATCAGCCTGGCGCGCAACCTGCTGGGCCGGGCCTATCTGGAAGATGGCAAGCCGGGCACGGCGGCGCAGTGGTTCCTGCAGAACTACCTGGGCGACAAGAAGGGCGATCGCGCGCCCGACAGCCTGCTCTACCTGGGCGTGGCGATGACCCGCATCAACGACACCAAGCGCGCCTGCGGCGCCTTTGCCGAACTGCGTGATGCCTATCCCGACCAGATCGCCGGCCGCCTGAAAAGCCAGTACGACACCGCGATCAAAGGGGTGAAGTGCGATTGAGCCTGCGCCCGAAGACCTGATCCGCTTCACCCGCGATTGGGCCGCGCTGGGGCTCGATGATGCGGCGCGCGTAGGGCTGGCGGTTTCGGGCGGGCCGGACAGCTGCGCGCTGCTGCTGCTCGCCGCAGCACACTGCCCCGAACGCATTGCCGTGGCCACGGTGGACCATGGTCTGCGAGCCGCGGCTGCGGCCGAGGCGCAGGAGGTGGCCGCGCTCTGCGCGCGATTGAGGGTGCCCCATGCCACGCTGAAGATCGACCTGGGTGGCGGCAGCGCCATCCAGGCCCGTGCCCGCACTGCGCGCTATGCGGCGCTGGCCGGTTGGGCGGGCGCGCAGGGCCTGGCAGGCCTCGCCACGGCGCACCACCTGGACGACCAGGCCGAAACCCTGGCCATGCGCCTCAACCGCGGGGCGGGGGTGCGGGGTCTGGCCGGCATGCGCACACAGGCCATCGTGCCGGGCAGCCAGGGCCTGCCGCTATGGCGGCCCTTGCTGGGCTGGCGCCGGGCAGACCTGGCCGCGGTGGTGGCACGCGCCGGCGTGGTGGCGGCCGATGATCCGTCCAACCGCGACGACCGCTTTGAACGGGTGCGCGTGCGCGCCGGGCTGGCCGGTGCCGATTGGCTCGACCCGGCCGGCTGGGCCGCCAGCGCGCAGCATCTGGGCGAAGCCGATGCCGCGCTGGACTGGGCGGCGCGGCAGCTTTTCGTGCAAGGCTGGCAGAGCGTGGGTGACGGGCACGGGGGCATGCTGGCGGTGCCGGCCGATCTGCCCCAGGCCCTGGCCCTGCGCCTGCTGGAGCAGGTGCTGGCGGCGCTCGATGCCGGAGCAAATGCCCTGCGCGGGGCAGAGCTGGCACGCTGGCATGGCGCACTGGCGCAAGGGCAGGTGGCGACACTGGCCGGGCTGCGCGGCGAAGGCCGGGGGCCGATCTGGCATTTTTCGCGCGCCGCACCCCATCGGGCAGGGTGAAAAACACCGCTTTCGTGCCGTTATTGCAGCCTTGGGCGGGTCACGCGCGATTCGGCAACTTGCCATTCAGCGGATCGCACCTACCTTCCCCAGTGAAAGGATTGCGTGACCGATGAACGATGACCAGCCGCAGGGAAATCCCTGGATGAAGAGCCTTCTGGTGTGGGGGGGTATCTTCCTCGCCCTGCTGCTCGTGGTCTCGATGTTCGGGGCACGCAGCGATGCTTCGGGAACGCAGATCGGCTATTCCGATTTCCGCGCCCGGGTGGCCGAAGGCCAGGTGCGCGACGTGCAGATCGGCGCCGACAAGATTTCCGGCACGCTGAAGAACGACCAGACCTTTACCACCACGCCCGTGGACGGGGACAAGGAACTGCTGCCCAAGCTGTTGCAGGACAACAACGTGCCCTACACCGGCAAGGCGCAGGAAGAGCCCAACATGCTCGTGTGGGTGCTGGCGCAATCGCTGCCGTTCCTGCTGATTCTGGGCGTGGCGTTCTTCGCCCTGCGCCAGGTGCAGAAGGGTGGCGGTTCGGGCGCCATGGGCTTTGGCAAGTCCAAGGCCAAGCTCCTGACCGAGCGTTCGGGCCGCGTGACGTTTGACGACGTCGCCGGCATCGACGAAGCGCGCGAGGAACTGCAGGAAATCGTTGAATTCCTGCGCGATCCCAGCCGCTTTTCCAAGCTGGGTGGCCAGATTCCCAAGGGCGCGCTGCTGGTCGGCTCGCCCGGTACCGGCAAGACCCTGCTGGCCCGCGCGATTGCCGGCGAAGCGGGCGTGCCGTTCTTCACCATTTCGGGTTCGGATTTCGTCGAAATGTTCGTTGGCGTGGGCGCGAGCCGCGTGCGCGACATGTTCGAACAGGCCAAGAAGAACGCGCCGTGCATCGTCTTCATCGACGAAATCGACGCGGTGGGCCGCCATCGTGGCCATGGCCTGGGCAATTCCAACGACGAGCGCGAGCAGACGCTGAACCAGCTGCTGGTGGAAATGGATGGGTTCGAGGCCAACGAAGGCATCATCATCATCGCCGCCACCAACCGTCCCGACGTGCTCGATCCCGCGCTGCTGCGTCCCGGCCGCTTCGACCGCCAGGTGGTGGTGCCGGTGCCCGATATCGAGGGCCGCGAAAAGATCCTGGGCGTGCACATGAAGAAAGTGCCGTTGGCGCCCGACGTGAACCCGCGCGTGATCGCGCGCGGCACCCCCGGCTTTTCGGGCGCGGACCTGGCCAACCTGGTCAACGAAGCCGCCCTGCTCGCCGCGCGCCGCAACAAGCGCCTGGTGGCCATGCAGGAATTCGAAGACGCCAAGGACAAGGTGATGATGGGCGCGGAACGCCGCTCCATGGTCATGACCGAAGACGAAAAGAAGATGACCGCCTATCACGAGGCCGGCCATGCGATCGTCTCGGTGTTCGAGCCGGCTTCCGATCCGATCCACAAGGCCACGATCATCCCGCGCGGCCGCGCGCTGGGCATGGTCATGCGCCTGCCCGAACGCGACAGCTATTCCTATCACCGCGACAAGATGCACGCGAACCTCTCGGTTTCGATGGGCGGGCGCGTGGCCGAGGAAATCATCTTCGGGCACGACAAGGTCTCGTCGGGCGCCTCGGGCGACATCCAGTATGCCACGGGCCTGGCGCGTTCGATGGTGACCAAGTGGGGCATGTCGGAAAAGCTGGGGCCGCTGCAGTATGAAGACCAGCAGGAAGGCTATCTGGGCATGGGCGGTTCGGCCCGGCTCATGGCCTCGGAAGACACCAACAAGCTGATCGACAGCGAAATCCGCGCGCTGGTGGACCAGGGCTATGCCCGCGCCGTGGAAATCCTGCGTGCCAACGAAGACAAGCTGCACCTGCTGGCCCAGGCCCTGCTGGAATACGAAACGCTGACCGGTGACGAGATCAAGACGCTGATGGACGGCGGCCAGCTGGAACGGCCCGAAAGCTTCTCCGGCCCGGCCCGGCCGATCGCCGCACCCGGTGCCACGGTGCCGCGCGCCGGGCGCCGTTTCGTCGGCGGTGGCAGCAACGGCGGGTTGCAGCCGCAGGGGGCTTGACCCTCGATCCTCCCCGCGCGCGGGGAGGTGGCAGGCCGCAGGCCTGACGGAGGGGCGACGCCTTGCGCTGCTGCTGCCCCTCCGCCACCGCTTCGCCGCGGTTCCCCTCCCCATCGATGATGGGGAGGTTTTTTGCGCCCATCTGGCCCAACGCCCATCTGGAACCCAAGGGGCCTGCGGTCCATTGTCACCGCACATGGCCCTTGACCTTGCCTGGATTCGCCCCGAGCCGCAGGGCATCTATCTGCCCCCGGCCGATGCCTGGATCGATCCGGCGCATGCCGTGGCCCGGGCGCTGGTCACGCACGGGCATGCCGACCATGCGCGCGGCGGGCACGGGCAGACCGTCGCCACGGCGGCCACGCTGGCGATCATGGGCTTGCGCTATGGCGTGATGCCCGAAGGTGGGCGCGTGGTGGACTATGGCGGCAGCATAGACCTGGATGGCGGTATCCGGGCCACGTTCGTGCCCGCCGGGCACGTGCTGGGTTCAGCCCAGATCCTGCTGGAGCGCGATGGCCAACGCGTGGTGGTGACAGGCGATTACAAGCGTCGGCGCGATCCCACTTGCGCACCGTTCGAAGTGGTGCCCTGCGACGTGTTCATCACCGAGGCGACGTTTGGCCTGCCGGTGTTTCGCCATCCGCCGATCGACGAGGAAATCGCCCGCCTGCGTGAAGCCCTGGCAGCCCATCCGCAGCGTTGCGTGCTGGTGGGCGCCTATGCCCTGGGCAAGGCGCAGCGCCTGATTGCCGAACTGCGCCGTGCGGGGCACGATGCGCCGATCTTCCTGCACGGGGCGATGGAGCGGATGTGCGGCCTCTATCGCGAATGGGGCATCGACCTGGGTGACCTGCGCCCGGTTGCCGGCGTAGCCAAGGCCGACGTGATGGGGCACATCGTGGTCTGCCCGCCATCGGCGCTCAACGACCGCTGGAGCCGGCGCCTGCCCGATCCGATCACCGCGATGGCATCGGGCTGGATGCGGGTGCGGCAGCGCGCGCGTCAGCGCAACGTGGAATTGCCGCTGGTGATTTCCGACCACGCCGATTGGGATGAACTGACCGCGACGATCACCCAGGTGAACCCGGCCGAAACCTGGATCACCCACGGGCGGGAAGAAGCCTTGCTGCGCTGGTGTGCGCTCCACCAGCGCCCGGCACGTGCCCTGGCGCTGGTGGGGTATGAGGATGAAGATGATTGAGCGGCGCAGATGACGGATCCGCTCCGCGCCTCAATGCAGGGCGGCGAGGTCCGTCTGCACCTTGCCCAGCACTTCGGGCGTGAGCTTGTCGGGGGCAAAGCCCGACAGGTCCTTGAGGCTCATGCTCTTGAAGCTCTCGAACTGCGGATGGCTGGCAAGGCCAGGCAGATCCTTGTCGATCACCGCCTTGGCCTGCGCATCGGCCACCAGGGTGGCGATCGGCGTATCGAGCGTGAAGCGGGTGCCAGTGGTGGGTGCGGTGGCGGGCGTGGACTGGCTCGCCGGCACGGTGGGTTCGGCCGCATGGGCGGGCGCCGCGGCCATCAGGGCGGCGGGCAGCGAAAGCAGGGCAATGGTGGCAAGACGCTGGGTCATATGCGTTTCCTGGCTGTGAGCCCTGGCCATACCACCGCGCGCGGCGGTGCGGCCAATGAATTCGGCTTAACTTCCAAGCGGGGGAGGGCCTGACATGGAACGCTTTGCCGCGCTCGTCGATGGCCTGGTCTATACCCGATCGCGCAACGGCAAGCTGGCATTGCTGGCCGACTACCTGCGCACCACGCCCGATCCCGATCGCGGCTGGGCGCTGGCAGCATTGACCGATGGGCTGGATTTTCCGGCGGTGAAGGCCGGTACCGTGCGCGGCCTGCTCGATGCGCGGGTGGACGAAGTGCTGTGGCGCCTGTCGCGCGATTATGTGGGCGATACGGCGGAAACGGCCAGCCTGCTTTGGCCAGAACCGCATGCGCCCCAGCCACCCCCGCCCAGTGTGACCGAGGTGGTGGAAACGTTGGCCGGCGCGACCCGCGCCACGGCGGCGGAGCGGCTAGCCGGGCTGCTCGACCGGCTCGATGCCAATGGGCGCTATGCCCTGCTCAAGCTGGCGACCGGGGCGATGCGCATCGGCCTGTCCGCGCGGCTGGCCAAAGTGGCGTTTGCCCAAGCCTTTGGCGTGGATGTGGAGGCGGTGGAGGAGCTGTGGCACGGCCAGGCGCCGCCCTATGCCGACCTGTTTGCCTGGGCCGCCGATGGCGCGCCGCCGCCCGACGCGCAAAGCTTGCCGCTGTTCCGCCCGTTCATGCTGGCCCAGCCGCTGGAAGAGACGGTTGTGGACCTGAGCGCCTTTGCCGCCGAATGGAAATGGGACGGCATTCGCGTTCAACTGGTTCATGTGCCCGGCCAAGACGGCGGGCAGTCTCGGCTCTATTCGCGCGGGGGCGACGATATCTCCGCCAGTTTTCCCGAAATGACCGATGCGTTGCGCGTGCCAGCGGTGCTCGACGGCGAATTGCTGGTGCGTGGCAGCCATCAAGGCGGCGAAGCGGGCGGCGCGGCCAGTTTCAACGCGTTGCAGCAAAGGCTCGGGCGCAAAAGCGTGAGCAAGGCGATGCTGGCCGAATATCCCGCGTTCGTGCGGCTTTATGACGTGTTGCTGCTGGAAGGCGAAGACTTGCGCCCGCTGGGCTGGGAAGCGCGGCGCGCGGCGCTGGAAGACCTAGTGCCCCGGCTGGACCCCGCGCGGTTCGACATTTCGCCGGTGATCGCGGCAGAAACCCTCGATGAGCTTGGCGAAATTCGCGCCCGCGCGCGCGACGACGCGATCGAGGGGGTGATGCTCAAGCGCCGCGATGCGCCCTATGTGGCGGGGCGCCGCACCGGTCTGTGGTACAAGTGGAAGCGCGATCCGCTGCTGATCGACTGCGTGCTGATGTATGCGCAGCGGGGCAGTGGCAAGCGATCGTCGTTCTATTCCGATTTCACCTTTGGTTGCTGGGACGGCGATCCCGATGCCGGGGCAGACCTGCTGCCGGTGGGCAAGGCCTATTTCGGGTTCACCGACGAGGAACTCAAATGGCTGGATCGCTTCGTGCGGCAGCACACCGTCAACCGCTTTGGCCCGGTGCGCGAGGTGGATCGCAGCCTGGTGCTGGAAGTGGCGTTCGATTCGGTCCATGCCAGCAAACGGCACAAGTCTGGCCTGGCCATGCGTTTCCCGCGCATCCACCGCATCCGTGCCGACAAGCCCGCGCACGAGGCGGACCGCCTGGATACCTTGCGCGGCCTGGTGGCGGATTGATACCGGTCAACGCGGCTGCCCGCGCGCGGCGATAGGGACAAGCATCCCATCCCTTGCGCGAAAGGCCCATCATGGCAGCCTCTGCCGAAGCCACGCTTGCTACCCCGTTCGAACGCATCGGTGGCCATGCCGCCCTGCGCCGCATCACCGACCGGTTCTATGACCTGATGGAAAGCGATCCGGCTTATGCCGCCTTGCGCGCGATGCACGCGGCCGACCTGGCGCCGATGCGCGCCGCGCTGCCCAGCTTCCTGGCCGGCTGGTGCGGCGGCCCGCGCGATTGGTGGCAGGCCAATCCGGGCAAGTGCATGATGTCGCTGCACAGCCCCTTTCCGATCGACCAGGAAACGGCCGGTCAATGGGCGCAAGCGATGCGTCGCGCGATTGCCGATGTGGCGCCGGCCGATGCCGAGCTGGCGCAGGCGATGGGCGACGTGCTGGAGCGCATGGCGCTGGGCATGGCGCGCGATGGCGCGCGCGGGTAGCGCGCCTTCAGTCCCCCGCCACGCTCATGCCGTCGATGCGCAGGGTGGGCACGTCGATGCCGCGTTCGATCTTGAGGTCGTCGGCCGGGACCAGCGCGGCGAACATGTCGAGCAGGTTGCCGGCGACGGTGAATTCCGCGATCGGGCCGGCGATTTCGCCGTTGACGATGCGGAACCCGGCCGCGCCCCGGCTGTAATCGCCGGTCACGCCATTGACGCCGTGGCCGATCAGTTCGGTGACATAGACGCCATCGGCGATATCGGCGATCAACTGCGCGCGCGTCACTTTGCCCGGTTCGATCACCAGGTTGCCCGCCGTCACATGCGGCGCGCCCGATCCCCCGCGCGAGGCGTGGCCGGTGGGCGCGGCGCCCAATTGGCGGGCGGCGGCGCTGTCCATCAGCCAGCCGGTGAGGCGGCCGGCATCGACCAGCTTGCGCGGGGCGGTGGGTAGGCCTTCGCCATCGAACGGGCGGGAGCGCAGCCCGCGCCGGCGCAGCGGATCGTCGGTGATCGTCACGCCCGTATCGAAGATCTGCGCGCCATCCTTGCCCAGGAGGAAGCTCGCGCGGCGGGCAATCGCCGAACCCGAGATGGCGCCGAGCAGATGGCCGACCAGCGAACCGCCCACGCGCGGATCGAACACCACCGGCACCGCGCCGCTTTTCACGCGGCCGGGGCCCAGCCGCGCGACGGCACGCTCGCCCGCTTCGCGACCGATGTCGGCGGCGGCACGCAAGTCTTCGACAAAGCGCGTGCTGGCCCAGGCATAGTCACGCTGCAAGGCGCCGCCTTCACCCGCGATCACGCTGGCCGAGACCGAGTGGCTGCTGGCGGCATAGGCACCGGCAAAGCCGTGGCTGGTGGCGAGCGCCACCACGCCGCGCCCGCTGCTGGCGCTGCCGCCCTCGCTGTTGGTCACGCCGGGCACGGCGCGGGCGGCGTCTTCGGCTTCCTGCGCCAGGCGGCGCAGATCGGCCGGCGCCGGTTCGGCCGGATCGTCCAATTCCAGATCGGGGAAGGGGCCGCGTGCCAGCAGGGTCTCGTCGGCGAGGCCGGCAAAGCGATCGGCGGGCGCGGCGCGGGCCATGGCCACGGCGCGCGCGGCCAGTTCATCGAGCGCGGCATCGCCAAGGTCGGTTGAACCGATCGAGGCCGAGGCGCCATCGACGAACACGCGCAAGCCGATATGTTCGGATTCGGAGCGCTCCACGTCTTCCAGCGCCCCCAGGCGCACGCTCACGCTTTCCGACCCGCTGGCAAGGTACACCGCATCGCCTGCCTGCGCCCCGGCGCGGGCGGCACGGTCGATCAAGGCCTGGCAACGCTCCTGGGCCTGGGCGGGGGTCAACATCGGCGTACTCCAGCTTGGCCGGCCGCCTATGGCCGGGCTGCGCTGCTCCTAGCCGTTGGGGGAGGCGGCGGCAATCAGCCGCCCATCAACCTGCTATAAGGGCCAAGAGGCCTTCGATCACCACGGTAACCAGCAACGGCAGGCCGATCGACACGGCCCAGATGGTCAACCGGGCACGCGTCAGCGCCTGGGCCAGGGCGGCCGGATCATCGACCAGGCGCAGGGCCGTTGCGTCCCATTTCTTTTCCATGCGGCGGTAGAGCGGGATGATCGCGCCGACCAATGCCACCAGCGCCAGCATCGGCAGCAGCGTGTTGTCGGCCTCTTCCAGCGCCCGCATCGTCAGGAAGATCTGCAAAGCGGTATAGACCATCAGCCCATAGGCCACGGCGTTGCTGATGCGCTTGTGCGCCGCTTCGATCCTGATGGCGCGCTCGCTTTCCGATGTGCGCGCGGGGATGAAAGACCCGGTTGTGCCCATGATGGCCCCTCTCATGCGCCAATGGTGTGGGTTGCATAACACCATGGCCCTCGCCCCGGCGCAAGGGCCCTGCACGCCGCGCTGTCCCACCTGGGGAAAAGGGCCGAAGCGATAGGGATTGGCCATAAGGAAAGGCCCGGATAGGCGCGGGCGCCGATGTGCCGGATGGCCCATCCCATGCACGAACCTTGCCAAGGACAACGGCTTGGGCTTTGCCCTGGCGCCGGACCCGGCTATGGGTGGGGCATGACTGGCTCTTCCTCTGCGCTCGCGCCTGCATCGGCGCCTGGTTCCGCCGCCGTGCCCATTCCGCAGGGCGGGCTAGAGGTGGTGTCCATCGCCAAGTCCTATGACAAGCGGGCGGTCCTAACCGACATTTCGCTGTCGGTGGGCAAGGGCGAAGTGCTCGGCCTGCTCGGCCCCAATGGCGCGGGCAAGACCACCTGCTTTTATTCGATCATGGGGCTGGTGCGGCCGGATTCGGGCCGCATCCTGCTCGATGGCGTGGATATCACCAAGCTGCCGATGTACCGCCGCTCGGTGCTGGGGCTGGGCTATCTGCCGCAGGAAACCTCGATCTTTCGCGGCATGACGGTGGAACAGAACATCGCCACCGTGCTGGAACTGGTGGAGCCGGACAAGGCCACCCGCGTGGCCGAACTGGACCGCTTGCTCGACGAATTCAGCCTGACCCGGCTGCGCACGAGCCCGGCCATGGCGCTTTCGGGCGGTGAGCGGCGGCGCTGTGAAATCGCCCGCGCGCTGGCCGCACGGCCTTCGATCATCCTGCTCGACGAACCCTTTGCCGGGATCGACCCGCTCTCGATCAGCGATATCCGCGATCTGGTGAAGGACTTGAAGAAGCGCGGCATCGGCGTGCTGATCACCGACCACAACGTGCGCGAAACGCTCGATATCGTCGATCGCGCCTGCATCATCTATGGCGGGCAGGTGCTGTTTGCCGGCAGCCCCGAAGCGCTGGTGGCCGATCCCAACGTGCGCCGGCTCTATCTGGGCGAGGGCTTTACGCTGTGAGGCGTGGCGCCTTTCGCATTCCCTTTACCATACGCGCCTAACACGGCCGGCCATGGCCCTTGGTCCTCGCCTCGATATCCGCCAGTCGCAATCGCTGGTGATGACGCCGCAGTTGCAGCAAGCGATCAAGCTGCTGGCGCTGTCGAATCTCGAGGTCGAGACGTTCATCGGCGAAGCGCTGGATGCCAACCCGCTGCTGGAAATCGGCGATACAGCGCCGGCGCTGCCCGGCGGCGAGGACGGCGTGCCCGAAGAGGGGCGCCGCACCCATCTGGAATCGAGCCCGGTGGACCAGCTGGTGGGCGAAGGCCGTGCGGCAGAAGATCGTCCGCTCGATATCGACACTGCTGCGCTCGATCTTGATCGCGACACCGGTGACGGCGGCCTTGCAAGCCCGGCGCCGGGCCTGGGCGAAGGCAGCATCGGCGCCGAGACCGGCGGCGGTGGCGAAGGCCCGGATATCGACGAGCGCGCGAGCGGGGCAGCCTCGCTGGCCGAGCATCTGCATGGCCAGATCGGGGTGACCACGTCCGACGCCAGGGCGCTGTTCGTGGCGCGCTGGCTGATCGACCAGTTGGACGAGACCGGCTATCTGCGCATGAGCCTGCCCGAAGTGGCCGAGGCGCTGGGCGTGCCCCTGGCGCTGGTGGAACAGGCGCTGGCGCTCGTCCAGTCGCTCGATCCCACCGGTGTTGGTGCGCGCAGCCTGGGCGAATGCCTGGCGCTGCAGGCGCGCGAGGCGGATCGCTATGATCCGATCATGGCCCGCCTGCTCGACAACCTGGAACTGCTGGGCCGTGGCGAACTGGCCCGCCTGCGCCGCCTGTGCGGGGTGGACGAGGAAGACTTTGCCGACATGCTGGCCGAATTGCGCGGCTATGATCCCAAGCCGGGGTTGCGTTTCGGCAGCGGCCCGGCCGAGGCGATCAGCCCCGACATTCTCATCGGCCCGGCGCCCGACGGCGGCTGGGCGATCAGCCTCAATCCCGCCACGCTGCCACGGGTGCTGATCAATCGCAGCTATTACGTCGAAATGCGCCGCTCTTGCGTGGGCAAGGCGGCGCGGGCCTGGCTGGGCGAAAAGCTGGCCGATGCCAACTGGCTGGTGAAAGCGCTGGATCAGCGGCAGAAGACCATCCTCAAAGTGGCGGCCGAGATCGTGAAGCAGCAGGACGGCTTTTTCCGCCACGGCGTCTCGCATTTGCGCCCGCTGACACTACGCACTGTGGCCGAGGCGGTGCAGATGCACGAAAGCACGATCAGCCGGGTGACGTCGAACAAGTACCTGCATTGCCGGCGCGGCACGTTCGAATTGAAGTATTTCTTCACCTCCGGCGTGGCGGGGACCGATGGCGAAGGGGTTTCGGCCGAAGCGGTGAAGGCCGCGATTCGCCAGCTGATCGACGGCGAGGACCCCAAGGCGATCCTGTCCGACGATGCCCTGGTCGATCTGCTCAAGGCGCGCGGGTTCGATCTGGCGCGGCGCACCGTGGCCAAGTATCGCGAGGCGATCGGCCTGGGCAGTTCGGTGCAGCGGCGCCGCCAAAAAGCCCTGGCCGGGGTTCGTTGACCGGCTTGCGTTGACCGGGGGGGCATGCCCAAGATAATGCGGCGGCGCGGAAAGGGCCGGGGAACCCCGGCATGAGGGACGACACGATGAACCAGACCGACGAGACTCCTCCTGCCGGCGGGCCGCAACCGCCGGTGTGGCGTGGCGTGGCGATCGGGGTTCTGACGGTGGCGGCGATCGTGGGCGGCGGCATCGGCATCTATCGCCTGGAGCGCCCGGCCGAACTGGTGGCGGCCGAGGCCGGGCCACCGCGCCCCGAAGTGGTGCCGGTGGTGCTGGATAGCGGCATGCCCGTGCCCGTGCCCGATGCCAGCACGGCGCCGACCGGCACGCCGGCCGCCAGCGCAGCGGATGCCACGCCCGATCCCACCCCCAGCCCCGAACCATCGCCGGTGGTGGACGATACCATCGCGCGGATGGAACAGCGGCTGAAGGACGATCCCGAAGACGTGCAGGGCTGGCGCATGCTGGGTTGGGCCTATTTCCAGAACGAACGCTACAAGGATGCGGCGCGCGCGCTGCGCCGGGCCACCTGGCTCGATGCCGATCATGCCGAAACCTTTTCGTTCCTGGGCGAGGCGCTGGTCATGGCCTCGCGCCGCGAAGGCAAGATGCCGCGCGCCGCGCGCCTGGCTTTCGACCACGCTCTGGCGCGCGATCCCAAGAATGCCCGCGCGCGTTACTTCAAGGCGCTCTCACTCGATCTGGCCGGGCAGCACCGCCGCGCGCTGCGCGCCTGGTTTGCCCAGTTGAGCGAGACGCCGCCCGATGCGCCCTATGCCAGCGATATCCGCAGCGTGATCCGCTCGGTGGGCAAGCGCCACCATATCGAAGTGGAAAAGCGCCTGGCGATTGCCGATGCCCAGGCGCGCCTGCCCAAGCCCGACAAGACCAAGGGCGGGGCAAAGGACGGCGCGAAGGACCACAAGAAGGGTGCACTGCCCGGGCCCGCCAATGCCGAACTCAAGATCGTGTCGGGCACGCCCGCCGGCAGCGGTGCGCGCGATGCCATGGCGCGCGGCATGGTGGATGGCCTGGAAGCCCGGCTGGCGCGCAATCCGGCCAATGTCGATGGCTGGATCTTGTTGATTCGCAGCCGCGTGCAGCAGGGGCGGCGTGACGATGCGGTCAAGGCGCTGGACAAGGGCCTGGCCGCGTTCCGCGGGCAGCCGGCCAACGCGCAAAAGCTGCGCGATGCCGCGGCGCGCCTGGGAATCGTGACGGATTGAGCGATTTTAGCGCCGATCTACTCCGGAATGGGCGTTTTTCCCGATGGGTATTGGAAAAAATCGTTAACCCTGTGGACTTACGATTGGGCAAAGCAGACAGTATCGCCGATGGCCTTGGGGGGCATTAAGGTACGCCGTTTGCGCAAGAGCGAATAATTCGGCGTTGCCCGCCATGCCTGCTGGTTAATGCCGACCGACACGGGACCTGTGCTTACGTTAAATTAACCTTTCATGTTCATTGGTCCTATGGTTAATGACGGGCACGCGCCTCAATTCGCAGAGGCTGGTGCCAGGGGAATGGCAAGAAGGGGCTGATCCATGCGCGTGCTGCTGATCGAGGACGAGCCGGCAACGGCCAAGGCCATCGAATTGATGCTGACGGCCGAAGGGTTCAATGTCTACTCCACCGACCTGGGGGAGGAAGGCCTCGATCTCGGCAAGCTGTATGACTACGATATCATCCTGCTCGACCTGAACCTGCCCGACATGCACGGGTACGACGTGCTCAAGAAGCTGCGCGTCGCCAAAGTGCAGACGCCGGTGCTGATCCTTTCGGGCATTTCGGAAATGGACTCCAAGGTCCGCTCGTTCGGCTTCGGCGCCGACGACTATGTGACCAAGCCCTTCCACCGCGAAGAGCTGATCGCCCGCATCCACGCCGTGGTGCGCCGGTCCAAGGGCCATTCGCAGTCGGTCATCCGCACCGGCAAGCTTTCGGTCAATCTCGATGCCAAGACGGTGGAAGTGGACGCCGCGCGCGTGCACCTGACCGGCAAGGAATACGCGATGCTGGAACTGCTCTCGCTGCGCAAGGGCACCACGCTGACCAAGGAAATGTTCCTCAACCATCTCTATGGCGGGATGGACGAGCCGGAACTCAAGATCATCGACGTGTTCATCTGCAAGCTGCGCAAGAAACTGGCCCACGCCTGCGGCGGCGAGAACTACATCGAAACCGTCTGGGGCCGCGGCTATGTGCTGCGCGATCCCGACGACATGTCGGCCATCGAAGCGGCCTGACACTCTACCCCAGCAAACAATCCCGAAGCGGCCCGTTCCCACGACGGGCCGTTTTCGTTTGGTGTTTCACGTGTAACATTGGTGGGCAGTGGGTGGACTCGATGGGGCGCGGCTGACGGCCTGTATGTGTGTTGGGTGGCGCAAGTTGTCTGGGCCGCCTACAACTTCGTCATTCCCGCGCAGGCGGGAATCCAGTGGCAACCCCGCGACAAGGACAACCATCCGCTTTTTGATGCCACCTCGGAATCTGGATTCCTGCCTGCGCGGGAATGACGAGGGTGTGGGGGTGAAAGTGGTGGGACGTTGCCTTCTGGGGCCGAGAGCAGCCGGCCGCTATCGGACCTCCTGGCAATAGCTGGATATGACCGAACAATTGGCAGAGCGGACGCGATTTACTCGTCCCAGATCGCGTCATCCTCCGCGATCTCCAGGAACATTTTCGCGCGCGCGGCAAGCAGAGGGGCCAGCTCTGCATGGCGCTTGCCGTCGCCCAATCGCCAGCTTTGGGCAGTTTCCCCCTTTAGCCATTGTTCCGCAGCAATCTGCCATCGCCGCCCGATGTCACGCAAGCCTTGTCGTGGGTGACGCTCGCCACGACATTCCGTGTAGTCTGTTGGAAAATCACCGGATATTGCCCACCATCCGACCGAACCGGGACGTTCTGCGCTTTCAACGGCCCACACCGATAAGAGCGGCGGCATATACCAAGCAGGCCATTCGCCCACACTTGTCGAGGCGCATTTTTCGCCAGCAAGATAAGCTATGACGTTGGCTCGCTGCTCGGCGCACCAGCGGTCTTCATCTTCGTCGGACATGTCGTCGGTCATGGCCAATTTAAGTGGTATGCATGGTCACAGATCAAGTCATTTTAGGACGGAGTCGGAAGCGGTACCTTCTAGGGCACGATCTCGGGTAGCTGCCCTACCGAGCCGCTCCGCGACTCCGCGTGCCAAATGGATTCACGCGGAATCGCGGAGATAGGGGTGAAACCCACCGCGCGCCCCGTCCAAACGCCTAGCGGAACTTCTCCAGCAGCAGATACCAGCGCATGCCGAGCGTGAGCAGCGGGTTGCCCAGCAGGTCGCCCAGGGGCAGGCGCACGGGCTTGAGCGCGGCGAAGACGTCGAAGCGTTCCATCGTGCCGGCAATGGCTTCGGCCATGACTTCGGCCACGACGTGGCTGGTGGCGACGCCGTGGCCGGAATAGCCCTGCGCGTACCACACGTTGCTGGCCAGCTTGCCCAGTTGCGGCGCGCGGTTGATCACGATGCCCATGGCGCAGGACCAGGCGTGGTCGATCTTCACGCCCTTGAGACGCGGGAACGTGGCCTCGATCGCCGGGCGCAGTTCCTCGGCAAAGGAGCGCGATTCGCGGCCCGAGTAGTTGGCGCCGCCGCCGAACAGCAGGCGCCCGTCGGCGGTGAGGCGATAGTAATCGAGCACGAAGCGGCAATCGTAGACGGCCAGGTCGTGCGGGTTGATCGCCTGCGCCGCTTCGCCCAGCGGTTCGGTGGTGACGATGCCGCCCACCGCCGGAAAGATCATGCCCGACAGCCGCTTGCGCTCCAGCTTGTGAGTGACGTCACCCGCGATCATCACCTGGTTGGCGGTGACGCGGCCCTGGGCCGTGACCACTTGCGGGCGCGGGCCGTGGACCACGTCGAGGACCGGGGAGCCCTCGAAAATCCGCACGCCCAGCCGCTCGGCTGCCTGCGCTTCCCCCAGGCACAGCTTGAGGGGGTGGAGGTGCATGTTGCGGCTGTTGAGCAGGCCCCCGCAATAGAGCGGGCTTTCCAGGTGATCGCGCATGCCGGCGGCATCGAGCAGCACGACATCGTCGCCCATGCCGCGCGCGCAGCCTTGCGCAAAGGTGTCTTCCAGTTCGGCCATGTGCGACGGCTTCATCGCGGCGTGGATGTGGCCGTGCTTGAGGTCGCAGTCGATGCCATGGCGCGCGACGCGCGCGGCGATCACGTCCTGGCCGTGCCAGCGCAGCCACCAGATGAAGTCATCGAGTTCCGCGCCCAGGCGGCGTTTCCATTGCCTGCGCAGTTCGCCTTCGCCCGACAGGCTGCCGGTGACCTGGCCACCGTTGCGCCCGCTCTGGCCCCAGCCGACGCGGTTGGCTTCCACCAGCACCACCGAAAAGCCCCGCTCGGCCAGTTCCAGCGCGGTGTTCACGCCGGTAAAGCCACCGCCAATGACGACTACGTCCGCGCTGTGATCACCTTGCAGCACCGGCCAAGCCACGTCGTTGGCCAGACTGGCGGAATAGTAGGTATGCGGGCGGGCAATGGTGGGATCGGTGACCATGGCCGATCTTTGCAAAGATCGATCACAGATCAAGCAAAACCGTGCGGTTTTTACCGCAGGCATTGACCAGGCCCCGCGCCCCTGCCATCGGCTGCGCCCCATGACGGCACACAAACCCGGCGATCCGACCACGCTCAACCGACTCTACGGCCGCGCCAAGGGCAAGCCCCTGCGCCAGGGGCAGCAAGCCCTGGTCGATACCCTGTTGCCGCGGATCGCGGTGCCGACAGAAGGGCCGGTTACCGCCAAGGCCCTGTTTGGCCACGATTGCCCGCTGCATTTCGAGATCGGCTTTGGCGGCGGCGAACACATGGCCTATCGCGCCGATCTCTTGCCCGATCACGGCTTTATCGGCGCCGAACCGTTTCTCAATGGCGTGGCCCAGGCGCTGACCCATGTGGATGGCGATAATGGCGCCCACCCGCCGCTGGGCAATGTGCGCATCCACCACGGCGATGCACTGGAAGTGCTGGAGCGGGTGCCCGATGGCACGCTGTCGTTCCTCTACCTGCTCCATCCCGATCCCTGGCCCAAGGCGCGCCATGCCAAGCGGCGGATGATGAACGACGGGCCGGTGGACCTGTTCGCCCGCAAGCTGAAGCCCGGCGGGGAATTCCGCTTTGGCACCGATCACCCGATCTACTTGCGCCACGCGCTGATGGTGATGCGCCGCCACACCGACCAGTTCCAGTGGCTGGCGCAGGGGCCGCAGGATTTCCAGCAGCGGCCCGCCGGCTGGCCCGAAACCCGCTATGCCGCCAAGGCGCGGGCGCAGGGGCACGAGATCTGGTACTTCCGTTACCGGCGGATTTAGATCAATAGCTTGTCACCATTAAATACTATATTTCAGTAGTTTAGTTCGAAACCCGCCGCCGTCCGCCGCCGCCGGTTTCCGTTCCGGTGATTGCTGGGTGATTACTTTTCTGGTACATGAGGTTCGTCATGGCCACCGGAAAAATCACCAAGCGAACCCTCGATGCTCTCCAGGCTGGGGCTGTTACCGGCTTCCTTTGGGATGACGAACTGAAGGGGTTCGGACTCAAGATTACCGCAGGCGGCTCTGCGTCCTATGTCGTCCAGTATCGTATGGGTGGACGCGAGGCGAAGACGCGTCGCTACACCATCGGCGGTCATGGCTCGCCATGGACGCCCTTCACCGCTCGCGAGGAGGCGACGAGACTCCTCCGCCTCGTCGCCCAAGGGATCGACCCGGTCGAATCGGATAAGCAGCGACGGCGCGAGGCTGTCGACCTTGCCTTTTCCAACTATGCCGATCGCTTTGCGGCGGATTGCAAAGGGAAAGGTTGGTCGACACTCGTAACGCGCTCACTTCGGCGACACGTCAAACCCGTCTTGCGGGACAAGGCGCTTCCCGCAATCACGCGCATTGATGTGGTGGCCGTGTTCGATAGCATGCCGGCAGCTCAGGCCGCCAATCGTCGTAACGTGTTCGCGGTGCTGAGGCGCCTATTTCGATGGGCGGTGAGCCGTGGCGACATCGACAGAAGCCCAATGGAAGGCATGGAAACGCCGAAAGCCGTTAAACCTCGCGAGCGCTGGCTGAGCGACAGCGAGTTGGCGAGGGTCTGGATCCATGCCCCGGAATGCCATCGGTGCTTTGGGTCGATCGTGCGACTCCTCATTGCTACCGGCCAGCGTCGTGAAGAGATCGGCGGGCTTCACTGGCAGGAGTTGGATCGCGGGGAGCGTGAGATGCGGCTGTCCGGCGATCGGACGAAGAACGGCGAGCCGACCACCATACCGCTCAATGACCTCGCGATGTCCGAACTCGACAAGGTGGCGGGAAGCGAAAAGTGGCCAATTCGCGGGAGGGTGTTTCCAACGGCGACCGGTGCGGCCTTCACGGCTTATCACAAGGGCAAGACGAAGCTCGATAAGCTGATTTCAAAGGGCAAAGGCAGTTCGATTGCCAAGGACGACGACAGTTCCATGCCGCCTTGGCGCCTCCACGACCTCAGGCGAACTCTGGCAACCGGCTTTCAAAGGCTCGGAGTCCGGTTTGAGGTGACCGAAGCGGTGCTCAACCATGTCGGTGGCTCGCGATCTGGAGTGGCGGGCATTTATCAACGCCACGACTGGAAACCTGAAAAGCGTGCAGCGCTTTCAACCTGGAACGATCATCTTTCCGGCGCCATCGAGGCGGTGCAAAATGCTTCCGCGTGAACGATGCCAGAGCTGGCTTCAGACTTGCGTTTCCGTGTCGCGTCGAGCGGCGGGACAGAAGTTCGAGTTCGAATCGCTCCGGACGCGGGGCCCCGCACTGGATACGGATGTTCAGCGGTGTGTCGTAAGGGTCGATGTTCCACCGAGTAGTCGACGCTTTCGCTGAGCTCTGCGGTGTTCACGAGCTGCCGCGCCAGGATCAATCCACATGACGAAATCCTTGGGGGCGTAGTCAGCGGCAAACGCGACCTCATCGAGCGGGTGCGCGTTGAACAACCGCGCGATATCCGGATCGAGCGCACCGCGACCGAGATTGGGACACCACGCGTTTGGCGGCTGACCGACGGTCTCGATGCGGAAGGGATCGTCCTGACGCGCCTGCCATTTCTCCTGCGCGGCGACCTTGATAACTTCGAGGTGGTTGAGAATAATGACGCCCTCAACCGCAGTAAAAGGCACTCGTATGCCATCGCGCTGATACCAAGACTTATCAGTGAGCAGGCCGGCCTCGGTGTGGCTGAGCGCTGATGTGATCTCGAAAATGTAGCCATCCCACAGAACCACCAAAAGGCCGGTGCGGGGCTTGGTTGAGAAGTCCCGGAACTTCCGCTCGGCGCTTACAAGAAAATCCTTGAGCACGTTGTCTCGCGGCAGCGTGGTGCCGTCACGCATGCCTGGCATATTGCCCAGCGGGCCTCTGACAGGCAATTGCCGGCCGTTGGCATCTCGCCGGTCCTGATAATCGATAAAAGCGGGGCACTTGACCTCGAACAGCCATTGGTGGGCAGGCGTGTCGATCAGAATCTCTGGCTTGGCACCGGTGACGGGATTGGTCGGTTCCAGTGTGAAGCTTGTGCCCTCAGGCCATTCGGCCTCGAACAAGGCGCGCGCGACGAGAATCTCACCGAGCTTTTGAATCAGTTGTTCGAAGCCGGCCCTCCAAGCTGCCGGGTCATCAAGGGTAGGCACGTAGCGGATGGCCGCAAGCTCTTCGACGAATCTGGATCCCGCGCCCGGCAGGCGCATGTCGATTGCGGCGAGAGCCTCAAGCAGCCGCTCACCAAATGGGGTAGTGGCGCCCGCGGCGAGATGCACGCTCAGCCACTCGCGACGTCCGTCCGTCACCTTGCGGTAGTGATCAGCGAACCGGACGCCGGCCGTCGCGTCAGCGCTGCCTGAACGCTGGGCGGCGTCGCGGGGTTCGCCGTGCACCATCGGTCAGGCCAGCCGAAATACGCGAGGATAATAAAATACCAGCATCTGCGATGCGTCGCGGACTTCGACACGGTCGGCCAGGCCGAGACCGACGGCATCACGGGCATGATTCTTGACCGCCTCGAACGGACTGCCCTTCCAGATTTCGACGCCGTCGGTCGCGCCGTTCTTCGTCCTGCTGATGTGGTACTCCATCATTCCCTCCATTGCGGCCTTGGAATATAGGAACTGGAACACACAATAACTCCTTCCGTTGGCGACGAGCGTGACGTGCGCGTAAAGGCTCGATAAAGGGCCAATGGCCGAATGGTCGCGGGGGGTGTGATCGCGCGAGAACATGTAGGGCTAAGACCCTGGCTCAAGTCATGCGACACCCCCCCGTTGTTTCGCGATCTAAACGCACTTTTAACCAACCCTAGCGATGAGGCCCGTCCCCTCAAGGGGCGCGAGGCACGGACGCCGTCCATTTCACGAAGGCGTTTTTCGACCTTGATTCAGGTCTTGGCGCCGGGTCTCGCGAAACATTGTAACGAGGCATTCTGTGGTAGAGCGACGGGTTTGGGTGGGGTTTGACGTAGGCGCTGACGAATTAGCTGCTTGTGCGAAATGCGACGAAGGATTGCCCATTGCCGAAGCATTGCTGCCAGCGACAATCGAAGGCGTTATCAGCTTTCTCGACGGCTGTGGCCAACCTGAGCATGTGACGATAGGCCTTGAGGCTGGATCAACCGGAATCCACCTAACCCGAAAACTACGTGATCATGGCTACAGGGTCCACGTCTTCGATACTCGGCAAGCCAGTAAATTTCTCGCCATTCGAGCAAACAAGACAGATCCGAATGATGCAAGCGGCCTCTCGGACTTAGTCCGTCTGGGAATGGGCGTCGTCTCGGAAGTGACGGTAAAAGGAATAGAATGCCAACTCCTTCGTTCGAAGCTAATGCTTCGGCAGAAGCTGATACAGCATCGTATGGCAGGTGAAGGCGCCATTAGGTCCGCTTTCCGCCTCAATGGTGGAAAGCTTGATAAGTGCTACTCCGCTACGAGCCTGCGCCGTAACGTCTTGGCCGAAATCAATAATATTCGAGAGCGGGAGGGATTTGACCTTTCCGATGATATCGTTCCGGTGCTGGACATCTGTGAGGCGACCAGGCGGCACTTGGAGAAGATAGATCGGGCCTTGATGCACATGGCGAAGGATCACCCCATATGCTCGCGCTTCCTTACGATTCCCGGCGTGGGGCCGATCACCGCCCTATCCTTCTACAGCAGCGTGGAAGACCCGGCACGATTTAAACGCAACGGCGATGTCGGAGCGTATCTCGGTTTGGTGCCGCGTCTCAAGCAGTCCGGTACTAGCTCCGTTAGATGGGGGATCAGTAAGATGGGGAACTCCATGACTCGGACTCATCTTGTAAGTGCGGCTGCGGCCATGATGCGGCAGAAGGGCGAAGTGGGGCCGCTTCGGGCTTGGGCTGACAATCTTCGGGAGCGCAGCAACTATAGGCGCGTGACCACGGCACTAGCGAGAAAGTTGGCGGTGGTCATGCTGTCGATGTGGAAGAGTGGTCAATCGTTCAAATTTAGCACTAACATCATAAGCGAACCTAAGTCGGAGGCGGAGGGGCCCATCACCAAACCCGCGGCTTAAGGAGAAAGATAAGCTGCCGGCCCTTGTCAAAGCCCGGGCTGACACCTATTGATACGGCACGAGTTTCGGAGCGAATGCTCCACACGAGCTAGACGGGCTGAGCATTCGGTGCTGCCCAACCTATTTTATCGAGGTCGCTCCCGTTGCGATGGCCTCGGCAGATTTGATCAAGATCTGCTCGAAAAGCGACCTCCCCCAATTGAACGCCTTTCCGCCCCTGCTTTCCTCAGCGGCTTGATCTGCCAGATTCTGTAGCCGCTGCGTCAGTTCGTCGATCCGCCCGGCGTGCGCCGCGCTGAAGGCTGCCATTGCCCCCGCAAACGCCGCGTCCTCCGCATTGTCCGAAGCGGGCTTCAGATCTTCGAAGCGCTTCAGCATTTTCTCGGTCAGGTCGCGAAGTCGAAGCCGGCGGCGGGCAATCTCCTTGACATCGGTTACGCTGACCAAATGCGAATAGGCGAAGAGCATCGCGTTTAGGTGGGCAAAGAGCACGCGCCGCGCGCGCTCGGTAGACGGTTCGCGACGCGACGCCGTGGGCGAGATTTGGACGGCGACCGTGTTGCGACGGGCCGACCCAGCAGCTGATGTGATGAACAGGCGATCATCGCCAGTTTCCAGGATCGGGCGACGGTCCTCTGTCTCCACCACCGGCAAGGTGACCGGAACGCGCAGATGGACAGTCGATGGGCCGAGCAAGAGGAAGCGGCCTTCGAGGTCGGCAGGCGGATAGCGCTTCAGTCCATCCCGCGTTGTTGTGGCCGTGAGATAGGCTCGGGCCAACGCAGTGCCGCACCGATCGAGGCGGCTTTCAGTCCGGGATTCGTCTGGCGAGCGAATCTCGACTTTTGTCTCTTTGATCGTTCGTGCGATTTCGGTCAGGTCATAGCGCAGCTCGGGATTCTCCGCGAAGAACGCCTGCTCGATTTCGGAGTCGGCCATGAAACCGAACTCGAAGCGGCCGGCGATGTCTCCATCAAAATACATCCGGCGGAACCAGAGCAGGAGTGGGATTTCCCGAGGCCAACCATCCTGCTTGTGGCGGACGGGTGTCGGGAACGCGACAGCATGATCGAACTCGACATAGCCGCGCTCGCCGATCAGGCCATAGCCCGTAGCATTGCGCGCTGACATCTTGCCAAAGCCGCGTACGAAGCACTCGCCGGGATCGTCGGCCGACCAGTCAGGTCGCGGCACTCGATCGAAGCGGTCGTCTGCGAGACAGCGGAGATCGGCGAAGGGTAGCTGTAACAGGCCAAACATCACCCATGCATGTCAGTGGCGGCGCGCGGGCGCCACCGATTTTTGGACGAGTCATCGCCGATCTGGATGGGATCCAAGGCACGGCCGACAGCACAAGCCCAGGGCCAATCCCTCTGTTTGGAGGGATTGTCAGCATCACCGACACCTTTTCTACTTCGACCGAATTGCCGCCGGAGGTCGCCGACGGTGCGATTTGGAGCGCGATTATGGTCCCCACCCCCAGCCAGTCGGCGTCATCGCCCGGCGCCCATTCATTGTCCAGCGAGAATGGGCCGACGACCTCGCTAATCGGACTTGGAGAACTTCATCGCATGCATTGTGCGCGACTGCTTCGCTTCTTCGCGCGCCACGGAGCGCGGCAGGACGCGGCCGATCTCGTTCAGGAAAGTTTCGCACGGCTCGCCGGCGTACGGGCAAAGTATGGCACGCCGATCGAACGGCCAGAAGCCTACCTCAGCACAATCGCCTCCAATCTGCTCCGAGACAGGGCCAAGATCGCACTGCGTTGTCCGCTGGCTTGGCATGTTCCGATCGACGAGGTCCCGGTGGCGGGGCACGATCCGATCGCCGCGCTTGAGGCGCGCGATCAGCTCAAACGACTTCAGGCCTCGCTGGCCCGTTTGTCGCCGAAGACCCGGTCAATCTTTCTCGCTCATCGCCGCGACGGCGTCAGCTATAAGGATATCGCCAATCAGACCGGTCTGAGTGTAAAAGCGATCGAGCGGCGTATGTCGAAAGCTATCGCCCATATTGATCGCGTGCGGCGAGCGCGCTGAAACGTGGCCATGGAACCGATTGGCACTGGAAGCCTCCAATTTACGGAACGACCTGTAATTGTGTGAGATCGCAAATGACCAAAGCTTTGGATTCGGCACAGCTAAGGGACTTTGAGGAAGTCGATAGGGCATGTGAAGCGGCCGAGACTAGCGCGCAGCTATCGGCGGTGATTGACGCTGCAATCCAGCAATTTGGATTCCGTTGGTTTGCGCTCGTCGATGACGGCGACTTGTACGAACATCGTCCGGACTGCTTGATGTTGACTAACTATCCGTCATCCTGGGTGGACGAGTTCATCAGCGCTCGACTGTATCGCGATGATCCGGTTCATGCCGCCAGCATCCGGAGTCCCACCGGCCTTTGTTGGGAACGCATCGCTGAAGTGATCGCCCCAACGCGCGCCCAGCTTTTGGTTCTTGAACGCGGCCGTGCTCACGGGCTCGTGACGGGTTATACGCTACCCTTCCGCATTCCCGGCGAGCGTGGTGCCTTTTTCACCATAGCCCGTCCAAAAGACCGGCCGTTCACCTATTCCGAAGCGACCGCAGCCCAGCTCTTCGGCGGAATGGCGTTTCAGAAAGGACGCGCTCTGATCAAAGGCCGCGCGGTCAAAGCTCATGGCAGCCCCCTCAGTCCGCGACAGATTGACTGTCTTCGATTGATCGCGGCTGGAAAAACCGAGTGGGAAATGGGCAAGATCCTCGGCCTCAGCCCCGGTACGATCCACGAATACGTTGAAGGTGCCCGGCGGCGCTATGGCGTAAAGACTCGAAGCCAGCTCGTGCTTGCTGCAGCTCGGGACGGTTATGTAAGCCTCAATTACCTGGTTTAATCAGCGAGCCCCTCCGTTCGGTAGGATTGCCGCTACCGTCCTTTGCCGATCAATTTCCTGAACTCGTGAAACGGCAAATTGAGGTGCTCACGTGCCGCGACAGAACCAGCTTATCGAGGATGTCTATGCGCGCGAGGTGATCATGGCGCGCGTCGGGCATCTCATCCGAAGGAAGCAACAGGAAATCGAACGGATCACGCGCATCTTGCGTGCGACCGCCTCGTTTGAGGGCGTGGCGGCTCCGGTCTCAGGCACGATTCAGAAGATCGTGCTCATTGGGCCCTATGCCCGACGCAATTGGTACGAGGACAAGGCTTCGCTCTATTTTTCGGACTACGAATTCTGGGTTGTCGTCAATCATACCCTCTATGCAGACGACACCTGTTGGTGTTCCGCGAAAACGATCATCGCTCGTGAATTGGGAAACCGCTGCGCGGTCTCGCTGTCGGTGTTTTCCAAGGCGGACATCAAATCTGCCAAAGCCAGCAAAGACCATTTCATTCTGGACCGGCTCGAAGCGGGCATCGTGCTGTTCAAGGCCGCGCGCGACGCACCGCTCCCGCAACATGATAAGCAGCGGGCGCGTGATCGTGAGCGGGATGATGTCGTTTGACATCCGCCAGCTACGGTACGCGATCGCTGCCGCGGATCATGGCAGCTTCTATCGAGCGGCCCGTGCGCTCGATGTCGAGCAATCGACGCTGAGTCGGGCTGTCCTGAAGCTCGAGCATTCGATCGGAATGTCGATCTTCGAGCGCTCGCGTGCCGGCGTCACGATGACGCTGGCCGGAAACGCCTTCATTCGCGGGGCGAAACCAATGGTAGCGACGGCAGACAAGCTTGTGGCGATGATGCGGGCGGCCGGTCAAGGCCGCGCGGGTGGCATCGTGCTGGGGCACAACGGTTCGGTCTCTGCCGGCAATCTACGGGCAACGATAATGAGCTGGCGGGACACGTACCCCGACGTCGGCTTTGATTGCGTCGAAGCGGACCGCAGCGCCCTACTTGCGGGCCTCGATACTGGGGAGATCGACATTGCGATCCTCATGGGCGTTGCCGGCCATAACGGGTTCCGCTTCGAGGCAATATGGAGCGAGAGGATGCTAGTTGCGCTGCCCGCCTCGCATCCGCTTGCGGAACGCGATGTGCTTCACTGGACAGATCTTCGCGACGAACAGTTCCTGTTGCCGATCACTGATCCTGGCCCGGAGATACGGGACATGCTGCTGGGCCGACTGGCCATGTCTGGTGCGAAACCGGACATCCGAATGCCGCAGGCGAGCAGGGAGACCGTGTTAAGCATTCTCGGCGGAAGCGCGGGCGTCAGCATCGTTTGCGAGGGCTCTACCGGAGCGCGCTATCCCGACGTCGTTTATAGGCCGATACACGGCGAGCAGGGACCGGCACTGACCGGCTACTCCGCGTGCTGGCGTGACGGCAACGGCAATCCCGCGCTTCACCGTTTTCTCGGATTCATCAAAGATCGATACGCGCTGGCTTTTGATGTTCTTCCAAGATTTCAATAGATTGAGCAGATTATTATTGGAGTTTGGCGCTATGTCACAAGGCAAGGCAGTCAACATCGCGCTGGTTACTTTGGGCATTGGCTTCGCAGGCGGTTTCGTCTTGCGCCCGGTGATCGCACCCGTCGAGCTAGCGGTCGCCGTGGCAAGCCCGACCCCCGCCGCATTAGCGCCGATGGGAGAGAGCGAGGCGCGCGGCAAGCCTTATTTCGCGGCCCATCTCGACGAAGCGCGGGACGTGATGAAGCGATGCGCAAACGGTTCTGCGCACGGCGACGAATGCTTCAATGCCGACATGGCGATCACCGAGGCGGACGGCAGGGCGCGGCACAAGCGGTTCTTCGGCAACTGACCGGCATGCCTCTCGTCAGTTGGCCTGCGCGCGATGCCGGCGGAAGGCTCGATCAGTGGCCATGAACCGGCTGAGCATCGGCGCGATGAGCTTCTCGGGCGGAACCGGCGCGGCGCCGGTTTCCGTCGCCAGCGCGGCCGCATAGGATTTGAGATCCTCCAACAGCGGTGCTGGCAGTTCCACGCTCAGCTTGACCGGCTTGTCGTCGGCCAGCGGCCCCAGCTTCAATTTGGTCATCGCGGCGCTCCGACAGGTTCGAGGATGAGATCGCGGGTCAGGACAATCCTGAGCGGATGACCCGGCCGGATGGTGAGCGTCGGCTGCACATTGAGCTGCCGCCGCACGATCTGCTGGCCGGTCTGGTTGATGGTGTCCTGCGAGCCGCGCCGTAGCGCACGGGTCAGGTCGTCCTCGCTGTCGGCGCCGAGTTCCGCGCCGACGCCGAGCAGCGTCGAGACAGCGGCGGCTTTGAGCAGGTTGCCCCAATGCTCGTTCACGCGATCCTGCAAGCCGGCATAACCCGCGCCATCCGCGCCGGGCTGGCGCTCGAGAACGATCGAGCGGCCGTCCGGCATGATGAGGCGGTCCCAGGCGAGAAGGACGCGGGTCTGGCCTGCGGCTACCTCGCTGTCATATTCGCCGAGCAGCCGCGCGCCCTGCCGGATAAGCAGGATACGGCCGGTGATGCTGTCATAGACGTTCTGCGTCACTTGCGCGGTGATCTGGCCGGGCAGGTCCGAACGGATGCCGGTGATGAGCGCTGCGGGGATGATGCTGCCTGCCTGAACGATGTAGGGTGATGCTGGCGCGGTCAGCCGCTCGGCGCTGACCGTGTGCTGGCTCGACGCCTGCGCTATGAAGGCGCGCTTGGCGGCCTGGTCGCCTTGGGCGGCTTGACTCGGCTGCGTCGTGAAGGGTTGCGATGAGGCGGGCTGGTCGGCCGCCGCAAGGCTCGGCATAGCGCCGGCAGCAGCATTGCCGCCGCCGAGGAACACCGTGCTTGTGCGGGCGGCGTCCCGCTCCTGGGCGACGCGCTGGCGCGCGGCCTCGGCGGCCTGCGCGCGTGGATCGGGCTGCGCCCCGACCGGGGGGACTGGCACATCCTGTCCCCTTTGCTGGGCTGAGACGATCGGGCGGCCGAGATCGCCGGGCAGCGGCGGCCCGAGCTTGGGCGTCTGCCCATAGTCCTTCGGCCCGGAGGTGATCGTCTCGGAGGCCGCGCGGCTGTCGGTGTTGTAAAGTTCCTTCGCCTCGCGTGGGCCGGTGGGCTTGAGCGCATAGATCAGCGAACCGCCGATGCCGAGCCCGGCGGCGACGCCGACGACGGCGAGCGCCTTGCGCGACAGGCGCTTGACGCGCGGCGGATCGCTCCTGAGCTGGAAGGCTTGGGGGTTGGGCTGTGACGGCTGCGGTGCAGGCGCTTCGGTTGCAGGCGTGTCGGCAGGGTCGCTCATGGCCGCCGCTCCCCGCGCGTGTCCGCGCCATCACGGACGATGCGCACGCGCTGCGCGCTGCGTTTGTCGCCAAGCCGCAATTCGGCGGCGGCGAACAGGCGATCGACCAGCATGTAGCGGCCCTGCACGCGGTAATTGACCAGTTCGGCGTCGCCGGCAGCGCCCGTTACGAACAGTGGCGGCATCTCGCCCCGCGAGATCCCGGCCGGAAACTCAATATAGACCTGCCGGCCATCGTCGAAGGCGCGCAGCGGTCTCCACGGCGCCCGATCGCCGTCGATGCGGTAGCGGAAGTTGAGCGCTGCGAGGTCCACGCCCGTTGCAATCGGAGCGGCGGCCGCAGCCGCCGCGTTGCGGTTCTGCAAGGCGATCAGCGCGTCTTGCGGATAGGTCCACGAGACCGAAGCCATGTAGGTCGCGGGCGTAGCGCGCAGTTCGAGGTGATAGGTGCGCCGGTCGGTATTGATGATGAGGTTGGTGGAAATGTCGGGCCGCGTGGGCTTCGCGAGGATATGCACGCGCGCCGTCGCGCCCGCGCCGCTCACCGTATCGCCGATGATCCAGCGCACGGTGTCACCGGCCGCGACCGGCCCCGGCCCTACGAGTTGCTCGCCTTCCTGAAGCGCGATGTCCGTTACCTGGCCGGGCGCGGTATAGACCTGATAGAGCGCGCCGTCCGTCCACGGATATTGCTGGATCGCATTAAGGAAGCCGTCGCGAGCGGGCTGCACGCGGGCGGCGGCATTAGCCGCGCCGACGCGGCGGCGGGGATCGGCGGGCTCGGACGACGGCGCGGCGCTTTGCGTGACCGGCTTCAACTGGCCGGGCAGTGGCAGCGGTTCGGGGACCGTCACCACCTCGACAGCGCGAGGCGGCGGCGCTGCGGGCGTCGCGGCGATCTCGCGCGGCGGATCGTCGTAAACGATGGCGGGCGGCTTCGCCGACGTGGCGGCGCAGCCGGCCAGCGCGGAGGCGGAAACGAGCAGCGCAGCCGAAGCGGCGCGGCGAAGCGGACTTGCGGTCATTGCGACAGCTCCTTCGACCAGTTGAGGGCATTGACGAAGACACCGAGCGGATTCTTGCGCAGCGCGTCGGGCGTGCGCGGCGGTTGCACGACGATAGTGAGGATCGCCGACCAGCGTTCGGTGGCGGCAAGGCTACCGTCCTGATAGCGGCGCTCGGTCCAGGCGACGCGGAAGCTGTCGGGCGAAGCGCGGATGACGCTGGAGACGTCCACCGCGACCTGTACCTTGCCGACCTGCGTGAACGGGTCGTTGGCGCGCGCATAGTCGTTGAGGGCGAGCGCACCCTTGTCCGTGGTGAAGTCGTAGGCTCTGAGCCAGTTCTGGCGGACGATCACCGGATCGGCCGGGATCACGCGGACCTGCTCGATGAAGCGGGCGAGATGGAACGCGATCTGCGGATCGGTCGGACGGTAGCCGGCCTCGGCCGGCGCGACGGCCTGGGCCTCGCCGAGCCGATCGACTTCAACCACCCACGGCACGATATGGCCGCGCGCCGATTGCCAGACGAGACCGGCCGAGAGCCCGCCGGACAGGGCGAGCGCGCCGAAGAAGGCGAGGCGCCAGTTCTTCGCCTGCACGCGCGCCGAGCCGATACGATCGTCCCAGACTTGGGCGGCGCGCTGGTAAGGCGTGGTCGGCTCGGGCGTCTGTCCGTAGCGGATGGTCGGGCGTCTGAACATGGATCAATCCTTCTGGTTGAGATCGACCGACGCGCCGCTGCCCCCGCCATCGCCCGAGCGCAGCGTGTGGGCGGCGACGGTCGCGCCGTGGGTCATGGTCTGGCGCCGCTTCATCGCGGCGGCCCATGCGGGCGCGCCCGCGGATGCATCCGGCGTCGGCGTGGAGCTACCGCCCGAGATCGTGCCGCCGGACGCGGTGACGGCGGCGCGGCTGCCAGAGCGATAACTGTCTTTGAGCGAGGCGGCGGCCTTCCTCAGCGGCGAAAGGGCGGCGCCAAGCGCGGCCCTGCCGACGCCTGCCGCACCGCCGGCCGCGGCGGCTGCACCGGTCGTGCCGGCCGAGCCGAGCGCATAGGCGCTATTGGCGGCACCCGAGGTGAAGGCTGCGCCGCGCGCCGCGCCGCCGATCGCACCGGCGACCGCGCCTGCACCGAGGCGAGCGGCCGCGGCCCCGCCGGCCAGTGCGCCGCCAGCGGCGAGCACGGTTCCGGCAGCGGCGCCAGCGCCGAGCGCGGGACCGCCAGAGACGATGCCATTGGCGATCGACGGCCCAAAGATTGAGAGGCCGAGCAGAGACAGCGCGCCGAGCGCGATCGCCAGCACCTCCCGCGCATCGGGATCGGGGCCGATCGTCGAGGTGAACGTGCTGAACAGCGTGGTGCCGATGCCGGTGATAACCGCGAGCACCAGCACCTTGATGCCGGACGACACGATATGACCCAGCACCTTCTCGGCCATGAACGCGGTGCGGTTCCAGAAGGCGAACGGTAGGAGGACGAAGCCGGCAAGCGTCACCAGCTTGAACTCGATCAAGGTGATGAAGACCTGGATCGCGATGACGAAAAAGGCGAGGACGACGATCAGATAGGCGAGCAACAGCACGACGATGATCGCGAGGTTCGCGAACACCGCCCAAAGGCTGCTGAACGCCTCGGCTGCGTCGATCAGCGGCTGGGCCGCATCGAGCCCCTTGGCGGCGATCGTGCCGGGCTTCATGAACTCCGCAAGGCTCAAGGAATCTCCGCTCGCCTTGAGACCCAGTCCCGCGAAGCTCTCGAACAGGATCGTCGCCAGTGTGTGGAAATTGCCGATGATGAAGGCGAACGCGCCGATATAGAGTGTCTTCTTGACGAGGCGCTGGATCACATCTTCGTCCGCGCCCCAGGCCCAGAACAGACCGGCGATGGTCACGTCGATCGCGATCAGCGTGGTCGACAGGAAACCGATCTCGCCGCCGAGCAGGCCGAAGCCCCTGTCGATGTAGGTGGTGAAGGTGTCGAGGAAGGTGTCGACGATGCCGGTGTCGCTCACGGGGCGGTCTCCTGGGTAGTGTCCGCGCGCCTCGCGATCTCCGGTTCGGGCGCGGCGGCGTCCTTCGCAAAGAAGCGGCGACGGTTCTCAGCCCAAGCCGCTTCGCAGCCGGAGTCCGGCATGGTGAGCGTCGCGCAGCGGTCTAGTTCGCGAGCGAGCTTGCCTTCGCTGTTGCGGGCCGACACGGAGGAACGTGGCGATGGCGCAGGCGCGTCGGGCCGGGTGATGGCGACGATCGCCACCGTCATCATCAGCCCGGCCAGCGCCGCCACGCTCGCGATCCTTCCAGTGCGCCACATGCGAGGGCTCCTGTCAGTCGCGACCGAAGAAGCGGCGGAACCGCTCACGGCCTTCGGCCTCCTCGGCGGCCTGCCGGGCGGATTCGAGCGCCTGCGCCCGGCCTTGCGCCGCGACGACAGCGGTGAGATCGGCGAGCTGCTGCGATTGCAGTGCGAGGAGCTGGTTGCCCGCCTGCGCGGCCTGAAGCGCGCCCGTCGCCGACTGACTGGATGAAACGAGGCCGTCCATCGTCGTGCGCGCGCCGTCGATGTTGCCGACGACCCCGGCCTGCACCTTCAGCGCATCCTCGAAGGCACCGACGCTATCCTCCCAACGGGCATTTGCGTTGGCGACCATCTGCGCGTTGGTGCCGGTGAGCGCCGTGCCCTTGTAGCGGCCGTTGAACGCCTGCTGGACGTTCTGCACGTCGTAGGCGATCCGCTGCGCCTCGCCGAGAAGCTGCTGGGTCCGCTGAACCTGCTGCTGCAATTGCTGGAGCGAGCTGAACGGCAGCGAGGCGAGGTTGCGCGCCTCGTTGATGAGGCTCGCCGCCTGGTTCTGGATTTGCTGGATCTGATTGTTGATCTGCTGGAGCGACCGGGCGGCCGTCAGCACGTTCTGCGCATAGTTGGTCGGGTCATAGACGATCCCGCCGAACTGCGCGTAAGCCGGGGTTGCGGCGGTAATGCCGAGGACGCTCGACGTGGCGATGACGCCGGCCACGATGGCGCGGCACAGAATTCGGGTCTTCATAGCGGTAACTCCTGCTGGCTGGGGGGAAGAAGTTCGATCGCCCAGGCGCAGCCGCGATGGCGCAGCCATTCGACGGCGAACGCGGATGCCCCGTGGGTCTCGACGATCTCGGCGATGCGGAGCTGGTCGACCTTGGCCGAGGCGGCAGCGAAGGCCAGCGCGACCTCGCCCAGCCCCAGCTCGAACAGCCGGTTGCCCCGCCGCGACTGGCAGTAATAGTCCCGCTTCGGGGTGGCGCGGCTCAGTATCTCGATCTGCCGCGCATTGAGCCCGAAGCGTTCGTAGATGGCCGCGATCTGCGGTTCGGCCGCGCGCTCGTTGGGAAGGAAGATGCGCGTCGGACAGCTCTCGATGATGGCTGGCGCGATGCTCGACGTTTCGATGTCGGCGAGGCTCTGCGTGGCGAATACGACGCTGGCGTTCTTCTTCCTGAGCGTTTTCAACCACTCGCGGAGCTGCGCCGCGAAATCCGGGCTGTCGAGCACCAGCCAGCCCTCGTCGATGATGATGAGCGTGGGCGAGCCGTCGAGCCGGTCCCCGATGCGGTGGAACAGGTAGGACAGCACGGCGGCGGCCGATCCGGCGCCGACCAGGCCCTCGGTCTCGAAGGCTTGGCAACGGGCTTCACCGATGCGCTCGGCCTCGGCATCAAGCAGCCGGCCCCATGTTCCGCCGATGCAATAGGGCGCGAGCGCCTGCTTGAGTTGCTGACTCTGCAACAGCACGGCAAGGCCGGTCAGCGTCCGCTCGGGCGTGGGCGCGCTGGCGAGCGACCCCAACGCCGACCACAGATGCTCCTTGGCCTGGGGATCGACCGCGACGCCTTCTGAGGCGAGGATCGCCGCCAGCCATTCCGACGCCCAGGCGCGCTCGGCCGGATCGTCGATCCGCGCGAGCGGCTGGAGCTGCACGCCGTCGCCGGCCTCGTCGCCAAGCATCCCGCCGAGATCCTGCCAGTCGCCGCCCATGCCGATCGCGGCGGCGCGGATCGAGCCGCCGAAGTCGAAGGCGAAGACCTGGGCGTTCTCGTAGCGGCGGAACTGCATCGCCATGAGCGCGAGCAACACCGACTTGCCGGCGCCGGTCGGACCGACGATCAGCGTGTGGCCGACGTCGCCTACATGAAGGGAAAACCGGAACGGGGTCGAGCCTTCGGTTCTTGCGTAGAGCAAGGGGGCTGCACCGAAATGCTCGTCCCGTTCCGGCCCCGCCCATACCGCTGACAGGGGGATCAGGTGGGCGAGATTGATGGTGGAGATCGGGGGCTGGCGGACATTGGCGTAGGTATGGCCGGGCAGGCTTCCCAGCCATGCCTCGATCGCGTTCATGCCTTCGGGGACCACGGTGAAGTCGCGGCCTTGGATGACCTTCTCGACCAGCCGCAGCTTTTCGGCGGCGATGGCGGGATTGCGGTCCCATACCGTCACCGAGGCGGTGACATAGGCCATGCCGGTATAGTCGGCGCCCAGCTCTTGCAGGGCGGTGTCGGCGTCGGCGGCCTTGTTCGAGGCGTCGCTGTCGAGCAGCGTCGACGCCTCGTTGGTCATCACCTCCTTCAGGATCGCGGCGACCGATTTGCGCTTGGCGAACCACTGGCGGCGGATGCGGGTCAGCAGTTTGGTCGCGTCGGTCTTGTCGAGCATGATCGCGCGGGTGGACCAGCGATACTCGAAGGCGAGCCGGTTCAACTCGTCGAGCAGGCCGGGAAAGGTGAGGCTGGGAAATCCGACGATGGTGAGCGTGCGCAGATGATGCTCGCCCAGCTTCGGCTCCAGTCCGCCCGTCAGCGCCTCGTCCGCCAACAGGGCGTCCAGGTGCATCGGGGTTTCGGGCACGCGCACGCGCTGGCGGCGGATGGAGATGGTGCTGTGCAGGTAGGTCAGCGTCTCGGCATCATCGAGCCAGCGAACCTCCGGTACGAAGCCTTCGACCAGGTTCAGCACGCGGTCGCTGCGATCGGTGAAGCCCTTGAGCAATCCCCACGGATCGACGCCGTTGGTGGACCGGCCCTCGTAGAGCCAGCCTTCGGCGCGCGCGGCTTCCTCGGCCGGCGGCATCCACAACAGCGTCAGATAATAGGCGCTCTCGAAGTGCGCCCCTTCTTCGCGAAACTGTTCGCGACGCTCCATATCGACCAGTGCCGAGACGGGATCGGGAAATTGACCGTCAGGATAGTCGAGCGCAGGGGTGCGTTGCGCTTCGACGAAGATCGCCCAGCCCGAGCCGAGCCGACGCAGCGAATTGTTGAGCCGCGCCGTCACCGCGACCAGCTCGGCTGGCGTCGCGGAGTCAAGGTCCGGTCCCCGAAACCGTGCGGTGCGCTGAAACGAGCCGTCCTTGTTGAGAACGACGCCTTCGCCGACCAGTGCGGCCCAGGGCAGGAAATCGGCGAGGTGCGCCGCCTTCGTGCGATATTCACGCAAGCTCATCATGGCTGCATCCATGTCGGGTAGCGGAGGTGGCGACGGGCGACGTCCACGAACTGCGGGTCGCGGCGCGCTGCCCAGACCGAGAGCGCATGGCCGATCGCCCAGATGACCAGGCCGGCGATCCAGAGGCGCAGGCCGAGACCGATCGCGCCCGCCAGCGTGCCGTTGACGATGGCGAGCGCCCGCGGAGCGCCGCCGAGCAGAATCGGCTCGGTCAGCGCCCGGTGGACGGGGGCATGGAAGCCAGCGATCGGTTCGGCCCCGTCCAACATCAGACCAGCGCTCCGCCGCCGAACGAGAAGAACGACAGGAAGAAGCTCGACGCAGCGAAGGCGATCGACAGGCCGAACACGATCTGGATGAGTCGGCGGAAACCGCCCGAGGTATCGCCGAATGCGAGCGTAAGGCCCGTCACGATGATGATGATGACCGCGACGATCTTCGCCACCGGCCCCTCGATGCTTTCGAGGATGGATTGCAGTGGCGCTTCCCACGGCATCGACGATCCGCCCGCGTAGGCTGGGGCGGCGAACATCAGCGCGCCGACGCTGGCGGAGGCGGTGAGCATGGCGCGGCGTGCGCCATGCCGGAGGGCATGGATCATTTGAAGTCTCCCGGTTGGGTGGTGGAAAGTGTGATGAGGCGGTAATCGCCGCTCGTAGGGTCGAGACCCTCGACGCGGGCCAACTCGGCGAGGCGACGGCCGTGCCCATCGCGGACCAGCACGGCGATCAGGTCGATGGTCTCGGCCAACAGCGCGCGAGGGACCGTGACGACGGCCTCCTGGATAAGCTGCTCCATTCGCCGCAGCGCGCCGAGCGCGGACCCGGCGTGGATGGTGCCGATGCCGCCGGGGTGGCCGGTGCCCCAGGCTTTGAGCAGGTCGAGCGCCTCGGCGCCGCGCACCTCGCCGATCGGGATGCGATCGGGACGCAGGCGCAGCGAGGAGCGGACCAGATCGGACAGAGAGGCGACGCCATCCTTGGTTCGCATGGCAACAAGATTCGGCGCGGCGCATTGCAGCTCGCGCGTGTCTTCGATCAGGACGATGCGATCGGCGGTCTTGGCGACCTCAGCCAGCAGCGCGTTGACCAGTGTGGTCTTGCCGCTACCGGTGCCGCCCGCGACGAGGATGTTGGCGCGGGTCTCGACGCCGTGCCGTAGCGCCGCTGCCTCGGCGACGGCCATGATGCCGGCCGCCGCATAGTCGTCGAGCGTGAACACCGCGACGGCGGGCTTGCGGATCGCGAAGGCCGGCGCGGCAACGACGGGGGGCAGCAGCCCCTCGAACCGCTCGCCGCCCTCGGGCAGCTCGGCCGAGACGCGCGGGGCGCGCGCATGAACCTCGACCCCGACATGGTGTGCGACCAGGCGCACGATGCGCTCGCCGTCGGCGGCGCTCAGCAGCTCGCCGGTGTCGCTGATGCCCTCGCCCAGGCGATCGACCCAGAGCCGGCCGTCCGGGTTCAGCATCACCTCGATGACGGCGGCATCGTCCAGCCACGCCGCAATCGACGATCCGAGCGCGGTGCGCAGCATCCGCGCGCCGCGTGATTTGGCCTCGGATTGGATCGGCTGGACGGTCAAGGCGTGGCCCCTGCAAAGGACCGGGCGAACCGCCGCCCGGCGTCAGGAGCACATCAAGAGAGACAGGAAATCACACGATGCAATAGTTGCGTCGCGGCGTAGTATAGGGGGCGGTAGATACTGATCGGGGGCGGATTCCGAAAACTCGAAACAACGTCTGAACGGTGATCAGCGGGGGGATATGATGGCAAGAAAGCCGGAAGGACGACTCACCAAGGCGGAAACCGTAGTGGTAAAAGCGCTCCTCGCCAAAGGTTGGCGCAACCAAGACATTCAGGCTTTGGTCAATGTCGGTCGGGCGGCGACGATCAACAGCGCCCGCGTAACCGAGGTCAAACAGAACGCTCGGATTGCGGCCGCCTCCGACGAGGCCGTGGCCTTTTACATTACCAAGAAGAAGGCGTTCGACCCGAGAACGGGTCTCAACCTGTTCGACGATGAGCGATTGATCCGATCACGCGAGGCGATGGCCGTCGCGGTGCAGATTTTCAACAGTCCGACGCTGAGCTTCAAGACGGAGATTTTCGCGATCCTCGTCAACGTCGCGTGGACCTATCTTCTGCACGAACACTATATCCGCAAAAAGGTGAAGATCGTCGGGGACGACGGGCGGACGCTCCTTCTAAGCCAGATGCTCCGGCGCCAGGATTGCCCGCTCTCGGCGGGGATGAAACGGAATCTGGACGCGATCAAGCTCATCCGCGATGACGTCGAGCATAATCTGCTCGGCAAAAGCGACGCCAAATGGCTTCCGATGTTTCAGGCGTGCTGCCTGAATTACGATAAGGTCATCCGCGAGTTGTTCGGCGAAGGCTTGTCGCTCCAGAACGAACTCGCGGTCGCCCTTCAATTCGCCCGCCTCAACATGGACCAAATCTCGGAATTGCAGAAATACGAAATCCCCGAACGCATCGAAGCGCTCGATGCCCGCTTGCACGAAGGTCTGTCCGACGAGGATCTGGCCGATCTCGAATACCAATTCCGGGTGGTTTACACGCTGGACAGCGCCGCGAAAAGCAAGGCGCATATGCAATTCATCCACCCCGGATCAAACGAAGCGGAGGAAATCCGCAATATCCTGGTGAAGTATAAGACCGCCGACGACCTATATCCGCACAAGCCCGCGCGCGTGATCGCTCTCGTCGCGGAACGATCAGGCAAGCGGTTCACGAGTCACAACCACACCCAAGCCTGGAGAAAATACGCAGCGCGTCCGCGCAAGGGCGATCAGCAGCCGCACAATACCAACAAGGACCACTGCATCTATCACGCCGCACATGGCGACTATACCTATTCGGAGAAGTGGATCGATTTTCTCGTGGCCGAGATCGCCACAGCAGAAGGCTATGCTGCGATCTGCGCCACGCGCATTTGAGGCGCCGATCATTTTTGCTCGTCGGGGATGTCGATGTCCTGCCCGATCTCATCGAGCAGGCTCTTGCCGCTGGCATAGCGCCGGCCGAGCGTCTCGATGAAGCCTTCGTAGCGCTTGCGCCCCTTCACCTGCGCGGCCGCCTGGTCCTCGTCCAGCAGCGGCGGCGTCACCGAGAGCCAGAAGCGGACGAACAGTGCCAGCGCCTCGGTCGAAAGACCTGTGTTGCGTTCGAGCCGCTGCACCTGACGCGACAGCCGGTCGAGGCGGCGCGCGAACGCCGCCTCCATCCGGTCGGCGCCGTCCGGCGACAGGTAGGACGTGACCGCCACCTCCACGATCGCCGATCGCGAGATGCGCCGCCGGATCGCCAACTCGTCGATTTGCTTGGCGAGCGCGGGCGGGAAATAGACATTGAGCCGGACGCGCATGGTCGCCGCCTTACAGCTCGATGCCGTCGCCGGGGTCGAGCGACGCCTGCCGCGCGATCCCCTGCATCCGGCGCCGCACCGCCGCTTGCCGGGCCGCGTCATCTTGCTCGTCGTCGACGATCGAAAACTCCTGCGCCGGCGGCGCCGACGTCTCGGGCGCGATGGCGACGTGCTCGGGCAACTCGGGCTCGCGGCGCAGGCCGCCATTGGCGGCGTCCTCGGCCTCACGGACGATCCGCGCGACATCATTGGGATCGGCCGCCGCCTGACGCCCGGTCCAGTCGTCGGGACGGATCGTAGCGGCGGCGGATGAAGGCGGCTGCCCAATCCGCTCCGCAAGCCTCCGGTCCTGGAAGTAGCGCGCCTTCTTCGCGCGGATCGGATGGACGCCCGCCACCATCACAATCTCGTCGTCGGGCGGGAGCTGCATCACCTCGCCGGGGGTGAGAAGCTGACGCGCCGTCTCGGAGCGCGACACCATCAAATGTCCCAGCCACGGCGACAGGCGATGGCCGGCATAGTTCTTCATCGCCCGCATCTCGGTCGCGGTGCCGAGCGCATCGGACACGCGCTTGGCGGTGCGCTCGTCGTTGGTGGCGAAGCTGACCCGGACATGGCAGTTGTCGAGGATCGCGTTGTTCGGACCGTACGCCTTCTCGATCTGGTTCAACGACTGCGCGATCAGGAACGCCTTGAGCCCATAGCCCGCCATGAACGCCAGCGCGGATTCGAAGAAGTCGAGCCGGCCGAGCGCGGGGAACTCGTCGAGCATCAGGAGCACGCGGTGGCGATTGCCCTTCGGGGTCAGTTCCTCGGTCAGCCGGCGCCCGATCTGGTTGAGGATGAGACGGATCAGCGGCTTGGTGCGCGAGATGTCGCTGGGCGGCACGACCAGATAGAGCGTCGCCGGCCGATCGCCCTCGACGAGATCCGATATGCGCCACTGGCACGCCCGCGTGACCTGCGCGACCACGGGATCGCGATAGAGGCCGAGGAACGACATGGCGGTGGAAAGAACGCCGGATCGTTCGTTGTCGGATTTGTTCAGCAGCTCGCGTGCGGCCGAGGCGACGACGGGATGCACGCCGGCCTCGCCCAGGTGCGGGGTCTCCATCATCGCGGCCAGGGTCTGTTCGATCGTGCGCGACGGATCGGAGAGGAACGAGGCCACCCCGGCCAAGGTCTTGTCCGGTTCGGCATAGAGGACGTGCAGGATCGCGCCGACGAGCAGCGAGTGCGAGGTTTTCTCCCAGTGGTTCCGACGCTCCAGCGAGCCTTCGGGATCGACCAAAACGTCGGCGACGTTCTGCACGTCGCGCACTTCCCACCGGCCGCGCCGAACCTCCAGCAGCGGATTGTAGGCGGCCGACGCTGCATTGGTCGGATCGAACAGCAGCACGCGGCCATGCCGCGCTCGGAAGCCGGCGGTGAGCTGCCAATTCTCCCCCTTGATGTCGTGGACGATCGCCGAGGCCGGCCAGGTCAGCAGCGACGGTACGACAAGGCCGACACCCTTGCCGCTGCGGGTCGGGGCGAAGCACAGCACATGCTCAGGTCCATTATGGCGCAGATAGTCGCGCGCGTGCTTGCCGAGCACCACGCCGTTCGGTCCCAGCAGCCCGGCCGCGCGCACCTCCCGCTCGCTCGCCCAGCGAGCCGAGCCATAGGTCTCGGCGTTCTTCAATTCGCGCGCGCGCCAGACCGACATGCCGATGGCGACCGCGATCGACACGAACCCGCCGGAGGCCGCGATATAGGCTCCAGTCAGGAAGATGCGCGGTGCATAAGCGTCGAAGCTGAACCACCACCAGAAGAAGGCCGGCGGCGGATAGACGCGCCAGCCAAAGACGATGAACCACGGCGGGCCAAGCTCGGGCTGATAGGCGAGCGCAGCGGCCGTCCATTGCGTCGCGCCCCACACGCCGGCCATCACGATCAGGAACACCGTGATGACCTGGCCCCATAATATCTTGGTCGCGGACATTGCGTTTCTCCTTTCCGTCAGAGTCCGAGGCCGCGTTTGCGGCCGATCTCCCAGTCGATGCCGCCGCCGGCGCGCACGACGCCGGAGACCTGACGGCCGAGTTGCTGTTCGAGGGTGCTGGCCCAGGGCACGAGCCGGAAGCCAAGGCCGTCGTCGATCATGGTGAAGCGGCCGGACGCGAGGGCGAGCCGCTGGCGCACGACGCCCGCGATCTTTTCGCCGGATGCTGTCGGGCGGTAGGGAAGCCCGGTCTCGCCGGCGATCTTCGCGCCGATGGAATCCAGTTCGCGCCTGCGCAGTGTGTCGAGCAGGCCGCGCTCGAATACCGTGCGCTCGCCATAGCGGCGCGCCAGCCCTTCCTTGACGAGATGATCGGTGCGCGCGTCCATCGCGCGGCGCACCTCGACGCCGAACCCGCCGTCCGCGACGCCAGCGCCACGCTCGATCAGACGATGGTCGAGCCAAGTCGCGCCCGGCGCCTTCACCTGTGCGGCAAGGTCGAGGTCGGAGCGCGTGACGAGCACCAGCGTCGGCTTGGCCTCGCCGGCCCGTCCAACGCCGCGCAGTTCGACGATGCCGCCGAGCTTGGGGCTATGCTCCAGCGCCTCGATGCCGGGCAGCCGGACATGGTGGGTCCGCCCGTCCGTGCCGTCGATCACGGCATAGGCGGCGCCGGTCAGCTCGTCGTGCAAGCCCTTGTCGATCAGTCGGCCCATGATCGGCTTCTCGGGCGCGCCGTTCAAGACGGCATAGCTGTCGAGCGGCCGGTCATGCCCACGCTCGCGGAGCGCCGCGCCGATCGTACGGATGATGTCGCCCCGCGCGCCCAGCTCGCGCAGCCTAGCTTGCGCGTCTTCCGCGACCGCCCAATGGCCCGGTTCACCCTCGGCGGCGAGGCCCATTGTCTCCAAATACTGAAGACGTCCGACCATCAGTCGGCGGAGCTGCGGATCGTCCGGGCCGGGTCGCTCGGCGCGCAGGTCGATCACCCCCATCTCGTCGGCGGCGCGGCCGATCTCGCCATCGAGCCGCGTCCAGCGCTCGGCCGTCACTTCGCGGTCGAGCGCGCGCTGCACTTCATGCTCGGGCTTCGGCCCCAGCTCGGCGTAGGCCAGTTCTTCGGCGCGCGAACGCAGGCCGTGCCCGATATAGTCGCGAGCGATGACGAGATCCCCGCCCTGGTCGTTGACGCCGCGCACCAGCAGATGGACGTGCGGGTTGTCGGTGTTCCAGTGATCGACCGCGATCCATTCCAGCCGCGTGCCGAGATCGGCTTCCATCTGGCGCACGAGTTCGCGGGTATAGTCGCGCAGGTCCGACAAATCGGTCGCGTCCTCGGGCGAGACGATGATGCGGAAATGGTGGCGATCATCCTTGCAGCGTTCGGCGAAGCCGCGATCGTCGGCGCGGTCCCCATCGGCGTCGAACATGCGCGTCGGTGATTTGTCGCGGGTCACGCCGTCGCGCTTGAGGTAGGCGATGTGCGCCGACAGCGGCGCCATGCGCCGCCCGCCACGGCTACGGGTGGTGATGGGCAGCATCTTGACCATCACCCGGCGCTGCGATCCGAATAGCCGGCTGCGCGCGAAGGATGTGCGGCCCCGGCCGAAACTGGACTGGCCGCCACGGCGCGGGCCGCCTGCGGTGCGCCGCCCGCTGCTGTGGATCGCCGCAACGCGCAGCACCTCGGCTACCAGCCCGCGCGCATTGCGGCCCTGCGCCTTGCCGCGCTTGGCCTTGCCCGGCCGGCCGCGGAACTCGTTTTCCTCGCTCATGGCTGCGCCGCTTTCGGCCGAACACGGCCGGTAGTGCCGTTCGAGGCGCTGTTTTTGCTCGCCTTTTTCTTCCGTGCGGCACGCGCGCCGACCGACGCCCCCATGTGAAGCCACGCAAAAGTCTCGGCTTTTCGACGAAACGGGGTGCGACTTATATCTTGCCCTCGCACTTTTCGGCGTTTTCCTGCCCTTTCAGTCTCTTCCCTGACTGCAACCGGCCATCTGCAATGCGAGGCGATCATTGCGGTCGGCCCGCGCGAGCGCGGGACACGAACAGCGTGTCGGCGGGCTCATTCGAAGACGGATCGGCCGGCCTGCTCTCGCCCGGTGCGGGACGTTCGGACGGCGCTTCGGATGCGGTTTCGCCTCCGTCGCCCTGCACGCCGGCCGCTTCGGGAGCGACAGTCCCAGTGCGCACGAACAGCGCGGCGCGGCGCCAGACGAACGGATCGGGCGGCGGCGCGGAGGCAAGCTGAATGTCGTCACCGCCGCCGGTGATCGACGCGAGACGGGCGAGATAGGCGCGCGTCTCGGCGGGCAGCGGGCGGCCGCGCGACACGAAGTCGTCATAGCGGCCCGGTCCCGCGTTATAGGCCGCCAGCATCGCGGTCGCGTTGCCGTAGCGGTCGTGCATCGCGCGCAGATAGGCCGCGCCCGCCATGATGTTGGCGCGCACGTCGAACGGATCGGCGCCGAGGCCATGCCGAGCGCGAAGACTGGCCCAGGTCGCGGGCATGATCTGCATCAGACCCATCGCACCGGCTGACGAGACGGCGCGCGCGTCTCCGTTGCTCTCGACGCGCATCACCGCCCAAATCCACGCTTGGGGGATGCCGAACCGACGCGCAGCCTCGGCGACATGACCGGCGTAAGGACGGACGGGAGCCGATCGCGCGGCCGGCCCATCCTGCGCCATCGCCGGGACAGACGCCGCGCCGCCCGACAGCAGGACAAGGGCAAGCGCCACCGCCGATCCGACTCCGCTCCACCGCCAGCCTGCCAGCGTGCTCGCTGCGCTCAAGGGTGCGCGCGGCGCGCCGGCCTTCGGCCGCCCTTGACCTTCGCTGCGCGCGTCGGCCGGCCTTTGACCGAGCGGGACGAATGGATGAGACGGCTTTCCCGCGAACAAAGGGATGATGGACAATCGCACGATCTCAGTCCTGCTCGCGCGACTTCGGCTGGCGGTTCCAGCGCAGCGACCAGGCCGATTTGTCGCCGGTGTTCTGGAACAGCGCCGCGCGGATCGGCTGCGCGAAGGCGGGATCGTCGATGCGCAGCGAGACGTAGCCGCCGGCGCGCTCGCCGGTCTCGTTCCAGCCCGCGCCGATCTCCGGGCCTTCGCCGCCGTCGCCGCGATGGACGCGCCAGTCCGGCGCCTTGTCGGCGTCGCTGGCCTCGGCGGGCACGATGGAAATGCGGATGTCGAGCGTCGCCGTCTCGATGATGCCTTCGTAGCCATTGGCGGTGCGGATGAAGCTGCCGATCTGCATGGTAGTCTCCTGTGGGTTGGCAGTTGGGAGGGTGCGTGAGCGCCCGGTGCGTGGGGGATCAGGCGTGGCGGCGATCAGGATCGCGGAGCCGGCACCCTGCGTGCGGACGGGCGCTCATTCGATTTTCCAGCGGGCCGAAGGCTCGGACCAGAACAGGTCATGGCGGCCGCCGCCGAGCAGCGAGGGATAGAGCGTCGCGCGGATCGGCGTGGTGAAACTGGGATCGTCGAGCACCAGCTCGATGCACGCGCCAAGCGTCCCGTTCACGCGAGGGACGCCGCATCCGATGCGCGTCCCGAAGGCGTCGGGGCCGAGCCGAACGTCATAGCCGGATATAGTGCGATCGTGGGACCGGAGCGCGTGAACGACGATCTCGGCGTCGAGGCAGAGCGTGCGGATACGCCCCTTGAAACCGTCGTCGATGGCTTCGAATGTGCCGATGTCGATCATGGCAACGTCCTTTCTGCGGTTCGATCGCGCGCCGTTCCGCGCCACCGCAGCGGCGCATCGGGCGTGTCACGGGTGAGGATCGGGATCGCGCGGCCGAGCACACTCGCGGCCGGCAGCGGACCGAAATAGCGGCCGTCCAGGCTGTCGGGATGATCGGGGTTGAGCAGCAGCAACTCGCCGGCCGCGAGCGTGCGGCAGCCCTGCCAAACGGGTAGCGGGCGGCCTATCCGGTCGCGCGTCAACGCGACTGCGACGGACTTGCCGTCGATGCTCAAGACGACGCCGACCCGGCAGACGCGCTGCCCCGGCTTGGCCGCGACATGCTTCAACAGCGGCACATGCCGCCCGAGATAACCGCGAGCGGTCATCCACCGGGCGAGCGGTTTGGACGGCGCGACCGCGACCAGCGCGCCGCGCGCCGGATCGCGATCCCGCCTCGGCGTAGCTGTAGAACAGTTGCGCGGTCAGCGTGTGGGTGAGCGCGATAAGCGCCATGTCGGGCCGCTCGCCAAGCGCCACGCGAAGCGCCAGCGTCCGGTGGGCGGACAGGTCGCGGGTGAGGCTGTCGGAAATCGGCTTGCCCGGTTCGTCGTCCTCGTCGGCATCCTGCACATCCTCGTCGCCGTCCTCCGGCTGCTCGTCGTCGCCGATCTGCGGCTCGGTCACATCGCTTTCTTCTGGCTCGGGCTGCGGATCGGCCAGCGCCTCGTCCTCGAGCCGCACGAAACCGCGCTCGACCCGAACGCTGCCGTCATGGTGCAGCACGACGAACGCGCCGCCATGCGCGATCACGTTGGCGTCGTAGGCGGACCGCTTGGCCGAAATCGCGTCGATCTCGTCGGACACGGCCTCCAGCTTCGCTGCCACGTCCTCGGGCATCTCGTCATAGGACGAATAGCCTTCGGCAAGCTCGTCATATTCTGCGGACAGCGCCTCCAGCCGCGTCTCGTCCTCATCAGACAGAGGAACCGACTGCGGATAGAAACGCCGCATCCCGTGGGCGTGGGGGTAGTCGATATGCGCCTCGGTCCATTTCCAGCCCTCGGCCTGAACCTGCTCGGCAACCTCCCGCAGCTTCTCGGCGGCGAGCATATCGAGCAAGCCCGCATCCTCGAAGAACCCGCCCCGGTCCTCGCTGAACAGGTCGCGGATGATGTTGCCGCCCGCCTCGACATAGGCGTCCGCCCCGACGAACACCGCGCGGCGATCATCGGCGGGCACGTTGCTTGCGGTCATGTCGCGCCGGATGATCCACGGCTCCCGGTTGTGATGCAGGTTCTCGAACACCTGCTCCTGCCGGGCGTGGTCCTCGGTGATGGCGAAGGCCATAAGCTGATCCAAGGTCAGCCCGTCCTCACGATAGACTTGCAACAGCTTGGGAGAGACAGCGCCCAGACGCAACCGCTGCTTCACCACGCCTGCCGACACGCCGAACCGCGCGCCGATCTCTTCCGCGCCCCAGCCCTTGGTTTCCGAAAGCTCCTGAAAGCGCTCGAACTGGTCAGCCGGGTGCATGGGCGTCCGGGTGACGTTCTCGTCCAGACTGATCTCGGACGGATCGTTAGCGGTATCCAGCCAGCAGCGCACGGCTTCCGACTTCTTGATCTGCTTGCGCTTGGCGCGCAGCAGCATCGCCAGCCTGCGGCCTTCGCCAGCGGTGACGAAGTAATAGCTGGTCGGCGTCCCGTCCTCCTTGGTTTCCGGCTCGACGACAAGGTTCTGGATTAGCCCCTTGTGCTGGATGGATGCAGCCAGCGCCTCGATAGCGGCTTCCCCGTGCGGCACCTTGCGGGCATTGCGCGGGGACTTCTTGAGCTTGGCGAGCGGCACGAAGATTTCGACGCCCGACACAGGCTCCATGGCTACGGTTTCGGTAACAGCGTTCATAACACTTCTCCTTCAAACCGCACTCACCCCGGAATGGGGTGGGCGGCGAAGGAGCGGACCGGCAGGCCCGCCGGCGGAGCCGAGCAGCATCCGTAAGGACCGGAACGCAGAGGAGGTAAGCGCGCCCCGCGCGCGTTGCGGCCCGGCGCGGCGGGCCTAAAGGGAAGCGTCGCCCACCCCATCGACGGGGAGAGCTACAATGCGATCGGGCCGGCGCAGCCCTGGCCCGATCTCCGCAGCCCGGAACAACTACAATCCTCAGGTGCGGATTGGCCACTCGGCGCGTCAGCGCCCCCACCATGCCGATCGTCACCGGCACGGACGAGACCCCTCGGGGCTCGGTCGGAGCGCAGCGGAGATAGAGCGGCGGTCCCGTAGGGAGGTGCCGCATTCCTCACTCGATTTCGTTGCCAAAGACATGTCGACTGGGCAGACACCCGCCGATCGAAGCTTGGACTGCGCAATGGCACCGTTCGTCTGTCGGGAGTGCGACGAGGAGCTGATTTTTCGAGAGCCACGCCGCGCACGCAATGACTTCTCGCGGCGCTCGGGTACCCTTCCGCAAGGCGCGCTGCCTGTTCACGGCCCGGCCCCTCGCTAATTAAGCTCTGTTACATTACACTAGGCCTTATTTAAATTTACCCCTCTGTTGCTTAATTAACGGCGCAAGCTAGCGACTTCGAAGTACCCGCCACGGTCCTCGCTGAACGGGTCGTTGATGATGCCGCCACCCGCCTCGGCATAGGCATCGGCCCCGATGGACGTCGCGCACCGACCTACGCGATACAAAACCTTGGTCATTGCATATAAATACCGAGGAATTATATCAAGCCGCATGGAACCGACGACTCATCGACAACGGGCCCTGGAGGTCGTTCGGCACCGCGGCATAGCGCGTGGACGCGATTTCGACGCGGCCGGCGTCACGCGGGCGACCCTGCAAAGGCTGCGTGATGAAGGCGTCCTCCAACAGGTCGGCCGCGGACTCTACAAGCTGGCCGATGCTGACCTCGACAGCGCGACGAGTCTGGCCGAGGCCGTGCGCATCCAGCCACGCGGCATCATCTGCCTGCTCTCGGCGCTGCAGTTCCACGAGCTGACTACGCAGACGCCTCATGCAGTGTGGATGATGCTCGGCCAAAAGGACTGGGCACCGGTCAATCCGTCCGTGGCGCTGAAAATCGTTCGCGCGAGCGGCGAAGCGCTAACAGCGGGCGTCGAGACGCACATCATCGACGGCGTTCCCGTGCCCATCACCGTACCGGCCAAGACCGTCGCCGACTGCTTCAAGCACCGCAACAAGATCGGTATCGACGTGGCGGTCGAGGCCCTGCGCGATTTCATGAAGTCCCGACCCCGGCCAGACCTCAATGCGATCTACCGTTATGCCCAGCTCGATCGGGTCCACTCGGTGATCCGGCCCTATCTCGAAGCCATGACATGAGCCGGCCGCCAAAAAACATCGCGGTCTCGGTGCGCGACCGGCTTACGGCCCGCGCCCGCGAGCGCCGAGAAAACGCACAACTGCTGATGACCCGTTACGTCATCGAACGCCTGCTGTTTCGTCTCAGCCTTTCGCCACATCGCGAGCGATTCGTGCTCAAGGGTGCGATGCTGTTCAGCCTGTGGGCGGTAGCCCCCTATCGCGCCACGGGCGACCTTGATCTGCTTGGCATGGGCGAGAACGCACCAGAGCAGCTCTCGGCGATTTTTCAGGAAATCCTCGCGATCGCGGTCGATGACGACGGCATCGTGTTCCGGCCAGAAACCCTGCGCGCGGCTGCGGCCCGTGCCGAGGATGAATATGCCGGCGTCCGTATCGACTTCGTCGCCGAACTCGCCGGCGCGCGCCTGCCAATGCACGTCGATATCGGCTATGGCGACGCGATCACGCCGGGTGCTGTCGAGATCGAATATCCGTCCCTGCTCGGCCAGCCCACCGCGCATCTTCGAGCCTATCCGCCCGAAACGGTCGTGGCCGAGAAATTCCAGGCCATGGTCGCGCTGGATATGCTGAACACGCGCCTCAAGGATTTCTACGACATCTGGGCGATCGCCGGATCGTTCGCGTTTGATGGCGCCGTGCTGTCGCGCGCGATCCAGGCGACCTTCAATCGCCGCCAAACCCCGTTGCCCGTCGAGATCCCTCCAGCGCTCACGCCGGCCTTCGCTGACGAGAAGCAGGCGCAATTGATCGCGTTCCTGCGGCGGACCGAAATCGCGTTGGCGCCAGAACCGTTCGCGGCGATCCAGGCCCAAGTCGCGACGCTGGTGATGCCGCCGGTACTGGCGCTCGGCCAAGGCGCCGCCTTTACCGGTGACTGGTCCAGCGGTGGTCCTTGGAAGGAGAGGTAACGATATGCACTTCGATAGCTCGAAATGTTCCCAATCTGTTCTATTCGAGATAGTAAGGCGGAAGCGGACGATTCAAATACGGGCCGGAGCCCGGGTGCGACAGAGGGAACGGCATGGCTGAAACGCAGATTGAATGGACAGATTCCACCTGGAATCCGGTGGCTGGCTGCTCGATCGTCAGCGCCGGTTGTACAAACTGCTACGCGATGGAGATGGCGAAGCGGCTCGAAGCGATGCGCATGGAGAAATATGCCGGACTGACCCGGCAAAGTGGCAAGCGCACTATCTGGAGCGGCGTCGTCCGAGAAGATCCGGCTTCGCTCGGCATCCCCCGTCGTTGGAAGAAATCGCGGAAGATATTCGTCAATTCGATGAGCGACCTGTTCCATGAACAGGTGAGCGATGCCTTCATCCTCGAAGTGTGGCGTGTCATGCGCGAGACGCCGCACCATAATTACCAGATTCTCACCAAACGCCCTGAGCGCATGGCGTCTATCGTCTCGACACAAATCAAGGATGTCCTACCAAATGTGTGGCTGGGGACCAGTATCGAAGATGCCGACGTCGTGGATAGGATCGATCATCTTCGAACGGTGCCGGCAGCCATTCGCTTCCTGTCGTTCGAACCTCTGATCGGTCCAGTTGGGGATGTCGATCTGTCCGACATCCATTGGGCTATCGTGGGTGGCGAGAGCGGCCGAGCCGCTCGGCCGATCCGCGAAGCATGGATCGATCAGATCCATGACCAGTGCGCGGAATACGAAACCGCTTTTTTCTTCAAGCAGTGGGGAACGTGGGGCAAAGACAATAAGCGCCGGTCGAAAAAAGCCAACGGTCGAGAATATCGCGGGCAGACCTGGGATGAAATGCCGTCCGCCGTTGCGGGCGCCGTGTAATCACAAGGGGAACGGCGTTGGTAAGGGGGCAGGATGGCGGAAAAGCCGTATGAGTGGGCTGATGGTGCGACGCTGGAGGATCATTCGCGACGCAAGCACAAGATACTTCGGGAGTATTTCGCCGAATATCTGACTGTCCGCTGCAAACTTCCACAGCAGGAACGGTTCCGCCTGGCGATCGTCGATGGGTTCGCTGGGGGCGGTCGCTATCAGTGCGGCACCGCCGGCTCGCCTTTGATCTTCGTCGAGGAATTGAAGCGGGCGATCGAGACGGTCAATATCCAGCGCGCGGCGCAGGGCATCGGGCTTATCGAGATCGAATGCCTGCTGATCCTGAACGATCATAGCCGAGATGCGATCGAGGCACTGAAGGCGAACATCGCGCCTTTGCAAGCGGAGATCGTGGAGAATGTCCCGAAGCTTCATTTGCGCATCGCGTATCTGACCGAGGCGTTCGAGGTCGTTTATCCGCAGATGAAGGCGCTGCTCGATCAGGGTCGTTACCGCAACGTCCTCTTCAACCTGGACCAGTGCGGCCACAGCCATGTTCAGCGTCAAACGCTGCTCGACATCATGCGCTCCTATCACTCGGTCGAGATCTTCTACACCTTCGCGATCGAGGCCTTGGTGTCGTTTCTGCAGAAGTCGGACCCGATCCAGCTCGCAGCCCAGCTCCGGCCATTCGACATCGATGCCACGCATCTGGGCACGCTCAATGGCGCGATGAGCAAGAGCAATTGGCTCGGCGCAGCCGAGCGACTGGTGTTCGAAACCTTCCGGACCTGCGCGCCCTTCGTCAGTCCATTCTCGATCAACAATCCCGATGGATGGCGATATTGGCTGATCCACTTCGGCAATTTCTACCGAGCGCGTCAGGTCTATAACAACATCCTGCACGAGAATAGCAGTGCCCAGGCCCATTTTGGCCGGTCGGGCCTCAACATGCTGAGCTATGATCCGAGCCACGAAGATGGATCATTATATCTCTTCGATCTCTGCGGCCGCGAAGCGGCGAAGACCCAGCTTCTGACGGACATTCCCAAGCTTATCTCTGGTTCCGGCGATGTCATCGGCGTGAGCGATTTTTACGAGAGCATCTATAATACGACGCCGGCGCATATGGATGACGTGCATAGCGCGATTATCGAGAATCCGGACGTTGAAGTCATAACGCCCGCGGGGGGTGAGCGTCGCAAGGCGAACACCATCGCCATAGGGGATATGCTCAAGCTCAAGCCGCAAACGAGCTTCTACCCGATGTTCCTCAGAGCAGGGCCTCGGCAATGAGCATGGCGCCATGCCGCCAAACTTTTCCAAACTTCCGGGGCCACCTTGGCCAACGACCTACCGGCGAGCTTCAGTGTCTAACGCTGGCTCCGAAATCATCGAAATACTCGGAGGCAGGCCGCACGCCAGTCAACAAAAGATGTTCGCGAGCTCGCGTGCAGGCAACGTAGAGCAGCCGCCGCTCGGTTTCGTAGATTTCGTCGAGTTCAGCTTCGTCCGCCGCGTCGGCGACGCGCTCGTCCAGCGGCAGGATGCCCTGATCGCACGCCATCACGACTACAGCGCGGAATTCGAGTCCCTTGGCGAGGTGCATCGGCGCTGTGGTGATGGCATCGCCTTCAGCTAAGTCGGCCAATGCCGCACGAGCACGCGCAACGAGATCTGGGGTGCGGACGAAAACGCCCACCTCGTGAGCGGCCACGCCATCGGCAATCCATTCGGCGATCGCTTCACGCACTACGGTAGCTTCGTCGGCGTCGGAGGCAAATGTTTCGATCTGGGGTGGCGGTCCGTCGAACACCGAGACAATGCCTCGCCGCTCGTCCTCCAGGCCATCAACGTCCCGCAAAACGACGGGCAACAGATGGTCCGCTGCCTGCCGTATCTGCTGCGAGGTGCGGTAACAGACTTTAAGCGTGTGTGACCGGCCGCGGACCGCTACGCCCAAGCTCGACCAGGAATAGGGATGCTGAAAAATTCGCTGACCCATATCGCCGGCAAGAAGCAACGCGTCGGGTCCGGCCGGTGCGAGGGCAGCGAAAAAGCGCAGTTCCGCCGGCGCCAGATCCTGCGCTTCGTCGAGAATGATGTGATCGAAAGGCTTGCGCGACCGGCCGGCCAGCGTCTCCGCCAGCCCGGTGAAGACCTGCGCCCAGGTCGTGTAGTGCTCCGCCGCCAGCACCGAACGCACCGCCTCGAAAACCGGCCATAGCCGCTCGCGTTGGTTCGGGCCGAGCCGGCTCTTGCGCCCCATCCGCTGCACCGTTGCATAAGCGTCGAACGTCGTAATGCCCCACGCATCAATGACGTTGGTCCATTCGGAAAGCAGGAAGCGATCCGAAAAGCCCTTGAGCTGGGCGGCCCTGGCTGCCTCGCTCAATCGCTGGCGTAGCACGGCGTCCGACGCGATGCGCGGCCGGACGCCGTGTTCGAGCTGATACATCTGCTCGGCGATACCGCGAAAGGAGGCCGTCGTGATGCGCGGAACGATGCCGCCTGTCTCTGGTGCGAGCACCAGCAGCTTCTTCGCCATCGCATCGGCAAGCGGCTGCGAGAAGCTGGCGAGCAGGATGCGTGCGTCGGAATTCCCCCGTGCAAGTCGCACGGCGCGGTGGATTGCGACAATCGTCTTGCCGGTCCCCGCTGATCCCGCGACCCGCGCCGGCCCAGTGAAGCTGCGTTCGGTCAGATCGCGTTGCGACGGGTGGAGGAAGACGCCCCATTTCTCCCACGGAAACGCCAGCGCCTGTTCGAGTTCGTCCTGGTCGGCAATCGGTCGGATACGCCGCAGCGCATCGGGATGCGCGAACGGATCGGCCGTGGCTGACGTCGGCGCGGGCGCCGCCAGAATGCCGGTTGCCGCATATTCGAGCAGTGCCTCAGACGCCTCGCCGGGTAGATGTTCGGCGAGCGAAAAGAAGCCCTCCTCGGTAGCCGCGCGGACATCGGCGAGCCAGTCCGCCGGCACGCCGATCGACAGCAGGGCATCGTCATCGAGCGCGGCAAATAGCTGCGGTTGCCGGACCGGAGTTGCTACTGCTGCAGGCGCGACGAAGTCGAACGTCTCAGGTGCCGCGACCTCCTCGACCCGCTCGCGCACCTCGACGATCTGAACCGCGCCGGTACGCGGATGCGCCTCGATCCGCCGGCGCTCGGCCCAGGCATAGGCGTCGTCGTGGTGACCAACATAGGCTACCAGCATCGAATCGCCGGTCTTGTGAACGATCAGCCGCACGTCGCGATTTACCCGCGCCGACCAGAAATTCGCGTCCTTGCTCTTGTCGATCCGATGGAGCTGAAGCCCGTTGCCAGTAGGATCTATTTGCAGGTCAAAAACGCTGGCCTTCACCGCCTTTTGGTCCTGGTTGGACAGGCGATTGAAGGCAGCAGTGAAGGTTTCGGCAAGAAGGAAATTCATGGCGACTTGTCGCCTTTCCCGTCTGCGGCTTTACGCGCCGTGGCGTCTTTTGCGCGCTGCAAGCTCAACCCGCGCTTGATCTCGGCTTCCGTGAAACCGGCGTCGCGAAGCGACTGCGCGAGGGCTGCGTATCTTTCAATACGAAGTGCTTGTTCATGTCGAGCTATCGCCGCCGCACGCGCCTTCTTGCCTCCCGTCTTTCCAGAATTGATTGGCAAGCGAGACGTCACACCGCCGTTGCCGAACCAGCCCTTCGAGCCGGGGCCTATCGTCGTCGATCCGCCGTTGTAGCTGCCGCCCTTGCCCTTCACACCCCAAACACCTTCATCACCTCGTCGCCGAAGTGGTTGATCACCTTTACCGCGATCCGCCCGCTCGCCGGCCGCTCGAACGGGCGCGACGTGTCAGAGTAAAGCGTAGCCCAGGCATCCTCGTCGATCTCGGCCTGCAGAGCGGTTTTGAGGCTCTTGTAGGGGTCGTTCGCCCCCAGGAAATAGGCATGGCGAACAAAGAAGCTCTCTTCGTTGTAGTCGGTGTCGATGAACCACGCGGCAATACCCTTGGTGTCGCTCGATCGGATGTCGCCGGTGTTGGGATCGAACACGTCAACGCCGTTCACCTTGATGCGGATCGTCGTGCCGCCGTCGTCCAGCACCTTTACATCTGGTTCCCCGAACACGACGAACATATTGCCGCGGCCGGTGTTCTTCAGCTCCTCCGACATATGCATGTCGGGGTTGATTCGCGCCTTGAGGATAGTGAGGCTGCCGAGCTTGTCGAGCTCGGACGAATGCGCGTCGAAGTTGAAGGCGCAGGCGATCAGAACGTCGAAGCGATTGTCCACCGCCTCGCGTGCGGCGGCGACCAGGTCCTGCCGGCCGACTGTGCCATATTCAGGGCCGATCAGGATCGCGGCGCGGCGTTCCGGTCCGTTCTCACCCTCGATGAACGTGGCGGCGGCGCCGATGAAGTTGCCGGGCCAAGGCACAATGCTTTCAAATGTGATGCGGTCGCCCTTGGCCTGCTGCTTGACGCCCTCGGCCTTGAGGTAGTCCATCACGATCGCGGCGAAGTCATGCCCGGCGAGATCGGCATCTGCGGCGGAGCGGTTGCCGTAGGCGGCCTCGGCCGTCTCAATCAATTCTTCTTCGCTCGCGGGGAGGATGCGATGGGGTGACAGGCTCTCAACCGTGAACGGTCCGGCGACCCGGACGCGGGCGGGATCGGCATAGGGCTTGTCGTAGAGATATTCGACGTCCGCGCGCGCTGCGATGCTGGCGTCGATTTGGCGTTGGCGCTCGATCCGCGCCTCCCACCACTTTGCGTGAGGTTCGACGGCAGCGGATGGCGCGGTGGCGGGCAGCTCGCGCGGGATCTGCCATTCCTCCCACGTCTCGCCGGTCACCGCGTTAAGTTCGGCGCGCAGCGGTTCGAGCACCGCCTGCCACTTCTCCCAGATATCGTCGATCAGCGGGTTGTTAGCGATCGAACTGAGCATGATGTGCGGAACGCGGTCGTAGACGAAACCCTGGCGAATATCGTTGTGAATTGGCGTTTCAGGTGGCACCGTCTGCGTGAGCGCGGCTTCCTTGGCGCGGCCCTCGCGGCTGTCGGCGAGGAGATACCATGGGTAGCGCGCGGACATCAGTCGAGTGCGCGCGAGCGCGAGCGCAACACGACTGGTGTCCATTGTGATCCAGCGCCGGCCCCATTGCTCGGCGACATAGGCGGTCGTACCCGACCCGCAAGTGGGATCGAGCACGAGATCACCGGGGTCGGTAGTCATCAGAATGCAACGCTGAATTACCTTTTGCGCTGTCTGAACAACGTAAACTTTATCTTCCGTAAAGTTGCCAGTTTGCGTGTCACTCCACACATTAGAGACCGGCAACGCGTCGAAATCGTCGAGGAAACGAACATATTGAATGCTATTCTTAGCCACCCAGATACGGCCCGCCCTTGCTAGGCGTTTCAGCCCCTCGCCATCGGTCTTAAACGTGCCTTTGCCCGATGGGAATTTACGACCCTGGTGCTCAAAGAAACGAACATCTCCTTCACCCGCTGGACGGGAACTAGTGATATTGTCTGCCCTGAAAATCCGCTCATCGTCCCTCAGCGTGTCTGCGCCGGCTCCTGTGCCCAACCGCCTGAAGCTTCCGTCCGGACGCATGACTAGCTTGTAGACCTGATCTGTCGAAGCACCGGCACTCTTGGGCTGCAGGGGATCTCTAAATTTCAGCGCCTTGGCATTATTCGCATACCAGAGAAGGTAGTTGGAAGCAGAGGGCAAATTGGCGTTAGCGCGACCGGTAGTCGTTTGATAGGCAATCTGATTAACGTGGTTATCTGCCCCAAAAACCTCATCCATCACTGCCCGCACGCGGTGCACATTTTCATCGCCTATCTGCACAAAGATTGACCCGCTCTCGGTCAGCAGGTCGCGCATCGCGGTCAATCGGTCGCGCAGATAAGTCAGGTAGCTGTGGATGCCGTCTTTCCAGGTGTCGCGGAACGCCTTCACCTGTTCGGGTTCGCGGCTGATGTCGGTCTGCTTGCCATCCTTCACATCGCGCGACTGGGTGCTGACCTGCCAGTTCGAGTTGAACTTGATGCCATAGGGCGGGTCGAAATAGATGCACTGGACCTTGCCCTTCAGGCTCTCGCGCTCGGACAAGCTGGCCATCACCTGAAGGCTGTCGCCCAGGATCATTCGGTTCGACCAGTGGCCCTCATGCTTGTAGAAGCCTTCCTCGATCCAGTCCTTTGGTAGTCCATTGAAGTCGGCGAACATGTCGGGCGCATCGGTGGCCGCCTCGCGCGCTTCCGCCGTGCGGCGCTTCAAATCCGCGATGATCGCCTGCGGTTGAATCTTTTCCTGGATGTAGAGCGGCGGCACGTTGACGATCAGGTCGGACCAGTCCTGCCGATCCTTGCCGCGCCACACGAGCTGGGCATCCGACAGCGTCAGCGTGCCAGTCTCGGCCAACTCGGCCTGCTGGGCCTCGGTGATCGTGATCCGCGCCCCGTTCCAGATGATTTCGGGCACGCTCGGTTCCTCTTCGGTTCGTGTCTCGCCCTCGGCCAACGGACGGGCTCGGGGATAATGTTTCGGGGGCAGCGGATGCGTGTCTTCCTCGCGCCGGAAGAAGCTCTCCATCTCGGCCGTCGGAATGTTGCGCCGCGTCGCCTCGGCGTGGCGCAGCGCATCGATCTGCTTGGGGGTGCCGGGCTTGCGGGCCATCAGGCGGCCGCCCCGTCGATAAGCTTGGTGACCAAAGCCTTGAACTCGTCATCGGTGGTGTAGGGATCGGTGAATTCGGCGAATGCCCAGCGGCCATAGCCGCCGAGCGCGTTGACGCCAGGCACCCACAGCTCGCGCGCAGTTTGCGCCTTGGCCTTGTCGCTCTCGTCGCGTTGGCCCTTCATTTCCAGAACCAGGTTGAGCGGCTCTGCTCCGGTTTCCAGGCGGACCAGGAAGTCGGGCAAGTAGCGCCGCATGGCGCCACCATCGAGATAGGGAATTTCGAAACCGAGTGCCTGGTTCTTGGCATAGGCAAGTACGCGGTCGTGCCCTTCCAGTGCCTGCGCCAACGCCACTTCCCAGCTTGAATCCTTGACGACGTGACTGATCTGGGATCGGGGCGGTTGAGCCCCGGTCTTCCAGCAATCCTTGGAGGTGATGAAGTTGACGTGCCGTGTCGATCCGTTCGGATTATAGGGGTCGAGCACGGCGACGACGTGGCCGCCGCCGCCGCGGGTGCAGGCGATGTCGATCTTCTCCGCCGCGCGGGCGAGCTGCTCTTGATAGAGGATTGCGCCGATCGGCACGCCCTTGGTGACCAGATACCCTTCGTCGATCCAACGTCTTGCGAGCCGCTGGATCTGAGGGAACAGATGCTGTTTGGGAAAGCCATCTTCGTCGCGGAAATGCGTGTAGAGCAGATGTTTGGCGAGGTTGAAGCTAATCTCGGAGGGGCGCAGCTGCGACAGGACTTCCGGCGTGATCGTGACGCCGGCGCCCACGATGCCCTCCATCGTCACCGAAGTCGGGCCAATGTCCTCTGGCGTGATGACGAGGCGGCTGTCTTCGTCGAACTGGGCATTCAGACGCTCGGACGGCAACTCGCGGCGGTAGCCACTGACACGCGGAAAGCGGATTTCAAGATCGGCTCGCTCGGCGATTGCATGGACGCGAGTGACAGGCTTGGGCGGCTTAGGATCGACCTTCTGCGGCGATCGTGCGAAGTCGAAGGGGATGCCCATGATGTCGGCATACTCGACGTCGAACAGGCCCTCCTTGTTGAGCTCATAGGATTGGCGGCGCAGCCCGCGCCCCACGACCTGTTCGCACAAGAGTTGCGTGCCGAACGCGCGAACGCCGAGAATGTGGGTGACCGTGTTGGTGTCCCAGCCTTCGGTCAACATCGAGACCGAAACCACACAGCGGATCTGCTCGCCCAGGCGACCAGGCCGGCCGACGGTGTTCATGACCTCGCGCAGCAGGTCGGTTTCGTTGATGTCGCCCTTCACCGCTCCGGCACCCTCGCGGGCGGCGAGTTCGCGCTTGAACTGTTCGATCTCGACCGATGCTGCTTCCTTGAAACCCTTGTCGAGCGCCTCACCGGCTTCGAGCTGGCGAGAGTCGATTAGCAACGTCCGGGGGCGCGGCAGCCGGCCGCCATGCTCGTCATAGTTGCGGAACAGTTCGAGATGGCCCGCATGGAAAGCGGCGCGCTCGCCCGCGTCCGCGTCGCCACGCTCGAATCCAGCGATCCATTCGAACACCAGCTTTGAGATGGCGGTGTTTTGGCAGACAACGATAAACACCGGCGGCACGCCGATGCCGGCTTTCTGCCAGCGCTCGAACTCTCCCTGATAGTGACTGTAGAGAGAGTTTAGCGCCGTCAGCAGCAGCGGATTGAGGTCGAACGGGCTGAGCTTGTTCGCACTGGCCGTCGATTTGGGCATCGACTTGCCGATATGCTTCCACAAATCGCGATAGACGACCGTGTCAGTCTGCACGAGGTTGTCAGTGACGGGCACTCGCGGAAGCTTGACGATACCGCTCTCGATCGCGTCCATCAGGCTGAAGTCGGATACCACCCAGGGAAACAGGGTGCCCTCTTGATACCCCGAGCCGCGGAGAAAGAACGGCGTAGCCGACAGGTCGTAGACCGCGCGGACGCCGCCGCTTCGCTTGCCCTTCTTGAGCTGCCGGTCAAGCGCCTCGATGCCGTTGATCCATAGGCGTGCGGCTTCTTCGTTCTGCTCGGCTTCCTTCTTCTCATCGCCGGTTAGCGCACCTTCTGTATCGCCGCCGACCTTATGACGGTAGCAATGATGCGCCTCGTCGTTGATGACGTTGACGCGCTCGAACCGCAGCAGCTTCTCGCACGCCCGCTCCAGCATCTGTGCATCAGTTTCGATCGTCCTGATCGGTTCCGGATCATTTCCCTGCAGGAAGCTGCGGGCCGCCTTTGGCATCGCCAGGGTCTCGCGATGCTGGAACGTGTGATAATTGGTAATGACGATCTCGGCCCGCCGAATTTCCGGCAGCATCTCGGGCGGTACGATTTCGCGCGAATCGTAATAGTTGCCGGGCTCGCTGGGCTGGAGGACACGCAGGCGATCCTTGATCGTAATACCTGGCGCAACGATCAGGAACGCGCGCGAAAAATCCTTGGTTTCCTTGCGCGCCGCATTGATCGCCTGCCACGCGATCAGCATGGCCATGACGGTCGTCTTGCCGCTGCCGGTAGCCATCTTCATCGCGAGGCGGAAAAGTGCGGGGTTCGCCTCCTCATTATCCTTGGCGATCTGATCGAGCAGACCCCGAGTCGCTGCTCGCCGCGGTGCAACCTCGGTCAGCCAAATCATGGTCTCGACGGCTTCGATCTGACAGAAGAACGGCCGAGGGCCAGCCCACTCATCCTTCGGTCGCCGCCAGTGTTCGAGCAGTCGTTGCGTTGCTGGCGTTACGCCCCAATCGGCTGGATTAGGGATAGCGCGCCACGTATCGACATAGCGGCGGATCTCATTGATCTTGGCGTTTTCGGTGTAGGTCTCGAGGTCAAGCGATGCCTGCGCCGCAGCAGCCTTCTTTCGCGATGCGGGCACGGGCACAATGAATTTCGACGGCCGGCGCCCTTCGATCGGCGCCCCCTCGATTGGCTGACCGGTATCGTCCAGCGGGTGATACAAGGACGGCGGCGCGTAGGGTGAGTTCAAAATTGGTCGTTCGTAAAAGCTATTCGCCACCTGTGCCCCCTCGCTCCGGCTTCATCATGGAGAGGCTGAGCAACGCCCTGATAGAGGATCGTCAGTCATTCCTGAATCCATTTTTTAAATGCGATAGAAATGAATATTCCTTGCTAGAAGGAACGTCGAAGTCCCAGCGCAGGCGCTAGAGCGACCAATCAGCCTTGCGCATAGCCTCCGCTGTCTCGTCGGCATTAATCGCAATAATGTGCTGAGTTCTAGGAGATTTTGTCTCCGGGTTATCAAGAAGACCAAGCCGCCTCAGGACGTAAAACAACATTGCATATCGGATTTCGAGTGCTTTCGTTCCAGCGTCCATTCCATAGTCTTTCTCAACACCAGTGCGTTGATTCTGGCTCAGCCCGGGGTGTGGGCCAATTAAGACAACAAATCGGTCATTCCACATGTTGTCACGGTCGCCACCGAGACCAGGTTCGTCGAAATCACGGGCTCCGGTTATGCGTGGAATAAGGAAGTCCCTGAAACGGTCGCTTTGGTGACAATATGCGCGGACGTGCCAGCGAAAGCCGTCGAAGCCAAATGCGTGCGGAGTTATCCGCCGCCAGCCGGGGTCAGGCATGCTCATGGATTGGTATCGCACTTCCAGCGAGCGCTTCTCCCGCACCGCCTTTAAAACGGACTGTAGACAACCGGCATCGACGTCACGAGCTGGATTGAGCACGATGTCTATTTCCGGTGGGGAGCCAAGCCAAGTCTCAGCCGGCTCCATCAACCCCTCTCCAAACGATCGGAGCCGAACCAAGTATTCTGACGGTCCTTCCGTAAGGAAAACGGAACTGAAGTGAGGGCCCGCCACGTACCGCTTTGATATCTTGTCGTAGATGGCGTTTCCTGGCGCACGCTCTTGGTACAGCGTTAGATCCTTGGAAGCCTGCGGCTCGGAGACACCGAACGTCGTCATTATGTCAGACCGGCGCACACCGCCCTCCCAAAAAAGGCGGAATTCGATGAATTCGAGCCGTCGCTCGACCCCCCACTTAATCTTGCTTGCAGGTTCCAATGCGCAATTCCCCATGTGGGTATCAAAACTATATGGACATCATTATGAGTCCCATGTATTTTCTATCCCCATAAACGAATCGAGTCAATCGCTGGCCTGCATGGCGGAGCAGCGATTGCGTCACGGTTCAGGCGAAAGGGATTCAAATGACTGCGACGCTCACATTCTTCCCCGTTTGCAACGGCGATATGACGCTGCTGGAACTCGATAACGATCAGAAGCTCCTGATCGACATCCATGTCCGCAAAGCGGCCGACGACCCAGACGACAACACGCCTGATGTGATGGGACAGTTGCGTGATCGCCTGAAGCGCGACGAAAAGGGACGTCTGTACGTTGACGGCTTCCTGCTCAGCCATCCCGACAAGGATCATATCGGCGGCCTCATCAGCCATTTTCATCTCGGGCCACCGGACGACTGGGTGAAAGCTGACGACAAGATCCTCATCCGTGAGATGTGGTCGTCACCGATTGTGTTCCGGCGGTCGTCGAAGACCCACGTCCTGTGTGACGATGCAAAGGCTTGGGCGAAGGAAGCGCGCCGGCGCGTCGCGCTTTATCGGGAAAGCAAGGTGATCGGGACTGAGGGCAATCGCATCCAGATCATGGGCGAGGACATCGACGGCAGGACCGATGACATCCTCGGGATCGTCGTCAAGACCGAGAGCCTGATCACAAGCCTCAATCGCATCTCGGCGGGGGCGTTCGAGGCGCGCCTGCTCGCTCCCATACCCCAGGGCGATGACGAGGAATTGGATGAGTTGCTCGCCAAGAACCGCTCATCCGTGATTCTTCGCTTCTCCATCCGCGGCGCCGGCTACGCGGACAAGTGCCGTTTCCTCTCTGGCGGCGATGCCGAAGTCGCAATCTGGGAGCGGCTGTGGGACAAGCACGGCACCTATAACGCGAACTGGTTGGAATACGACATCCTCCAGGCGCCACATCATTGCTCCTGGCATAGCTTGAGCTACGACAGCTACTCGACCTATGGCGAGGATGCGGAAGTCTGCGACAGCGCGCGCAACGCCCTCGCGCAGATCCGCAAGGGCGCGATCGTGGTCGCGAGCTGTGAACATATCGACCCTGAGGATGCCGACCCGCCTAGCGACCGGGCCAAGCGCGAGTATATCTCGATTGTCGACGGCAAGACCGATCGCTTTATCTGCGTCACTGACATCTGGGATGATGAGCAGCAGCCGCTCCGCTATGAGATTGGGGCGAGCGGCATCGTCAAGGCCGTCAAGAATGCCGCACGGGCAGCAACATCGGCCCTGGGCATCGGCGCAACGGCCGCCCAAGCTCGCCCGCACGGCGGCTGACCGTGGCGGCATCAATGTCAGCCGCCGCTGAGCATCTTTTCCGGGTGGCCCAGAGCCACCCGGAATGCTGCGGTGGCATGGTGCTCGGCGCAGATGCCGTCCGTCTCGACATCAAAGTCGAAATGCCTCTCCACATGAAAGCTGATGGCCTCAGCACAACCGGTGTTCGCACCGTTGAGCCGGTAACGTTTTCGATCCCGGCGAATTACCCCTGGCAATCACCCAGGGTGAGCCTGCGCGCTGACTTCCCGAGGATCTTTCCGCATCTTCTGCCCGGCACCTCTGACGCTCTGCCCCGCCCTTGTCTTGTAGATGGCGATCAGGACGAATTCTTCCTCCAGTTTGGCCTCGTCGAATATGGCCTGTTCCACTTGATCGAGCAGATGGCGATCTGGCTGCGCAAGGCGGCGATTAGCGACCTGATCGATCCAGTCCAAGGCTGGGAGCCGATGATGCGCCGCGGCCTCGTCGATGTCCTAGCCCTTGATGCAGAAGCCGTGCGTAGCGCGGTCCGCAAGTCCGGGGGCTATGTCGCCTGGCGCGCTCGCTTTCTACGGCGCGGTGAACGTGATGCGCAGCTGATGTCCGGCGCATCCGCCTGGATCGATAGCGCAGCCAGCAAGACCCCTTTGAGCAGAGAGGACGACACGCTCTTTACTGGAAGCCGAATTAGCAACGGCGCCAGCCGCGGCGCGACCGTTGTCGGAGTTATATGGCCGGACAAGCCGCCATCTGGGGGCGAACTTATCAGCGACCACTATATCCCGGAGGACGTCACCGATCTGCGGGGACTGCGCGCCCGGGCCGTTAGCTACGGTTGTGGGCGGGGCCTCGACCTGTTTTTGGGCAATGTCTCGCGCTGTTTCGAGGGCTATCATATCGACGCGGTCATCCCGATCGGCGTGATCCTTTGCGTCCGGCGCCCCTTCCATCTGATCGGTTCGTCATCGGCGATCGAATTGCTTCCCTACATCATCGAGCTGCGTCCCTTCGCGGGTCGCAAGTCGCTGCTGGCTCGTGGGGATGACGAGCCGGTCGCACCCGCACTTCACTTTCAGGCCATGACGCTTGGTTTGCTGCGCACTTTGTCGGGGGCACCGGAGCGCGTTCCCCTGGCTATGCTCGGGTGCGGAAGCGTCGGTTCCAAACTTGCCCTCCATGCTGCGCGCACCGGTCAGTCAGTCATTACTGTTAGCGACAACGGATGGCTGCGGCCGCACAACATGGCACGTCACGGCCTGGGACCCGCACATGTGGGTGCAAACAAGGCAGAGGCGCTTGCTGGCGAACTACGAGATCTTGGTCAGGGTACCGCCCATCACTTGGGCGACATCGCTGTCGGTCTGCATGATGCGGATCTACGCAGCCAGATCGTTCCGGCAGCAGCGAAATTAGTCGTCAATGCGACAGCCTCGCTGGCCGTGCGCGAAGCGCTGGCGGCGGCTACGAAACCGCGTGATCGCAATCGGCAGATCGAAGCGGCACTCTTCGGCCGGAGCCGAATGGGCTATCTGTTGATCGACGGGGCAGACCACAACCCCAATCACTGTGATCTCATGGCGGAACTGTACGCGACGCTCGACGATCCCGAGGCGGCTTCTCTATTATTCGATCCTGATGAGGGCTTGGCGGAAGTCCAAATTGGCCAGGGATGCGGATCGCTGACGATGACGGTTGACGATGCGCAGCTGTCGATGATGACGGCAGGCCTCGCGAAGGAAATAAACCGAGCGGCAGGCCAGCCGGATAAGGAGGGCACAATCGTAATCGGCGTCTCTGGGAGCGATGCGCCTACCATGCGATGGTCGCGCCGTGCGGTTCCGCCGTTCGAAACCGTCGCCATTGAGGGGAGCGACGGTTGGCAGCTGCGCATTGCGGCCCGGGTTGCAGAGTGTATCCGGTCCGAGGCTGCCAGCTTCAAGAATGTCGAAACGGGCGGGTTGATGATCGGACTGAGCAGCGCGCGCCTCAAAACAGTGACCGTCGTAGATATCCTCGACGCGCCGCCTGACAGTCAGCGATCTCCGACTTTGTTTCTTCTCGGAACGCAGGGCCTTCGGAAATCCATCGAATGTCGTCATCTTGCCAGTGGGCGGACGCTATTCGATGTCGGCACGTGGCACAGTCACCTCGCGGACGAGGGGCCATCGGCCATGGACTGGAATACTGCCGCCGATCTGGCCATCAGTCGCGCACCGCCGTCTGTTTTGCTGATCGTGACACCCAGGCGCTTCCATGCGCTCATCGCGAAGGAAAATGCCGGTGGCTGACACAAAGTCTCTGAAGGAGCAGAATGCGTGGCTCATACGGGCAGCCATGGTCACTCATATCGTTGCCTTTGCCTGGATTGCACTTGAGCCGGGAAAGCTAATCAAGGCCGGATCGGTTGAGCTGGGTAAGAAACTTGAAGGTCTGGCAGTTCCCGGATCGGCGTCGCTCGGGCTCATTGTAATCACTTCGCTTATGCTGCTCGGCCTTATTCCGCCGGTTTGGCGCGACCGGATTATTCACTTGCGTTGGCAAAATCCGTTACCTGGATGTCGCGCTTTCTCGGAGATTGGTCCAAAATCGAGTCATGTCGATATGCAAGGGTTGACGGCGCATATCGGCGTGCCACCCACCGACCCGGACGCCCAGAACCATCTCTTTTATCGGTTGTACAAGCCGCTGCGCGACGACGTTGGCGTGTGTGACGCCCATCGGCGTTATCTCGCTGCGCGAGACATCGGGACAATTTCCGCCTTGCTGGTCATTCCGCTTCCTATCATGGCGATGATCGCGACACATGATATCGCCCGGGCAGGCTGGTACGCAGCGCTGCTACTTTTCACTTATTTACTGTGTGCCATTGCGGCGAAAAATTACAGCTTGCGGATGGTTCAGCATGTGCTGGCGCTTACTGCGGTCCAGGTTCTGCCCTCGTCAGCACCGCCCGTGCCGTGAAAATGCATGGCAGGCATTCGCCAAAGCCGCTGACTGTTGATGATAGGGAACGGAAATTGGTGAGTTATGGTGATTACCCGGTGCTTACTCTCCACAGTCACCACACTCAAACTTGCCAGAATTATGCCTTATCTACAAAAGCATACTTCCATTCAATAGCTGAGGTCTGGTACTTCCGCTATCGGCGTAGCTGACAAGGCCGGGCCCCTGCCGCGCCTTGGTGCAGTTTACCATAACGGCGCGGCGGGAGCCGTGCGCATGGGACGATTAATGGCGCGCTAACTATCGGGGCGTAGCTTTTGGCCATCGGCGGGCCAGATTTTGAACGGACGGGCCGGCCGCATCGGAGTGCGCCATGTCCCACAGCCAGACTGCCACCCAGCTGCTGAACGAACTGCGTGAATTCGCCAGTTTTCCCGCAGCGACCCAGCGCTATATCCGGCGCAGCCTGGATATCGGCCTGGGCCGGCGCGACGCGTTCCAGATCTGGGCGCGCACCCCGGCAGAGACGGCCGCGATCCGCACGCAATACGTGGTCTATCAAGATCTCAAACTGCTGCGCACGATGCTGCCCGAGGGGCCGGCGGCCGACGGCATCGAGCGCTTCATGGGCGCGTTGATCCGGCTTTCCGCGTTCGATTTGGGGCAGGATCGGCTCGATGGGTTTTCGGCCTATCGTTTCCTTTACGAGCGGCTGCTGAGCGCCGACGTGCGCCCCTGGCTGCCCGCGGCGTTCTGCGGCGCGGCGGCGCTGCCGCAGATCCGCCCGTTGCGGCGCAAGGACCTGCTGCAATCGATCAGCGAAGCGGCTGCCACGGCACCGGGCTGGTCCACCCGCGCCCCCACTTTCTTTCCCGAATTCGTGCCGCTGGAAGAGGCGGCCTAGGCCGCTTCGGACCGGCGCGGCGTGGCAAAGGCGGCGGTGCCGGCCAGCGCCGTGACGATCAGGGCAATCGCCAGCCATTGGCCGGGGGTGAGCCGCTCACCCAGCAGCACCCAGCCGGTTAGCGCGGCGATCGCTGGCGCGGCGCTGAGCAGCATGCCGAAGACGTGCGCGGGCAGGCGCCGCATCGCCCCGATTTCAAGACCATAAGGCAACGCGCTGGACAGGACGGCAATGGCCAGGCCCATGCCGAGCACGTGGGGCGCGAAGAGCTTTGCCCCACCCACCGCGATGCCGAGTGGCGGCACCACGATCACCGCGGCCACGGCCATGCCCCAGGCCACCGCATCGCTGCCAAGGCTGGCCGCCACGCGCCGCCCGAGCAGGATATAGCTGGCCCAGCATGCCGCGGCGGCAGCAGCAAGCAGCACCCCGCGCGGATCGAGTGCCTCGTGTGGGGCCAGGCTGGGCCAGGGCATCAGCAGTGCGAGCCCACCCGCCGCACAGGCCAGCCACACGAAATCGCGCGGATGGCGCGAGGCGGCGAGCACGATGGCCAGGGGCCCCATCACTTCGATGCCCACGGCAATGCCGATGGGGATATGGGAAAAGGCCTGGTAAATGAGGAAATTCATGACGCCCAGGATCGCGCCATAGCCGGCAAGACCGGCCCAGAGCGCGCGCGGCACCGGCCGGCGCCAGGGCCGCCGCCATGCCAGCAGCACCAGCGCCGCCAGGCTAACCCGCAGCAGCGTGGTGCCGCCGGCACCCACCAGCGGAAAGAGTTGCTTGGCAAAGCCGGCGCCCAGATTGCCCGAGACTTGCGCGGCGAGCGTGGCGCAGACGCCGATCAGGGTGGTGTGCTGGGCAGAGCGGGGCATCCGCCTGCCTTAGCGCGTCGATCAAGCCTTGTAGAGGGCGTCGAGCCGGGGGCCGTAGCGTTCGCGGATCTTGTGGCGGCGGATCTTGAGCGAGGGCGTGAGTTCCTCGTTGGCAATGGCAAAGGGTTCATCGGCCAGGGTGAACTGGCGCACCTTTTCGATGACGGAAAGATCGCGGTTCACGCGGTCCACCGCCTCGCGCACGGCGCTGCGGAAGGCAGGCAGGTCCGCCAGCCGCGCCAGGTCGTGCGGTGCGTCGTTTTCCACCGACCACTGCATTGCCCATTCCGCGTCGGGCACGATGAGGCCGACGACATAGGGCCGCTTGTCGCCCGAAACCATGGCCTGGGCGATTTCGGGCTGCAGCGTGAGCATGCCCTCGATCTTTTGGGGAGAGACATTGTCGCCCTTGTCGTTGACGATCATGTCTTTCTTGCGGTCGGTGATCTTGATGCGGCCCTGCGCGTCGATATGGCCGATATCGCCGGTGTGCAGCCAGCCATCCTGGATGGCACGCGCGGTTTCGGCATCGTTGTGCCAATAGCCGTGCATGACCAGCTCGCCGCGCACGAGGATTTCGCCATCGGGGGCGATGCGCACGTCCACGCCGCACAGCGGCGGGCCGACGGTATCCATGCGGATGCCGGCGGCCGGACGGTTGCAGGCGATCACCGGGCCGGCTTCGGTCTGGCCATAGCCTTGCAGCATGGTCAGCCCCATGGCTTCGAAGAACAGGCCCACTTCTGGGTTGAGCGGCGCGCCGCCCGAAACCAGCGCTTTCATCCGTCCGCCGAACCGCGCGCGCACCTTGGGGCGCAAGGTGCGCTCGATCAGCAGATTGAGCGGACGATCGATCAGGCGCATGTGCCCGGTTTCCTGGCGGTGGCTGGCAATGGCAAGCGCTCGGTCCATCAGCCAGCTGGCCAGGCGGCCCTGCTTTTCGACCTGCTTGATGATCCGTGCGCGCAGCACTTCGAACAGGCGCGGCACCACCACCATGATCGTGGGGCGCACTTCCTCGATATTGGCGGCCAGCTTTTCCAGCCCCTCGGCATAGGCGATGCGCGCGCCCACCCCGATCGGCAGCCATTGCCCGCCGGTGTGCTCGTAAGCGTGGCTCAGCGGCAGGAACGAAAGGAACTGGTCGTCGCCAAGGTGGAAATCCTCGGCCAGGATCTGCGCCGCGCCAGCGACGTTGGCAAGGATCGCACCGTGGTGCTGGCGCACGCCGCGCGGGGCGCCGCCGGTGCCGCTGGTATAGATGATGCACGCCAGGTCCTGCCGCCCGATCGTGGCCAGGCGCTGCGTCACTGCGGCACGCGCAGCGGCGGCATCGCCCTGCACCAGGCTGTCCCATTCGTGGAAGTGCAGCGTGCCCGATTGCTGCTGGCGCAGCGGCTCGATCGCGATCACGTGTTCGGCGCAAGGCGCAGTGAGCGCGGCGGCCAGCAGCGGCTGGGCCAGCTTGGCATTCGACACGATGATCGCCCGCGCGCCGGAATTTTCCAGGATGTGCAAGTGATCGCGCTGGGTGTTGGTGGTGTAGGTGGGCACGGTCACCAGGCCCGCAGCCATGATCGCGATATCGGCCATGCACCATTCGGGCCGGTTTTCCGACACCAGCATGACCCGGTCTCCGGGATTGAGGCCCAGCGCACGCAAGGCTTGCGCTAGCAGGCACACCTGGTCGGCCACTTCGCGCCACGACTGCGCCACCCACGCACCCTGGCGCTTGGCCGATAGGAACGGGGCATCGCCATGTTGCGCGGCGCGGGCCAGGAACAGGCTGACCAGGTTGGGCGTCTCGCCCAGCTGCGCCACCAGGCTTGCGGCTTGCAGGCTGGCGGCTTGGATTTCAGGCACGGACACGCGAACTCTCCCACCTGGCCCACACCGGGGCCAGTTCCCAAAACGGATAGCTAGGCTGCGTGTTCCGCTACGGCAAGCGTGCTTTGGTGGATGTCACCCGGCTGCCATGGGGCAGCCGGGTTGGCACGATCATTGGGCGATCGCGGCGCCTTCGCTGCGCGGATCGGCGGCGCCCAGCCAGCGGTTGCCCACGCGCTCGATCGCGTTGGCCTTGAGCGGCATCTTGCAGGCCTGGGCCTGGGCGTGGCCCATGGCGACAAGCGTGGGGATCATCGTTTCCAGGCGGCTGCCCTGTTCCACGCAAACCCGCTCGCCCGGTGCGAACAGCACGGGCAGGGCGAGGGCCTGTTGCGCGGTCAGATGCCAATCGAGCACGCCGATCAGCGCGCGGATCACCTGGGCGGGGATCGTGGCCCCGCCAGCGGCGCCCACCACCAGCCGCACCTGTCCGTCCGGGCCATAGACCACCGTGGGCGACATCGAGCTGCGCGGCCGCTTGCCGCCTTCCACGCGATTGGCCGTGGGCTGGCCATCGTGCATGGGATCGAGGTTGAAATCGGTCAGTTCGTTGTTGAGGAAATAGCCATTGGCCATCAACCCCGAACCGAACGCGCTTTCCACCGTGGACGTATAGCTGGCGACATTGCCCCAGCGATCCACCGTGACGAAATGCGATGTGCCGAATTCGGGCTGCGCGCGCGCCGGGGCGAGCGCAGTCTTGACGCCGGCTGGCACCCCGGCGGTGACGCGGGGCAGGGCAGTCTGTGCCGAAATCAGCTGCGAACGCTGGGCCAGGTAGGCCGGATCGGTGAGGCCGGCCACCGGCACGCTGACGAAATCGGGATCGGCCAGGTACTGGTCCCGGTCGGCATAGGCCAGGCGCTCGCTTTCGGCGAGGAGATGCCAGGCCACCGGGCTATCGGGGCCCAGCGCGGTCAGATCGAACCGTTCGAGCTGGCCCAGCGTGGCCAGTACGGTGGTGGCGCCTGAAGAGGGCGGCCCCATCGAGCAGATGCGATACTGGCGATACTTGCCGCATACAGCCGGGCGTGGAACGGCCTTGAACGCGGCAAGGTCTGCCGTGGTCAAAGGCGCCGGGTTGACCGGGGCCGTGCCCACCTTGGTGGCGATGGCCTGGGCATTGGCGCCGCTGTAGAACCAGTCTGCGCCACGGGCGGCCAGGGCTTCGAGCGTATCGGCCAGGGCCGGATTGCGCACCACCGTGCCGACCGGCAACGGCCGGCCATCGGCGCCGTAGAACAGCGCGCGGCCGGCAGGATCGAGGCCGGCGATCTCGGGGCTGTCGGACAAGGCGCGATAGAGGCGCGGGGTGATGGCAAAGCCATCGCGCGCCAGCTTGATCGCCGGGGCAAACAGCATGCGCCATGCGAGCTTGCCGTGTTCGGCGTGCGCCAGGGCGGCAAGCCGCAGCGAGCCGGGTACGCCCACGCTGCGCCCGCCAGGCCGCGCCTGGGGAAAGGCCATGGGCTGGCCATCCTTGAAGAACCACTGCGGGGTGGCGGCGGCAGGCGCCTTTTCGCGGCCATCGACCGTATCCACCTGGCCGGCGGCATCGGCCATCACCAGGAAGCCGCCGCCGCCAATGCCCGAGCTTTGCGGTTCCACCACGGTCAGCGCCAGCATCGTCGCGAGCGCGGCATCGGTGGCCGAACCACCCTGGCGCAGCATCTGCGCCCCGGCATCGGCCGCGCGCGCATCGGCGGCGGAAACCAGGCCCTGCCGGCCCACATCCGCCCCATCGAGACGGCCAGGCGCCAGGGCCGACGCTTGCGGCGGCACCGATGCCGGCGCGGAGGCCGCGCCCGGCATGGTCTGGCAGGCGCCAAGGCCAAGGGTGGAAAGGACCGCCAGCGAGGCAGTGGCAAACGGGGGGAGGCGACGCAGGTTCATGACCTTGTTCGCTATTGCGTCCCGACGGCCTCTGCAATGCTTGTCATGCCGGCGGCACGCACGCGGCGGGCGAGACCGGTGACGATATTCTGCGCGAGCTTGGGCCCGTGGAAGACCATGGCGCTATAGAGCTGGATCAGGCTGGCACCGGCGCAGATGCGCTGCCAGGCGTCTTCGGCGCTGGCAATGCCGCCCACGCCGATCAGCGGGATGGCCCCGCCGGTGGCGCTGCGGAAGGCGCGCAGCATGTCGAGCGCCATGGGCGCCAGCGGCTTGCCCGAAAGCCCGCCGGTTTCGGCCGCCAACGGCGAGCGCAGGCCGGCCGGGCGGGTGATCGTGGTATTGGTCACGATCAGCGCATCGAGCCGCTTGTCGAGCGCGATCCGACAGATCGCATCGATGTCCGAGGTTTGCAGATCGGGCGCCAGCTTGAGAAAGATCGGTGTCTTGTGTGGGCCGCGGGCAGCGATCACGGCATCGAGCAGGTCGCCCAGCGCACTTTCATCCTGCAAGGCGCGCAGCCCCGGCGTGTTGGGCGAACTGATGTTGACGGTGAGATAAGTGGCCAGGGGCGCTGTGATCCGCGTCATTTCCGCATAATCGGCCACGCGATCGGGCGAATCCTTGTTGGCGCCGATGTTGACACCCAGGATGCCGGGGCGGCCCAGGCGCTGGGTCAGCCGGCGGCCCACCACTTCGGCGCCATCGTTGTTGAAGCCCATGCGGTTGATCACCGCTTCGTCCTCGATCAGGCGGAACAGGCGCGGGCGCGCGTTGCCGGCCTGCGGGCGCGGGGTAACCGTTCCGATTTCGACCGATCCGAAACCCAGGCCGAACAGCGCATCGGGCACTTGGGCGTTCTTGTCGAAACCGGGCGCCAGGCCCACCGGATTGGGGAACACGATGCCGGCCACGCGCTGGGCCAGGGCCGGTTCCGGCGCGGCGCGGCCGCCCAGCGGCGAGAGCGCCAGCGCGCGCAGCGTCAAGGTGTGGGCGGTTTCGGCCGGCAAACGAAAAAGCAAAGGACGTGCAAGACGATAGAGCATACCGGGCCATGCGTTGGGAGCGATCGGGGCAAGGGCTTTCCCTATTGCGGCCCGGGGGCGCGTCGCCAAGTCGCAAAACGCCGTCCAAGTGGATTAATGTCGCGCTGCGCTGCGAAAACCTTTCCGCTGTGGCGCGGATGCCACCGATTTTGTCGAATCCATACAATCCGGGAATCAGCCTATCGCCTAGTTCCGCATTGCGACCCGAAGGGCTCGGTGCAGCGATGTATCGAGTTCTCCACTTCACGGCGGCTTGGCCCTTGGGCTGGGTCGCCGTTTTTTCATCCATTCTCGAAGTATCGGCCACTTTGCCTTGACATGACAGTGGCCTGGGTGATCGCTGCTGCCGATGGGGCTTCGCAAAAGATCACAGCACGACTTGGTGCAAAATGGGCCTGTGCAGGATCGCTCCGCGCCAGATCGGCACGGGACCGGTCAGGCATGAACGGGGGCTGGTCCATCCCGCAACCGGGCGACATGGCCGGGTTTGACGGGGCCCGGTTCGACATGGCCTATCAACCCGCGCCGCCAGACCTGGCCCGCTACGTGACCATGTTTTTCGAGATGCGGTCCCACGCCGCCCACCTGGTCGCCGCGCAGCCGGCCGGCCCTGGCGTGCTGGTCTTTTTCCTGCGTGGCGCGGGCACGTTGCACACCGTGGGCGGCGCGGCGGACGCCAGTTGCCGGGCCAGCCTGCTGACCCCGCTTTCGGCAGCGGCGCGGATCGAGATGGCCGGGCCCTGGCATCTGTTCGGCGCGTCGTTGTCCCCGCTCGGCTGGGCGGCGTTGACCGGCGGCCTCTCGGCGGCCGAGCACGGCAACCGCCTGCGCGAGGCCGGCACCTTGCTGGGCAGCCCGGTACGCCGCCTGGGTGAAGACCTGGCCCAGGCCCACGGCGTGCAGCCGCTGACGCTGACCGAGATGGTGGCGCGCAGCGCGCCGGTGCTGCGCGCGCGGCTGCACGCCTTGCCCGATGCGCATGTGCGCCTGGTCGAAGCAGTGCTGGCCTGGCTGGGCCGCACGATGTCACCGGTGCTGGATGATCTCTATGGCGGTGCGTTCTATTCGCCGCGCCAGTTGCAACGCCTGGTCGATCGCTATTTCGGATTGCCGCCCAAGCAGCTTGCCCGCCAATATCGTGCCCTGCGCGCGGCGGCCCTGCTCAGCGATCCGGCGATCACGCCGCAGCGGGCAGCGGCCGTGGCCGACCATTTCTATGACCAGTCCCACATGATCCGCGAAGTGCGGCTGTTCACCGGGCATACGCCGGCGCGGCTGGCCGGGGCACACCTGTCGGTGCTTTCGGCGATGCTGGCGATGCGCAACCTGGGCACGCTCGATCCGCCGCTGCGCCGGCGGATCAGGGACTGGGGCGGCTGACCGTCTGGCTCACGCCAGGGTGTGGGCCCCCAGATCGGCCAGGGTGCGCGCGCCGGTAAGTGCCATGGTCACGCGCATGTCGCGTCCGATCAGGTCGAGCAACTGGCCGACGCCGGCTTCGCCCCGCGCGGCCAGGGCATAGATGAACGCGCGGCCCAGCATCACCGCGTCGGCACCGCTGGCGATCATGCGCACCACGTCGAGCCCGGTGCGCACGCCTGAATCGGCCAGGATGCGCAAATCGCCTTTCACCGCGTCGGCAATGCGCGGCAGGGCCGCCACCGATGACAGCGTGCCATCCAACTGGCGGCCGCCATGGTTGGACACGACGAGGCCATCGGCGCCAAAGCGCACCGCATCGCGCGCATCATCGGGTTCGAGAATGCCCTTCACCACCATCGGCCCGTCCCAGAAGGCGCGAATCCATTCCAGGTCCTTCCACCCGATGGCCGGATCGAAATTGGCGGCCAGCCAGCCGATGTAATCGCCCAGCGCCATGGGCTTGCCCATGTAGCGCGAGATATTGCCCAGGTCGTGCGGCCGCCCGCGCAGGCCCACGTCCCAGGCCCAGGCCGGATGGGTCATGGCCTGGACCATGCGGCGCAAGGGCGCCCGCGCGCCCGACATGCCCGAATGCGCATCGCGATAGCGCGAGCCGGGCAGCGGCATATCGACCGTGAACACCAGCGTCTTGATGCCGGCCGCCTTGGCGCGTTCCAGCACGGCGCGCATGAAGCCGCGGTCTTTGAGCACATAGAGCTGGAACCAGATCGGCCGGGGGCACTGCGCCTGCACTTCTTCCAGCGGACAGACCGACACGGTGGAAAGCGTGAACGGCACGCCATGGGCGGCCGCGGCGCGCGCAGCCTGCACTTCGCCGCGCCGCGCATACATACCGGTGAGGCCCACCGGCGCCAGCACTACCGGCAGGGCCATGTCTTCGCCAAACAGCGTGGTTGCGGTGGACAGCCCGGCCACGTCGCGCAGCACGTTCTGGCGGACGGACAGCGCCTGGAGATCGGCCTCGTTCCGGCGCAGCGTGGTTTCCGCGCCCGATCCACCATCGATATAGTGGAACAGGAAAGGCGGCAGGCGCCGCTGCGCCGCGGCCCGGAAATCGGTGGGTGCGGAAATGATCATCTGGCCATCCATCGCTCGTCGTTGCGCCGGGCCTATCACGGCCGGGAACGAAAGGGGAGAGGGCATCAAGCGATCATGATCGCTTTTGATCGAATGCAATCAAAAAAGGGGGAGGCATATAGCCTCCCCCTTCGTTGCGCCCCCTGTTTCCCGCGTCAAAGCTGGAAATCGGACGCCTGAAGATTGACCAGCCCATCGAGCCGGATCCAGAAGTCCGACACCCCATCGCCATTGGTATCGCCCTGAACATAGGTGTTGCCCGAAACCTGGGTGAAGCGCAGTTCGCCGGCCACGTGGTGGAACGTGCTGGTGCCGATCCATGCAAAGGCATCGTCGCCCACCGTGTTGCTGTTGGCGTCCACCCCGATCAACGACACCAGATCCCTCGATCCATGCGAGAAATCGGTGATCCGATCGGCGGTGGAAGCGGTGTTGCCGCCGAAATCGCCATCGCGGAAGATGAACTTGTCGGCCCCCGCGCCGCCGGTCAGCACGTCGCGCCCGGCGCCGCCGATCAGGCGATCGTTGCCCGCCCCGCCGTCCAGGGTGTTGCGGCCGGCGTTGCCGGTAATGACGTTGGCGCCGCTGTTGCCGGTCACCAGCAGGTTCTTGCTGCCGCTGAGCGTCACGTTGTCGACATCGGCGGCCATGGTGAAGCTGTGGTTGGAGGCCACGGTCACCACGTCGGACAGGGCAAAGCTGATCCCGCCCAGCGCCTCGTACTTGACGGCGTTGATCGTGATCCCGGTGGTGGCGTCGATCGCCGTGATGCCCGAGCCGGCGAGGCCGCCGATGGTATCGGCACTGAGCGCGGCGATCGCCGCCCCGGTATCGACCAGCGTGATCGGCGCGCTGCTCGAAAGCTGGACATTGCCGAGTTCGGCCGCCTGGGCCGCGCTCAATTGCAGGGCCCCGCCCGACACTTCCACATTGTCCACGCCCGATGCGCTCATCGCGGCATAGACCGACGGCGATAGCGCGGCCAGATCGGCCGCCGTGGCGATGATCGTCACGTCATCGGCGCTGGTCAGCGTGATCGCGCCCAGCGCCACGAACTGGGCCAGCGACAGCACCAGGGCGTCGTCGGTGGCATTGAGCGCGGTGATGCCGCGCTCGGCCAGATCGGCAAAGTCGTATGTCGAAAGGCCGCCCAGCGTGGCACCGCTTTCGGCCAGCACCACATTGCCGCCCACGAAGGGGAATTCGTTGTAGCGCGCCAGATCGGCCAGGCCGAGCGACAACGTGCCCTGGGTGACGGCAATGGCGTCGATGCCATGCAGCCCCAGCAGCGCGCGGGTTTCATTGTTGAGATCGGCCGCCTGCTGCGCGGTGAGATCGACCACGGCCAGATCGTTGCCCGCGACATAGATCGATCCCATGACATCGAGTTGATCGAGCGTGAGATGGACAACGCCATCGGTGGCATCGATCATGCCCACCCCGCCACTGGCCAGGGCGGCCAGCGCTTCGGGCGCAAGGGCCGCGATGACCGCGCCTTCGTCGGTCAGGCTCAGGCCGTCCCCGGCTTCGATTTCCACCGCGCCGAGCGCGGCAAACTGGGCGACCGAAAGCGACAGGGCGCCCGACACGTGCACCACATCGACCCCTGCTTCGGCCAGGAACGCCAGTTCCTCGGGCGAGGCGTCAGCGATCTCGTCGGCGACGACTGCCAGGCGCGCGACGATTTCGGGATCGAGCGCCAGGCCTTCCACCGCCAGATTGGCCAGCGTGGCCAGGTCGACGGTCAGCGACGGGGCCAGCGCGGTGACCATGTCCACCCCGGCGGCGACCAGCGTGGCGATATCGTCGGTGGTAAGCGTGGCCAGGGTATCGCCGTTGAACCACACCTTCACCGTGTCCTGCGCGGTAAGCGCCACTTCATCGAGCAACAGGAACTGGTCATAGGACAGGACCAGCACATCGTCGCTTGCATCGAAGCGAGTGACGCCGCTGTCACCCAGCGCGGCCAGGGCATCGTTGCCGAACTGGGCCAGCGCCGCGCCGCTGTCTGCCACGACCACATGGCTGCCTTGCGTGAAGCCGATCACATTTTCGCGAAAGCTTGCCCAGGTATCGAGTGATAGCGTCAGGGCGCCGTCGGTGGCGTCGATCAGCACCACTTTGCGCGCGGCCAGCGCGTCGATCTCGGCGCTGGTCAGGGCGGCAAGGTGGGCACCGGTATCGGCGATCTCGATATAATCGTCGGCACCGACGGCGATGCCCTCGATCGCGGCAAGCTGGGCCAGCGACAGCGTGAAGGAATTGTCGGTGGCATCGAGACGCACGATTGGCAGCGAATGGAAATCTGCCGGGTATTCGGCCAGGTAATCGGTGATGACAGCACCGCTGTCGACCAGCGTGAGGCGTGCCTGCGCATCCCAGGCCAAGCCGGACAATTCATCGGCCTTGAGCACCGACAGGCTCAGGTCGTGGTCGGTCACGGCGATGCCGGTCAGGCCCATGTCGCGCAGCAGGGCGATATCGTTGTCGGACATGCCGGCGATCGTGGCGCTATCGGCCGCGAGCGTGACAGTGGTCTCGGCGGCAAAATGCACCCCGTCGAGCGCAAGCAACTGGCCCAGCGATAGCGTTGCCGCCCCGTTCGACAGGGCGATGAGGTCAATGCCGCGCGCAACCAGGTCGGCAAGGTTCGAGGTCGACAGCGCCGCCAGCGCGGTGCCCGTGGCCTCCAGCGTCACCGTATCGTTTGCCGTCAGCGCCGCGGTGTCCAGCGCGGCCAGTTGCGCCAGGTTCAGCACCAGCGCATCGTCGGTGGCATTGATGCGATCCACGCCGCTTGCGACCAGGCCTGCCAGGTCAGCGGCCGAAAGGGCGCCGAGCGCCGCGCCACTGGCCGACACGACCACCGGCTGGCCATCGCCCAGCACCACGTCACCCAGGGCCTGCGCCTGTTCCAGCGACAGCGTCAGCTGGGCATCGCTGGCCTCGATCGCGGTAAAGCCTTCGCTGCCCAGCGCAGCGATCTGCGCCACGGATAGCGCGGCCAGGGCCTCTGCCGAATCGAGCAGCACGACCCCGTCAGCATCGGTCAGCGTGACGCCAGCCGCGTGCAGGGTGGCCCACTGGTCCACGTCCAGCCACAGCGTGCCGTCGAAGGCATCGATATGGGTGACGCCCAGATCGACCAGGTCGGCAAGCTGGGCAGGGGTGCGATTGGCAATGAGGTCGGCCGCATCTTCCACCGCGAGGTCCGCGGCCGCGATGGTGAGGCTGCCCAGAGCGTCTGCCTGATCGAGCGTGATCGTGGCGCTCTGGTTGCCAAGGTCGAGCACGTCGACACCCAGGCTGGCAAGCGCCTGCAGGTCGGCAGGCGCCAAGTCTGCCAACTGCACGGGGGTGAGCACGAGCGAAACCGTATCGGCGGGGGTCAGCGCAATCCCGTCAAGCGCGTTGAGCTGCGCAAGATCAAGCGAAAGGACGCCGCCCGCGCCGGCCAGCGCGTCGATGCCATGGGTGGCGAGATAGGCGAGGTCCACGGTGCCGAGCGATGCCATGTCTTGCGCGGAAACCGACAGGATCACGTCGCTGTCCGCCGTCAACGTGGCGCCGTCGTCGATCGCGCCGAACGTGTCGAGCGTCAAGACCAGCACGCCCTGCGTGACATCCACCGAAATCACGCCGTTGGCAACACTGTCGAGCCAGGCCTGCGCGCTCAGCGCGAAGAGCACTTCGCCACTGTCGGCCAGGATGATACCATCGGGCGCGGCCAGGATCAGGTCCGCCACGGCGTTGAACTGGGCGAGGCTGAAAGTCACGGCCCCGTCTGTCACGCTCAGCCGCGCCACGCCCTCGTCGATCATCGCGGCGATGTCGCTGGTGCTCAGCGCGCCGATCTGTTCCGCGCTGCCTTGCACGGTCACCGTGTCGTCGGCGGCCAGGGCCAGGTTGCCCAGCGCAAAGAACTGGTCGACCTGCAGCGTCAGCGCGTCGTTGGTCGCGTCGATGCGGTTGACACCGATGGCGTTGAGCGTGTCGAGATCCGCCGTGGACAGACCGCCGATCGTGGCGCCGGTATCGGCCAGGATGAACGTGGTGCTGCCATCGACCGCCACGCCATCGAGCGCCTCGATCTGTGCCAGGTTGAGCGCGAGCATACCATCGGTGGCAAGCAGGACGTCGATCCCGGCCACCTTGAGGTCTGCAATGTCAGTGGTGGCGAGCGCGGCGAGATGGGCGCCGGTATCGGCCAGCGTGACGCTGTCTTGCGCCAGGAGCGTGACCGTGCCCAACGCCTGGAACTGCGCCACCGTCAGGACCGGCGCTGCGTCACTGGTGGTGAGGGTATCGATCCCGTAGTCGGCCAGCTGGGACAAGTCCTGGGCCGAGAGATCGGCGAGTTCGGCCGGCGTGAGGCGGACGATCGCCACCGTGCCATCGGCGATATAGGTGTTGCCCAGGGCCAGAACCTGCTCCAGCGACCAGACCAGCGGCCCATCGGTGGCCGCAATGCTGATCACTCCCCGCGCCGCGATCAGGCTGATATCCTCGGCCGAGAGCGCATGCAGGGCTTGCGCACTATCGGCGATCGAGACGGCATCGCCGTTGGCGAAGGCCAGCAGTTGGCTGGCCACGAACTGCGCATGATCGAGCACCAGGACATCGTCGGTGGCGTCGAGCACCACGTTGCCCTTGTCGGCGATCGCGGCCAGCTGGGTGGGCGTGAGCGCTGCCAGGGCGGCGCCACTGTCGGCCACGGTCAGCACGTCGCTGCCAAAGCCGAGCGTGCCCATGGCGAGCACTTTGGCGACATCGAGCGTGATGGCGTTGCCCGTCACGTCCACCGCGGTCGTGCCGAGCGCTGCCAGGGCCGCCCATTGCGTCGTATCGAGATTTTCCAGCGCGGCGGCGCTGTCGATCACGATGCCGCCCTGCGCAAAGGTGGCGCCGGTCAAGGCCAGGGCCTGCGCCGCACTCAGTTCCAGAACGCCGCTGGTGGCCGCAACCGCGTCCACGCCCATTGCGACAAGATCGGCCAGGTCGCTGGCAGACAGCGCTTCGATCGTGGCAGCGGCATCGGTCAGCGTGATGGTGTCGGATGGCGCCAGCGACAGGCCACCGAGCGCCTGGGCCTGTGCCACGGTTAGCGAGAGGACATGGTCACTGGTGGACAGCGCATCGACGCCCAGTGCGGCCAGATCGGTAAAGTCCTGCGCGGTCAGCGCGGCAAACTCTGCGCCGGTGGCCACCACGGTGACCGTATCGCCGGCCGTCAGGGCCATGCTGCCAAGCGCCTGCACCTGGGCGAGCGAAAGGGCAAGTTCGTCGTCGCTGGCGTCGATCGCGTCGATCCCGCGTCCGGCCAATGCAGCAAGGGCAGCAGTGTCGAGGGCGGCGATATGGGCGCTGGTGTCGGCAAGGGTGACGGTGTCGCCGGCGGTAAGGGCCACGCCGGCCAGGGCATCGGCCTGTGCCACGGAAAGATGCAGCGCGTCGTCGCTGGCATTCACCGCGTCGATCCCGGCGGCAGCGAGCGCGGCCAGAGTCGCTGCAGAAAGCGCGGCGATATCAGCGCCGGCATCGTCCAGAGTCACCACGTCGTCGGCGATAAGGCCGATGGTGCCCAGCGCCTGGGCCTGCGCGGCAGAAAGCGAAAGCGCGTTGCTGTCGCTGTCGATCGTATTGATCCCGGCGGTGGCGAGCGCGGTGATCTCGTGGGCGGTGAGCGCCTCGATATGCGCGGCGGTATCGGCCAGGATCACGGTATCTGCCGCCGTCACGCTGACGGAACCAAGCGCTTGCGCCTGCAGCACGGTGAGCGGCAGGGCGCCGCCCGTGGCATGGATGGCATCGATGCCCAGCCCGTCCAGGGCGGCAATGTCGGCAGCGCTCAGCGCGGCGATGTTGGCACCGGTATCGGTCAGAGTCACCGTGTCGGCAGCGGCGAGGGCAAGGCCACCGAGCGCCTGGAATTGTGCCACGGTCAGCGAGAGAACGTGATCGCTGGTGGACAGCGCATCGACGCCAAGTGCCGCCAAGTCGGTGAAATCCTGCGCCGTGAGCGCGGCAAATTGTGCGCCGCTGGCCTCTACCGTGACCAGATCACCGGCGGTCAGCGCCAGCCCGCCAAGCCCTTGCGCCTGTTCGAGCGAGAGCGTGAGCGCATTGTCGGTGGCGTCGATCGTGGTGAAGCCGCGGGCAGCCAGTGCGGCAAAATCGGCCGTGGTCAGCGCAGCGATATGGGCGCCGCTGTCGGCCAGGGTGATGGTGTCGCTGCCCGAAACGGGCACGCTGACCAGGGATTCCGCCTGGGCCACCGTGAGCGCGAGCGCATCGTCGCTGGCGTCCACCGCGTCGATCCCGGCGGTGACCAGCGCGGCGAGCGCCGTGGCCGACAGCGCGGCGATATGGGCGCCGGTATCGGCCAGCGTGACGGTGGTGGCCGGGGCCAGCGCGATCGAGCCCAGGGCCTGGGCTTGCGCCACGGTGAGCGCGAGCGTGCCGCCGGTGGCCGAAAGCGTATCGATCCCGGCGGTGGCGAGCGCGGCGATCTGGTTGGCGGTGAGCGCTTCGATATGGGCGGCCGTATCGTCCAGGGTCACGGTATCGGCAGCGGTCAGGCTGACTGCACCAAGCGCTTGCGCCTGGGCCACGGTGAGCGACAGCGTGCCGCCCGTGGCATGGATCGTATCGACGCCCAGCCCGGCCAGCGCGGCGATATCGGCAGCGCTGAGTGCGGCGATGTGGGCGCCGGTATCGGCCAGGGTAATGGTGTCGGCCGCGGTGAGGGCAATGGTGTCGAGCGCCTGGACCTGCGCCACGGTGAGCGCGAGGACATTGTCGGCAGCGTCGAACTTGTCCACGCCCAATTGGGCCAGCGCATCGATCGTCGCGGCCGACAGCGCGGCGAGGGCGGTGCCCGCGTCGGCCAGGGTGACGACGTCGGCCCCGGTCAGGTCGGTACCGGCATTGTCCACCGCCAGGATCTGTTCCACGCTCAGCGCCAGGACATTGTCGAGGGCGTCGATCTGGGTGATGCCGCGCAAGTAGAAGTCTTCGAGCGCGGTGCCGCCCAGCGCCTCGATCGCGGCCGAGCTGTCGGTGAGCACGGCGGTGTGGTTGGTGAACCACAGCCCGGCGTCGACAACGGCCTGCGCCTGCGCCACGGAAAGCGCCGGCTGGCCATCGCTGGGCCCAAGCAGGTCCACCCCGGCTTGGCCGAGCGCGCCAATGTCGGACGCCGAAAGCGCGGCGATTTCTGCCATGGTCGCTGCGGCGATGACCGTGTTGGCCGGCGTCAGGGCCATGGTACCCAGTGCCGCGATCTGGTCCAGGGACAAGGTGAGGGCGCCGTCGGTGGCGTCGATCGTGTCGAACCCGGCGCTGGCGAGCTGGGCCAGTTCCGCCGGGGTCAGCGCGGCAAGGTTGGCGCCGGTGTCGGCAAGGGTGAGCGCGTCGACACCGGTGAGGCTGACGCTGCCCAGCGCCTGTGCCTGCGACACGCTCAGGCTCAGCGCATCGTCGGTGGCGTCGATCGCATCCACCCCGGCGCTGGCCAGGGTTGCCAGCGTTGCCGCGGAAAGCGCAGCGATATTGGCGCCGCTATCGGCGAGGGTGACGAGATCGCCACCGGTCAGTTCCACCGTGCCCAGGCCTTCGAACTGGGCCACGGTCAGGTGCAGCACGTTGTCGGTGGCGTCGATCTTGTCGATTCCGGCATCGGCCAGCGCGGCAAAGGCAGAACTGGGCAGGGCGGCGATGTTGGCGCCGGTGTCGCCCAGCGTGATCACGTCGCCGGCGACCAGCTGCACCGTGCCGAGCGCCTGGTATTGCGCCACGCTCAGCGTCAGGACGTTGTCGGTGGCGTTGATCTTGTCAAAGCCCGAAGCGGCGAGGCCCGCGATCTGCGCCACGCTCAGCGCGCCGATGCTGGCCCCCGTTCCCGACAGGGTGAGCACGTCGTTGGCAGCCACGGTCACCGTGCCGAGCGCCTGGTATTGGGCGAGCGTCAGCGACAGGACATTGTTGGTCGCGTCGAGCTGGTCCACCCCGGCGTCGGCCAGCGCGGCGATGTCGGTGGCCGAAAGCGCAGACAGCGTGGTGCCCGTGCCGGTGAGCGTGACGGTGTCGCTGCTGGTGAGCGCCACGGTGCCCAGGGCCTGGTACTGCGCCACGGTCAGCGAGAGCGCATTGTCGGAGGCGTCGATCTTGTCGATCCCGGCGTCGGCCAGGCCGTCAATGTCGGTGGCAGACAGCGCGGCGATGTGGGCGCCGGTATCGGCCAGCGTGATCACGTCGCCTGCCGCCAGCGTGACATCGCCAAGCGCCTGGTACTGCGCCACGGTAAGCGAGAGGACGTTGTCCGTCGCGTTGATCTTGGCAATGCCGTTGGTGGCCAGATCGCCAAAATCGGCCGCGCTCAAGGCGGCGATATTGGCACCGGTATCGGCCAGCGTGTAGGTGTCGGCCGAGACATAGGGCTTGTTGGCATTGTAGGTCGACACGGTGACGTTGATGTTCGCCATTTCTTGACACCTCAGGGCGTTGAAAAGAACATGGCGCACCGTCCCCGCTCGCGCAAAAAAGGCCGCCAGGTATACCGGGCCGCCAGGCGGGATGCCGGGCAGCGCAATTTTTCACGAGGTTCGGCGGCTTTATGCAAAATTGATCGAATCGGCACAATATGGGATCAATTACGATGACTGCTAAGTATATTCACCAATACTGCTGGATTCGGTCCGCTGAACTTCATTCGCGTGCCGACATGCCGTGTTAACGGTGAATTTGTTTTCGGATCGGCTTAAGCACAAATACGCGGGGTGCAGTCGCAGGGCGCGCGCCTGCGCATGACGCCACAGCCCGGGCACTTGGCCCAAGCCCTTGTCTTGCCGATGAAAGGGGGGAAATGGCGCACCCGACAGGATTCGAACCTGTGACCCCTGCCTTCGGAGGGCAGTACTCTATCCAGCTGAGCTACGGGTGCGTGAGGAGGCGCCCTAGCAGCGCGGGGCGGGGCTTGCCAGCGCTTTTTGCAGCGCTGGCGGGCGGGGCAAACACACGGCACAAAATTAGGAATCCGTTAACAGTCGCACCTTAGCCTTTCCGCATGGAACAGCCCCCCTTCCAGTCGTTCCGCCAGGCGGCGACAGGCCATGCCGCGCCGGGCCAGGCGCTGCCGGTCGGCGCGCCCGACGTGCTGGGTGCCGATCGCCTGGTCGCGCGGGCGCGGGCGGCGGGCACTTCGCCACTCGACACGGTGTGGATCGCGCTGCACGAAGCGGCCCGCGCCGTGGCCATGCTTGCCGGGCGCGGGCCCGAACCGCTGCGCCCCGATGTACGAAACTTCCCGGCGATCATGCGCTCCACCGGTGGATGGCGGGCCGAACGCGCGCGCCAGGGGATCGAGGATCTGGCCGCGATCCTGCAACCCGGGCTGCGCGCGCTGCTGGCCGCGCAGGGACGGACGCCGCCCGATGGGCTGCGCCGCGCCGCGCAAGTGCTGTGGCAGGAATTCGACACTGCCCGCGCCACGCTGCTCGAATTGATCCCGCCGCTCAATCTCAAGCCGCAGCGATAGGCGGCGCGGCTTTACCTGTTCGCATTATGTTCCTAATCTGGCGCCATGCCCGATTCGATTCTCGTCCCTTCCTCGCCCGTGCCACCTGTTGATGCGGCGGCCGTGCCGGCGCTGGCCGATGCCGCTGCGGTTGCGCGCGGGATTGCCCGGCTGTTTGCCCGCAACGATATCTGGTGCCTGGCGGAAATGCCGCTGCGCAATGGCCGCCGCGCCGATCTGATGGGCATCGATGGCAAGGGGCGGGTGGTGATCGTGGAAATCAAGGTCAGCCGCGCCGATCTGCTGGGCGATGCCAAGTGGCCTGAATACCTGGATCATTGCGATCGCTTCTATTGGGGGCTGGCGCCGCACCTGGATCGCGGCGTGCTTAACGACCCGGCTTTTCTGCCCGAAGCCTGCGGGATCATCGTGGCCGATGGTTATGACGCGGAAATCCTGCGGCCCGCGCCCAGCCTGCCGCTGGCGGCCGCGCGTCGCAAGGTGGAGGTGGAGCGGCTGGCGCGCGCCGCGCTGCGCCGCCAGGTGGTGGCCGCTGATCCGGCCTGCGCCACCTGGGCGATCGATTACTGATCCGCGCGCCCAGCGGCCCTGGGTTGACGATCCTGGGTTGACGCGCGCAGCACTTTGGACACCAGCGCCTGGGATACCGAAAGCACGCGCGCCGTCTCGGTCTGGGTCAGGCCGCGGGCCGCCAGGGCGACGATGGACGCATCGCGCGCCGCTCGCGCCGCCGCGCCGCGCCCGGCCAATGCCGCGGGCGCTTCGGGTGCATCGGCAACCGGTTCGGGCAGAGTGAGGCCGGGGCCGATGATGTCCCGCGTAGCCGTACGGCCATCGGCGGCGCTGGTGGCGAGGCGCGCCAGGCCGGCGATCTTGTCGATCGACAGGGTGCAGCGGGCCACGGCCGAATCCCCCATGGCCTGGCCCAGCAGGGCCATTACTGCTCCGGCAAAACCTTCATCGGCGGCTTTTTCCGCCTGACGCTTGCGCTTCTTGCCCATTACCGGCCTCTTTCGGCGTCAGAAATGATAGGGAGTTTATTCGTGATAGCATGAGTATCACGAATGGACCTGCCGGCAAGCGCTAGATATCGAAATCCAGCGGCTGTGTCTCGGCAAGGCACAAGTCGTCGCTGGCCAGTTTCAGCGTCAGGCAGGCACGGGTGCCCGGCCGCGCTTTGCCTTGATGGGCCGCGCCGTGCACCAGCTTTGCCCCGCGCGACCGCGTGAGCGCGTCGATCAGCCGCGTGCCAAGGCCGGTGCCCTGGACGGCGCCGTCGGCGGGCATGCCCTGGCCATCGTCTTCCACGCACAGCGTCAGGTGCGGCGCGGCATCGTCTTCGGCGGGCGCCACGTGCAGGGTGACGCGCACTTCGCCTTCCTCATCGGCCGGATAGGCGTATTTGCAGGCATTGCCGACCAGTTCGTTGGTCGCCAGGCCGATGGTCACGGCCAGATCGGTCTTGAGCCGCACCGGATCGGCATGCACGGTTACCGTGCGCGGCCGCTGGGCGGACCAGGCATCGCCCATGTCGGACGCCAGGGCCGCGAGATATTCGTCGATCGCCACGAATTCCACGTCGTTGGTGGTATAGAGGCGGCGGTTGACCTGGGCGATCGTGGCAATGCGTTGGTGGGCGCGGTGCAGCGCGTCGCGCGCAGCCTCGTTGTCCACGCTGCGCGCCTGCATCGAAACGAACGCCATGACCATCTGCAGATTGTTGGCCACGCGGTGGTTCACCTCGCGCAGCAGCGTTTCCAGCCGGGCATTGCTGGCGCGCAGATCCTGTTCGGCGCGATCGCGCGCGCCGCGCAGGGCGGCCGCTTCCAGCACTTGCTCGAAACTCTGGGCAAGAAGGTCGAAGAAATCCTCGCCTACCGCCTTGACCACATAGTCTTGCGCCCCGGCCTTGAGCGCGGCCACGGCAATCCGGCTTTCCTCCGACCCGGTGACATAGACCACAGGCGGGCAATCGGGCAGCGCGCGCAAGGCTTCCAGCGTGGACAGGCCATCCCGGCCGGGCATGTAGTGATCGACGGCAACCAGATCGAACCGTTCGCGCGTGGTCAGCGCAACGCCTTCATCTCCGCTGGCTGCGGTGGTGACGTCATAACCCTTGCGCGCCAGCACACGCGCCACGAGACGCCTTAGCCCCTCGTCGTCGTCGATGTAGAGAATGCGCGGGGCCTGTTGGGTCAAACCTCCTCCGCACTCGGTATCTGGATAACCGAGAGGAACAGGCCAAGCTGCCGGATCGCATCGGCAAAGCTTTCATAATTGACCGGTTTGGTGATGTAGACGTTGCAGCCCAGGTCGTAGCAGCGCTGGATTTCCACCTTGTCGTCGGTGGTGGTCAGCACAACCACCGGCGTGCGGCGCAGCGGGCCTGCATCGCTCTTGATCCGGGCAAGGATATCGATCCCGCTCATGTCGGGCAGGTTGAGATCGAGCAGCACCAGCGCGGGGCCGTTGTGGCTGGGGCCGTGTTCGCCGTCCAGCAGGAACGTGAGCGCCGAAGTGCCATCGACGAAATGGTGGATCGTGTTGGAAATACCCGCCCGGCGGATATTCTTCTCGATCAGACGGGCATGGCCCTCGTCGTCTTCGATCATCACGATGTTGACCGGACGTTGGTTATCCATTGCTTTCCGCGCCTTTCCATTCGATCGGAAGATTGACACGGAATGTAGCCCCTTGGCCCAGTTCCGATACCACCTCGATCACACCGCCCAGGCGATAGGCAAGCGCGCGAACATGCGCAAGGCCAATGCCTTCGCCTGGCTGGTCCTGCACGCCAGAGCGCCGGAAAAGGTCGAAGATGCGCTCGTGATCGCGCGGATCGATGCCGCGCCCGTTGTCGGTCACTTCGATGATGGCGCGCCCGCGCACAGCCTTGCCGCTGATGTGGATTTCACCCGGACGGCCAGGCTGCAGGTACTTGAGTGCGTTTTCCATGAGGTTGGACAGGATCTGTTCCACCGCGGTGCGGTCGCTCGTCACGGTGGGCAGTGGCGCGATGGTCAGGGCCGTGCCGGTTTCCATCAGACGGTGCTGGATGGAATCGGCGATGGAGCGCACCACCACGTTGAGGTCCAGCGCCTCGGGCGCCAGGGTGCGCCGCCCTTCGCGCGAGAGGCGCAGGATGGCGTTGATCAGCCGGTCCATCTTCTGGGTGGAACTGCGGATGAAGCCGATCGCCTCGGGCAGGTCTTCGGCAACGGCCCGGCGCACGTCTTCCTTGGAAGGCGTCGTCGCGCCGGGCTGTGCCGGATCGTCGAGCGAGCGGGCAATCACTTTCGTGGCCGCTTCGAGTTCGGCGGTGAAGCCCATGACATTGACCAGCGGGGAGCGCAGGTCGTGGCTCACGATATAGGCAAAGCGCTGGATCTCGGCGTTGGCGCGTTGCAATTCGGTGGTGCGTGAGTCGACCAGGCGCTCAAGATCGAGGTTGAGCGCGCTCAGTTCGAGCCGCGAGGCCCGCAATTCGCGCAGCGTGCGCCGCACCAGCAGGATCGTGGCGCTGGCCACGGCCAGGATCAGCAGGCAGATTGCCGCCAGGACCAGGTTGAACGTACGCAGGTTCTGCGTCTGCGTCGCTTCGCGCTGGCGCAACAGGTTGCGCTCTTCGTCGGCCATGGCATCGGCCGCCTTGCGGATCTGCCGGATGTGCACGACCACGGGATCGTTGAAGAAGTCTTGGCGCAGCGCGATCTGCGCTTTCCGGCCCCGGCCACGCTCGGCCCGTTCTGCCACGACATAGTCGGTCAGCAACTGGCGTATCACGCGAATGTTGGCGGCCTGCGTGGCATTGTCGAGGGTCTTTTTCTGCAGCACGTCAAGATCGGCCACTGCGCTGGCCAGCGCCTGGTCGAACAGGCCATTGAAGGCGGGATCGTCGCTCAGCAGGCGTCCGCGCCGCGCGGTTTCCATGCGTTCGGCCTTGCTGGCAAAGGCGCCGATGCGCGCCTGCACCTCCAGCGTATGGGCCACCCAGCGCTCGCTGTCGGTGTTGCGCTGCTGCGTCCACAGCGCCGCGCCAAGGCCGGCAAGCAAAGCGGCAAATCCGATCGAAAGCAGCGTGAGAATGAAGCGATTGACCCGGGCATCGCGGCCCAACGCGGTCAGCTTGGTCGATTGCATGGAAACCCTTCCCGCGCGGCCCGATCGAAAAATGGCGTCGCGCGCCCGTGGCCAGAATGCAGCCGGGTTCGCTTGGTTCCCGCGCCGCCAGCTGCCAATGAAAAGGGGCGCGTGCCGATTGGCGCGCGCCCCTCCTGTTCAGGGCCCTTGTTCAGGCCGCATGACCCAAGCGATCAGACCACGCGGCGCACCTTGTTGCGGTGCTGGCCGGTGGTGGCGGGGCCACGCGGGCGGAAGCGGCGCTTGGCCGCCGCTTCGCCGGTGGCCTCGTGCCGGGCATTGTCGGCGCGGGGCGCATCGACACGCTTGGCGCCATCGCTGCGCGGCGCCTCGCGGCGACGGTCCTGGCCGTTGCGATCGGCAGCCACGCGCTCGTCAGGGCGGCGTTCGGGGCGCGGCGCGGCCGTGCCGTCACGGCGCGGGGCATCGCCGCGGGCCGGCTGGCTGCGTCCGCCATCGCGGCGTGCGCCGTCACCACGGCCACCATCGCGACGACCGCCATCGCTGCGGCCGCCTTCTCCACGACCGACACCGGGGCGGCCCCGGCCGTGGTCACGGCGTGCTTCGTGTTCTTCATCCGCCGGGCGGCGGCTGGGCGCGGGCAGGCGCGCGGCATCGGCCAGGAAGTTTTCCGGCAGCGGCATGACAGCGGGCTTCACCTTGGTGAGGCGTTCGATATCACGCAGGTAGGGCTTTTCATCGGGCGCGCAGAAGCTGATCGCCACGCCATCGGCCCCGGCGCGCGCGGTGCGGCCGATGCGGTGGACATATTGTTCGGGCACGTTGGGTAGTTCGAAGTTGAACACGTGGCTCACCCCCGAAACGTCGATGCCGCGCGCGGCGATGTCGGTCGCCACCAGGATCGGGCACGAACCCTGGCGGAATGCCTCCAGCGCAGCGGTGCGCTGGGCCTGGCTCTTGTTGCCATGGATGGCGCGCGCATCGATGCCGGCGGCGGCCAGGTTGCGGGCCACGCGATCGGCACCGTGCTTGGTGCGGGTGAACACGATGCCGCGATCGAGCTGCTTTTCAGCAAGCAGGCGGCGCACGGTCAGCGACAGCAGCGCCTGCTTTTCGGGCTGGTTGAGGAAGCTGACGAACTGTTCGACGCGTTCGACCGTGGTCGATTGCGGGGCCACTTCGACGCGCACCGGGTTCTTGATGAACTGCTTGCCCAGATCTTCGATCGACTTGGGCATGGTGGCGGAAAAGAACAGGCTCTGGCGCTTGGCCGGCAGCAGGTTGGCCACCCGCTTGAGTGCGTGGATGAAGCCCAGGTCCATCATCTGGTCGGCTTCGTCCAGCACGAAGATTTCCACCCGGCTCAGGGTCAGCGCGCGGTTGTCGATCAGGTCGAGCAGGCGGCCAGGGGTGGCCACCAGCACGTCGACGCCCGGCACCAGGCGGCGGGCCTGCTTGCTGATGGGGATGCCACCGAACACGCAATCGACCGACAGCTTGAGGTTCTTGGCATAGCCCTTCATGTTGTCGGCAATCTGCGCGGCCAGTTCGCGCGTGGGCGACAGCACGAGCATGCGGCACGACGCCGGCTTGCGCGGCTGGGGATCGGCGGCCAGGCGGTGCAGCGAAGGCAGCGAGAACGCGGCGGTCTTGCCGGTGCCGGTCTGGGCAATGCCCAGCAGATCGCGCCCTTCCAGCAGGGCCGGAATGGATTGCTGCTGAATTGGGGTTGGATCGTTGTAGCCCTTGGTCTCAAGCGCGCGAAGAATCGGCTCGGCCAGGCCAAGGTCGGAAAAATAGGACATGGAGTTCCAGTGCTTTTCAAAGCCTCCCACGGCCGATCGCCAGTGGGCGACGGGCCGCGTGCGGCAAGGGTCGAACATGCGACCCCTTGCGTGATAAAGGGAGGCGGGTGGGGCACGATGCGCGCGGCCGGGGCGGATCGTTTCCGAAACGGTCGATCTCACGCTTGCCCGGGCCTCTGTCACCTGCTGCGCACATGGCCCCTAGGGGCATGGGCAGCGGGCGCATCGCACCTGCTGGGCACGGCCTTAGGGGCAAATGCTGCGCTGCGCAAGGAAATTGCGCGCCGGGCCTGCCAGGCCTATGACCATGCGATGGAAGCGCCACCCAGCCCATGCACCGGCGTCTGCGCGATCGATCCGGCCAGCGCGCAATGCCGGGGATGTGCGCGCACGATCACCGAAATCACCGCATGGTATCACGCCGAGCCGGCGGAAAAGCGTGCGATCCTGGCACGTTGTGAAAAACGCCTTGCCAGCAGCGGCAAGGCGCCGTAACGGCCGCCGCACGTCACTTGGGGAGTAGCCACCGCACAAGCCGTGCGGCGCCCAGCGTCAACATGCTTGGTCGAGAGGCCATGGCGCGGGCAGAGGCAGGCCGGATAGGCCTGCTGCGGGCAAGACCAAATGACAGCACGCGAATCGCTCGGCCGGGCGGATTTGCGCGTTGTCGTTTGTCTTGGTTTCGCCTGGCCCCGGATCATATCACCATGGCACCTTTGTTCGAGGCGTTCACGACCTCCACCGCTGTCGTCGCGCTGGCGGAAATCGGCGACAAGACGCAGCTTCTCGCCATTGTTCTGGCCACCCGCTTCAAAAAGCCGATGCCGATCGTGCTCGGCATCCTGGCAGCCACGATGGTCAACCATTTCCTGGCCGCGCTGGTCGGCATGGTCGCCGCCGACCTGCTGGATGGATTGTGGTTTCGCTATGCCATTGCCGCCGGCTTTATCGCCATGGGCCTGTGGACCCTGGTGCCCGACAAGCTGGACGAAGACGATGCCAGCACCCGGCCTGCGCGTTTCGGCGCATTCCTCACCACGCTGGTTGCGTTCTTCCTGGTGGAAATGGGTGACAAGACACAGGTTGCCACGATCGCGCTGGGCGCCCGCTTCCACGATGCCGTGGCGGTGACTGCGGGCACCACGCTGGGCATGATGCTGGCCAACGTGCCGGCCGTGTTCCTGGGCAACGCGCTGATCGCCCGCGTGCCGATGAGCCTGGTGCGCCTGGTGGCCGCCGCGCTGTTCATCGCCATCGGCGCATGGCTGCTGGCGCAGACTGCCGGGCTGGTGTGAGTGCAGGGCCCATTCCTGGGCGGATTATGCCGGGGCGGTCGTGCTTGGCCGCTCCGGCAACGGCAGCCAGCTTGTGCCCGTCCTGGCGCACAAGCTGGCTGCAAATCCGCGGGGTGTTGCCCGCTTAGAGCGCGATCGACTTTGACTGCGTCAAAGCCGGCGCTCTACCGTTTGATTTGCCGCATTTTCCGAGTCGGCAGGTGATCCCACCTGCCTTGAAAATGCTCTAGGCAGTGATGCCCGCCGCAGCGAGCACGGCCAGCGTGAGCAGGTCGGGCGCAGTCGCGGTCATCGGGGCGATCTGCACCGGCTTTTCCATGTTGAGCAGCATCGGCCCGATCATGGCGTTGCCGCCCAGTTCGCGCAGCAGCTTGGCCGAGATATTGGCCGATTGCAGGCCCGGCATGATCAGCACGTTGGCCGGTCCCGACAGGCGGCAGAACGGATAGGTCTGCATGATGCGCGGGTTGAGTGCGGCATCGGGCGCCATTTCGCCTTCGTATTCGAACCCGGGCTTGCGCTCGTCGAGAATGGCGACGGCATCACGCAGCGCATCAAGCCACTTGCCATAGGGATTGCCGAACGTGGAATAGGACAGGAACGCGACGCGCGGTTCGTGGCCCATGCGGCGCGCAACCGCGGCGGTTTCGATGGCGATGTCGGCCAGTTCTTCCGCGTTGGGGCGTTCGTTGACCGTGGTATCGGCCAGGAACACGGTCTGGTTCTTGCCCACCAGCAGGTGCACGCCGAACGGCAGGTGACCGGGCTTGGGCCCCAGGACGCGGCGGATTTCCTTCATCGTCTGGGCAAACGGGCGCGTGGTGCCGGTGATCATCGCATCGGCATGGCCCAGCGCCAGCAGCAGCGAGGCGAACACGTTGCGATCGTTGTTGACCATGCGGCGCACGTCGCGTTCCAGATAGCCGCGGCGCTGCAGGCGCGGATAGAGGTAGGCGACCATGTCTTCCACCAGCGGCGAGACATTGGAGTTGTGGATCTCGAAGCTCGACGGGTTGGAAACGCCCAGTTCCGACAGCTTGTCGAGCACGCCCTGGGTGCGGCCGACCAGCACCGGCGTGCCATAGCCGAAATCGCGGTACTGGATCGCGGCGCGAAGCACCACTTCCTGCTCCGCTTCGGCAAAGACGACCCGCTTGGGGTTCTGCTTCACGCTGGCATAGACGTTGGTGAGCACCGACGTGGTGGGGTTGAGGCGGGCCTTGAGGGTTTCGCGATAGGTTTCGAAATCCTCGATCGGCTTGCGCGCCACGCCCGAATCCATCGCGGCCTTGGCCACGGCCGAAGACACCACTTCCATCAGGCGCGGATCGAACGGCGCGGGAATGATGTAGTCCAGGCCGAACTGGTGGTTCTTGCCATAGGCGGCGGCCACTTCTTCGGGCACCGGCTCGCGCGCGAGTTCGGCGATCGCGGTGGCGGCCGCGATCTTCATTTCCTCGTTGATCGCCATGGCCTGCACATCGAGCGCGCCACGGAAGATATAGGGGAAGCCCAGGACGTTGTTGACCTGGTTGGGATAGTCCGAGCGGCCGGTGGCAATCACGCAGTCCGGACGCACGGCCTTGGCCGCGTTGGGATTGATCTCGGGATCGGGGTTGGCCATGGCGAAGATGATCGGCTGCGGCGCCATCTTCTTGACCCATTCGGGCTTGAGCGCGTCGGCCGCGGAAAGGCCCAGGAAGATGTCGGCGCCATCGAGCGCCTCTTCCAGGCTGCGCGCCGGGGTATCGACCGCGTGCGCGCTCTTCCACTGGTCCATGCTGTCGGTGCGGCCGCGATAGATCGTGCCGGAACGATCGCACATGATCACGTTGTCGTGGCGCACGCCCATGGCCTTGATCAGTTCGGTGCAGGCGATCGCAGCGGCGCCTGCGCCATTGACCACCACTTTCACTTCCGACATCGCGCGGCCGGTCAGGTGGCAGGCATTGAGCAGGCCGGCCGCGGTGATGATCGCGGTGCCGTGCTGGTCATCGTGCATCACCGGAATCTTCAAGCGCTCGCGCAAGGCCTGCTCGATGATGAAGCATTCCGGGGCCTTGATGTCTTCCAGGTTGATGCCGCCAAAGCTGGGCTCCATCAGGGCGACCGCCTCGATGAAAGCTTCGGGATCTTCGGTGGCCAGCTCGATGTCGATCGAGTCGACATCGGCAAAGCGCTTGAACAGCACCGCCTTGCCTTCCATCACCGGCTTGGAGGCCAGCGCGCCCAAGTTGCCCAGGCCCAGGATGGCCGTCCCGTTGGAAATCACCGCCACCAGGTTGCCCTTGGCGGTATAGTCATAGGCCGTGGCGGGGTTTTCGGCGATCGCCAGCACCGGCACCGCGACGCCCGGCGAATAGGCCAGGCTCAAGTCGCGCTGCGTGGCCATGGGCTTCGAGGCGATGATCTCGATTTTCCCGGGCCGGATGGTGTTGTGATAGAAAAGCGCCTCGCGTTCGGTGAAACGGACGTTGCTTTCCTCGGACATTGGCGCACTCCCGGCAGACTAGAAACTCCATAGCCCCTTGCACATTCGAATGCGGGAGGGAAGGCTTGAGCGCCTTAGAAATGAACCCTCATAAATCGCGGGGTTGCCAGGTGGGGAAGCCCAGGGGCCGCACGGCGAACAGCAGGCTGCGCCCCTGTTGCCATACCAGGCGCAGGCGCGGGTCGGGGTTGCGGGGCAGCCCGGTGTCGATCAGCCAGACATAGTCCACGCGCTCCACCGGGGCAAAGCGCAGCGCCGAGTCGATCGAGCGCAACCGCCCGCCGGCGCAGCCGCGCGACCACACGAATTCCGAAGGATCGGCCGCAAAGTTGCGGGCCGGGCGGAATCGCGGCACCACCATGTGCAGGCCGGGCACGGCCCAGTTGTCGTTCACCCAGGCCTGGCGATAGACGCTGGCCAGGCTGGCGAGGTGGTCGCGCCGGGTGTTGCGCCAGGATTCCTCCAGGCACGAATGCTCCACGAAAGTCAGCACGCGGCTGCCGGGCTCGATATGCTCGAGCGCGGAAAGCTGCTGGCGATAATCGTCGGCGTAATCGACGAAGCTGGCGGCTGTCACCACCGTGCGCAGGCCCAGCAGGATCAGCCCGCTATAGGCCACCAGGCGCGCCACGCGCGGGCGTGCGCCGCTCCAGTCCTGCAGGCCGAGCAGCAGCATCATCGCCGGCGGCAGCAGGCGTACGTCGACAAACGCGCTGCCGTTGATGTCGCTGGGGATGACCACGTAGAGGATCAGCACGCAAAGCCCTGGCAACCCGCGCTGCCAGTTCCACCGCCCGCCCAGGAACGCCCCGCCCAGCAGGAGGAGGTAGGCCGCGCCCGTGGTGATCGCATCGAGCGTGAAGGACTGGTCGCGCAGGGTGATGCCCAGCCACATGCCCTTCTGGTCCCACCGCCAGGTGTTGAGGCTGCGCGCCGGAGAGGGCGAGAACAGCTTCCACAACACGATCGTGAGCACCGTGGCGAGCAACGGCCAGCACAGCACGACCAGCCGCATGGCGGCCGCTTTCCAATCGTGGGTGGCAATCACGCTGCGCCAGCGCGACGGGCGCCACCAGCCCTTGGGCAGGTTGTCCACCTCGCGGCCAAAGGCATTGGCGCCAACCAGCACGGCCAGCAGCAATCCGCCGATGGCGTGGCACAGCATGGCCAGCGGCTGCGCCACCACCAGCAGCCCGGCACGGTCGCGCGGGCGGCTTTCCAGGGCTACCGCCGCGGCAAAGGCACAGAGCGACAGGCCCGTGCCCAGGATATAGTTGAGGAAGCCGGTCAGCAGCGGAAAGCTGAACACCCACATCAGTGCCCAGGGCGCACCATGCCCGCCGCGCGCATTGACCACGCGCACTGTGGCCAGGCATCCGCCGGCGAACAGGGCGGTGGCGATCACGGTGCTCCACCACCCGGCGGCCAGCACACCGAGCGGCGCGCCCAGCACTTTCATCAGCACGTCGCCGCCGATGTTGAGGGTGAACACCCACTTGAAGCCCAAGTACTTGCCCAGCGGGCTGTCGGGCCCCGCGGCCTCGATCGCGGCGGCACCCATGTGGCCGGGCACGTCGATCAGCGGTGGCACATCCACCAGCAGGAACGGCGCGCAGATCAGCAGCGTGCCCAGCACGATCGCCGGTATCGACAGCCACGGCAGGCCGTCCACGCGCCAATCAAGGTCGAACCAGGTCCGCTTCTCGGGAACTTGCATCGGGTCTCTTTTGCTACTGCCTCGGCAACGGGCGGCCATGCCCTTATCACGCCGCCCCGGCAATGGGGAGCCGTGCACCTGTTCATAAGGCGGGCACGCGGGTTTGAGAATGGGCCGGACCTGGGCTAGCCAAAGGGGCTATGCCTGCCACCCCCGCACCCACGCCGATGATGGCGCAATATCTTGCGCTCAAGGACCAGGCCCCCGATTGCCTGCTGTTCTATCGCATGGGCGATTTCTTCGAGCTGTTCTTCGACGATGCCCGCCAGGCTGCCCAGATCCTCGACATTGCGCTGACCAGCCGGGGCGAACACGGTGGCGCGCCGATCCCGATGTGCGGCGTGCCGGTGCATTCGGCGGAAAGCTATCTCGCCCGCCTGATCCGCGCCGGCTGCCGCGTGGCGATTGCCGAACAGGTCGAAAGCCCGGAAGAGGCGAAAAAGCGCGGTGGGTCCAAGACGCTAGTGGCGCGCGATATCGTGCGCTTCGTCACCGCCGGAACGCTCACCGAGGAAGCGCTGCTCAATCCGCGCGAATCCAACGTACTGGCGGCGGTTTGCCCGCTGCGCGACACGGTGGGCCTGGCCTCGTGCGACATTTCCACCGGGCGGATGGAGCTGGAAGAATGCCCGCCTGACCGGCTGGGCGCAGCGCTGGCGCGGCTGGGTGCGCGCGAAATCGTGGCGCCAGAGGATTGGGCCGAGGCGCCGCTCGACGCCGTGCCCCGCCACGGCCGCACGTTCGACAGCGCAACGGGCGAAGCGCGGCTGAAAGAGCTGCACGGCGTGGCCACGCTCGATGGCTTTGGGGTGTTCGGCCGCGCTATGCTGGCCGCCGCCGCTGGCCTGGTCGCCTATCTCGACCATGTCGGCCGTGGGCGCTTGCCACTGCTGCTGCCGCCGGTGGCGCGCGGGGCCGACGCGCACATGGCCATGGACGAGGCGACGCGCGCCAGCCTGGAAGTGCTGGTTTCATCGTCGGGCACGCGCAAGGGCAGCCTGGCCGATGCGGTGGACCGCTGCGTTACCGGCGCGGGCGCGCGCCTGCTGGCCGAAGACCTTGCCGCCCCGCTGCTCGATCTGGCGCAGATCCGCGCCCGCCTGGAAACCGTGCAGTGGCTGGGCGATGATCCGATCCTGCGCGCCGACGTGCGCGGCGCCTTGCGCACCGTGCCCGACCTGGGCCGCGCGCTGGGCCGCGTGGTCGCCGGACGGGGGAGCCCGCGCGATCTGGGCCAGTTGCGCGATGGCCTGGCGCAGGCGCGGCATCTGCACGATGCCCTGGCCCAGCGCGCCGATTGCCCGGCACTGGTGCGAGCCCTGCTGCCACACCTGGCCGGCCACGGCGCCTTGGTGGACCTGTTTGCCCGCGCCCTGGTGCCCACGCCGCCCACCGAGCGCAGCCAGGGCGGGTTCATTGCCGAAGGCTATGACGCGGGCCTTGACGAACTGCGCCTGGCGGCCGGCAATTCGCGCCGCGCGATTGCCGCGCTGGAAGCCAAATACCGCGACGAGACCGGCGTCGCCGCGCTCAAGATCCGCCACAACGGCGTGCTGGGCTATTTCATCGAAGTGCCGGCCCGCCATGCCGACCGGCTGATGGCGCCGGATTCGGGCTTCACCCATCGCCAGACGATGGCCGGCGCGGTGCGCTTCAACGCCCTTGCGCTGCACGAGGAAGCCAGCCGCATTGCCGAAGCGGGCGGGCATGCCCTGGCGGCCGAGGAAGCCCATTTCGAAGACCTGATCGCCCATGCCGTGGCCGCGCGCGAAGGCATTGCCGCCACCGCCGCCGCGCTCGCCCGGATCGACGTGGCCGCCAGCCACGCCGAGCGCGCGAGCGAAGGCGGCTGGTGCCTGCCCCAGGTGGTCGAAGCACCGGTGCTGGCGATCGAGGGTGGCCGCCATCCCGTGGTCGAAGCTGCGCTGGCCAAGGCGGGTGAGCGGTTCGTGGCCAACGATTGCCAGCTTGGCGAAACCGACCGGCTGTGGCTGGTGGGTGGGCCCAACATGGGCGGCAAGTCCACGTTCCTGCGGCAGAACGCGCTGATCGTGCTGCTGGCCCAGGCGGGCAGTTATGTGCCGGCGCAAAGCGCCACGGTGGGCCTGGTCGACCGGCTGTTCAGCCGCGTCGGCGCGAGCGACAACCTGGCGCGTGGCCGCTCCACCTTCATGGTGGAAATGGTCGAAACCGCCGCGATCCTGCAACAGGCCGGGCCGCGCAGTTTCGTGATCCTCGATGAAGTGGGGCGCGGCACGTCTACTTACGACGGCCTGGCCTTGGCTTGGGCCGTGGCCGAAGCGGTGCACGAAGTGAACCGCAGCCGCTGCCTGTTCGCCACCCATTACCACGAGATGCAGCGCCTGGCCGAAACCTGCCCCGCGCTCTCGCTGCACCATGTGCGGGCGCGCGAATGGAAGGGCGATCTCGTCCTGCTGCACGAATTGGCGCAGGGCCCGGCCGACAAGTCCTATGGCCTGGCCGTCGCCCGCCTGGCCGGCGTGCCCGAAGCCGTGGTGAAGCGCGCGCGCGGCGTGCTCGACAAGCTGGAAAAGGGCCGTGCCGCTACCGGCGGGCTGGCTGCCGGGCTGGACGACCTGCCGCTGTTTGCCGCCGCGATCGAAGCGGCCGAGGACAAGGTGGATGCCCTGCGCGAAAAGCTCAACGCGCTCGACATCGATGCGCTGTCCCCCCGCGCCGCGCTGGACCTGCTTTATGAATTGAAGCGCGAGGCCAATAGCTGAGGTATTGCGCCGGGGGCTTCGTCGGGCTCAGCCCGAACGGGATTTCAGGAGAAAATTTCTCCATTTCCGTCCGCTGAGCTTGTCGAAGGGCAGGGGCCCCAGCCGCTCACAAGGACAGGAACAGCCCCGCCAACGCCGCGCTCATCAGGTTGGACAGCGCGCCGGCGCACAGGGCCTTGATGCCCAGGCGCGCGATCACCGGGCGCTGGTTGGGGGCCAGGCCGCCGGTCACCGCCATCTGGATGGCGATCGACGAGAAATTGGCAAAGCCGCACAGCGCGAAAGTGACGATCGCGATGGTGTGGTCGGACAGGCCCTTGGCCTCTTGCAGATCGATGAAGCCGACGAATTCGTTGAGCACGATCTTGGTGCCGAACAGGCCGCCCGCCTGCATCGCCTCGGCCCAGTTGGGCGCGCCCAGGAGCAGGAACACCGGCGCAAAGATCGGCGCCAGGATCTGCTGGAAGGTCAGCCCGGGATGGCCGAAAAAACCGCCGGCCCAGCCCAGCATGCCATTGGCCAGCGCGATCAGCGCCACGAAGGCGAGCAGCATCGCGCCCACCGCCACGGCCAGCTTGACGCCGGTCTGCGCGCCTTGGGCGGCGGCCATGATCAGGTTGGCGGGGCGCTGTTCTTCCGGTGCTTCTTCCAGCGAAGGCTTGATGTGCGGGTTGGTCAGCGCGGTATCGCCATGGCCGCCATCGTGCAGTGGCGGCGCATCGGGCATGATCAGTTTGCCCATGAACACGCCACCGGGCGCCGACATGAACGCGGCCGCCACCAGGTAATCCACCCGCACGCCCAGCCCGGCATAGGCGGCCAGGATCGTGCCGGCCACGCCCGCCATGCCCACGCTCATCACCGTGAAGATCTGGCTGGGGGTCAACGCAGCGAGATAGGGGCGGATCACCAAGGGCGATTCGCTTTGCCCGACGAAGATGTTGGCGGCCGCGCACAGCGATTCCACTCGGCTGATCCCGGTGACCTTTTCCAGCGCGCCACCGATCCAGCGGATCACCAGCGGCATGATGCCCAGGTAATAGAGGATGGAAATCAACGCGGCAAAGAACACGATCGGCGGCAGCACGGCGATGGCCACGCTCTTGCCGCCCATGTCGGGGTTGGCGAGGTTGCCGAACACGAATTCCACCCCGGCGCGCGAGTAGGAGAGAAGCTGTTCCACCGCATGGGCCGCGCCCTGCAGCGCCGCCTTGCCCGGCGGAAAGCTCAGCACCAGCGCGGCGAGGCCGGCCTGAAGCGCAAAGGCCGGCAGCACCACCCGCCAGCGGATTGCGCGGCGGTTGGACGATAGCAGGAACGCGATGGCAAACAGCAGCGCCATGCCGCCAAGACTGGAAAGGATGCGCATGGCGGGGAGGCCAACTCCGCTATTGGGGGAATTAGGAAGTGCTAGACAGTTTCGTTCCTAACCATATTTGGCGCCGCGTCAAAATCAGGATAGAGGCAGACGATGGAAAAGATGCTCCCATCCGCGCTGTCGTCTGCGCCGCAAACCGTCTCCCTGCCCCGCGCTCTGTTTGTTTTCTCCCTGCTCTATGGCGGCCTGGTCGTGCTTGCCGGGGTCCTGGGGGCCAAGATCGCCAGTCTCGGGCACTGGCCGATCCTGGGCGATCTTGCCGTCGAATCGGGCATTTTCTGCTTCCTGCTGCTGGTCGTGCTGTCGAGCACCACGGCCGAACTCTATGGGCAGAAAGCCGCCAACATGCTGGTGCGGCTGGGGTTCATCCCGCTTGTCGTGTCGATGGTGCTGCTGACCCTGGTGATCCATGCCGTGCCGCCCGCGCCGTTCTGGCAGGGGCAGGAAGCCTTTGCCACGGTGCTGGGCCAGGGCGCGCGGATGCAACTCGCCGGCCTCATTTCCTATGGTGTGTCGCAAACTCTCAACGTCCATGTCTTTGCCCGCATCGGCGGCGGGCAGGGCCAGCGCCTGATGCTGCGCGCGTGGCTGGCCAGCCTGCTCAGCCAGGTGGCCGATACCGTGCTGTTCATCACGCTTTCGTTCTGGGGCGAACATGGCGCCGATGGGCACCCCCTGCCGATCGGTGCGCTGATGACCGGGCAACTGGGTGCCAAGCTGCTGCTGTCCACCCTGATGGTGCCGCCCTTGATCTGGCTGGCGGTGCGGCTGGGGCGCAAGCTGGATCGCGCCTGAATCAATTATTCACTTCAAATTCGCGGCAAGGGGTCTAAGGCGCCGCCATCATGGCCACGAACATCGATCAGACCGACTCCTATCGCACCAGCATGCTCGCCAAGGCGGAAACGCTGACCGAGGCGCTGCCCTATCTCCAGCGCTATGCCGGCAAGACTTTCGTGGTCAAGTATGGCGGCCATGCCATGGGCGATCCCGATGCCGCGCACGATTTCGCGCAGGACATCGTGCTCTTGAAGGCCGTGGGCGTGAACCCGGTGGTGGTGCACGGCGGTGGGCCGCAGATCGGCGCCATGCTGAAAAAGCTGGGCGTGGAATCGCGCTTCGTCGATGGCCTGCGCGTGACCGACGCGGCCACGGCCGAAGTGGCCGAGATGGTGCTGTCGGGCAAGATCAACAAGGAACTGGTGAGCTGGATCGCGGCGGCCGGGGGCAAGGCGATCGGCATCTCGGGCAAGGACGCGGGGCTGGTGACGGCCACCAAGGTGGAACGCACCACCAAGGACCCGGAAAGCAACATCGAGCGTGTGGTGGACCTGGGCTTCGTGGGCGAACCGACCGAGATCGACCCGACGATCATCCACACCGCCAGCGCCGCTGGTTTCATCCCGGTGATAGCGCCGATCGGCGTGGGCAAGGATGGGCATACCTACAATATCAACGCCGATACCATGGCCGGCGCGATCGCGGCCAAGCTCGGCGCCTCGCGCCTGTTCCTGCTGACCGACGTGCCCGGCGTGCTCGACAAGGACAAGCGCCTGCTCACCGACCTGACGCCTCAGGACATCGCCGGGCTGACCGCCGATGGCACGATCAGCGGCGGCATGATTCCCAAGCTGGAAACCTGCGTCCACGCGGTGGAAGCCGGGTGCGAGGCGGCCGTCGTGCTTGATGGCCGGGTGCCGCACGCCATGCTGCTGGAAATCTTCACCGCGCGCGGCGCGGGCACGCTGATCCACCGCTAAGCGCCGGGCTTGCTGGCGCAATGGAACGAAAGGCGCGGTCACGCGTGGTTAGCGGCATGATCCGCTTCTGCCTCGCCACCGCGCTCGCCTCTGCCGTTGCCATCAATGTCGCGGGGTGTGATCGGCGGCCCGATCCTGCGCCGCGGGCTTCGGCCACCCCGCTCGACAGCGCGGAAATGACGCCGCCGCCCTGGATCGTCGCGCCGTCCGATTTGCCGAGCGAAGACAGCGCACCCGATGCTGCGTCCAAGCCCGCGCCTGCCCTCGCGGCGGACGCGACGACGGCAACGCCCAACCCCGCCTATGCCGCCGCGCTCAATGCCCGGCGCGATCCCGGCAAGGTTCTGGCCGCCTGGGGAACTGCCGTGGAGGCGCGCGACTGGGCCTCGGTCAGGGCGTTCTGGGGTGATCATGGCAAGGCCAGCGGGCTGGATCCCAAGGCCTTTGCCGCACGCTGGAGCCATCTTGTGCAGCCGCGCGTGACGATCCAGCCCGGCGATTCCGAAGGCGCGGCCGGTTCTATCTATTACACCGCGCCCGTCACCATCATCGACGGCGCGCGCCGCCTGAACGGGGAAGTCGTGCTGCGCCGCGTGAACGACGTGCCCGGCGCAAGCGCGGAACAGCTGCGCTGGCATATCGAGAGCACGACCCTGGCCCCATGACTGACGCCGTGACTGGCGCCGTGATCCGCGCCGGCTGGCCGGTGACCGAAATCTTGCGCAAGGAAGCGGCGTTGACCCGATTGCCCTAAGCCCCAAGCCTGGGCTAAAGCGCAGCACCGCCGCCGCGAGAGGAACTGTCCGTGCTGCTCTATACCCTTGTCCAGATGATCGATTACCTGATCAGCGTTGTCAGCATGGTCGTGATCGTGCAGTTCGTGATGAGCCTGCTGATCAGCTTCAACGTGATCAACACCAGCAATAACGCGGTGGTCGCGATCTGGCGGGCGCTCAATGCCATTCTCGATCCGCTGCTGTCGCCGATCCGCCGCTTCATGCCCAACACCGGCGGCATCGATTTCTCGCCGATGGTGCTGATCGTGCTGCTGCGGCTGCTGTCCATCCTGCTCAACGGCCTGGCTGCCTCGGGGTATTGATTTCATGACTGCTGACGTGATCGATGGAAAGGCCTTTGCGGCCGGCTTGCGCGCGCGCATCGCCACTCTTGCTGCCGCATTCGAAGCGCAGGCCGGGCGCCGCGCGGGCCTCGCCGTGGTACTGGTGGGGGAAGACCCGGCCAGCCAGGTCTATGTCCGATCCAAGGGCAAGAGCACGGTGGAAGCCGGCATGGCGAGCTTTGAACACAAGCTGCCTGCCGATACCGACGAAGCCACGCTGCTGGCGCTGGTCGAACAGCTCAACGCCGATCCCGCCGTCGATGGCATCCTGGTGCAATTGCCGCTGCCGCGCCATCTCGACGAGCAGACGGTGATCGCCACGATCAACCCGGACAAGGACGTGGACGGCTTCCACGTCACCAACGCCGGGCGCCTTGCCGTGGGGCAGGCGGGTTTCGTGCCCTGCACGCCGCTGGGTTGCCTGATGCTGTTGCAGGACAAGCTGGGCGATCTCGCTGGCCTCGACGCCGTGGTCGTTGGCCGCTCCAACATCGTGGGCAAGCCGATGGCCGCCCTCCTGCTGGCGCAAAGCTGCACGGTCACGATCGCGCATAGCAAGACGAAGAACCTGCCCGACGTGGTGCGCCGCGCCGATATCGTGGTGGCCGCCGTGGGCCGGCCGGAAATGATCAAGGGTGACTGGATCAAGCCCGGCGCCACCGTGATCGACGTGGGTATCAACCGCGTTCCGGCCGCGCAGGAAGGCAAGACGCGGCTGGTCGGCGATGTCGCCTATGACGAAGCCAGTGCCGTTGCCGGGGCGATCACTCCGGTGCCCGGCGGCGTTGGCCCGATGACCATTGCCGTGCTGCTGCGCAACACGCTGGTCGCGGCCTATCGCAACGCCGGAATCGACCTGGCCGAAGGCGCGATCTGACGTAACATTTCAGGGTCAAGTGCTTGCTTGGCCCGCACGCCGCCATCCGATAGAACCGGCGCCATGCTGCTTCGTGCTTCTGGCGCCGTTCTTGCGCTTGCCCTGTGCTTCCCTTGCCCCGTCCTGGCCCAGCCGGCCGGCGGGCGGGTGCGCGTGATCGCCAATCCCAGCGCGTTGATCGGCGCCGATATCGCCATGGCCCAGGCCATGCGCGCCAAGGGCCCGCACGAAGGCTTGGCGGCCAGCATGGCCGAAGGGGCCGAGGTGGTGGTGCCGCCGCGCCAGGCGGCCGAGCCGCTGTTGCGCCGCAAGGAAGGCCCACCGCTCCACCCGCACCAGCCCGATGCCGCCTGGATCGCCTGCGACGGCAGCTATGGCCTGACCCGCGGCCGCTGGACGGCAACGCCGGGCGGCGGCTGGTACGCCACGGTGTGGCAGCGCCATCCCAAGAAAGGCCAGTACCAATGGCGCCTGACGCTGGAAGGCACGGCAGCCGATCTGCCCGAAGCGCCCGAATTCCTGGTTGGCGTGGTGGCCGATTGCCCGGCCCGGCCAGGGCCGGATGGCGGGGAGGGCCGTGCCGAACCAAAGCCCGCCAAGAATGCGCCTATCGTGCAGCGTCCGCTGGCCGGCCCGGTGCCGGCCGACGACGCGCCCGCCGGGTCAGACAGCCGCTTGGGCCAATCCAACGACGGCACGCTGGCCTGGCGCAGCACGGTGCTGCCCGATGGCAGCCGCCGTTTCCGCGCGTGGCAGTGGAAGGACGGCGCCATGGCCGAGATTGTCCATCTCGACGCGCGGTCGCATCCGGGCCAAGGGGGCTGACATGCTGCAACTGTTCCTGTCCGCCTTCACCACGCTGTTCCTGGTGATCGATCCGCCCGGCTGCGCGCCGATCTATGCCGGGCTCACCACCCATGCCACTGCGCGTCAGGCGGCGCAGATGGCACTGCGCGCCTGTCTCATCGCCACCGGCATCCTGGTGGTCTTTGCCCTGTTTGGCGAAGACCTGCTGGGCGCGCTGCATATCGAACTGGCCAGCTTCCGCATTGCCGGGGGCATCATGCTGTTCCTCATCGCGCTCGACATGGTGTTCGAAAAGCGCACCGAGCGGCGCGAGGAGCGCGCCGAAAAGGTGCGCAACGCCCAGCCCCACGTCGAAGACGTTTCGGTTTTCCCGATGGCCATGCCGATGCTGGCCGGGCCAGGCTCGATCGCCTCGATCATGCTGCTTACCGCGCGCGCCCATGGCACCGAGGAAACCGCCGTGGTCCTCGCCGCGCTGGGCGTCGTCATGGTGCTGAGCTTCGTTGCCCTGGTTGCCGCGCGCCCGATCATCCGCGTGCTGGGCGAACAGGTGGAAGCGGTGGTCACCCGCCTGCTGGGCGTGCTGCTGGCTGCGCTGGCCGCGCAATTCGTGATCGACGGCCTGCGCACCCAGTTCTGACGCGTCAGATCAGGCCGGCCAGCGGGCTGGAGGGGTCGGCATAGCGGCGCGTGGCCATGCGCCCGGCGAGATAGGCATCACGCCCGGCCTCGACGGCAGCCTTCATCGCGCGGGCCATGCGGATCGGGTCTTTCGCTTCGGCAATGGCGGTGTTCATCAGCACGCCGTCGCAACCCAGTTCCATGGCCACGGCCGCATCGCTCGCCGTGCCCACCCCGGCATCGACCAGCACCGGCACCTTGGCCCCTTCCACGATCAGGCGGATCATCACCTTGTTCTGGATGCCCAGGCCCGAACCGATCGGCGCGCCCAAGGGCATGATCGCCACCGCGCCCGCTTCTTCCAGCTGGCGCGCGGCGATCGGATCGTCGGCGCAATAGACCATCGGCAGGAAACCTTCCTTGGCCAGCACTTCGGTGGCGCGCAGGGTTTCGCGCATGTCCGGATAGAGCGTGCGCGCCTCGCCCAGCACTTCCAGCTTGACCAGGTCCCAACCGCCGGCCTCGCGCGCCAGGCGCAAGGTGCGGATGGCGTCTTCGGCGGTAAAGCACCCGGCAGTGTTGGGCAGATAGGTGACTTTGCGTGGGTCGATATAGTCGGTCAGCATCGGCGCCTTCGGGTCCGACACATTGACGCGGCGCACCGCCACCGTCACGATTTCCGCGCCGGAGGCGGCCAGGGCAGCGGCGTTCTGGGCGAAATCCTTGTACTTGCCGGTGCCCACGATCAGGCGTGAGCGGAACGTGCGACCGGCAACCGTCCAGGTGTCTTGGGCAACCGGGGCATCGACTTCGCCGCCGCCGACGAAATGGACGATTTCCAGCACGTCGCCATCGGCGAGCGGGACCTGGGCGAGCGTGGAACGCGGCACGATATCGCCGTTGCGTTCCACCGCGACCTTGGCCGGATCGAGTTCGAGTTGGCGCACCAGATCGGCAATGCTGCCGGGGGCAACACGGCGCGGTTCGCCATTGAGCGTGAGCGACAGGGTCGAGCTTTGCGGGTTCGTGGCCATGGTAGCGTGCTTTAACGGCCGCATTGCATGGTGCAAGGCTTCAGCAGGCGTTACGCCGCATGTTGACCACATGGGCCGTGGCCACGAGCAGCACGCCGCCGATGGTCAGCACGGATTCGGCCGCCCCATGGCCAACCAGCACGGCAGCGGTCATCAGCGAAAGGCCGGCCACGCCCAAGGCAAGGGGCAGGCGGTGGCCATGGCGCAATGCGCCCATGCCGATCGTTGCCGCACTGATCACGATGGCCAGGACCAGGCCGACATGGTGGATTTCAGGATTGAGCAGCACGCCGCCGCCCAGACCCAGGACGCCGACCAGGAACAGCCCGGCCAGGCAATGGATCATGCACAGGCCGGAAAGGAGCACGCCGAAACGGTCGAGTCGGCTGCGCAAGGCAAGGAAGGCCTGGTTCATGGCCGCCCATATATGTAACGTTGTATCATCGTTCAAGGCTTTTGCGCGGCCGGGCTGCAAAACCGGCTTCCCCCAAATGCCACTTGCGCGCCCGCGCGCGCAGACGCAGAAGTCGCGCGCATGACGGCTTCCAAACCTGCACCGCTGCTCCTGGTCCGCTGGCTCATCGTGGTGGCCGCGATGATCGTGGCGATCGTGGTGGTCGGCGGCATTACCCGGCTGACCGAATCGGGCGTGTCGATCACCGAGTGGAACGTGGTTTCGGGCGCCTTGCCGCCGCTCACCCACGCGCAGTGGCAGGCGCAGTTCGACGCCTATCGCCAGACGCCGCAATATATCCTGGTCAATGGCCCGGCCGGGATGACGCTGGCGACCTACAAGTTCATCTTCTTCTGGGAATGGGTGCACCGCCTGCTGGCGCGCACCATCGGCCTGGCCTTTGCCGCGCCGCTGGCCTGGTTCTGGGTGCGTGGGCAGATCCCCGCCGGCTACAAGCCGCGCCTGCTGGCGCTCCTGGCGCTGGGCGCGTTGCAAGGCGCGGTGGGCTGGTGGATGGTCAAGTCTGGCATCGTGCATGATGTGAAAGTCAGCCATTATCGCCTGGCCACGCACCTGGCCGTGGCGCTGTTCACCCTGGCCGGGATCGTCTGGACATTGTTGGACTTGCGCGCCCTGGCCGCTGGCCAAGGCCGCGCGCGGCTGACCGGCCTTGGCGCGCTGGCGCTGGGGATGTTGGCGCTGCAGTTGGTCTATGGCGCGTTCCTGGCGGGCCTGCGCGCCGGCGTGGTGGCCGGGGCAGGGTGGTTTTCGTGGGACGCCTGGCCGCTGATGCAGGGCAAGTTCTTTCCCGATGGCGTGGAATGGGCGCGGGGCGCCCTGGCCACGCTGACCAGCGATCCCTATCTCGTGCACTTCCTGCACCGCTGGTGGGCCTGGGCCGTGGTGGCCGTGCTGGTGGTGATGGCGCGCAAGCTGCGCCGGGCGGGACAACGGCCCGCCTCGGTTGCGATCCACATCGCTTTTGGCACGCAAGTCCTGCTGGGCATTGCCACGGTCTATAGCGGGGTTTCGCTGTGGCTCGCCGTGCTCCACCAGTTGTGCGGCGCGTTGCTGCTGGTGTGCACGGTCTGGGGTGCGCATGGCCTGGGACGGGGCGGAAAATTGGCCTGAAAACCGAGAAGGTATTATTTTACCTCTCCGCAAAGGCGCGGTTTGCTTGACTCCTGAGGCTGTTTGCAACAAAGGCGCGGTTCTTCACCCCGCTTGTGCCAAGTCTGGCGCGGGACGCGGGTAACCCAACATCCAGGGAACCGAACAGCCATGAAGGCTCTCAGCAAGGTCACCCGGTCGATCAAGCCGGCCGAGGTGGAAAAGAACTGGCATCTTATCGATGCCGAAGGCCTGGTGGTCGGCCGTCTCGCCGTCATCATCGCCAACCATCTGCGCGGCAAGCACAAGCCCAGCTTCACGCCCCACGTCGATTGCGGCGATCACGTTGTCGTGATCAACGCCGACAAGGTGCGCCTCACGGGCAACAAGCTCAAGGCCAAGACCTATTACAAGCACACCGGCTATGCCGGCGGCATCAAGGAAGTCACCGCGGACAAGGTCCTGGGTGGTCGCTTCCCCGAACGCGTGCTGGAAAAGGCCGTTGAGCGCATGATCCCCCGTGGTCCGCTCGGCCGTGCGCAGATGCGCGCGCTGCACCTCTATGCCGGTACCGAACACCCGCATGGTGGCACCCAGCCGGTGGCGCTCGACGTCGCCTCGATGAACCGCAAGAACAAGGTGGGTGCCTGATCATGGCCGATAACGACACCGTCTCGAGCCTGGCCGACCTCAAGAACCTGACGTCTGCCGCTCCCGCTCCCGCCGCTGCTGCCGAACCCGCCGCCGAAGGCGACGCGCCGGTTGCACCTGCTGCGCCGACCATGCCGCTGCGCGATCGCGAAGTCGATTCGTTCGGCCGCGCCTATGCTACCGGCCGCCGCAAGGACGCCGTGGCCCGCGTGTGGCTCAAGCCCGGCAGCGGCAAGATCGTGGTCAACGGCCGCGACCAGGAAGTGTACTTCGCCCGTCCGACCCTGCGCCTGGTGATCAACCAGCCGTTCCAGGTGGCCGGCCGCGAAGGCCAGTACGACATCATCGCCACCGTCAAGGGCGGCGGTCTGTCGGGCCAGGCCGGCGCCGTGAAGCACGGCATCGCCCAGGCGCTGACCCGCTTCGAACCCGCGCTGCGTGGCGCCGTCAAGGCCGCTGGCTTCCTGACCCGCGACTCGCGCGTCGTGGAACGCAAGAAGTACGGCCGCGCCAAGGCTCGCCGCAGCTTCCAGTTCTCGAAGCGCTGATCTTTCAGTCCGCTTCGGCAACGAACGCATCAAGGGCTGGCCTTCGGGCCGGCCCTTTTTGTTTGCGCATAGAGCGCGACGACAAAAAGTGGGGACCGGGTTTTGTCAAAAAATCGCGCGAACACAAAAAACTAGGGCATGAGGGTGTTTCGACGAAACGCCGCCTAGGCCGCCGGATCGAGCGGGCCGGCCAGCGAGGCCAGCAGCACGGCCAGTTCGGTCTGCCGGGTCACCCCGGTCTTGGCAAAGACATGCTTGAGCTGGGTGCGCACGGTGGCTGGCGAGGCGGTGTGGCGGCTGGCGATTTCCGTCGGTGACAGGCCCTGGGCCACGGCGCGGGCCACGCGCGCTTCTGCCGGGGTCAGATCGAACAGCGCGCGGATCAGATCGGCGCCGGGCACGCTGGGGTTGCCGGCCCCCGCCAGGATCACCACCGCGCCGGCGCTGTCGAACGCATCACGGGCAAGGCCGTGCATGGGCACGAGGTGCAGGGCGTGGCGCGCCGCACCCTGGGCGTCGCGCAGCGGCAGCGAGCAGCCCGCATGGCGTTCGCGCAACCGCGCCAGCGCCACCCGCAACTGCGCATCGCAGCCGGGATGTACCGCGTGCAGCACGCCTGCGCGCTGCGCCAGCAGGCTGTCCATCGCCGAGGCAAAGCGCGGGTTCATTGCCTCGATCCGGCCGGCCGGGTCGATCACGCCGGCGGCCACGCTGACCAGGTCCAGCGCGTTCACCGCCGCTTCTACCCGCTGCATGCGCAATTGCGCGCTCAAGGCCAAGGCGCGGGCAAGGTGCGGGCGCAAGGCATCGAGCCGGCGCGCCGCCTGGCGCGACGCCTCGTGGCCGGCAAACCCTTCCAGGGCCAGGATCAGGCCATCTTCTCCCGCACCCTGGATCACGGTGGCTGCGCCTGCATCCATGCCATGGGGAACGAGGAATTCGCTGTAGATCGGCAAGGACACGAGTTCGTCGGCGCTGTGCACGTCGCTGTCGGTGAGAAAGCCGGGGTGGTCGCCGCGCGCCAGCAACCGGCTCACCCGGGTGTTCTGCGCATTGTAACCCAGCCGATCGAATTCCACGGTGAGCGCCTGCACGCTTTCGGTGGAAGTCATTGCCAGGCCTTGCGGGCCAAAGCGGATCAGGTTGCTGCCGCGCGCGCCCGCCTGGTCCGCCAAGGTCTGCAATACTCCGGCCCAGCGCTCGGGCACGGCGGCCGCCTCATAGATGTCGCCTATCAGTCCCGCATCGAACATGCCCGCCTGCCCACCTGTTCCCCACGCCAATGCTATCGCACTTTGTCGCGGACGAACAAGCGGATGTGGCGCCGTGTTGACGCGATTCAGTCAAATTCCCACGCACGCTCGCCGTGGGATGCAAGGTCGAGTCCTTCGCGCTCGTCATCCTCGTTCACCCGCATCGGCCAGATCCGGGCAAGGCCAAGCGCCAGCACCAGCGTGGCCAGCGCCGACCACAGCGCCACCACGCCCACGCCGAGCGCCTGGGCGAGGATCTGGCGCCCCATGTCCATGCCCGGGGCATAGCCGGCGCCGCCAAGGCTCGGGGCCAAAAACGGCGCCAGCAGCAGCGAGCCGATCATGCCACCCACGCCGTGGACGGCAAAGACATCAAGCGAATCGTCCACCTTGCAGCGGTGCTTGACCAGCAGGATCATGGGATAGCACACGCAGGCTGCGGCCAGGCCGAACAGCAGCGCTGCGCCCGGCGCGATCATTCCCGCCGCGGGCGTCACCGTGGCAAGGCCGCCCACCGCGCCGGTGGCAAAGCCCACGCTGGTGGGCTTGCCCACCGTCAGCCGCTCGATCAGCAGCCAGGCCATCGCCGCGGCGCAGGCGGCGATATGGGTGTTGAGAATGGCCGCCGTGGCCCCGGCATTGCCGGCCAGTGCCGACCCGCCGTTGAAGCCGAACCAGCCCACCCACAGCAGCGCCGCGCCCGCCATGGTCAGTGCGGGCGCGTGGGGCAGCATCAGCGTCTTGGGAAAACCCTGCCGCGCGCCCAGCAGGATCGCCACGACCAGCGCGGAAACCCCGGCGGTGGTGTGCACCACGACGCCGCCGGCAAAATCCAGCGTGCCGAGCCGCGTGGCAAGCCAGCCGCCGCCCCAGATCCAGTGCGCCGCGGGGGCATAGACCATAAGGCCCCAGGCCGCGCAGAATGCCAGGACCCACGAAAACCTTGCGCGATCCACCCAGGCGCCGACCATCAGCGCGGGCGTGATTGCGGCAAAGCACATCTGGAACAGCGCAAATGTGTTTTCTGGAATGGCAAGGCCGGCACGCAGGGGTGCCAGATGGCCGAGCATGACCGGCCCGAGACCACCCACCAGGCCGCCACCCACCGGGCCGAACGCCAGGGCATAGCCGCAGACCAGCCACAGCAGCGAGGCAACAGCCGCGATCGCGCCCACCTGGACCAGCACCGAAAGGAAGTTCCTGGTGCGCACCAGGCCGCCGTAGAACAGGCCGAGGCCCGGCATGCACATCAGCAGCACGAGCGCCGAGGAAACCATGATCCACACCGTGTCGGCGCCGTTCGTCCCCGGCACCGGGCCGGCGGCGGCGTGGACGATGGTTGGTGCGGCCAAGCCGGCAAGCGCCAGCGGCCACGCGGCACGAGCGCGCATGACATTCTCTCCCGTTGTGCGGCGCCCACGCAAGAAGGCGGCCGCCACACCCTGATCCCTGGGGCAGGCCCCTAGGGCAGGCCAGGCGGGAAAGGCAAGCGTTAGTGGTGCATCACGCGCAACAAATGGTGTCTAGCAAGCACCAGATCAGAATGTTCGTTGTTCCAGATAGGCGCGCAAGGCAGCGATGCTTTCCGGCACGTCGCTGCGGCCAAAACCGATGCGGAACCGATCGGCGGGCACGGGGCCCAGATCGGAATGATAGATGCCCGAGGGCAGCAACAGCACCCCGGCCTTGTCGATCAGGTCTTCGCAGAAGGCATCCACCGTGCCCGGCCCAAGCCAGCGCGGATAGCCCACGCAGCCACCGTCCGATCGTGTCCATTCGAACAAGTGCGGATAATCGGCAAAGAACGCATCGAGCACGTCGAGATTGGCGCGCACGAGAGCGTTGTTGCGCCCGATGATGCGATCGGCGGCGCGCAGCGCGATGATCCCCAGCGCCTCGCTGGGCGCGGAATTGCAGATCGACAAGTAGTGCTTCATCCGCTCCATGCGCGAAAGCACGCCCGCGTCCTGGCAAGCGATCCAGCCGATGCGCAGGCCGGGCAGGCCATAGGCCTTGGACAGCACATTGAGCGATAGGCCGCGCTCATAGATATCGGCCACTTGTGGCAGGTGCCGTGCCGGATCGGGGCCGAGCAGGCGATAGACCTCGTCGCTGAAGATCCAGATGCCATGGTGCCGGCACAAGTTGACCAATCCATCGAGCGTGGCGCGATCGGGGATGGAGCCGGTGGGATTGTGGGGAAAGTTGATCGAGACCAGCTTGGTATTGGGCTGGATCGCCGCCGCCACGCGATCGAGATCGAGCCGCCAGCCGTTTTCGGGATCGAGCGGCACGCCGGTGACCGCACAGAGCGAGAGCGGCACGGTTTCGGCCGCCTGGTAATTGGGCGTGATCACGATGGCGTGATCGTCCTTGCCCAGCAGCACGTGGTTGGCCACGTAGATCCCCTCTTCCGCGCCGGCAAAGCACAGCACGTTTTCGGGGGCCATCGCGTCATAGGTGCTGGCAATCTCGGCCCGCAAAGCCGGGGCGCCGAAAGTCTGGGTATAGCCCAGCCATTGCGCATCGAATGCGGCGGCATCGGCAGGATCGGCCATGGCGAGCAGTTCGCGCAAGGTCATGCTCTGCGCGTCGGACGCCGTCAGGTGATGCCGGGCGGCGAATTCCCACTTCGAGAAATACGCCTCCAGACGGAAGTCAGGCAGAGCCATCCTCGCCGCTCAGCTGCCCAGCGCGACGACGCCGCCGGTGGAGCCGAAGCCGCCCTGGCCCCGCGCGGTATCGTCCAGTTCGTCAACCTCGAGCCAGGTGCCGTGCACCACCGGCGCCAGCACCAGCTGCGCCACGCGATCGCCGCGACGGATCGAAAAGCTTTCGCTGCCGTGGTTGATCAGGATGATCTTCAATTCGCCACGATAGTCGCTGTCGATCGTACCAGGGGCATTGGGCACGGAAATGCCGTGCTTGAGCGCCAGGCCCGAACGCGGCCGCACCTGGATTTCGAAGCCCGGCGGAATGGCGAGCGCCAAACCGGTGGCCACGGCGTGGCGCGCGCCCGGCGCCAAGTCGAGATCCTCGGCGGCCACCACGTCCATGCCGGCGGCGCCATCGGTGGCATAGGCGGGCAGGGGCAGCCCTTCGCCATGGGGCAAGCGCTTGAACAGGATCGGCACCGGGGCAGAATGGGAATGGGCGGTCATGCGGGGAATTCCGTTGGCGGGGTGGATGGGGCAGGTGCCATGGGCGAAAGCGTTTGCGCGATGCGCGCGACAAGCGCCTCGGCCACGTGTTCCTTGGGCATTTCGGGCAGGCTGTCCACGCCGTCGGCGGCAACGATGTGGACAGCGTTGGTGGCCCCGCCCATGACATCGCCGGAAACGTCGTTCGCCACGATCCAATCCGCCCCCTTGCGCGCCCGCTTTGCCACGGCATGGGCGATGACGTCATCGGTTTCCGCAGCAAAGCCCACGACGAGTGCAGGGCGCCGCGGATCGCGGCACAGATTGGCCAGGATATCGGGATTTTCGACCAGGGCGAGCGAGGGCGGCGTGCCGCTGCCATCCTTCTTCAGCTTGTGCGGGCCGGCATCGGCCGTGCGCCAATCAGCCACGGCGGCGACCATCACCGCCACGTCGGCCGGCAGCGCCGCCTCTACGGCTGCGGCCATCTCGCGTGCGGTTTCCACGTTCACCCGAACAACACGCGGTGGCGTGGGCAGGGCGACGGGGCCGGCCACCAGCGTCACCCGCGCGCCGGCGCGGGCGGCAGCCTCGGCAATGGCAAAGCCCTGCCGGCCGCTCGACCGGTTGGCGATGTAGCGCACCGGATCGATCGGTTCGTGCGTGGGGCCGGCCGTGACCAGCACATGGCGGCCCGCAAGCGGCAGGGCTGCAGCGGCCGGCAGGGGCTGCCGCGGCGCCAGCGCGGCCTCGATCGCTGTCCACACCGCCGCAGGTTCGGGCAGGCGGCCGGGGCCGAATTCGCCGCAGGCCATCGCGCCTTCATCGGGTTCCAGCACGGTGACGCCCGACGCGCGCAAGGTGGCGACGTTGCGCACGGTGGCGGCATGCTGCCACATGCGCACGTTCATCGCCGGCACGGCCATGACCGGCTTGTCGGTTGCGAGCAGCAAGGTGGTGGCCAGGTCATCGGCGATGCCGGCGGCCATGCGCGCCATCAGGTCAGCCGTGGCCGGGCACACCACCACCAGGTCTGCCTGGCGGGACAGCTGGATATGGCCCATTTCCACTTCGTTCTTCAGATCCCACAGCGTTGTGTGCACGGGATTTTCGCTGAGCGCGGCGAGCGTCATCGCGGTTACGAAATGGGCGCCACCCTCGGTCAGCACGCAGGTGACATCGCCGCCTCCCTTGCGGATCAGGCGGACGAGTTCGCAGGCCTTGTAGGCGGCGATGCCGCCGCCCACGATCAACAGGATGCGCTTTTGTAGCATGGGCGGCTTGTGCCGCCTTGGCCGATGCTGCGCAAGTTTTCCCGCCGTCGATGGTTCAAAACGGCGGAATTGCGTCGTTCAATTTCTTTGCAAGCTGTCCGAAAGTTTGTCAGACTTGCGACAAATAGAACAAGGTCGATGGAGAGACTCGATGCGTGTGGTGTTGGCCGCGCTCGTGCTGATGGCCGGGCTCGTGGATCTGATCATTGTCGGCTCGTTCCTCGTGACGCCGCATGACAGCGCCGAACTCGCGCGCGCGGCGCACGGGCTTTCGATCATCCGCGCGCATTGCACGTCGTTCTTCAGCGTCGCGGCGCTGGCGATGATTGCGGGCGTCCTGTGGCGCAATGGCGATCTGCTGCTCGTGCCGACCTTCATCTTCATCGGTGCGCTGGTGGAACGGCTGGTCAATTTCGTCGCTTTTGGCCCCTATCCCGAATGGTTGCTGCCCATGGCGCTGGACGTGGCGCACATCGCCTTGCTGTTGGCCGCGCGCCGCGCCTTTCGCCAGGCGAACGAGGATGAAGTAGCCGCGCCCGCCACGCCCCACCGCGCGAACCTGGCCTGATCCGCGGTGCCGATCCGCCTGATCATCACGGCGCTGGTTTTCCTGCTTGGCCTGTTCGACCTGATGATGGCCGCCGCGTTCCTGTTCACGCCCCCGGCCGGTGCCGCGATGCTGGGCGTGGGGGCGCCGGGCGCGGCGGGCTGGGCCACCATTCGTGCCGATTTCACCGCGTTCTTTGGCGTTGCCGCGCTGTGCATGATGATTGGCGCCTGGCGCCGCAACGGCGATCTGCTTCTGGTGCCGGGCCTTTTGTTCGGCGTGGCGCTGGCCGGCCGCGCACTGGACCTCGCGCTGGCCGGTGCCTATCCCGGCTGGGCGCAACCCATGGCAGTCGAAGCGCTGCACGTGATCGTGCTGGCGGCTGCCTGGCGCATCCTGCCGCACCACCGCGTGGGGGACTTGGCGGGGTAGGCTGCTGGCAAACCGCAGCGCCCACGCCCTTCGACAAGCTCAGGGCGAACGGAGGTGGGATAATCGGAGGAGAAAGGGCGCTTTCAGCCCTATTCCCCGTTCGGGCTGAGCCTTTCTAAGCCCCCCGCAGGCAAGTGCTGGGCCGCTAGGCCTGCGCGCCCCTGCTACCCCAGCGGCCGGCAAAGCGCAGGATCGCGCGCTGGGCAGGGCGTTCGATCCAGCGGTGGGAGGCAAAGCCGGCGGCGACCGCGGCGGCCAGGAAGAAGATGAGGAACGCCGGCTCGCGCGCAATGGCCCGGCTGCCCAGCGTGGCGTCGATCAGCAGGACCAGCGCCACCTGCATCGGAAAATGCCAGAGATAGATGCCGTAGGACGCTTCTCCCCACTGCCGCCCGAACGCGAGGGCATCGGTCTTGTCGGCCACGTCCACTGTCAGGGTGGCGAAGAGCACGGCAAACGTGCCGGCCAGGATCGTGGCGTCTTCGGCGTGATAGCGCGTGGCTGCGACCCAGCCTGCCACCGCGCAAGCCAGTGCGCCGCCGGCCAGCACGGGCAGCGGCAGCCAGCCTTTCAAAGCGGCGGCGTAGATCGCCACGCCCAGGAAGAAATAGCCGATGCAGGTCAGCACCGGCTCGTTCGGCCAGCCCAGGAAGAACAGGCGCAGCACGCCGACCGCCACCGGCAGCGACACCAGCAGTGGCGCGCGGCGCATGGCCGGCAGCAAGACCCAGAACGCCGCATAGGCCAGGATTTCGGTGGAGAGCGACCAGCTTGGCCCGTTGAACGACTGGTTGTGCTGCCAGCCCCAATAGTGCGCCAAGGGAATCGACAGCAGGAAATGCTTCCAGTCCTGCTCGTGATAGATGAACGCGGTGCCGTTGATGCGGGTATAGGCCGCCTGCAGGCCCGCCACGATCACCAGCGTCAGCAGGTGCAGCGGCCAGAGCCGGGCCACCCGGGCCAGCCAGAACCGGCGCATCGCCGTGCTGTCGGCAAAATAGACATGGGCAAAGACAAAGCCCGAGACGGCCCAGAAGTATTGCACCGCCATGTGTCCATAGTCGAAGAGCCAGCGCAGCGGCCGATAGAGCGGGATCACCGCTGCGCGATCGACCTGGAAACCATAGCCCACCGGCGGCACGAAGAAGTGCTGGTAATGCCAGAACAGCACGAAGAACGCGGCGATGACCCGCGACAGGTCAAGCGCGTTGAAATGGCGCTTGGCCAGCCGCAGGCCGGGTAAAGGAGCGGGACGGGCGGGCGCGTTCACGGATGGCGATGCCATTCGGGTTCGGGCGGGGGCCCGTCATGATGGCCCCAGGCCTGGAGCCCCAGCACCGCAGCGCCGCCCAGCACGGCCGCGAGCAGCAACCCGGTCCAGCTTGTGCCACGCGGATCGTCGTCACGCCGCTTGCGCTCCCACATCAGGTCGACATGCGGCAGCGGCGGGGCTTCGGGTGCGCCGCCCTTGGGCGGAAAGCGTTCCTCGATCCGGCGGATCAGCGCGGGCACGCGCAGCAGCGTGGCGGTGTCTTCCTGCAGCCGCTCGGCAATCGCGGCTTCGGGGCCCAGCTCGTCGCGGATCCAGTTGCGCACGAAGGGCGCGGCGGTTTCCCACATGTTGATATCGGGATCGAGCTGTTGGGCGATCCCTTCGACCATCACCATGGTCTTTTGCAGCAGCAGCAGGTGCGGCTGGGTCTGCATGTCGAAATCGCGGGTGATGGCAAACAGCCCGTCGAGCATCTGCCCGACCGACAGGTCTTTCACCGGGCGGCCGCGCATCGGTTCGCCCACCGCGCGCAGGGCCGTGGCGAATTCATCCACCGAGTGATAGCTCGGCACGTATTGCGCCTCGAAATGGATCTCGGCCACGCGCTTGTAGTCGCCCGTGGTCAGGCCATAGAGGATTTCGGCCAGCCATTGCCGCGCCTGGCGGTCGATCCTGCCCATGATGCCGAAATCGATCGCGGTGATCGTGCCGTCGGCTTCCACGAACAGGTTGCCCTGGTGCATGTCGGCATGGAAATAGCCGCCGCTGATCGCTTGGGTCAGGAAGGCCAGCACCAGCCGGCTGGCCATTTCCTTGCGATCGTGGCCTGCCGCGTCGATCGCGTCCAGGTTGCTGATCTTGACGCCATCGACCCAGTCCAGCGTCATCACCCGGCCGTTGGTGCGGTCCCAATCGATACCGGGCACGCGATAGCGCGGAAAGGCGTGCATGGCATCGGCCAGCTCCGAAGCGCTCGCCGCCTCGCGGCGCAAGTCCACCTCGCGCGCGGTCCAGCGCTTGAAATTGGCGATGACCAGGCGCGGGCGCAGGCGCCCGGCTTCCCCACCCAGCGCTTCCAGGTGCGCGGCGGCCCATTCGTAAGTCTCGATATCGCGCGCCAGCTTTTCCCGCACGCCGGGGCGCAGCACTTTGACCGCCACCTTGCGCCCGTCGGCTGTCCAGGCCTGGTGCACCTGCGCGATGGAGGCGGCGCCCACCGGCTCTTCATCGAAGCGGGCGAAAAGGCTTTCGAGCGGCCGTTCGAAGCTGGTTTCGATTTCGCGGCGGATCAGCGCGAAATCGACCGGGGGCAGCTTGTCCTGAAGGGCCAGCAGATTGCGCGCCGCTTCCTCGCCCACCAGATCGGGCCGGGTGGCCAGTGTCTGCCCCAGCTTGATCGCCGCCGGGCCGATCGCGCGAAACGCGCCGGCATAATCGGGCACGGCGGGCTGGCGCGTGCCGAAGCGGGCGATGCGGCACAGCCGGCGCACGGGGGCCGGGGTCTGCGGGCTTTCTTCCAGCAGGCGTAGCGCGCCATGGCGCGCCAGAATGCGGCCCCAGCCCAGCAGGCGGCGAATATGGGTGGCAGGACGGGTCAACGAATGTGTACTCTCAGACCTTCCAGCCGGAATGGATCGCCACCAGGCCACCCAGGATCGGCTCCACCTTGGTGTGGCGGAAACCGGCGGCTTTGATCATGCCTTCGAATTCGTCCATCTTGGGAAAGCGGCGGATCGATTCGATCAGGTAGCGATAGGATTCGGCGTCCCCGGCAATCGCCTGGCCGATCTTGGGCACCAGCTTGTGCGAATAGGCATCATAGACTTCGGCAAAGCCGGGCCATTGCGTGGTCGAGAATTCCAGGCAGAAGAACCGCCCGCCGAACTTGAGCACGCGGTGCGCCTCGGCCAGGGCCGCGTCGATCCGGGTCACGTTGCGGATGCCGAACGCGATGGTGTAGGCATCAAAGAAGCGATCGCCGAAAGAAAGCTCCTCGGCATTCTGGCGCGACCAGACCAGGCCATCGATGCCGCGCTCGATGGCGCGCTCGATGCCCACGTCCAGCATGTCCTGGTTGATGTCGCTCACCGTGATCGACGCGCCTTCGCGCGCCATGCGGAACGCGATGTCGCCGGTGCCGCCGGCCATGTCGAGAATCTGCTCGCCTTCGCGCGGCTTGACGCGGGCGACGAAGCGATCCTTCCACAGGCGGTGCATGCCCACCGACATCGCGTCGTTCATCACGTCGTACTTTTTGGCGACGCTGGAAAACACCGCGCCGACGCGGGCAGTCTTTTCCTCAGGGGTGACGTCCTCGTAACCGAAGGACACGCTTTCCGGGCTGGTCATGGTTCAGGGCCTTTAAAGAGGAATTGCCGCAGGCGCAAAGCATGATAGCAGAGCGGCACGATGCCCGAACTACCAGAGGTTGAAACCACCGTTCGCGGCCTGGCGAGCATACTCGAGGGCCAGACGATCACCCGCGTGGCCATGCGCCGCGCCGACTTGCGCCGCCCGTTCCCGCCAGACCTGGGCCAGGCGCTGACCGGTGCACGCGTGACGGGCCTGTCGCGCCGCGCCAAGTATGGCCTGATCCACACCGACCGTGCCCGCACCATGGTGTTTCACCTGGGCATGTCGGGCCGCTGGCGAATCGATCCCGAAGAGATCGCCAAGCACGATCACCTCGTGCTGGAAACCGGCAACGGGCATGTGCTGGCGCTCAACGATGCGCGCCGCTTCGGTTCGGTCGATCTGGTTGACGACGATGCGCTCGATGCCTGGCCGCCGTTCGCCGCGCTCGGGCCCGAACCGTTGGGGCCGGGGCTCACGGCGCAGCACCTGGCGCGCGCCTTTGCCGGCCGCATTGCCGCGATCAAGCTCATGCTGCTCGACCAACGGATCGTGGCGGGCCTTGGCAACATCTATGTGTGCGAAGCGCTGCACCGCGCGCGCATCCATCCCGAGCGGGAAGCCGGCACCGTTTCGCTGGCCGCGCTCAAGCGGCTGGTGCCCGAGATTCGCGCCGTGCTGGAAGAATCGATTGCCGCGGGCGGTTCCACCTTGCGCGACTATGCCCGGCCCGATGGCGAGCTGGGCTATTTCGCCAAGGACTGGCGCGTCTATGGCCGCGAGGGCGATCCCTGCGCCTGCGGCCGGCCAGTGGCGCGCGTGGTGCAGGGCGGGCGCTCCACGTTTTTCTGCCCGGTATGTCAAAAGTGAACCCGCACAGAGCGATTTCTCTTTAGCGCCTAATCTGTTAAGCAGGCGATCGGGGTCGCACGGGTAGGTTCTATTGGTCGGGTCGCTTTCTCATCGCATTTCGCTGCTTTGCGCCGCGCTGGCCGGGTTGATCATGATTCTGGCTGGCGCGCTGCTGGCCGTGACGCTGCAGATGCATGACAACCTGCGGTGGGTGGATCATTCGTCGCGCGTGCTGCGTACGGCCAACCATGCCCTGGCCAGCCTGCGCGCCGCAGAATCCGGCCAACGCGGCTATACGCTCACCCACAATCCCGAATTCGCCAGCGCCGTGCTGCCAGCGATCGACACGGCGCGCCGCGATGCGGCCGACCTGGTGGCGCTGACCACCGACAATTTCGAGCAGCACGAGCGGGCGCGCCAGTTGCAGGTGCTGGTCAACGCACGCGCCGATACGCTGGCAACGGTCTATCGCCTGGCTCGCAGCGGCGCGTTTGATCGAGCTTTGGATTCGACGGCCAGCGGCCGCGGGCTGGCCATGATGCAACTGGTCGAAGCCAAGGTGAACGACCTGCTGCTCGACGAGCGAGCGCTTGCTGCCGATCGCATGGCCGAAGTGGAAAGCCTGCTGCGCACGATTCGCTGGCTGGTCGTGCTGGGCACGCCGCTTACCCTCATGATGCTGGCGCTGGTTGCGCGCTCGCTGATCCTGCGCATCCGGCGGCCCGTGGGGGAAATGCTGGCGGTGATGGGCGAACTCGGCGCGGGCCACCGCGAGGCGCGCATTACCGGGGAAATGGGATCGAGCGAGTTCACGCGCCTGGCCGGCGGTTACAACGCCATGGCCGACGAACTGCAACGCGCGGTGGCCAGCCAGGCCGAGGCTGGCGAAAATCTCAAGGCCGCCAACGCAGCGCTGAGCCACAACGCTGAAACCCTGCGCGAACGGGGCGAAGTGATCGAGATTCTGGGCGGCATGGCGCACCGCATGCAGGCCGCCCGCACCGACGACGAACTCGCCGCGATCATCCGTGTCTTCGTGCCGCGTGTGCTGCCGCATATTCCCGGCGTGCTGTTCGTGCACAACAATTCCCGCAACCTGCTGATTCCCACGGCCACCTGGGGCGGGGTGGAGGCCGGGCAGGCATTCGGGCAAGCCGGCTTTGCGCCAGAGGAATGCTGGGCCCTGCGCCGCGGGCAAAGCCATTACGTGGACGAGCCTGGCTCGGACATCGTTTGCCCCCACGTGGGCCAGCAATCCGATCACTACCATTGCGAGCCTCTGCTCGCCGGTGGTGAAGTGATCGGCGTGCTCTATCTCATGGGCACGATCGGCACCGAAAGCCGGTTTCGCCTGGCCGTGCTGAGCGAAAACATCGCCTCGGCATTGGTCAACCACCGCCTGCAGCGCGGCCTGCGCGAACAGACCATCCGCGATCCGCTGACCGGCCTGTTCAACCGTCGCTATCTGGAAGAGACGCTGGCCCTGGAAATGGCCCGCGCCTCGCGTTCGAGCGCGCCATTGACCGTGGTGATGTGCGATATCGACCACTTCAAGCGCTTCAACGACGAATTCGGCCATGATGCCGGCGACCAGGTGCTGCAAACCGTGGCCGGCGAATTGCGCCGCCGGTTCCGCGATGGCGACGTGGTCTGCCGCTTTGGCGGAGAGGAGTTCGTGGTGATCGCGCCGGCCACCGAAGTTTCGGTCCTGCGCGCCCGCGTGGAAGAAGTGCGCGTGGCGGTCAGCCTGTTGACCGTGCGCCAGGGCGAGCGGGCGCTGGGCTCGGTGACGATGTCGTTCGGTCTGGCCAGTTGGGCCCCAGGCATGGACCGCGAAGGCACCGCCCTACTCAAGGCCGCCGACGCCGCGCTCTACGCCGCCAAGCGCGAAGGCCGCAACCGCGTGATGATCGACCCGCAAGCGCTGGCGGCGTGAGGTTCGGTTTTCAGGAGCGGAATGCAATAGCTCGATGGCGCCTAGTGGCGGGTCAATCTTGCTTCCGATCGTGGCGCCGGAGTGGTGACCCGGATCGCTCCAAAACCGGTTCGGCTCGCGCTCTCGGTGTTGATGGGATGCTGCATTGAGCAGGCGCACCGTCCGGTCGAGGTGCAATCCCCGGCCGGACGCGGCGTTAAAAACCCATGCGCACGCTGCCGCCTCCCTTGGCTGCGCTTTCGTCGCGCAGACGGGCGAGGATGTCGGCGGCATCGTGCGCGGGGGCGTGGCGAAGCTGGCGCGCCACCACGGCAAAATCCCCCGGCGTCAGGTTGCTAAGGGCGGCGATGCCTTCTGGCGGCTCCATGCCGAAGCGCTGGCGAAAGGCCCGTATCAGCCGTTCGGGACCCAGCGGCTTCAACTTCATTTTGAAAACAAAGCGCCGAAGTGTTGCCGGGTCCAGATTGTCGGGGTGGTTGGTGGCGGCCACGACCGGCAGCGGATGCCGGTCGAGCCAGGTCAGCAATTCATTGACCTGGCCAATCTCCCAACTGGTGCGCGCGTGCCGGCGATCGAACAAGAGGGAGTCCGCCTCGTCGAACAACAGGACGCCATCGCGGCGACGCGCTTCCTCAAAGGCATCGGCAATGGCGCGTTCGGTGCCGCCGACCCATTTGGACAGCAGGTCCGAAGCGCGTTTGACCAGGAGGGGACGATCCAGCGCACGGGCGAAGTGATGCGCCAGCGCGGTCTTGCCCGTGCCGGGCGGCCCGGAGAGCAGCAACGAGACATCGCTGGCCCCGCCCGCTGAGACTGCCTCCAGCAAGCTGGCCAGCGGACGATCGGTCTCGAACAGGTCAAGGTCGAGCGCGTCCTCGTGCCCCACTGGCAGAGGTTCATCACGCAGTGCGCGCACCAGCGATCCAGCCGCTTTGGCACCACCATCCAGTTCTCCTGCCAAACGCGCCACCCGCGCCGACACCCGCAACACGCTGGCCGCCTCGGGTGCGGAATCGATCAGCGCCGTGATGCCGTCGCCACGGACAACGCCTTCCTCGTGCGCGATCCGGTCCGCCATCCCCGTCGTCGTCAGCTTCGCCAATCGCGTGCAGCGGGGCGCCTACGGCAGCGGCAAGGGCCAGCGCCATTTCGGTCTTTCCGGTGCCCGGCGGGCCGTGGATCAGGATGTTGATGCCTGCCGCACGATGCGTCAGCGCCCCGGCCAGCAGGCGGCGCAGCATTTCGGCGTCACCCACGTGGCTGAAATCCTCCAACGTCAGCCGCCCGTCTTGGCGCGCGCCAACCAGCAAAGAAAGCAGATCGCCATCGGCCGCCGGCGCACGGTTGAGCAAACGCTCCAGCGGCCAGCGCAGGTCCACCTGCAAATGCCCTTGATGTCCCAGCTCAAAGCCGATCAAGCCAAGACGCAGGACCGGGCTTTGGCGCACGGCTCCTTCGGCCATGGCGCTGTCTGCGCCGGCCAGTTCACCTAGCAATGCTGGCAGATCATGCCCACACCGCGCGGCGATACGCACCAGTTCGCGAAACCGGGGCAGCCGCTCTGCCGCGATCATCACGGCCATCAGTTGTGCATCGAAGGGCGAAAAACCGAGCAGCCGGGCCAACCTTGCGCCGAGCACCAGGACATGGGCTGGCACGCCCTGCCGCTGGGATGCAGCCAGCTTGGGGCAGATTTCAGCCCAGGCCGGATCTTCCTGTGCCGTTTCATCCAGCAACCACGGCAGGTTTGGCCCTGCCCATTCACCCAAAGCGAGCGCCAGTGCGCCCTTGGCCGGAATATCCTGGCCAATCCGCAGCGCCAGGCTGCGGACGATCGAAAACTCGTCCATAAAGCATCTCACGTGCGGCCTGGCCACGCGACAAGGCGCGGTCGATCAGGTCCATTTTCAAGAAGGCTTGAAAGGGCGCGACAGGCGGTTCCACCGCCCTATCGCAGCGCCACGCGACGCTTACGAGAAGGGCTGGAACAGCACGGGCGCAGCGCCCACAAGGCTATAGTGTTCCAACACGGTCTTTCTCCGAGAAGACGGGCAATAAGCGCCGTATGCCAGTGGATCATAAAACATGCACCACCCCGGCGACAAGCATTTGTTCAAAAGCCGGCCAGGAATTTGTGCAATTCGCAATTTATGCTCACACTTGTAAGCGTGGTTATATTTAAAAAATATGCAAGCGGCGGGCTGGGCAATGAAATTCGCTGCCTGAGCGTGAGCATACGGCATTTCACCGCTGATCCACACCTGTCAAAACTTTGTCATCGGCAATGACGGCCATTTGCAAGCTGGGCCCCCGGGGTGCTTCGGGTCCGGCCATTCTTAAACTGCGGCCCGACATCGAAACACAATTGTTATTTAACAACCGCAATCTACCATGGCTTTCATGGCGAAGTTGGAGGGCGTGTGGGGGGCGATCTGAAGGCGGTTGAGCAACTTGCAAGCGATCAGGCATCGCTCAAGGCCGCCGCCGGGCTGACCAAACCCACAAAATGGTCCGGCCTTGGCGCCAGCCATGATGCCACGCTGATCTGGGGCGAATGCGCCGGGTCGGGCGCGAATCCCTATCGGGTCATGGCCGATCTGCGCGATATGGGCAGCAAGTGTACCTGTCCTTCGCGCAAGTTCCCTTGCAAACATGCGCTGGCGCTGCTGTGGATCAATGTCGAGGCGATAGCGCCCTTTCCCGCCGCCGAAACGCCGGACTGGGTCAGCGACTGGCTGGGCAGGCGGCGGACAGGGGCGGCGGCGAGGCCCGTGGTCAAGGCGGAAAGCGGCGAGGAAAAGAGCCTTGCGGCAGCGCTGAGCGAAGCGCCCGAACCGGCCACGGACGAGAAGGCAGCAGCGCGGCGCGCGGCAGCCAGCGCCAAACGCGCCGAAGATACCGAGCGCGCGATCCTCGATGCGCTCGACGCGCTTGAACAATGGATTGGTGACCAGTTGCGGCTTGGCCTCGGCGGCTTTGTCGGCGATGTCACGGCGCGCTGTCGCCGGATCGCGGCGCGGCTGGTCGATGGCAAGGCGGCGGCGCTGGCTGGCCACATCGACGAACTGCCCGCGCGGCTGCTTGAACAACCCGCTGCTGATCGCATCCGCGCCGCCACCGTGGAACTGGGGCGCCTGGTGCTGCTGGCGCGTGCCTATCGTGCCGATCCGCGCGCGCCCGAACTGCGCCGCGCGGTGGCAACAACGGAAAACCGCGAGGCCCTGCTCGCTGATCCCCGGACGATCCGTGTGGCGGGCGTTTGGGAAGTGCTGGGCGAGCAGGTGCGGACACGGCGGGACGGGCTGGTTTCGCAGACGACATGGCTGCTCAACCTTGGCCCGGATCAGCCGCGCTTTGCCATGCTGCTCGATTTCTTCCCGGCCAGCGCAGGACGGCGGGGATCAGTCTTTGTACCCGGGGAACAATTCGTGGGTGAAATGGCCTTCTATCCAGCGCGCGCGCCATTGCGGGCGGTGCTGCTGGGGCGTGAGGCGGCGGGCGAGGCGCTGCGGGCATGGCCGGAGCACGACGAGCCGCTGGAGCAGGCGTTGACCACACCATGGCTCGACGAACCTTGGGCTGTGGCCTGGCCCGTGCTGCTGCCCGCCGGCCGGATCGGCTTTGACCGCTCTGGCGCGACATGGTGGCGGGGCAGCCACGGGGCACTGCCGCTGGGCGGCGAGGTGACGGGGTTGGCGACAGGCACCGAATTGACGCGCAGCGTCGGGTTGTGGTCGGGCAACCGGCTCGACCTGCTGGCCGCGCGCACGCCTTGGGGGCGGATCGGTGGCTGAAGCGCTGTTGGATGGACTGGCCCCGGTGGTCACCCGTTGGACGATGGGCGGCAGCGCTGCACATGCAGCGCCCGCTGGCTGGCGCGGCGGGCTGGGCCAAGATGCGGGCGAGGCGGAACTGCGCCTGCTGGCGCTGACCGGCCAATTGCTGGGCACGATGGCCGTGGCCGAACCGGCGGGCGATCTGCAGGTGCTGGACGACCTTCCGCGCCTTGCCAAGCCGCCGCTGCCCGAAGCATTGCGTCCGCGCTGCCGGCGCATCTTGGCCGCGCTGCGCGATGCGGATCAGCGCCGCGCCCTGCTGGCCCTGCTCGACCGGCGCGGTTGGACCATGCATCCGGCCGACTGGTTGCCGGGCGCCAATGAGCACGATCTTCCCGCCACGTATGCGGCGTGGCAGGATTGGGTGGCGCAGGCTGCCGCTTGCGCCGATACGGACGAAATCTCTCCGGAAAACTGGGATCGTTTCGGCCCGGCCGCAAGGCGGGTTGCCTTTGCCGAATTGCGGCGGCGCGATCCGGCGCGCGCATCGGCGTTGCTCGCCGCCAAGATTGCCAGCGAGACGCCAGACCGGCGGCTGCTCTTTCTCGACCTGCTGACCGGGCTGTCGGCCACCGACGTCCCGCTGCTCGAAACCTTGGCCAGCGATCGCGCGCCGCGCGTCAAGGCGCGGGCGATGGCATTGCTGGCCCGGCTGGGAAAGGGCGGTGCGGTGGACGAGGATGCCCGTGAGATCGCCGGGTTCTTCTCCACGAAAACCACCGGATGGCTGCGTAAATCGCTGCGGATCGTCCCGCAGGAATTGAAGACCTCCGCGCAGCGTAACCGCCGCGGCGCGCTGATGGAGGCGCTGACGCTGACGGCCATGGCGCAAGCCCTCGCGTTGAGCCCGGAAGAACTGATCGCAGCCTGGCCTTGGGGCGAGGATACCCATGCCGACCATGCCCTTGCGGCAATGGCGGAGCGCAGCGCTGCCGATGAGGTGGTCGTCCTTGTTGCCGAAGCGCTGGCGTCGCAGCCAGGCAGCGACATTTTTGCGTTTATTCCGCTGCTGCCCCGCATGTCCGCAACCTGGCGACAGCAAGTGGCGCTGCGCATGCTGGAAGCGAAAGAGGGCAATTTCCTTCGCGCGCTGCCTTTGGCCGGAGGCGATGGTGAGATCGCCGGCACGATCCGCACCGCTGCGGGCAAGGCGCTGCTGGCATCGCTGGTCAAGGAGGATGCCAAGCCTGCCGACCATGCGCCTGAATTGGCCGCGCTCGGCTTGCTGTCCGCCCGCGCCGCAGCGTCTGAGGCGCTGGGCCGGTTGACGGATGCGGGGCTGATCGCATCGGACCCAAGGCTTGATTTGTTGCGGCTCAACGCCGCGCTCAACGACGAAGGAAGCAATCCATGAGCGAGATGCTGCGGATGCCCGCCGAACAGGCCCACGCCGCCGAACTGGCCGCGCTGGCAGCAGGCGATCTTGGCCGCCGCCCGGCCGGCTGGGCGCTCTCGCCCCAGGCGGTCGTCACTTATCTGATGGGCGGCAAGGCGGCGGACGGCGTCGTCATTTCCCCCAAATATGTCGGCGACAAGCGCTTGATCGAAACCGCTGTCGCCACTCTTGCCACCGATCGCGCGCTGTTGCTGCTCGGCGTGCCCGGCACCGCCAAGTCATGGGTTTCCGAACATCTTGCTGCGGCGATCACCGGCGATTCGACGATGGTGATCCAGTGCACCTCGGGCACCGATGAAAACCAGGTTCGCTATGGCTGGAACTATGCCCAGTTGCTCGCCCACGGTCCCAGCCGCGAGGCGCTGGTGCCCACCCCGCTACTGCGCGCGATGGAGCGCGGCAAGCTCTGCCGGTTCGAGGAACTGACCCGCATGGGCAGTGATGTGCAGGACACGCTCATCACCGTGCTTTCGGAAAAGATGATGCCGATCCCCGAGCTGAACGACACCGTCTATGCTGCGCGCGGCTTCAACGTCATTGCCACTGCCAACAACCGCGACAAGGGGGTGAACGAGCTGTCCTCGGCGCTTAAACGGCGGTTCAATGTCGTCGTCCTGCCCTTGCCTGACAACGCCCAGCAAGAAGTGGCGATCATCGTCAAGCGCGTGGGCGAAATGGCGCAGAGCCTCGATCTGCCCGAGCCGAAAAATGTGGCGGAGGAAGTGGCCCGGGTGGTGGCGATCTTCCGCGAACTGCGCGCAGGCTCGACCGAAGACGGCAAGGTCGCGCTCAAAGTGCCATCAGGCGGGCTTTCCACGGCTGAAGCTATCGGCGTGATGGTGGGCGGCATCAGTCAGGCAACCTTCTTCAACGATGGCAGGCTGACGCCGGAAACACTGGCCAGCAACATGATCGGCGCGGTGGTGAAAGACCCGGTGCAGGACCGCGCGGTGCTGGGCGAATATCTCGAAACCGTGCTCAAGAAGCGGCGCGGCTTTGAAGGCTATTATGCCTCGCTGACCGAGATGCTGTGAGCCCGTGGTCGCGCCGGTCTCCTATTTCGGCATCCGCCACCATGGCCCAGGCTCGGCCCGGCGGCTGGTTGAGGCGCTGGATGATCTACGCCCCTGCGCGGTGCTGATCGAGGGGCCGGCCGACGCCACGCACCTGCTTTCGATGCTGGCCGATCCGGCGCTGGAAACACCGGTCGCGCTGCTGACCTATGCGCAGGACGATCCCTCCCGCGCGAGCTTCTTCCCATTCGCCGAATATTCGCCCGAGTTCCAGGCGGCCCGCTGGTCGCTGGCCCATGGCGCCGATTTGCTCTTTATCGACCTCCCCGCCGCCGACCGTCTGGCCGAGGAGGACAATGCCGCACCAGAGATACCGCCCAACCCTATCGCCCAAGATCCAATCGGCTCGCTGGCACAGGCTGCTGGCTACGATGATGGCGAATCATGGTGGGCCGATGTCATCGAGCAGAACCCTTCTCCCGGCCCGGTCTTTGCCGCCGTTGCCGATGCCATGACTGCGCTGCGACGCGAATCCGGCCCGCTCCCTGCTTACGAGGCTGCGCGCGAGGCGCATATGCGGATCGAGATCGCCCGCGTCGCCAAGGACAGCGCCGGTCCGGTGGCGGTGGTTTGCGGCGCCTGGCATGTGCCTGCTCTGGCAGAAAAGCACAGTCTTGCCGCCGACCGCGCTCTGCTCAAGGGCCGCGCCAAGGTGAAGATCAAAGCCACGTGGGCGCCTTGGACCACGCCGCGTCTTGCCTATGCCAGTGGCTATGGCGCTGGTGTGGCAGCGCCTGGCTGGTGCGCGCATGTGTGGCACAGCGGCGGCGCGGCGGATAGCAATGCGGTCTCCCGCGAAAACGCGGCAATGTTGCCACTGCGCTCCATCTCCGCAACCAGCGCCAGCTTCTCTTCCAGCGTCCAGGTCCGGCGCCGGCCGGTCGTCCCCTTCAAAACTTCAAGACGCCGGACCGGCTTCAGAGCCGCTCCAGCATCCGTGTCCAGTGTGCTCGTTGGCGTTGCGTCATCCATCCATACACAACTGCAACACCCAAAAATCTGCGCAAGGTGGGGTCAAAACGGCGCTTACTGATCGGTCTTGCCGCGCAAGACTGATTCGCGTGGAAATACTGATTGGGGCGCGACGGACTGCGCAACACCATCGACTCTGGCGGTTTGCGAGCCGCCGAGCGCCTGCTCGCAAAATTTTTTGGGTGTTCGTGCGAGATCGTGCCGGTGCGCTTCGGTGTATCGGGTAATGTGCTGGCGGCAGACGCAGCATTACTCGGATTCTCAGGAGCTTGCGCTTTTCCCGCAACGCCCCAATTCTACTCGTGGCCGGCCAATCCAACCCATCGAACAGGAAGGATGTGCCACATGAATACCGCCTCACCCAACTCGTTCGTGCGTCTGCCCCAGGTGCTCAAGGAAACCGGGCTTTCGCGCGCGACGCTCTATCGCAAGGTCCAGAACGGGACCTTTCCGAAGCAGTCGCGCATTGCCACGCGCTGCGTGGGCTGGCGCCGCAGCGCGCTCGACCAGTGGCTGCAGAACCCGCTCGCAGCCTTCGGTGACAACGGCGCCATAGCCGCCGATGGTACGAGGCTTGGCCATTACTGCTCGAGCCGCTCTTTACGGAGATGGGCGGCCATGTCCTTGGCGCGACCCGACCCCTGCAGCAGGTCGAGATAGACTTGCAGCGGCCGGGCGAGGGCGACCCCGTCAATCCGCTCGCCGACGGTGACGTCACCGCGCGCCCTGGTTTCGATCACGGCAAGGTTCCAGCCTTCCGAGACCGGGCGGGCGTGCAGACGTTCGAGCGCGAGATCGCGCTGGGGGCCGGGGATGATTCGACAACGGAGTTGAGTGACGCTGGTGAGATAGGGCGCATAAGCCTGCGCAGCCGCCTCCGACGTGACAGCATAGGCAGCATTTGCCTCATCGCACGCCCGATCGAGCTTTCGGGCGAGTTCCTCAACGTTAGCGCTCGAGACATAGTAGCGGTCGAACTTGAGCGGCTTTTGATCGGCGAGGAAATCGGTCCAGGCGTCTAGGACAAGCCTCGGTGCGCGCAGCCGGCGCAGTTTCGAAGGCCCGGCGCCTTCAACCTCTACCCATTCACGCCGCTCCATTTCGCTGAGCGTGTTGGATGCGGTGGCCCGCGAGACTTCGGCATCATCGGCAATCTGCTTGACGCTGACCCAATCGGGACGTCTCGCGAAGATTTCATCGACCACCCGAGCACGCTGGCCCTGGAATATCGACCCGAATGCCTTGCTATCCTTGGGCGGAACGGGGCGATCAATATATACGAATGTGTTCGGTGCCGGGATGTAGAGCGTCCCACCCAGGTCGTAAAATCCGACTTTCTCCTCGCGCAGTATCGTGCGTGCGCCGGGTGATATGGCGCGCGCGACGAAGAAGGGCACGACGTTACGGTCGGTTTCGTTCTGATGGGCGAGATGCTTGCTTAGCGTCCAGATTGCTTCGCGCACGTCACGCGGAAAGGCCTCGCGTTTTGCTTCGACAAGAAGCTGGAGCGACCGACCTGCGATCATCGCCTCGATAATGGCGTCGACTCGGCCGCCACGTTGCGTGAGCATGATCTCCCGACCCGCGATCCAGGCTTTTCCTTCGGGTAAGCTGCCGATCGCATCAACGAGCCCATCTAACAGTTCCTGTTCTTCAGTTTCAAATCTCAACATATTTTCTGCCCAGTGAATAAAGGCTTTCTATCGTATATTCACTCAAAAGTCCATATTCGCTGATCAGTGAATGCCTGGGGCGTCTGGTGGACGATCTGGTCGATCTCAGGCCGAATGGTCCGCGGGCTCGGCGGAAAACATCACAGATCGGGTGCCACCCGCAAGTTCGCGGTTGCGTGTCATCATCCGAGTGCTGTGCTCCCGAAATTCGGGCGCAGCACCTTGGCGCCGTCACGCAAACTATCGAGATAATCAGACCAGTGCTGCATCATGCGCACACGCTCGTCCCAGTATTGCCCGCGCGTATAGGCACGTCGCACGGCATTGGCTTCGACGTGGGCAAGCTGACGCTCGATGGCGTCGGCGTTCCAGATGCCCATCTCGTTGAGCAAGGTTGCCGCCATCGCCCGAAAGCCGTGGGCGGTCATTTCGTCCTTGCCGTAACCCATGCGGCGCAGCGCGGCATTGATGGTGTTGTCGGACATCGGGCGCGTAGCCGAGCGCAGCGAGGGAAACAAGTAGATGCTGTAGGTCGGATCGTGTGCGATGTCGCCGATGATGGCCAAGGCCTGCCGCGATAGCGGTATGGCATGGGGCCGGCGCATCTTTGCCTTGTGCTCCGGGATGATCCAGACGTTGCGCTCGAAGTCGAACTCCTTCCACTCGGCATGGCGCAGTTCACCAGGCCGCACAAAGACGTGGGGCAGGAGACGCATGGCGACTCGGGTTTGGTGGTCGCCCTCGTAATCCTCAATCGATCGAAGGAGGGCACCGGCCTCCCTCGGCGTGGTAATCGCGGCGCGGTGCACGACTTTGGGCGTAACCAGGGCGCCGCGCAAATCCGCGCAGACGTCGCGCTCCGCGCGCGCGGTGGCGATGGCGTAGCGAAACACCTGGCTACAGGTCGCGCGCACGCTGGTGGCGGTATAGAATTTCCTGGTGCGCTCGATCTTCTTCAGCGCGAGCAGCACCTCGTGCGCGGTAAGCTTGGCGATGGGACGATTGCCGATGGACGGCATGACGAGCCCCAACTGCCATTGATATTTCTTGATCGACGCTGGGGCCTTCTCCTCCAGCAGGACCTTTTCCAGCCACTCGTCCGAGACCGTCTTGAACGTGTTGGCGAACGAGATGGATTCCTGGATCTTGTTGAGCTTGGCCTGATCGATCGGGTCGATGCCATCTGCCAGCAGACGCCGTGCGTTGAGGAGTCGCTGCCGGGCATCGGCCAGCAGCAATTCCGGATAGCGCCCGAAGGTCACCGTCCGCTGCAGATTATGGAAGCGGTAGTTCATCCGCCAGTACCGTGCGCCGGTCGGCTTCACCAGAAGGTACAGACCGTCGTGGTCGGACAGCTTGTATGCCTTGTCCTTCGGCCTGGCGCGCGCGACCGATGATGCCGTTAGCCCTGATTTCCGTTCGCCCATTTTGATGGACCTCCCTTCAGCTCGGTTGGCTGCAGGTCCATCAATGTGCCCATTTTGTTCTGATATTGGGTGAAACATCGCCGGAACTGCCGGGACATTATACCAACAAAAAGCTGTAAAAAACAGCCGCTTACAGGCCGTCTTGGGACCTCCTGGGAGGACGCTGTGGAGCGGGTAGCGGGAATCGAACCCGCATAACTAGCTTGGAAGGCTAGGGCTTTACCACTAAGCTATACCCGCCCGCTTCGGCCAAAGCGCTTGCCATGGGCGATCGTGTCTCGTCAACCATTGTCGTCATGTTTGTGGTGGATGCCAGGGGAGGCAGGCCATTGGGGCATGCTGGTCACTCGCCGCTTGCCGCGTTTCGCTGATTGTTATATGTCATAGCGAAATTCGGAGGATGTCATGGCTGTTGAACCCGTTCTGTCGCATCAGGCGATCGCCCGTTTCCTGCGCCCGCAATCGGTGGCCGTGGTCGGTGCATCGGACAAGCCCGGAGCGCTCGGCGCGACGCTGCTCAGCAACCTGGAGCGCAATGGATATGCCGGGGCGATCTATCCGGTAAATCCCAAGCGCGAAGAGATCGGCGGGCGCAAATGCTATCCCAGCGTCGACGCGCTGCCCGAAGGCGTGGACGTGGCCGTGCTGGCCATTCCGCGCGTGGGTGTGCTTGATGCCGTGCGCAGCCTGGCCGCGCGCAAGGCCGGCGGTGTGGTGATCTTTTCGGCCGGCTTTGCCGAGGGAGGCGAGGAAGGACTGGCTGAACAGCGCGAGATCGCGCGGCTGGCTGCCGAAGCGGGCATGGTGGTGGAAGGGCCCAACTGCCTGGGCCTGGTCAACTATGTCGACCGCATTCCGCTCACTTTCGTGGAGACCAACGCCGTGCCGCCCGCCGGCAAGCGCGCGGTGGGCATCGTTTCCCAATCGGGCGCCATGGCGGCGGTGCTGGGCACCATGCTGCTGGCGCGCGAATGCGGGGTTTCCTATTCGGTTTCCACTGGCAACGAAGCCGCGAGCGGTGTCGAAGACTTTGTCGATTGGCTGGTCGACGATCCGGACACCCATGCCATTGCCATGATCGTGGAGCAGTTCCGCAAGCCGCAGCGCTTCCTGGCGGCGGCGCGCCGGGCGCGGGCCGCTGGCAAGCCGGTGGTGCTGCTGCATCCGGGCAAATCGAGCGCGGCACGCGAATCGGCGGCGACGCACACCGGGGCGATGGCGGGCGATTACAAGCTGATGCGCGCGATGGTGGCCCGCGCCGGGGTGATCTTTGCCGAAACGCTGGAGGAACTTGGCGACATTGCCGAGATTGCCGCGCGCTGCCCCATCGCGCCTTCGGGTGCGGCGGCGGTGCTGGGTGAATCCGGCGCGTTTAAGGCGCTGACGCTCGATCTGGCCGAAGAACTCGGCCTGGAGCTGGCGGCGCTGCATGACGAGGATTCACCCGCGTTGCGGGCCGCCCTGCCGCCTTTCGTGCCGGTGTCCAACCCGCTCGACATCACGGCGCAGGGCCTGTCGGAACCGGCGATCTATACCCGCACGCTCGATGCGCTGCTGGCCGACGACCGGGTGGGCACGGTGCTGGCCGGGATCATCCAGGCCGAGGCGATCACTTGCGCGATCAAGTTCCCCGCGATCCTGGCCGCCGTGGAAGGCAAGACGCTGACCAAGCCGCTGATCTTTGCCGGGCTGGACGAAGGCGCAGACGTTCCGGCGGAGCGCATTGCCGCCCTGCGCGCAGCCGGCATTCCCTGGTTCCCCACCACCGAACGCGCGCTGCGGGCGATCACCCGCCTCACGCACTGGTCTGCCCGCGATCTTTTGGTCACCGATGCCCCGGCGCTGGCGGTGCCCGGCCTTGCCGATGTGACCGGCGTGATTCCCGAATACAAGGCCAAGCAACTGCTGGCCCCGGCCGGCGTTGCCTTTCCCAAGGGGCAGTTTGCCGCCAGTGCCGATGATGCCGTGGCAGCCGCCCAGGCCGTGGGCTATCCAGTGGCGATGAAGGCGCAGGCGGCCGCGCTGGGCCACAAGAGCGATGCCGGCGGGGTGATCCTGAACCTGGCCGACGATGCGGCCGTGCACGAAGCCTGGACCCGCATGTTTGCCAACGTGGCGGCCTATGATGCCACGATCAAGCTGGACGGCGTGCTGATCGAGGCGATGGGCAAGCGTGGTCTGGAAATGATCGTGGGCGCCAAGAACGATCCCGAATGGGGGCCGGTGGTGCTGGCCGGGTTTGGTGGGGTGACCGCCGAGATCCTGCAGGATGTGCGCCTGCTGACCGCAGACCTGACGCAAGAGGCGGTGGAAGCCGAACTCATGCAACTGAAGAGTGCGGCACTGCTGGCCGGCTATCGCGGGTCGCCCGTGCTCGATGTGCCGGCGCTGGCCGCGCTGATCGTCAAGGTGGGCCAGGTCCTGCGGGCGGAGCCTTCGATTCGCGAGATCGACCTCAACCCGGTGATCCTGCATCCCAAGGGCGAGGGCGTGGTGGCGCTGGATGCGCTGATGCTGGTGGATTGATGAGGGTGGAGGTGTAACAGGCCCCCCCGACCCCCTCCCGCGAACGGGAGGGGGAGTTTGCGGTGCCCTCCCGCGCAAGTGGAGAGGGAGATCGCCTGAAAGCCCCTCCCGCCGGCCGTGGTCAGTGACCCGGAAAATCCATCAGGGCATCAACGGTCACGCCCGCCTCGCGCAGGCGCCGCGCGCCGGGCAGATCGCACAGGTCGATGACGAAAAAGGCGTGGGTCACGATCGCGCCGGCCTGGCGCAACAGGTGCGTGGCGGCGAGCGCCGTGCCGCCGGTGGCGATCAGATCGTCGACGATGGCCACCCGCGTCCCCGGCACGATTGCCGTGGGGTCTATTTCCAGCCGGTCGGTGCCATATTCCAGGTCATAGTCCACGCCGAGCGTGGCGACGGGCAGTTTGCCCGGCTTGCGCACGGGCACGAAGCCCAGGCTCGCATGGGCGGCGGCCGCTGCGCCGAAGATGAAGCCGCGCGCCTCCATTCCCGCGATCAGGCCCGCACCGCTGTCCTGCACCCGCCGCGCCAGATGATCGATTGTCGCGGCAAAGCCCGGCCCATGCGCAATCAGCGTGGTCACGTCACGGAACAGGATGCCGGGCTGTGGGAAATCGGGCACGGCGCGGACCAGGGCCTTGAGATCGTCGGGCGTCATGACATGCTTTCGCGGAGGGGAGGGGCGTGGCGGCGCTGTGCCGTCAACCCATGAAAAAGGCCACCGTTTCCGGTGGCCTTTTCGTTTTCGCACAGGGGCGGTTCTTAGTGGACCTTCGACCACACGTTCCGCTTGGCAAGGTAAGCCAGCGCGGTGGCCGCGAGGAGGAAACCCAGCACGGCCCAGCCGGTCTGCTTGCGCTTTTCCATCTTGGGTTCGGCGGTCCAGGTCAGGAAGGCGGCCACGTCGGCAGCCATCTGTTCCTTGGTGGCCTTGGTCCCGTCGCCATAGGTCACCTGATCGTCGGCCAGGGGAGCCGGCATGGCGATATTCAGGTTGGCGAAGTAGGGGTTGTAATAGAGGCCATCGGGCGTCTTGGCATCAGGATACTTCTTGAGCAGCTCGGCAGGCTGTTCCTGATAGCCGGTCAGCAGCGAATAGACGTATTCCGGGCCTTCGTGCCGGGCCTTGGTGACCAGCGACAGATCTGGCGGGTTGCCGGTGCCGGCGTAATAGACCTTGGGGAAGTGATCGGCGGGCACGTTGTCGCGCTCGGTTTCGTCACCGGTCTTGGGATCCTGGACCTTGGCCTTGGTGCCCCATTCCTTGGCGATCGCTTTCACTTCCGCTTCGGTATAGCCCAGCGCGGCCAGATCGCGGAACGCGACGAAATGCAGCGAGTGGCAGTTGGAGCAGACTTCCTTGTAGACCTGGAAGCCGCGCTGCAACTGCGCCTGGTTGAACTTGCCGAACGGGCCATTGAACGAGAAGCCGGGTTCCGGCTCCTTGGGGGCAAGGTGGAATTCCTGCACCGCCGTGGTGGGTTCGGGCTCGCGGATCGCCTGGATCGCGCCAACGCCGAACGACCAGAGCAGCGCGACGGCGAAGAAGAGGCCGACAAGAGGACCAAAAAGACGGACCATGGGGTTCTCTCTCTTTTGCGCTTCGCTGGCTCAGGCGGCCGGGGCGGTCTGGTCATCCTTGCCCAGCACCGCTTCGGTGATCGAGAACGGCAGCGGGGCCGGCTTCTCGATCGAGGCGACGATCGGCAGGATCACGAGGAAGTGGAGGAAATAGTACGTGGCGGCGATCTGCGAGATCAGCACGTACTTGGTTTCGGCCGGCGAGCCACCGCAATAGCCCAGCACCAGCACGTCGATGACGAGCAGGTAGAAGAACTTGCGGAACAGCGGGCGATAGTGGCCCGAACGCACCGGCGAGGTATCCAGCCAAGGCAGGAAGAACCACACCAGGATCGCCGAGAACATCGCCAGCACGCCCATCAGCTTGGCCGGGATGAACAGGAAATCGGCGGTGAAGGCGCGCAGGATCGCGTAGAACGGCCAGAAATACCATTCAGGTACGATGTGCGCGGGCGTGGAAAGCGGGTTGGCCTGGATGTAGTTGTCCGGGTGACCCAGCGCGTTGGGGAGGAAGAACAGCATGGTGCAATAGAGGATCGCGAAGACCCCCAGCCCGAAGCCATCCTTCGCCGTGTAATAGGGATGGAAGGGCACCGTGTCGGATTCGGTCTTCACTTCCACGCCAGTGGGGTTGGAAGAGCCGGGGATATGCAGCGCCCAGATGTGCAGGATCACCACGCCCAGGATCACGAAGGGCAGCAGGAAGTGCAAGCTGAAGAAGCGGTTGAGCGCGGCGTTATCGGGTGCAAAGCCGCCCAGCAGCCACTGTTGCAGCGGTTCGCCGACCACGGGAATGGCCGAGAACAGGCCGGTGATGACCTTGGCGCCCCAGAAGCTCATCTGCCCCCAGGGGAGCACGTAGCCCATGAACGCCGTGGCCATCATCAACAGGAAGATGGTCACGCCCAAAAGCCAGATCATCTCGCGCGGGGCCTTGTAAGAGGAGAAGAAGAACCCGCGGAAAATGTGGATATAGACCACCACGAAGAACGCCGAGGCGCCGTTGGCATGCGCGTAGCGCAGCATCCAGCCCCAGTTCACGTCGCGCATGATGTGTTCGACGCTGTCGAACGCCACGCCCGAATTGGCGGCGTAGTGCATCGCCAGGACCACGCCGGTGACGATCTGCAACATCAGGCAGACCCCGGCAAGTATGCCGAAGTTCCAGAAATAGTTGAGATTGCGTGGCACCGGATAACCGGCGCCGACGGCGTTGTAGACGAAGCGCGGCAGCGGCAGCTTCTCGTCCAGCCACTGCATCAGCGGGTGGCTTGGCTTGTATTCTTTCGCCCAGGGAAAGCTCATCGTGTCTATCCTCAGCCGATCTTCACGACAGTGTCGGACGTGAATTCATAAGGCGGCACTTCCAGGTTCTTGGGCGCCGGGCCCTTGCGGATGCGCGCGGCGGTATCATAGACCGAGCCGTGGCACGGGCAGAAATACCCGCCGAACTCGCCCTTCACTTCACCTTCGCCGGCGCCCAGCGGCACGCAGCCCAGGTGGGTGCACACGCCCATGGTGATCAGCCAGTTCTTCTTGCCCGCCTTGGTGCGCTCTTCCAGCGTCTGCGGATCGCGCAGGCTCGAGGTTGGCACCTTGTCGGCCTCGCCGATTTCGACCGGCGTCAGGTTGCGCACGAAGACCGGCTGCTTGCGGAACACCGCCTTGATCGCCTGGCCGGGCGCGATTTGCGAGATGTCGATCTCGGTAGAGCTTTCGGCGAGCACGTCGGCCGACGGCGCCATCTGCGAAACCAGCGGCACCAGCACCGCCAGTCCACCCACTCCGGCAAAACTCACTGCCGCGATATTGATGAAATCGCGCCGACGCACGCCTTCATCGACGCCCGCACCGTCGTGGACGGCGGGCGAATCTGTGCCGCTTGCGTTCACAATTGCCTCATCAGCCATTGATAATCCCTGCCTGCTGCCACCCCGCCTGGAACGGCCGGGCACGGTATTTCCCCCTCCTTGCGCGCGGCGGCGAACATCGCCGGGTATCATGCGCGCTGGGCCGCCGTGATATGCACGTGCCAGGCCCAAACAGTTATAAAGCGTGATAGCCACAGAATTGCGGCTTTGCCAACAAGCATTTTATTGGGGCAAATGCGGACGTTTTGCGCTGCCGCAATGCAATCGACAAAGCGTTTAGAATGCAGCGCCCTTTGGCCAGTGCACTGCGGAAAAGGCCATGGCCTTGAACAAGTTGCCCATTTCATCGGGATGAACCAGCCGATGCAGGGCGCGCGCCAGGACGGCAGCCTGGCCGGGGGCGTGGCGGGCAAGCCCGGCCGCGCGCGCCTCGATCCCGAGACACCTGAGGAATTCGCCTTGCGTGACCACGCCATCGCACCTTGCGCCGGCGCTGGCGACGGCCGGCACCAGTGCGGCGAAATCGACCAGGGCGGTGAGGTCTGCCTCGCCCGGATCGGCAAAGGGATCGACCTTGGCATGGGCCCGCACCGCCTGGAGCGTGCTGCCATCGCGGGGCTGGGCATGGCCGTAATCGATCCATAGCGCCACGCCTCCCTGGGCCGCGAGGCGCAGCGCCACATCGCCGGTCACGGCCGCCGCGGCGGGGCAGGTTTCGATGATCGTGCCTTCGCGGGCCGCGGCGCGTTCTGCCGGTACGGCGGCGTCCATCGGGCGATCGCCGGCCACGGGCAGCAGGCGGTCTTTCGCCGCGTCCCAGCCGATCATCCGTTCGCGCCAGCCATCGGCCATGCGCACCAGTTGCCGCACCGGCAGGGCATCGAGGAATTCGTTGCCCACCACCATGAGCGGGCGGTCTTGGGGCAGGGTGGAAAAATCGTCGTGCCAGGTGGCCTGCGGAAAGCGCGCGCATTGCGCGGCGCGCAGCGTGGGGCTGGTTTCCACGAAGTGCACATCGGGCACCAGGCCCTGGCGTGCGGCCGCGCGCAACGCGTCCTGCGCCAGCGTGCCGCGCCCGGGGCCCGCTTCAACATAGGCAACCGGGGTGGGACGGCCGGCGCGAATCCAGATATCGGCCAGCCACAGGCCGATCATCTCGCCAAACATCTGGCTCACTTCCGGCGCGGTGATGAAATCGCCCGCCGTTCCCAGCGGGTCGCGCGCCGCGTAATAGCGGGCGTTGGATTCGGCCATGAAGTGGGCCACGCTGATCGGGCCGGCCGCCCGGATCAGCCGGGCAAAGACCTGCTTGAGCGTTTCAGGGGGCCGCGATTCGCCGGGCATCGTGGGTCTGCCGCGTGCGCTCAGTCCGCCGGCGGCGGTGGTACGGTACCCAGTTGCGGCCGGGCCAGGGCGCGGACCAGCAAAGTCAGGCCGATCGCCAGCATTGGCAGGGTCAGCCACTGGCCCATCGAAAGCCCGGTGCGCAGGGCAAAGTCTTCGAGCTGGGCATCGGGTTCGCGATAGAATTCGACGATGAAGCGCGAGAGGGCATAGCCGGTGGCAAAGGTGCCCATCAGCAGGCCCGGCCGCCAGCGCGCGCGGGTTTTCCAGAACAGCGTGATCAGCACCGTGGCCAGGATCACGCCTTCCAGCAGGGCTTCGTAAAGCTGGCTGGGGTGGCGCGGATTGGGCCCGGCGCCGGGAAACACCATGGCCCAGGGAACGTCGGCCGTGGTCACGCGGCCCCACAGTTCGCCATTCACGAAATTGGCGCAGCGCCCGAAGAACAGCCCGATCGGCGCGCATGGGGCAATATAGTCGCACACCCGGATGAAGCTGAGGCGGTTGCGCCAGCACACGAAGGCGATGGCCAGCACGGTGCCGATCAGCCCGCCATGGAAGCTCATCCCTCCCTGCCACAGCTTCACTAGTTCCGAAGGGTGGGACCACAATTCCGGGGCATAGAACGTGGCGTAGCCCAGGCGCCCGCCCAGGATGATGCCCAGCGTGGCATAGAAGAACAGGTCATCGGCATGGCGTTGCGCCATGGGTGCGCCGGGCTGGCGGATCATGCGCGACAGGTGCCAATAGCCGATGAGAATGCCGGCCAGATAGGCCAGCGAATACCAGCGCAGCGCAAAGAAGCCGAAATCCCAGGCGATGGGCGACAGGCCCAGCTGGTCCCAGTGCAGGGGCATGCGCGTGGATGCAGCCGCGGCGGCAGAAAGGACCGAAAGGACAGGGGCCGGGGAAACGAACAAGCGCGAAGCTCCGTGGCAGAATGGGCCAGGCACGGCCGGATGGCCAAGGCAAGGCCGGGATCGCGCGCCTTCTGGCACAGGGGCCAAGTGGTTGGCAAACCCCCAAAGCGCACAGGCGATTTTGCGCCATGCCGTGTCATGGAGCGGGAACTTTAACCCGGCATGCGGCTTTCGCCGATACCGGTTCCTGTCCCAAGGGGCGCATGTTCGATCGGGCTTATCGTGAAAACTTCGATGTCTGCGCTGTTTCCCCTTAACGCCACCTCGTTTATTGCAGGGTCATGACCTTGCCCCGCATCGCCCAACAGCGCGCCATCATCGACCGCCGCACCCTTGCCGAAGCCGTGACCCGTGCCGTCGTCGATGCCGGCGGCGATCCGTCACGCGCGCGCCCCATGGTGGTGGAGCATTTGCGCGCCGCGCTGGCCCATGGTCGCGATGAGCTGGCCCGCCGCCTGCGCGGCAAGCCATCCGCCGGCTATGAATGCGCGCAAGGCCAGGCGTTCCTGGTGGACCAGCTGGTGCGCGTGATCCACGATTACGTGATCGGCCATGTCTATCGCGCCAGCAACCGCACCACCGGCGAGCGCATCGCCGCGCTGGCCGTGGGCGGCTATGGCCGCGGCGAGATGGCGCCGCATTCCGACGTGGACATCGCCTTTGTCACGCCCAACAAGCCCACCGCCTGGTGCGAGCAGGTGATCGAGGCAATGCTCTATTTCCTGTGGGACCTGGGGCTCAAGGTCGGCCACTCCAGCCGTTCGCTGGACGAGACGGTGCGCATGGCCAAGGGCGACCTGACGATTCGCACCGCGCTGCTCGAGGGGCGCTATGTCTGGGGTGATCGCGCGGTCTACGAGGAATGCTCGCGCCGGTTCTGGGCCGAAGTGGGCGCCGGCACCGAGCGGCAGTTCGTCGCCGAGAAGCTGGCCGAGCGCAACGAGCGGCACAAGCGGCTGGGTGACAGCCGCTATGTGGTGGAACCCAACGTGAAAGAGGGCAAGGGTGGCCTGCGCGACCTGCACACGCTCTACTGGATCGGCAAGTATGTGCACAAAGTGCGCGATCCGTCCGAACTCGTCGATGTCGGCCTGCTGACGGCGGCGGAGTACCGCGCGTTCCACCGCGCCGAGAACTTCTTCTGGGCAGTGCGTTGCCACCTTCACATGATCACGCGCCGGGCCGAAGATCGCCTGACCTTCGACCTGCAACGCGAAGTGGCCGCGCGCATGGCCTTTGCCGATCGACCGGGCAAAAGCTCGGTCGAACGGTTCATGCAGTTCTTCTTCCTCCAGGCCAAGCAGGTGGGCTCGCTGACGGGCGTGTTCATGGCCCAGCTGGATGAACAGTTCGCGCGGACCAAGCCGGGCTTCTTTGCCGCGCTGCGCCAGCGCCGCAAGCGCACGGTTTCGGGCTTTCCCTTGGTGGCAGACAAGGTTTCGGTGCCGGGCGACGATTTCTTTGCCCAGGATCCCGCGCGCCTGCTGGAAATCTTCGTGGTGGCCGACAAGCACGGACTGGAAATCCACCCCGAAGCCATGCGCCTGGCGCGGCGCGATGCCGGGCTGATCGATGGCAGCGTGCGCAAGGATCCGCGCGCCAACGCGCTGTTCCTGGAATTGCTGACCAGCCGGCATGACCCGGAAACCGTGCTGCGCTGGATGAACGAGGCCGGCGTGTTCGGCCGCTTCATCCCCGATTTCGGCCGCGTCGTGGCGCAGATGCAGTTCGACATGTACCACCACTATACAGTGGATGAGCACACCATCCGCGCCATCGGCCTGCTCGCCCGCATCGAAAAGGGCGAGGAGCGCGAGCCGCATCCGTTGGCCAGCAACGTGGTGCAGAAGGTCGCTTCGCGCCGCGTGCTCTATGTCGCCACCCTGCTGCACGATATTGCCAAGGGCCGGCGTGGCGATCATTCGATCCTGGGCGCCGAAGTGGCGCGCAAGCTGTGCCCACGGCTGGGACTTTCCGCGGCAGAGACCGAGCTGGTTTCGTGGCTGGTGCGCTGGCACCTGTTGATGAGCGCCACCGCATTCAAGCGCGACCTGGCCGATTACAAGACGATCGCCGATTTTGCCGCGCAAGTGCAGAGCGCCGAGCGACTGCGCCTGCTGCTGATCCTGACCATCGTCGATATCCGCGCAGTGGGGCCGGGCATCTGGAATTCGTGGAAGCGCCAGTTGCTGGGCGACCTGTTCATCCAGACCGAGGAAATGCTGCGCCTGGGCCATAAGCAGCACGGCCGCCCCGAACGTATCGCCGCCAAGAAGAAGGCGGTGGGCGAACTGCTCAAGGAGCGCGCCGCGCTGATCGGCACGGTGGGCCGCCAGCTCAGCGATGCCTATTGGATTGCCGAGCCCGAAGACATCATCGCGCTCAACCTGCAGCAGATGGATGCCGCCCTGGGCGAGCCACTGTCGGTGGAAGCGCACTACTATTCCGCGCGCGGCGCCACGCTGGTCACCGTGCTGGCCGCCGATCATGCCGGGCTGTTCTATCGCCTGGCCGGGGCGATCCACCTGGCCGGGGGTAACATCATCGACGCGCGTATCCATACCACGCGCAATGGCCTGGCGGTGGACAATTTCCTGGTCCAGGACCCGCTGGGCCGCCCCTTGAACGAAGCGCGCCATATCGAGCGGCTGAAAGCCAGCATTGCCGATGCGCTGTCCAACCGGGTCAAGCTGATGCCGCAGCTGGCCGCGCGCCCGCTGGCGCGCCCGCGGGCCGAGGCGTTCGACGTGCAGCCCATCGTCATCTACGACAACAAGGCCTCGAACCGCTTCACCGTGGTGGAAGTGGGCGCGCGCGATCGCCCTGCTCTGCTGGGCCGGCTGGCCCACGCGCTGTTCGATTCGCGGCTGGTGGTCCACTCCGCCCACATCGCCACCTATGGCGAGCGCGCGGTCGACACGTTCTATGTCACCGACATCCTAGGCGAAAAGGTCACCAGCGAAACGCGGTTGCGCAATCTGGAAAAGCGACTGCTCGATGCGGCGGAGGACCGTGGGCCAACCGGTAGCAGCGGATCGGTGGCGGACCCTTCGGCCACGGCGGCCGCGGCTTGAATCTGCCCCCCATGACCGCTGCCTCCTATTCCGACCATGCCCCGCAGTATCTTGCCGGGCGCCTGCTCCTCGCGTTGCCGGGCATGATGGATCCGCGCTTCGATCATGCCGTGATCGCGCTCTGCCTCCACGATGCCAATGGCGCGTTGGGGATCGGCTTGGGCGAAGTGCGCGCGGGTATCACGTTCCATGCCCTGCTCGAGGATGTCGGCATCGATCCCGGCGATTCGCCCGATGTTCCCGTGCTGCACGGCGGCCCGGTGGAGACCGGGCGCGGTTTCGTGCTGCACACGCCCGATTGGGGCGGGGAAGGCTCGGTTACGGTCAACCCGCTGTGCACGCTTTCGGCCTCGATGGACGTGCTGCGCGCCATTGCCGAAGGGCGCGGGCCTTCGCGCTGGCTGATTGCTTTGGGCTATGCCGGCTGGGGACCGGGGCAGCTTGAGGAAGAACTGCACCACCACGGCTGGCACGCGGCCGAAGGTTCGCCGGCGATCCTGTTCGACACGCCGCGCGAACAGCGCTGGTCCGCCACCTGGCGCGCGGCCGGCATCGATCCGGCGCACCTGGCCGCCGATACCGGCCACGCCTGACAGTCAGAACGCGGCGGTCACGCCCACTTCGGCGGCCACGCGGCGATAGTCGTAGATGCCCACGGTCGATCGGTTGCGCTCCCAGCGCAGCCGGGTGATCGGGGCCAGGCCTTGCCATTGCAGCGCGCGCCAGGTGGCATTGCCGACGATCGAAAAGCGGTCGTCCACCCGGCGCCGGGGATAGAGGAAAAGCCGGGCATCGGCCTCCAGATGGCTGTAACTGGCGCTGATCACCACCGTTGTCCGGCCGATCTCGCGAAAGGCATAGAGCGCGCCGCCGCCGGTCACGTCGGACCAGCCGGGATCGTTCGCCTTGGTGCGATTGACGAAGGCCTGGATCCCGCCGCCCAGGCGCGCGGAGAGGGCGCGGTCCAGCCCGGCAGAAAGGGAAAACACATCCCCGGTCTGCAGCGCGTTGCGGCGGTTGGCCGTATGCGTCACGCCCAGCCCGGCGCGGCCCTGCATGGTCTTGCCCATGGGATGCAGGAAATCGGCGCTCACCCCCAGCGACGTGCTGTAGGGATCGAGGCCATACCAGCGCCAGGTCGGCCCGGCGGCCAGAGTCAGCCGGTCGGCGCCCAGCACGTATTCGGGGCCAGCCTGAATTCCCACCAGGATGTCATCGAATCGTGAATTGCGGTAAAGATCGGCCGAGCCATTGGCCCGCACCAGCAGGTTGACGTTATTTTCCAGTGGCGCGCGGAAATAGGTCTGTCCGCGCAGCGCCAGGCCCAGGCCCGATTTGGCCTTGGCATCCTGGTCCAGGGTGAAATCGCCGATCACGGTGCCCAGCGTGTTGGATCGCGTGGCGCGATTGATATTGCTGTCTGGGGCGAGGGCCACGTCCAGGCTGCCGCCGAACGGTTTGCGCGCCTTGAGCGCCGCCGCATAGAAACGAACCATGCGCTCCACGTCGGGCGGCAGGCCGCCGGCCTGGGCTGCGCGCATTTCCCGCCGGGCGGCGCCAAGGTCACCCATCATCGCCTGCACGCGGGCCAGTTCCAGGCGCACGCGCTGGGCCTTGGGGCGCTCGTCGAGAATGCGGCGCAGCATGAGCGCTGCGTCCTTCAGCTTGTGCTCGCGATCGGCCAGCATCAGTGCCAGGCGAAAGCGGGCTTCATTGCGCACGTCGATGTCGGGATTGCCCGCCAGCGCACGATAGGCGGTTTCAGCCATGGTATAGTCACCACGGTCGCGGGCCTGGTCCGCCAGTTCGAACAACTGCGGCGCCGATAGCGAAATGGTGTCGGCCTCGGCCACGACTGGCCAAAGCAGGGCCGCCAAGAGTGCGGCGAAAGAACGCATGCGAATGGAATAAACTCCCCGGATTGCAACGAACTATTGCATCGCTGCCCGCACGTCCAGCGTCTCGATCTCCGCTTCTTCTGACGTGAGGGCGTTTGAGAGGGGGTGCTTGGGGAGTGATTCAGCGGCGGTGATTCGGGTTGGTTGGGGGGGGGAAGCCAGAAAAGTTTCGGTCCAAAACGCAGGTGTTGCGGGGGTTTTGGTTGGATTTGCGGGGGTTGTGGAAAAATGGCCGTTGACGCCTGCGGTGGCCCTCCATATATGCCGCTTCACCGATGCGGTGCAGCCGGTTTTCCGGCGGCTTGGTTGTTTCCAGGTGCTGCGGTGTTGGTCGCCAGATAGCTACGGACGGCTTTGGTTTCCGGTGATGAACCGGGGATTGATTGTTGTCCGGGTTTTGTTTTCTGGATTGGTCTTTGACATTGTTGATTAGATGAAGGGACATGTGGGCGACGGCGCCTGGTGTCGGGGGTCTTTGGGTTCCGACGTCCAGTTTAAAGCAAG